>NZ_SISB01000049.1 GCF_004310295.1 Pseudomonas sp. BGI-2 | reverse complement strand
CGGTTTACGTTCCACGCTTCCTTCCCACACTCGGTCGCCCTCATGCAGTTGCGCTTCGCTTCATTCGCTGTGGCCAGCTCAAGAGAGGACTTTCACCTCTAGGATGGCGCCCATGCTGGGCGCACAAATAACTGGCCCACAGCGCCACAATCAGCAACAGCGCAATCAGCCCCAACATCTTTTTGCCCACGCTCAAACCAGACTCCTTTCTTTGCCAACTCCCTGATGAGGCGCGGACTCTACCAAAATGCCATCAGCGCCCCAAGCAAAAACACAAGAGCAAGCCTGTAGCAGCTGTCGAGCTTGCGAGGCTGCGTTCGGCGACGAAGTCGTCGTAAACCCTGCAAACGCGGTTTTCCTGTAAACCGCATCGCTTGATTTCACGACGACTTCGTCGCCGAACGCTGCCTCGCAAGCTCGGCAGCTGCTACAAAAAAAGCAGTGTTGGAGCTTGTGTGTCAGCGTCTTCTGAACAACGGCCGCGGTTCAATCACCGAACGCCCGTACAACACGCTCATCCCGGCCAGTCCCTTCAGCGCGTCCTCAGCGGATTTGTCTTCGCGCACCGCAAAGCTGTCGAAACCGCATTGGCGCATGTGGCTGAGCTGATCGCGCAGCACATCACCGACCGCGCGCAACTCTCCCGTCCAGCCCGATCGAGTGCGCAGCAGGTACGCCTGGCTGTAACCGCGACCGTCGCGAAAACTCGGGAAATCCAGCGCAATCAGCGGCAATGAGTCAAACCACGGCTTGAGGCTTTCCACTTCATCATCCGGCCCCAGCCATACCGCATGCTGCGCCGGCTCCAGAAGCCAGCGACTCAACGGTAATATCAGCGGCCCGGCCGGTAACTCACCCTCCAGTTCCCGGACCATTACCCACGGATCGTCAGCTACAATCCGCGCCACACCCTCCTCTAGTCGCAGCAGATTGTTCATGCCGAGACCTCCAGCACCTTCGGATAAACCTTCTCCTTGAATGGCTCAAGACCGATGCGTTGCAGAGTGTCGACGAACAGTTCTTCGCTCTCGCGGTAACTGACGAACGTAGCGATGATCCGCTCGATTACCTCGGGCACTTCGGCGGCGCTGAAGGACGGGCCGATGACCTTGCCCAGGGCGCTGCTCTTGCCCTGGCTGCCGCCGAGGGTGATCTGGTACCACTCGCTGCCGTTCTTATCGACCCCCAGAATGCCGATGTTGCCGATGTGGTGGTGACCGCAGGCGTTCATGCAGCCGGAGATGTTCAGGCTGATGTCGCCCAGGTCGTGGAGGTAATCCAGGTCCTCGAAACGGCCTTGGATCGCTTGGGCAATCGGGATCGATTTGGCGTTGGCCAGCGCGCAGAAATCGCCGCCGGGGCACGCGATGATGTCAGTCAGCAAACCGATATTGGCGCAGCCCAGTCCTTGCTCGCAGGCCAGGCACCACAGCGTATAGAGATCAGCCTTGGGCACGTCCGGCAGCACGATGTTCTGTTCATGGGCGATGCGAATCTCGCCGAAGCCGAACTGCTCGGACCACTCGGCCACGGCCGTCATCTGCTCGGTCGTCACGTCCCCCGGCGGTGAGTCGAAGCCCGGTTTGGTCGACAGCACGACGCTGGTGTAACCCGCGACCTTGTGCGGCTGGACGTTGCGCGTGACCCAGCGCGCGAAGGCTGGGTTCTCGGCCAGGTGTGTGCCGAAATCCAGGTCAGTGTCGGACAGTGAACGGTAGTCGGGGGACACGAAGGCACTGGCGACACGCTCATACTCGACGTCGGTCAACTGCGCCGGGCCGTCCTTGAGGTACTGCCATTCCTCCTCCACTTCCTTGGCGAAGGCTTGGATGCCCAAGGCCTTGACCAGAATCTTGATCCGCGCCTTGTATTTGTTGTCGCGTCGACCGTGGCGGTTGTAGACCCGCAGCACCGCCTCGACGTAGGACAGCAAATGCTGCCACGGCAAGCCCTCGCGGATCTGCAGGCCAAGTATCGGCGTGCGCCCCAGCCCACCGCCAACGATGACCCGCAACAGCATCTGCCCACTGTCATCGCGATAAAGGTAGAGCCCGATGTCATGCATCATAATGGCGGCGCGGTCCTGCTCCGCCGAGCAGATGGCGATCTTGAACTTGCGCGGCAGGAACAGGAACTCCGGGTTGATGGTCGACCACTGGCGCAGGATCTCGGCCAGCGGTCGTGGGTCCATCAGCTCGTCCGCCGCCACACCGGCAAACGCTTCGGTGGTGATGTTACGCACGCAGTTGCCGGAGGTCTGGATTGCGTGCATCTCGACCTGGGCCAGCCGTTCGAGAATGTCCGGCACCTGCGCCAGTTCGATCCAGTTGAACTGCATGTTCTGCCGGGTGGTGAAGTGGCCATATCCGCGATCATAGTCCCGGGCGATGCTCGCCAGCGTACGCATTTGCCTTGCGCTCAGGGTCCCGTAAGGGATCGCCACACGCAGCATGTAGGCGTGCTTTTGCATGTACAGGCCGTTCTGCAAACGCAGCGGCAGGAACTCTTCTTCACTCAACTCGCCCGTCATGAAACGCTCGACCTGATCGCGAAACTGCGCAACGCGTTCGAAGACCAGGGCCCGGTCATAGTCATCGTACTGATACATGTGGCTACCTCATCAGGGTCTGGCATTGAACCTGTGGGAGCGGGCTTGCTCGCGAAAGCGTTGTGTCAGGCGACATCACTGCTGACTGTGCCACCGCCTTCGCGAGCAAGCCCGCTCCCACAGGGAATGTGGTGCGCTCGGGCTCTGTGGCTCGTTTGAGGTGTCGACTATGAACCTGCAGCGCAGTGCGTTACAGATTCACCTGAATACTAAAAAACCATATCAGAGCGCGTCAGATCACAGCAGGCATGCCTTGCATCTGATCCGCATAAACTCGGTTTTTCTGAGTCTGTTTTGTTTCCGACAGGGTTTCTACAGTTGACGGCATGCCAGTCCGGGTGGCCTGGCAAGACTTTGCAACCGTGGAAGCATTGACCATGAGCACAGCAACAATCGGACAGGCCTATAACTACAAGGTCGTCCGCCAATTCGTCGTGGCAACCATCGTATGGGGTGTCGTGGGAATGGCGATGGGGGTATGGATTGCCTCTCAGCTGGTGTGGCCCGAGATGAACCTCGACCTGCCGTGGACCACCTTCGGCCGCTTGCGCCCGCTGCACACCAGCCTGGTGATTTTCGGCTTTGCCGGCAGCGCGCAATTCGCTGCCAGCTACTACGCGGTGCAGCGCACGTGTCAGGTGCGGCTGTACTCCGACAAACTCGCCGCGTTTACTTTCTGGGGCTGGCAGTCGGTGATTGTGGTGATGCTGATCACCCTGCCGCTGGGCTACACCACCACCAAGGAATATGCCGAGATCGAATTTTCCGGCGCGGTGTGGATGACCGTGGTGTGGGTCGCTTACGCCATCGTGTTCTTCACCACCGTGGTGCAACGCAAAACCAAACATATCTATGTCGGCAACTGGTTCTTCGGCGCCTTCATCGTGGTGATTGCGATGTTGCACGTGGTCAATCACCTGTCGATTCCGGTGGACTGGTTCAAGTCATACCCGGTGTATTCCGGTGCCACCGACGCGATGGTCCAGTGGTGGTACGGGCACAACGCCGTAGGCTTTTTCCTGACCACCGGATTCCTGGGGATGATGTATTACTTCGTACCAAAACAAGTCGGGCGACCGGTGTATTCCTATCGTCTGTCGATCGTGCATTTCTGGGCGCTGATCACCCTGTACATCTGGGCTGGCCCGCACCACTTGCACTACACCGCGTTGCCGGACTGGGCGCAGTCACTGGGGATGGCGATGTCGCTGATCCTGCTGGCGCCGAGCTGGGGCGGGATGATCAACGGGATGATGACGCTCTCCGGGGCCTGGCATAAGTTGCGCACCGACCCGATCCTGCGCTTTCTGGTGCTGTCGCTGGCCTTCTACGGGATGTCGACGTTCGAAGGGCCGATGATGGCGATCAAAACGGTGAACGCCCTCTCCCACTACACCGACTGGACCATCGGCCACGTGCATGCCGGCGCCCTCGGTTGGGTAGCGATGATCACGTTTGGCGCCATCTACCACATGGTCCCGAAAGTCTTCGGTCGCGAGCAGATGTTCAGCACGCCGCTGATCAACCTGCACTTCTGGCTGGCGACCATCGGCACGGTGTTGTACATCGCCTCGATGTGGGTCAACGGCATCACCCAAGGGTTGATGTGGCGTGCAATCAACAACGACGGCACGCTGACCTATTCGTTCGTCGAGGCGTTGCAGGCCAGCCATCCGGGGTTCGTGGTGCGTTTTGCTGGCGGCGTGTTCTTCCTTAGCGGGATGTTGCTGATGGCGTACAACACCTGGCGCACCGTGCGGGTTTCGGACGTGGCGATGGCCGAACTTGAAGCGCAGATTGCCTGAGGCGAGGAGCTAAAGATGACCGAGATTGTGCTGAATCTGTTTGGAGTCGTGGGGTTTTGGCTGGCGATCGAGTATTGCTTGAAACATCAGACGGCTGAGAGTCTGGAAGATGCCAGCCTGATGCCGTTTGCCGATGACCCTGAGGTGGCGCGGCGGGTGGAGCTGGCGACCGGGAAGACCGTAAAAGCAGTGGCGCCGGAAGAAGCCAAACCCGGTTGGGGCAACCTCGAAATCTGACACACACCAAACCAATGTAGGAGTGAGTCTGCTCGCGATTGCGGTTTAGCATTCAACATTTATGTTGGCTGTCCCACCGCCATCGCGAGCAGGCTCACTCCCACAGGGTTCTGTACCAGGCTCGGTGGATTCAGCCACGTTCGCGGGGAATAAGACTCTGCAACTGCTGCGCCAGGAAGTTTGCATCGAACGCAAACGTATCCGGGTCCTTCAACCCATTGGTCTTGCGCCATTGCCAGTTGGTCGACGGTGGCAGGCACACCAGCGAAATGCTGCCATAGCGCGCTGCCGTCAACCCCATCACCGCCAACGAAATCTGACCACCGACACCCATCACATCCGGCACAAACTCCACCGGTTTACCGGCGATGACAATGCCCAGTTTCTCGGTCTTGAACGTCGACGTCTCGACCGGAACACTCGGCCCTGAAGCGACATACACCTCGCGACTCACCTCCAGCAGATTCGGCGCCTGGACCGGTTCCAGCCACTGCTGGATCTGATCGAACAGTTCACCGATACGCGTCGTCCACACGGCTGATTGCGACTCAAACATTTGCTTCTTGTGCGCTTCGCTTTCTGCGTAGTGGCGAAGCATCTCGCCCAGTTGCTGTATGTCGTCCATTGCGGTGTTCCTTTGGTTGAAGCGGTGCTGCGGAAATCAATCATGGCAGATGCAAGCCACCGGCGTACGACAAAGCTGACGTGTGATCGCCCTTTAATGATGGATGAATACGACCAACGGTTACCTTTCAAGGGGTTTACTGCCTTTTACCTGTCAGATCTGACAGTAGCTGATGCCCACGTGTTGGTGTTTGATGGTCTCGCAGTCGAGATACGGATCAAACACACAACCGGGGGCCGCAGATCATGAGTTACCCACTATTGGCAATAGACAAAATATTTATTCCCCGGTGGGCGACGCCGGTCATTCATCCCGACGGTCCCGAGGGCGGTGTCGGGCTAATCCTGGTAACACCCGCCGGCGTTCAAGTGTTGGTCGACCCCTGGTTCAACATGAGTGAATACGATACTGCAGAGCTGTTGATTAATGACCTGTCCACGGCCGTCGACTCCAAAATTATCCAGCCGGGTGAGGAAAACAAAAGATTCACGTTGAATCTTCCGGGCGGGTTCGTGCAAAACGGTATCAACCGGGTTCGTTTGAAAGTCACACGTATCAGTCAGGGACCAGAAACGTCGGAGGACCTCGTCTTTCTCTTTAACACCCCCCGGCCTGGCGGTGAAGTTACCGGATCCGGGGACAATCCCAACCTTGGAATGACTCTCCCTGCGGATGTAGTCGCCAAGGGGCTGGATGCCAATCGCGCGGCGCAAGGGGTAGACGTCACACTCAAGTACCCTTACATGCGGGCGCACGACAAAATTACGCTCGATTGTGATGGCCATACTGTCCTGCATACAGTGACGGCAGCACAAGCCGCCGCCGGCACAGTGGTGTTGAGGCTTTTTGCAGATGCGTTCAAAAATGATAATCCCCAATTTGCAATGCGCTTCAGGGTCGTGGATCAAATTGGAAACTCATCCGGCCCGCAGGCAATCTGGTCGCGCACGGCTTACATCGATGTGCATATCAAACGACCGGTTCTGGATCTGAAACCGCCTAAAGTGCTGGAGGCCTTTGGAAATGATGGCAAGGAATTGACGTTTGATGACATGTACTCGGCCGAACACGCCAGAGTGCAAGTTGCTTATACCGGCTCGCTCAGCGGGCACACCGTCAAAGTGTATTGGGTTGGCCGAAACAATACCTATGGCAGTGAAGTTCAAACGATCGGGCAACCTGGCCAAACCCTGACATTCCTGATCCACCGTCTGGATGTCATCGACTGTATTGGCAGCGGCGCGAATGTGTATTACACGGTGGAATATTCCGGAATTCCAACCCCGATCCGGTCGCGCTCACTGAACCTCACCGTTACACATCAAAGATTTCATCTGCCTGAGCCCACACTGTCGTCAGATAAACGCACGGCAACCGTCAGTTATGTCGGCATGACCAGCGGATATTTGGTACGCATTGCCTGGCACGGGAAAGTCACTCGTTATGGTCCCGAAGTACCTATCACCAATACTGCTCAGATGAGGCTGTCCATTGATCCTGCCTGGATTGCTGAAAGTGCAGGACTGCCGGTGCGTATCAACTTCACGATTCTTCGCGCCGGCAGTGGTGATCGCTTGATGTTTTCGTGGATCTTGCGCTTGCAAGTCGAATAACAAACACAACAGCAAAAAAATATCTAAATATTCAGCACCCTCAAGGACGACATTATGAATCGCCACGTCTGGTCATTGCTTTTCGCAGGATTTTTCATAAGTCATCACTCAGCATCGTATGCAGATACGTTAACCAACAGCGCAGCAGAAGGCCGAAAAATAATCACACTGCAACGCTGTGCAAAATACATCGAAACCGCCGAATGGTTTCTACGGGACTACAAATGGCCTATCGCAATCACTCCCACTCCCTGCGCAAGAGAGACACAGGTAGAACAAACACCTTATCTTTTGGATGAACTTACACGGGACTATTCCAATAGTAAATACTGGAAAAACACCCATGGACTGCGTCAGCCTGTTGATGAAGGAACCTTATCGTGAAAAATTTATTCCTTATTGTATTCGTCGCATTAATCATGGGTTGCTCACCCACCCGCACAATTTTACCGAATGATGTCGGCGTCCTTGACAGCCCTGCCGCCCGGAATGGCGCGGCAGTAGCGGCCCAGCTAATAACGCTTTACGGTAGGAAGTTCCCCAATTGCAACAAGGTCGACTCTCAACCGGCGTTCTTGTGTTCTGGCGTAACACTCAGGGTGACCGTAAAAGATCCCGCTGGGCACTACAAAGTGTGGGATCCCAGTCCTGTCTCAGTAAAAAGCGGCGGTATTTCAGCCTCTTACCTGAGGGCCGACGCAAACTTCGGGCGCCTCGCATGGGGTTATGGCAATGGCTACATCTTTTACCCCTTTCTTGAACAACCGGCCGGGCTGGATCAGTTGCACTATTTATGCTCCTACACCATGGACGCTTGGGGTTGGCATCGCAGTCCAACGGAAGTTTGCGGGCCATCAGCCACTTATCCCGTACAAAGCAAACGTTGCCAGGATGCCGGTGTAACTACTGCAGCACAAGCGGTAGCTGTATGGAATATCCCGGGGGGCAGTCCTAATTTGCGCCAATGTGGTTTCGATGTCTCGGACGATCGCAATATGTTGGCAGGGCCTGCGTTTTACCAATCCTTACTGGCGAAGTCCATGCTGGGCACTACAGGCTTTAACGAACATAACGAGATCATCATTCGTACCTGGCCTGCTGGACGTGCCAATTGGTTGCCTATCATGGCGTTCTTTTTCATCGCCGGCGGCTCTAATCAAGGATTGGCGGATGCGCAATACAATCAAAAAGACTTCTACAATTCAACCAATCCGAAAAGGATTGTCCCCATCATTCGCCTGACACCGTCCGCCAGCGCAACCGGTATTACCACTTTTACGTACGTTGCCGCCGACCAGGCGGTCGGTCTATGAGCACGCCCGGAAGTTAATACAAACAATTAAAAGTACAACTTAAAACGGATAATAATATGAAACGAATTATATTAACGCTTTTTGTCGCGTCCGCCCTCGGGTGCGTACATGTCGACAGCCCAACCCAAGACTTTACAGCGTCCAGTGCATCGCAGGTGGCCATGACAGGACCGGAGGTCGTCACCTTGCTAACGACACTTTATAACCGGGTCGACCCCAACTGTAAAAACTTTCCCACCGCACCGGCATTTTTATGTTCGGGCATTGTACTCAGAGTCACGGACAAAAAGCCTGGCGAAACGCATCATGTATGGAATCCGAGCGATACTTCTGTTAGAAACGACGGTGTTTCGTTTTCCTACATCAGAAAGGATGCAAATGTCGGGCGACTCGCATGGGGGAAAAACAATGGCTACATGTTATACCCCATCTTCGGGGCGCCGCATGACAAGGTCGATCTCGATTTCCTTTGCTCCTTCCCCATCGACGGCTGGACCTGGAACCGAACCACACCGTGCGGTGCTCACGCGTCGTTTCCTTCTCAAAGCCAACGTTGTCGCAGTGCAGGTGTGACCACGGCAGAACAATGGAAGGCCGTTTGGGACAGCTCACCGACCAATCAACATATTCGCCAATGCGGTTTTGATGTTTCGGAGGCAACAGGTAAACCGGCTGCAGATGCTTTTTATCAATCCGTACGGGCAAGAGGGATGTTAGGCGCAACCGGATTTAACGAACAAAACGAAATCGTCATCAAGACATGGTCACAGAATATGCAGCAGACGCTGCCCCTGATGGCCTTCTTTTATATCTTCGGGGGGAACAATGACGGTCTTGAGGAAGCCCGTAACAACCAGAAGGATTTTTATGACTCCACCAACCCAAGGATCTGGGTGCCCGTCATAAGGCTCATTCCGTCTTCGTTACGTTCCGGCAACGCAAGTTTTCAATACGCCGCCTCGGATCAACTGGTCTCACCTTGATCGCCCGCGCCCGCATACCCCTGAAGCGGGCGCTTCAGGGCGAGCGAGACATAATCCACCCAATACACTGGCATCACCTGCCCAAAACGATGGACACTCTCCCCAGTTGGAAAAATCGGAGAGTTACATGCGCACCATCGGCCTTATCGGCGGCATGAGCTGGGAGTCCAGCGCCGAGTATTACCGCCTCATCAACCAACAGGTTCGCGACCGGCTCGGGCCGTTGCGTTCGGCGAAATTGCTCATGTACAGCGTCGACTTCGGCCCTGTCGAACAGGCCCAGCATGCGGGTCGCTGGGACGATGCGGCGGCGATTCTGGTGGATGCGGCGCGGCGGTTGGAAGCTGGCGGCGCCGAGTGCGTGGTGCTGTGTACCAACACCATGCACAAGGTGGCCGGGCAGATTCAGGCAGCCATCAATATTCCGTTTTTGCACATCGCCGACCCGACCGGGCAAGCCGCCGTGGATGCCGGTGCACTGAAGGTCGGTTTGCTCGGGACTGCCTTCACCATGGAACAGGTTTTTCTCAAGGATCGCCTGAGCGCGATGGGCTTGACGGTGCTGGTGCCGGACGCCGAAGAACGCAACGCCGTGCACCGGATCATCTATGACGAGTTGTGCGTCGGGGTGATCAACGAAGCGTCGCGCAAGGTGTATCAGCGCGTCATCGAGTCGCTGACCCGGCGAGGTGCCCAGGCGATCATTCTCGGCTGCACCGAAATCGGCCTGCTGATCAAACCCGAGCACTGCGCCCTGCCCTTGCTCGACACCACCGAACTGCATGCGCAGGCGGCGGTGGCTTTCGCATTGGGCGACTGAATCAGTCAGATCGGGGCGTGCGACGCAGGCGCGCCATGCTCAAGGTATCGACCAGCCGGCCGTCCCGCACGGCGTAGTCGCGGAACAGGCCTTCGGTCTCGAAGCCGAACTTGCGGTAGAGCCCGATGGCCGCTTCGTTGTCGGCGTACACCGAAAGCTCGACCCGTTGCAGGTTCATCCAGTTGTCGGCGACGTCCAGCGCAGCCGCCAGCAGTTTTGCCCCCAAACCTTTGCCCTGCCATTCCACCGCGACCGCCATGCCGAGACTGCCGGCATGGCTGCGGCGGATCCGCGAGAACTGTTCCAGGCCAATGTTGCCAATGACCATTCCCTGATGCAGCGCAACCAGTTTCACCAGCCGCTCGTTATCCGATGCCAGGCGTTTACGCCAGACTTCAGTGGATTGAAACGGCATTTGCAACACCTGACGGGTAATGGCCGGGTCGTTGTAGAGCGCGGTGACACCGTCGATGTGGGATTCGCTGAAGCGTTCGAGGGTGATGGCAGGTTCGGTGGCGGGCATGGGTGACTCATCCTTGATGCAGACATGGCCGGCAACTCTACAACGCGTTCTTCCTATCTGGCGAGAACCTTTGTGGGAGCGGGCAGTGTTCAGGCTTCAAACCACTCGCGCCGCTCATTGAAGGTGTTGTGGATCAGCTCGACAATCATCTGCACCTCCGCCTGCCCCTTGGACTCGGCGTTGACCGCCATCCACACCTGGCGCTGCATCGGCTGGTCGAACAGCCCCGACAGCCCCGACAGCGCAATCAGCCCGCGATCAAACCGGCTCATATAATTGGGCAGCAAACCGATGCAGGCGCTGCAACGGATCATCTCCAGCATCAGCTCATAAGAATGCAACTGCACCACGCCGGCCAGGCGCTGATCGATCACAGCGTGCCACGGCCGAAAACTCTCGACCTGACGGTCAGGCAGCCATTGCACCAACATGAAGTCGGCCAGGTCATCGAGGCTGTCGGGACGGGCCGCAACCCGCGAATAACGTTTGGCGATGTGCGGCAGATAGTCCAGTCGCGCCAGGCGCTGCGGCTCACTGATCGGGAAATTCGGGCCCGGCAGCGGTGAATCGGGGCCGGCCAACCACAGCACCACGTCGGCACTGATCGCCTGCAACGACAGTTCACTGTCCAGCGTGATGATATCCAGGCGAACGCTGGCGTTGCGTCGCAACAGCGAGACCAGATCTCGCCCCAGAATGTCGTGCAGAATCGACTCGGCCACGGCCAGTCGAATCAGCGGCTGTTCGATCACCGGCACGTCGTGCTCATGGGCCAGGGCGATCAATTGCGCCTGAAGCTGCAACCCTTCATGACTCAAGGCCAGGCCATTGTCCTGATGATTGAACAGCGAACACTGCAATTGCGTTTCAAGTTGCGCCAGGTGTTTGCGCAACTGGGTTGATTTGATGTTGAGGCTGCGGGCCGCTTGCATGAAACAACCGCAACGGGCGCTGACCCGGAAAGACTGCGCCAGTACCGGATCGATACTGGCGGCGCGGGTGGATTCCATGAATGACATCAATGACTCCTTGTCGATCTATCCTTGAAAACCTCATCCTGCGCAGCGTTTATGAACCTGACGTGACACCCGGCGCGGAAAATCGATTCAGCTGCTGGGGCTTTGCCGAAAACTCACCGCCAGGCGATTCCAGCTGTTGATCGTGGTGACCGCGATGGTCAAGTCGACCATTTCGTTTTCGTTGAACTGCTCCCGGGCCAAGGCGTAGACGTCGTCCGGCACATGGTTTTCAGAGAGCAAGGTTACCGCTTCGGTCCAGGCCAGCGCCGCGCGTTCGCGAGGGTTGAAGAAGCCGCTGTCGCGCCACACCACAATCGAATACAAGCGCCGATCGGTCTCGCCGAGCCGCCGTGCATCCACGGAATGCATGTCGGTGCAGAAGGCGCAGCCATTGAGTTGCGAGGCGCGGATCTTGATCAAATGCAGCAAGGCCGGCTCAATGCTGAGGTTGCTGGTCAAGGCCTCCATGGCAATCATCGCTTTCATCGCTTTGGGCGATGCGCTGTAGTAATCCAGGCGGGCATTCATGGAGCGACCTCTTGGATCAAATAGAGACTTCCAAGGTAGGCGCTGGCGCACGGACGTTACAGATCCAATTCAGCGAAAAAGCCGTGGACCATTCGCCGGCAGACCAATCCGGGGTTTTTCGCCCACGCAACTTCTGCACAGCGGCTCATGCGGGTAATCTGGCGCGACCCACAAGCGCCTCAATCGCCCCAGGAGCCTCGCCGGTATGGAACTTCATGTCGTCATCAACGGCCGCAAGGACCTGGCAGGCCAGTTGTACAACCAACTGCGCAGCGCCATTGAATCCGGCCGCCTGACAGCCGGGACACAGTTGCCGCCCAGCCGCTTGCTGGCCGAACAGCTGAGCATTTCGCGCAAGACCATTTCCGACACCTATGCACAACTCACGTACGAGAACTTCCTCACCGGGGTGATCGGCAAAGGCACGTTCGTCAATGCCCGGACAGCCAACGCCGCCCCCAAGCAAAGCCATTCGCAGTTGGCGAGCTTTGAGGTGATCGAGTCCTGGCGCAAGCTGCCGGTGTTTTTGCGTCACCCGACCCTGGAAGGCTCGTTACGCTACGACTTCATCGGTGGCGCGACCAGCAAAGGCCAGTTCCCGCAGGACGATTGGCGGCGCTGCACCTCCCACGCGTTACGCCAGATCGCCGCGTCGAAGGGCTTCTACAGCTTGCCCGAAGGCCTGCCGGCGCTGCGTAATGCAATCGCCCGACACATCGCGTTTTCTCGCGGGGTCAATTGCCAGGACGAAGACGTGGTGGTGTGCAACGGCGCGCAACAGGCGCTGGACTTGATCTCCCGGGTGTTGACGCGTCCAGGCAGCATTGTCGCCATGGAAGACCCCGGCTATCCGCCGGCACGTCTGTTGTTTGGCACCCACGGGGCCACGGTGATCGGGGTGCCGGTGGATGCCGAAGGGATTGAGGTGGATAAAATCCCCCTGGGCACCCGGCTGATTTACGTCACGCCGTCCCACCAGTTCCCGTTGGGCATGCCGATGAGTCAGGCGCGCCGGGTGGCGCTGCTGGAGCGGGCCCACGAGTTGGGCGCGATCATCATCGAGGACGACTACGACAGCGAATTTCGCTACGAAGGCCGCCCCACCGATTCACTGCAAAGCATGGATGAGCGCGGCATCGTCGCCTACGTCGGGACCTTTTCCAAAACCATGTTGCCGGAGCTGCGGCTTGGTTATGCGGTGTTGCCGCCGGCGATTCTTGAAGCCGTCATCCGCGCCAAGCAGCTCACCGACCTGCACACCTCCACCCTGCCCCAATGGGCGCTGGCCAAATTCATCGCTGAAGGCTGCCTGCTCAAGCACATCCGGCGCTGCCATACGATCTATGCCGGGCGCCGCGAGCGGATTCTGACGCGCATGGCGGGCGACCTTTCACCCTGGCTGGAACCTGTGCCCACTACGGCCGGTTTCCACATGGTGGTTATGTGCAAAGTGCCTATCGATATTCCATTGGTGATCGAGCTGGCCAAAAAAGTCGAAGTCGGGCTCTACGCGATCGACAGCTTTTTCTACCAGCAAGCGCCACGGGCCGGGCTTTTCCTGGGCTTTGGTGCCATCGAAACCCTGGACATCGACACCGCGCTGGACCGTTTGCACGACATTCTGCAACAGGTGGCCTGATCGATTGGTCTGCGGCTTTATCCGGCGATTGGCTATTGGCGGTCCCAAGGTGCAGGCCTATCCTGCATAAGCGTTATCCCTCAATGAGCAGGATTCGTCCGGCCTGATTCAGGAGTGTGAGCAATGTCCAACGAAGTGATCAATACCATAAAGGTGCAGGCCGCCGCCGGCCGCTCGGATGAACTGGGTAAGCAACTGCAAAAGATTGTCGACACCCTGCGTCAACAACCGGGCTGTGATTCCTATATGGTCGACCGCTGCCCAGAGGACAGCAACCGCTGGAACGTCAGCGCCCGCTGGCAATCGGAAGCGGCTATGCAGATGCATTTCAACTGCCCTGAAGTACAAGGCTTCATTGGCCTGATCGACAGCCAATTGGCGAATTCAGTGGATTTCAACAGCTTCCCGATTCGCTAGACCCTTTGTAGCAGCTACCTTGTGGCAAGGGGATTTATCCCCGTTCGGCTGCGCAGCAGTCGTAAAATCAGACCACGCGGTTTCTCAGCAGGACCGTGCTGGCCGGGTTTACAACTGCTTCGCAGCCGGACGGGGATAAATCCCCTCACGACAAGGCAGCTACAAAAAATTCTGTGTTGGATTGGTCCCCTCACCTTCCCGAATATTGGCTGTTTGATTGGATCGGACTGCGGATTATCGTTGTTTCCACTTGGAAAACTGATCGCTGAAAGACAGCCATAAATAAAAGGCCCGAATTAACGTTCCGGGCCTTTTTATTTCCCGGTGTAATGACCGGGCCTCGTTTAAGCCCAATTAAACTATTGGTCACCCAGGAAGTGCTGATTGGCTTCACTAAGCAGCGACAGGTTTAGTCTTGAAACACGCCGGGCAACCCGGCACTACAACTTTGCGACCCAAGTTGTTCCACTGGAAAAACACCATGAAACTTGCGCTTGTCAGTACCTTAACAATGACCGTTCTGTTGACGGGCTGCTCAGTTCCCACCGCACCCAAAGCGGTATCTTCGCTGGACGGCGTCTTCACTGAGCCGGTTGGCCGCAGCAGTGCCACGCATGTTCCCAATGGCAGCCATGTTTCACTGGGCATCGTCTACCGCCGCAACATCCAGGCCAACCGCGCCTACCTGCAGCACTATCAGGCCAACGCCGGCACCGGTTTCGACCAGAGCCTGCTGGTGCAGCCGATCCACGACGCCTACGTGGCCACCTCCAGGCCGGACCATGCGGTGGACTGGGTCAAGGCATCGTTGCAACGCCAGTTCGGCTCGGTGACGGTGTTCCCTGACATGCAAAGCCTCAGAGCGGCGAAGCCGGACGTGGTCGCCATCGTTGACACCCGCAGCCAATTGATGACGTCGCGCAGTTCGGATATCGAGGCAAATGTGAGTGCGGAGTTCTATGATTCGAACTTCAATTACATCGGTACTGCACAAGGCATGACGCTAAGGCGCTGAGTCCAGCGTGGGCGGATTACAAACGTAGCGAAGAGTCAGTGGCGGATATTAATGAACAACAGAATGTGCAAGTACGGGCATTACAAATGTTTGACCAGTCGCTCAGTAATTTATTGACCAGATCGACAGATAAAGTGTCGACGATCGACAACACAGCAGGTCAGAAGTTGTATTAAGGCGAATGGCCTCTTCGCGGGCAAGCCTCGCTCCTACAAGGAACCACTCATTCCCTGTAGGAGCGAGGCTTGCCCGCGAAGAGGCCCGCCCCAACACTACAAAACTTGCAGATAAAAAAAGCCCCGCCTCTTTCGAGACGGGGCTTTTTCATTCAGCGACTGATCAGGCCGCCGGCTCCAGTTCTACACTGGCGGTGACAGTGGCAGGCACTACCGCTTGCCCACTCAACGCCAGGTCCAGCAACTCACGGTTGGCCACCGCATACATCGCGTAGTCAGTGCCGCTCGCCGCACGGATCTCCACCAGCATGGCGCGCCAGCGTTCGATCATGCCTTTGTGCTCTTCCATCCACAGCGCCAGGCGTGTTTCCACGTCCTGGGTGCCGTCGCCCTGTTGCAGGACCGAGATGGTGATCGCACGTTGTTGCCAGTCAACGTCATCACGGAACGCCTCACGGGCCAGGGCCTGCCAGTTGTTTTCAACCGGCAGAGCGCTGATCTGTTGCAGGTACCAAGTGATGTCCAGCGCGCTGCCCACGGCGAAGTAAGCTTTCGCCACGTCCGCAGGGTTCTGGCCGGTCACGTCGGAAGCCTCGATGATCGGCAGCAGCGTGTACAGGTGCGAAGTGCCAGCCACCATGCGCGCGAGCAACTCCGGCACACCGGCTTCGACGTACGCCTCATAGCGGGCCTGCCAGTTCTCGTGGATCTCGCCACTGAGCAGTTCGTCGAGCTTGAGACCCAACTCCTTCAGATGCGGACCGAAGTGGGCGACGTCACGGGCAGCGTTCTGCTCGTTGCGGCGGGCACGCAGGAACCAGCGCGTAGCGCGACGGCCCAGACGCATCAGCTCGTCCATCAGCTCCAGTTGTACGTCGGCGGAAACCTGGTAATCCAGTGCTTCGATCTGACGGAACCAGTGCGGGAGATGGAAGATGTCACGCACGATCACATAGGCACCGGCCACGTTCGCCGGGCTCATGCCGGTCGACTCTTTGAGTCGTTGAACGAAGGTGATACCCATGTGGTTCACCAGATCGTTGGCGATCTGGGTGCTGACGATTTCGCGCTTCAGACGGTGACGGCGCATGGCGTCGGAGAACTTGCTCACCAGGCTCGGCGGGAAAGCGGTTTCCATGTCGCGCGTCAGGTAGTCGTCGTCCGGCACCTGGGAGTTAAGCAGCGCTTCCTTGAGGTCGATCTTGCTGTAGGAGATCAGCACCGACAGCTCGGCACGGGTCAGGCCATGGCCTGCCGCGATGCGCTCGTTGATCGCTTCTTCAGCCGGCAGGAACTCGATGGCGCGATCCAGCTTGCCGCGGCCTTCCAGATCGTTCATCAGACGCTTGTATTCGGCAATCCGCGGCAAGGCACGACGGGCCGCGAGGGACAGGGCCTGAGTCTGCTTGTAGTTATTGCCGAGCACCAGGTTGCCGACTTCGTCGGTCATGCTCGCCAGCAACTGGTTACGTTGCTTGTCGGTCATGTCACCGGCCTGAACCACTTCGTTCAGCAGGATCTTGATGTTTACTTCGTGGTCGGAGCAGTCCACGCCACCGGCGTTGTCGATGAAGTCGGTGTTGGAACCGCCGCCATTTAGACCGAATTCGACACGACCCAGTTGGGTCATACCGAGGTTACCGCCCTCGCCCACGACTTTGCAGCGCAGTTCGTTACCGTTCACGCGCAGTGCATCGTTGGCCTTGTCGCCGACATCGGCGTGGCTTTCGCTGCTGGCTTTGACGTAAGTACCGATACCGCCGTTCCACAACAGGTCCACCGGGGCCTTGAGCAAGGCATTCAGCAGTTCGGTCGGGGTCAGCTTGTCAGCCTGAATGTCGAAACGCTCTTTCATCTGCGGGGAAATCGCGATGCTTTTCGCGCTACGGGAGAAGATCCCGCCGCCTTCGGACATGATGCTGGTGTCGTAATCCGACCACGCCGAACGCGGCAGGTCGAACAGGCGCTGACGCTCGGCAAAGCTGTTCGCCGGCTCAGGGTTCGGGTCGATGAAGATGTGCAGGTGGTTGAATGCGGCGACCAGTTGCAGCGTCTCCGACATCAACAAGCCGTTACCGAACACGTCACCGGCCATGTCGCCGACACCGACCACGGTGATGCTGTCTTTCTGCACATTGATGCCGCGTTCGCGGAAGTGACGTTGTACGCCAACCCACGCGCCCTTGGCGGTGATGCCCATCTTCTTGTGGTCGTAACCGGCCGAGCCGCCCGAGGCGAATGCATCACCGAGCCAGAAGCCATAGTCGATGGCGATACCGTTGGCGATGTCGGAGAAGGTCGCAGTGCCCTTGTCCGCAGCGACCACCAGGTACGGGTCATCGTCGTCATGACGCACAACGTTGGCCGGCGGAACCAGCGCGCCGTCCTTCAGGTTGTCGGTGATGTCCAGCAGGCCCGAGATGAAGATGCGGTAGCAGGCGATGCCTTCGGCCGCGATCTCGTCACGGCTGCCACCCAGTGGCAGGCGACGCGGCAGGAAGCCGCCCTTGGCGCCGACCGGCACGATGACCGAGTTCTTCACTTGCTGGGCTTTTACCAGGCCCAGGACTTCGGTACGGAAGTCTTCTTCACGGTCAGACCAGCGCAGACCACCGCGAGCAACGTTGCCAAAGCGCAGGTGCACGCCTTCGACGCGTGGCGAGTAAACGAAGATTTCGAACTTCGGTACTGGCTTCGGCAGCTCGGGAATCTGGTGCGGGTTGAACTTGAAGCTGAAGTAGGACTTGTTCTTGCCGTTCGCATCGGTCTGGTAGAAGTTGGTCCGCAACGTGGCCTTGATCAGGTCCAGGTAGCGACGCAGGATGCGGTCTTCGTTCAGCACCTGGACTTCGTCCAGCGCGGCAATGATCGCGTGTTCCAGGCGTTGCTGCTTGTCTTCCAGATCGTCGCCGGTCAGCTTGCGCGCCAGGTAGAAACGGGTCTTGAACAACCGGGTCAACTCGCGAGCGATGTCGGTGTGGTTGTTCAGGGTGCTGGCGATGTAACCCAGGTCGAAGCCCAGACGAATCTGCTTCATGTAACGGGCGTAGGCGCGCAGCAGCGCAACATCGCGCCATGGCAGGCCGGCGGTCAGCACCAGACGGTTGAACGCATCGTTCTCGGCATCGCCACGCACGATGTGGACGAAAGCGTCCTGCAGGGTGTCGTTGAGTTGCTGGATGTCGAGTTCCAGGCCTTCGGCAGCGGTGAACGCGAAATCGTGAATCCAGAACTCGCGGCCGTTGTTGTGACGCAGGCGATACGGGAATTCACCCAACACGCGCAGACCGAGGTTTTCCAGGATCGGCAACACATCGGACAGTGCCAGCGGCGTATCTGCGTGATACAGCTTGCAGTGCAGTTCGCGTTGACCGGACACCTGACCCAATGGCTGATAGAAGCTCATCACCAGTGGATTTTTTTCGGTCAGGCTCAGCAGGTGCTGCATGTCGACCACCGCCGAATGCGCGGCGAAGCGCTCGCGGTACCCGGCCGGGAAGCCTTTCGGGAAATCGGCCAGCACATTGGTGCCGCTCGCCTCACCGAAGCTTTCAACCGTCAGGCTCGCGTAATCGTCCTGCCAGCTGCGGCAGGCTTGAACCACTTCTTTTTCCAGCAGAACCGGATCGATGTCGAGACGGTTCTTCGGGTCGACGCGCAGAATCAGTTGCACGCGAGCCAGCACGGACTCGGAGAAGAAGGTCCAGAACTCGCAATCCGAGGCTTTCAGGCGATCCATCAGCACTTGCTGGATTTTCTGGCGCACTTCGGTGGAGTAGATGTCACGCGGCACGTAGGCCAGGCAGTAGCAGAAACGGCCGTACGGGTCTTTGCGCAGGAACACGCGAATCTTGTTGCGTTCCTGGATCTGCACGATCGACATCACGGTGCTGAACAGCTCGTCCACCGGGGTCTGGAACAGATCGTCGCGCGGCAGCACTTCGACTACTTGTGCCAGTTCCTTGCCCAGGTGAGCCTTGGGCTGGAAGCCGGAACGGCGTTCGATTTCTTCGACCTTGCGGCGGATGTACGGAATGACCCGCACGCTCTCGCCATACACCGACGAGGTGTACAGGCCCATGAAACGGCATTCCTTGATGACTTTGCCGTCGGCATCGATTTCACGGATCGACACGTAATCCGGGTAGGCCGGACGGTGTACACGGCTTGGGTGTGCAGCCTTGGCGAACGACAACAGGGTCGGTTCACGCAGGTAGTTCACGGCGTAGTCTTCGATGCGCAGGTCATCGTAGGTCAGGCCGGTGCGCAGCAGTTTGGTCAGACCGAGGAAGGAGTCCTGGTCGTAGACGATGTGACCACCGTCGACTTCATCGCGAACCACAAATTCTTCATAGCCCAGGAACGTGAAGTGGTTGCCCACCAGCCATTCCAGGAAGCTTTTGATTTCGGCTTTTTCTTCTGGATCGACAGCGAACTGGCTGCTGTCCAGGTGGCTCAGGATTTCCTGGACCTTGGCTTTCATCGGTTCAAAATCGGTGACCGCGACGCGGACTTCACCGAGAACCTGCTCCAGCTCTTTGGTCAGGACATTGAGCTCGGCCGCGTTGGCGCAACGGTCGATTTCCAGGTACATCAGCGATTCTTGCAGAATGCCTTCGCCCTGGGTGCCTTTCGGCAGGATTTCCAGCAGCTCGCCCTTGCTGCCGCGACGCACGCTCAGCACAGTGGTTTGCAGGGTATGAATGCTGTAGCCGCGACGGTTCAGCTCGGTACGCACCGAGTCCACCAAAAATGGCAGGTCGTGGTGCAGCACTTCGACCGCGGTGTGGGTCGACTGCCAGCCGTGGCGTTCGTAATCCGGGTTGTAGACGCGCACTTGCGGTTGCGCGTGATCGAAGCGCTCAAGCAGGCGCCACGCAGAAAGGGTGCAGCCGGCGAGGTCGGACAACCGACGTTGGGTCAGCTCGTCCAGGGAAATGATGCCGAAGAATTGTTCAGCGAACAGCGCCACTTGTGGCAGTGCCTGTTCACTGATGTGCTGGGCCAGTGCCGCTTGCAGTTGGTGCTGGAAGTCGGCTTTGCTGGCTGCGGTGAAGAACGCCATCTGTGGTACTCCGCTTGGGCTTGTTATTGATGGAAGCGTCGCGTGCAAAACCCCTTTCGGGGCTATCCGTCACCCTGTTCCTGATTCTCGGGCAGAGGAAACAGGGTGACAGGTGGGTGAAGCTGGACGAGACACTCAGGTCACATTCACCTTCCATGAAGGGTTATCGGCAAAAACGCCTGTGCGATGAATTGCACAATGCCTTTACGGATATCCATTCGATGCGCAGCTTAACGAGTGCGGCAAGGCCTGTGCTTGCGGCGCTGCGACATATTCGGTCATCGGTACGCAGCTCGCGTCATATGCCTCGAACAACACTAGCAGCCGTGCAGGAAAACGGGCGTTTTATCCCCGGTTTTACGGTACATCCGTACCAGAAATGACCAGCAACACCCCAAGTGTTCACGACACATCCTCTGACACTCAGACAAGCAGAAATTCCCGAGGGCTGGCAGAATCGCCTTTTATTGCGTTCACAACGCTCGCCGAGCCAGGATTTCCCCATGCAAATGACCACCCCACTCTTGATCGTCAACCCGTGCGATGACGAAGAAGACAACATGGCCATGCTCTGCTGCCACAGCGAACAGGGCGACATGTTCCTGATGACCCGGTATCCGGACGAAGACGCGCTGGACATCAGCCTCGGCGACGAACCGTCGACCCTGGACGGGGTGAAAGTGACTCTCAGCGCTACCCGGCTGCTGATTGAGATTGCGGCGGCGGATGCGGATGCGTTGAATGGGGATGATTCGCTGGAGATCATTCACAGTACGGATGCCGGCGATCTGGCGGAAGTGGAAGAAACGCTGCAGAACATCCTCAAAGGGACTGGCATCTATATAAGCGAGATTTGATGGCGCCTGAACGGGCGCCTTCGCGGGCAAGCCTCGCTCCTACAAGGTCAGTAGCGTCCGCAGATAATGCGTACGACTCAATACCTGTAGGAGCGAGGCTTGCCCGCGAAGGCGTACGAAAGCACACCGCAAGACCCAGCCACTACAAATCTCCAACAATTTCCCCAACCATTTCCCACACTTTGCACAAAATGCCGTTAGTCGCCGCCCCCCGCGATGGATTAAAGTAACGCCCCCAGCCCTGGCGTTATTCGAACGTCTTCGGTCACCCTTTCCAGGAACAGTCATCGATGGAACATCGTGAAGCGCTGCTAGCGCTGCGAACCTTTCTTTCAACGCAGATTCTCGGCCAGGAAAAACTCATCGAGCGCTTGCTCATTGCCTTGCTCGCCGACGGCCACATGCTGGTCGAGGGCGCCCCGGGGCTTGCCAAAACCAAGGCCATCAAAGAACTCGCCGAAGGCATCGAAGCCCAGTTCCATCGCATCCAGTTCACCCCCGATCTGCTGCCGGCCGACATCACCGGTACGGAAATCTATCGTCCGGAAACCGGCAGCTTCGTGTTCCAGCAAGGCCCGATCTTCCACAACCTGGTGCTGGCGGACGAAATCAACCGCGCCCCGGCCAAGGTTCAGTCCGCCCTGCTTGAGGCCATGGGCGAACGCCAGGTCAGCGTCGGGCGCAGTACTTACGAGCTGTCGCCGCTGTTTCTGGTGATGGCCACGCAAAACCCGATCGAGCAGGAAGGCACCTATCCACTGCCCGAAGCGCAGCTCGACCGCTTTCTGATGCACGTGAAAATCGGTTTCCCGGACGCCGCCGTCGAACGCCGAATCCTGCAACAGGCCCGTGGCGAAGCCCTTAACGGTGAAACCAAGCCAGAGCGCCGGGTCAGCCAGCAGGCGATTTTTGCCGCGCGCAAGGAAATCCTCGGCTTGTACATGGCCGACGCCGTGGAGGAATACCTGGTGCAACTGGTCATGGCCACGCGCACCCCGGCCAAGTTCGACCCGGAGATGGCTGAATGGATCGCCTACGGCGCCAGTCCGCGCGGCTCGATTGCCCTCGATCGCTGCGCGCGGGCCCACGCCTGGCTGGCCGGTCGTGACTTCGTCAGCCCGGAAGACATTCAAGCGGTGCTGTTCGATGTGCTGCGTCACCGCATCATTCTTTCCTTTGAAGCCGAAGCCGCGGGCATCGATCAGGACCGGGTGGTCCAGCGGATTCTCGACGTCGTAGCCGTCGCTTGACCCCGATGAACGCCCTCCTGCCGCCCGAGCCGGGCATCCGTGTCAGCCTCGCCGAGCTGATCGAGATGCGCCATCGCGTGCGCGAAGTGCAGCTGTTTTCCACGCCGAGCCAGCGCAGTCCGCTGATCGGCCTGCACCACTCCAAGCTGCGCGGCCGCGGCGTGGACTTCGATCAGGTGCGGGTCTATCAGGCCGGCGATGACGTGCGAAGCATCGACTGGCGCGTCACCGCCCGCACCCAGGAACCCCACACCAAGCTGTTTCACGAAGAACGCGAGCGACCGATTTTCATCATGGTCGAGCAAAGCCGTCGGCTGTTTTTCGGCTCCGGGCTGATGTTCAAATCGGTACTCGCCGCCCAGGCTGCAAGCCTGATTGGCTGGGCAGCACTCGGCCATAACGACCGGGTTGGCGGGCTGGTATTCGGCGACAACGAGCATTACGAGATCAAACCCCGGCGCAGCAAACAAAGCCTGCTGCAACTGCTTAACCGTCTGGTACGGGTCAATCAGTCGCTGCACACCGAAAGCGAGCAAAACCGCGACTCCCTCAACCTGGCGTTGCGGCGTGCACGGGAAGTGCTGCGCCCCGGCAGTCTGGTGATCGTGATCTGTGACGAACGCGCATTGACCGAAGGTTCCGAACAGCAGTTGAGCCTGTTGTCGCGCCATTGCGATCTGTTGCTGCTGCCGCTGTCCGACCCGCTGGACCACGCCCTGCCCGCCGCCGGGCTTCTACGTTTTGCCGAACGTGGTGCGCAACTGGAACTCGACACGCTCAATTTCGACCTGCGCCAGACTTACCGCGCCCAGGCCGAAGCGCGCATCGCCCGCTGGGAACTGCTCGCGCAAAAGCTGCGCGTATTGCTGATGCCCTTGAGCACCCAAAGCGAGATGGTCGAGCAACTGCGCGAGTACCTGAACCCACAGAAACCGGGGAAAGGTCGATGAGCAGCCTCGATCAACTGCAACCGCTGATCTCCCCGCCTCCCATCGAGTTCTGGCCACCCGCGCCTGGCTGGTGGCTGTTGGTGTTGTTGCTGCCGCTGATCGGTTTCGGGCTGTGGAAGGCGCGGCGATTCATTCCGAACAAACGCCCGATTGTGCGCGCCGAACAACCGCTGGACCCGGTGCGTATCGCCGCACTCGCCGAACTGGCGCGGTTGCCAAAACCCTACGACGGCGCACCGGCCGGCGCCTGGTTGCAGCAACTCAACGGCTTGCTCAAGCGCCTGTGCCGCAACCATTACCCCTACAGCCAGAGCCATACCCTCAACGGGCGCAAATGGCTGGCGTTCCTCGACAACCGCTGCCCGGCCGCCGGCCTGACCCGCTGGATGGTGCTGGTCGAAGGCGCCTACAAACCTGAATGCAAACTCGACGACAAGGCCATCGCCGGCCTCACCCAGGCCGTCGACACCTGGATTCGCAAACATGTTTGAGTTCGCCTGGCCGTGGATCTTTGCCCTGCTGCCGCTGCCCTGGTTGATGCGCATCCTGCTGCCGGTGGCCGACAGTGGCGAACCGGCGCTCAAAGTCAGCTTCCTCAATGACCTCGAAGGCCTGGCCCGCCGCCGTGCCCGGGCCAACCTGCCGGCCTGGCGCCAGCAAGCGCCGTTCATTCTGTTATGGCTGTTGTTGCTGATAGCCGCGGCGCGCCCGCAATGGCTGGGCGAACCACTGCCGATCGCTGCCAGTGGTCGCGATCTTTTGGTGGCGGTGGACGTGTCCGGCTCCATGGATTTCCCCGACATGCAGTGGCAGGAC
The DNA here is from genome assembly GCF_004310295.1 of Pseudomonas sp. BGI-2. GTDB lineage: Bacteria > Pseudomonadota > Gammaproteobacteria > Pseudomonadales > Pseudomonadaceae > Aquipseudomonas. Next base: position 24,195 of record NZ_SISB01000049.1, on the reverse strand, counting down.
GAAGACGTCAGCCGACTGTCGCTCGTTCAGCATTTGCTCGGTGATTTCCTTGAACGTCGCGACGGTGATCGCGTCGGCCTGATCCTGTTCGGCAGCCAGGCTTACCTGCAAGCGCCACTGACGTTCGACCGGCACACCGTGCGCGTGTGGCTCGACGAAGCGCGAATCGGCATCGCCGGCAAAAATACCGCCATTGGCGATGCGATCGGCCTGGCCCTCAAACGGCTGCGTATGCGGCCGGCCCAGAGCCGCGTACTGATTCTGGTCACCGACGGCGCCAATAACGGCGGCGAAATCGACCCGCTCACGGCGGCGCGACTGGCGGCGAAAGAAGGCGTGAAAATCTACTCGATCGGCATCGGCGCCGACCCGGAGCAAAGTGGCACCTTGGGCTTCCTTGGGATCAATCCGAGCCTGGACCTCGACGAACCGGCCTTGAAAGCCATCGCCCAAGCCACTGGCGGTCAGTACTTCCGCGCCCACGATGGCAAAGAGCTGCAGACGATCAAGGACACCCTCGACAAACTGGAGCCGGTGACTCAGCAACCGACCCAGGCCCGCCCGGCGCAGGCGTTGTATCACTGGCCTTTGGCGATGGCGCTGCTGCTGAGCATGTTGCTGGTGGTGCGCGAGCGTTGGCCGGACAACGCGCTACAACGGCTGTTCACCAAGGATCTGTTTTTGCAAACGCAACTGCCTGACTGGCGCCAGCGGCTCAAACGCCTGCGTCTGCGGAGGCGCCGATGAGTGCGCTGTGGCCGTACTGGTTCCGCCCCTGGTGGCTGCTGTTGTTACCGTTGCTGGGCTGGCTGCTCTGGCAACTCTGGCACCGGCAAAAACGCGCTGGGCGCTGGCAGATGATCCTGCCACCGGCCTTTCACGCCGCCTTGTTGAGCGGTGGAAACGGTCGCGACAGCAAGCTGCCGTGGGTCGTCCTCGGCGTGGCGTGGGTGCTGACCGTCCTGGCCTTGTTGGGGCCGAGTTGGGAGCGCGTCGAACAAATCAGCCAGAAATCCGCCGACCCGCTGGTGGTCGTGCTGGAGCTGACCCCGGAAATGCTCGCCACCGACGTTGCGCCGAACCGACTCGAACAGGCCCGACGCAAACTGTTGGACCTGCTGCAAATCCGTAGCGACGCCCAGACTGCAATCGTCGTCTACGCTGGCAGTGCCCACACCTTGGTGCCCCTGTCGGATGACCTGTCGACCAGCCGCAATCTTCTGGACGCGCTCAAACCTTCGCTGATGCCCGAGGCCGGTCATCGCGCCGATCTTGCGGTGACCAAGGCCCTGGCCCTGCTGAATCAGGGCGCTTTGGGTGACGGCCGGATCCTGTTGATCGGTTCAACCCTTACAGAGCTGGAACGCGAAGGCATTCGCCAGGCGCTGGACAGAAAATCGACGCAGTTTCTAATGCTCGGAATCGGCACTGCCGAAGGTGCGCCGGTCGCACAGGAGGACGGCAGTTTCCTCAAGGACGATCAAGGCGCGATTCTGGTGGCACGCCTGGACAGTCCGAGCCTGAAAGCCTTTGCCAATGAACTCGGCGGACGCTATCGCCCGGCGCGTCTGGGCGATACCGACTTGCGTGGGCTCGGCCTGCTCGACGGTCCACGTACGCTGCGCAACGACGGCCAGACCTTGCGCCTGGACACCTGGGCCGATCAGGGTTACTGGTTGCTGCTGCCGTTGTTGCTGCTGGCGGCGTGCGCCGGTCGCCGTGGCTGGTTGTTCTGCCTGCCTTTACTGTTTCTGCTGCCGCAACCGAGCTATGCCTTCGACTTCGAAGACTTGTGGCTGCGCCCCGATCAACGGGGCCTGCATTTACTCAGGCAAGGCCATCCGGCCAAGGCTTCGCAGCATTTTGAAGATGCGCAGTGGCAAGGCGTGGCGCTCTACGAGGCCGGCGACTACAGCGGCGCCGCCCAGCGGTTCGCCGAGGGCAATGACGCGCACGCCCACTACAATCGTGGCAACGCCCTGGCCAAAAGCGGTGAGCTGGAAGCGGCGCTCGATGCTTACGATCAGGCACTGGAGCGGCAACCGGATTTGCGCCCGGCACAGACCAACAAGACACTGGTAGAAAATCTGCTCAAGCAGAAAAACGCACCGCCACCGGTTGAGCCGCAGAAATCCGCCGATGACGACGCCGAGACCAGCGCGCAGGAACCGCCACCGGGTGCCGCCACGCAACCGGCGGACAATGACCACCCGAAATCCGACGCCGAGCAGGCCACGCCGGACGCCGGGCAGCAGGCCACAACACCGCCGAAACCGGGCACCAATGAAGTCCCGGGCAGTGAACTGGGCGATGAGCAAACCACCACGCCACCGCTGCGTCCGGCCAGCGACAATATCGATGGCGAACAGCGTCAGGCGCTGGAGCAATGGCTGCGCAAGATCCCGGATGACCCGGGTGAACTGCTCAGGCGCAAATTCTGGTACGAACAGCAACAACATCAGGATCAGGAAAAAACTCGATGACCCGCTTCACCCTTTTCATGCTCGCCCTGCTGTTCTGCACCGTTCAGGCCCAGGCAGCGGCGCTGGTCGCCAGTGTGGATCGCAGTCGCCTGAGTTCCGGTGAGACGGTCGAACTGACCTTGGAATCCAACGACGTGACGCAGTTCGGCAAGCCTGACCTGGCGCCGCTGGAACCGCTGTTCGAAGTGCGTGGCACCCGCCAGGTCAACCAACTGACCACCCTCAACGGTGACAATCGCGCCACCACGCGCTGGATCATCACCCTGCTGCCGAAGGAAAACGGCAGCGTGACGATTCCATCGCTGCAGCTGGGCGAGGTGCAGAGCCAGCCGATCACCGTGCAAGTGGTCGAGAGCGAAACCCAGGACACCACGAACAAACTGGCCCCGGTGTTCATCGACGCCAGCCTCGACCAGACCAGTGTGTACGTGCAGGCCCAGGCCATCCTGACGTTGCGCATCTACCATTCGGTGTCGCTGTACGACGACAGCAGCCTGACCCCGTTGCAGATTCCCGATGCGCGTATCGAACAACTGGGCGAGTCGCGCACGTACGAGAAAGTCATCAACAATCTGCGTCATGGCGTGATCGAAATGCGCTATGCGATCTACCCGCAACACAGCGGCGAACTGACCATTCCGGCGCAGCTATTCAGTGCAACGCTCGTGGACACGCAGCCCGCCCAGGACGCCGCAACCCAAGTGCCAAAATCCGGAAAACTGATGCGAGTCAGCTCCTCCCCGATTCTGCTGACGGTCAAGGCCAAACCCATTACTTACCCTGCCGACCTGCCATGGCTGCCGGCCCGTAGCCTGAGCCTGAGCGAAAGCTGGAACCCGGAGCCGGACCACGCGCAGGTGGGTGACTCGCTGACCCGCAGCCTGACCTTGAAGGCCGAAGGCCTGGCCAGCTCACAACTGCCGCCGCTGCCCGCCACCGACGTCAACGGCCTGCGGCGCTACCCGGATCAACCGGTGCTGAGCAACCAAAGCACCGAGCGCGGCTTGACTGGCAGTCGTGAAGATCGCGAAGCGTTGGTGCCAGGCCGCAGTGGCGCAATCGAATTACCCGCGGTGGAAGTGGTCTGGTGGAACACCTTCGAAGATCACCTGGAGCACAGCAGCCTGCCGGCCCGAACCCTGCAAGTGGCGAGCAATCCAAGCATGGTGGTTGATACACCAACGAATACCGCGCAGGTGAATGCCGGCGTCGACAGCGAAACCCTGTGGAAGTGGAAACTCAGCACGTTGATTCTGGCCTGTACCACGTTGCTGGGCTTTGGCCTCTGGTGGCGCGCCCGCTGGCAACCTGCAATCCTGCGTGCCGCGCAGACCGGCCCGAGCCCGCGCACCGTCCTCGACGACCTCAAACGCGCCTGTCAGGCCAACGACTCCCACGCCACCCGCCAGGCCCTCGACGCCTGGGCCCGGCAACAACCGGAAACCCTGGCCGACATGGCCGCCCGCTTCGTGCCATTGTCCGACGCGCTGGACGGCTTGAACGGCGCGCTCTACAGCGAAACCGGCCAGCACTGGCAAGGCGAAGAATTGTGGCGGGCAATCAAGGCGATCCCGATTGCCGAGCGGGTTCAGGACCCGGTGGGTGACAGTGGCCTTCCGCCGCTTTACCCCAAATAATCACCAATCCTTCTGGTGAAAGTGATGCGCGGCGCGAAAAATTCGGGCTTTGATGCGCGATAAATGGACGTGGAAAGTTTTTCACAGAGTGCAAAAGAATTGCATAAAGAAGGCCCCCTGTGGGGCCTTCTTCGTTTCACCTCGATAGTCGCCTGTTCGATACCCCCGGTTCCCAGGTCGCCAATGCAGGATCTTGTGGATGGCCTTTACAGTAGACGCCGGCATCGAGCATGGACAGCGCCTGGGAGAACAGGCGAAGCCCCATCGGGGCAAGTTCTCTGCGCCATAGCACTTGAGGCGTGTCATCCGGCCGGACGTGGCACCAGTCTTGGGCGAGTACTGGCCCTGTGTCCGCCCCGTCGTCCAGCCAATAGACCGAACCGCCTGTTACCGGTTCTCGCATATGAACCGCCCAATGCACCGCGTCCCGGCCTCGATGCCTTGGCAGCAACGAGGGGTGGTAGCCCAGCGCGCCGTGTGTCGCCTTGGCGCGGACGTCTTCTTTTATATAGACGTGGGCGTGTGCGGCGAGGATGACGTCACACGCCGGCACCTGGTCAGCGTTCAGGTTGCCTTGAGCCCAGTCCGCCGGCACACCCAGTTGTTGCGCCGCCGCGTAGAGCCGGTCGTATTCGCCATCAGCGCCGAGGGCCGGGCTGATGGCGATTACCACCTGGTGACCTTCGGCCAGGCAACGTTTCAAAAGCTCGGCCGCCAACCACTTCTGGCCGATGATCGCTACTCGCATGCGTTCTCCCCAAGGTAACGAAAGCCCTGAACTGCCCGAAAGTGGCCGCCGAAACCGCTGCCGGCATTGGAATGCCGGCCGAGCCGGCGGTTACTTTCTTTGAGGCTTTGACGGCTCTTTGCGTAGTTGCCGCCGATCAAGGCGGCCGAGACCTGCGTCCACCGCTCATCCCTGCGAAGTGCCGCCGCGAGGCCGGGGTGGCTGGTATGGAAGAGCGTGCGCAGCGGCCGCCCGTAGCGGTTGCTCCCCTCCAGCCACTGGCGGCACAAGGCGCTGAGGAAGCGCATCCCGACCCCGGCGCCTTGCCACTCAGGCATCACCACCAGCCGGCACGCCCGCGCCTCGATCAGCCCCGGCCGGGTCGAAAACGCGATGTGGGCCACCGGTTCCCCGTTGACCCAGCCAACATAGTGGGTGGAAGCGACCATCGGCGGCAGCTTCAGATAGTGATGCGGCTCAAACAGGGCATAGTCGCGCTGCTTAGCCTCGCGGACCTCAAGCTCAAAGCTTGGTCTTGGCCGAAGCCACCCCCGATGAAATTCGCCGGTACCGGTGTCGTAAACCCAGTCAGGCTGCACCCAATCAAGGATGTCGTAGTGGCAGGAAAGGAGAACCACCCGCCCGGACGTCCGGCGCCAAGCCTTGGCGAAAGCAGCGGCGCCCACGCGGGCGATCTGCCGGTCTACTACTGAGCTGAACTCATCGACGACAGCCATGCCAGGCGCTTCACAAACAAGCCTGGCCAGGTTCGCTCGGAACTGTTCGCCGTTGGATAGCACCGCGAACGGTCGAAGCCACGCCGGCACTGTGCCCAACCCAACGGCCGATAAGGCCCCGGTCACGTCATCGAATGAACCCATCGGGTCAATCGCGTCAATCATGGGCAGGTTCTTTGGCCAGCGGGGAGCGTAGAGTGAGCCAATGGCCTTGCCCAGCGTCGTCTTTCCGGAGCCTGACGGCCCAACGATGACGCCGATTTTCCATGGCAGATCCTCAATCGGCAGCTCGGCCGCGATATCGACGTCACAACCTGACTCCACGTTGAACAAGGATTTAACCCGTGCGGCCCGGTAGCTATCGAAGTCGGAACAGCGGTGGGATACCTGAACCTTCATACGCACACCACCCGGACTTTGTACCCGAGGGATTTGAGCTGTTGAAAGGCGCTCTGCTGCTCTGATTCATTGGGGCAAACCACGATGACGCCAAATTGTGGCTTGTACTTGAACCCATTACGGCCTGGGGCTTTGCGTTGCTTTTCCATGACAGCCTCTATCATCGGCGCTCGGCGGCGCTTGAGAAACGAGGCTCACGGCCTTCTGGTGGTTGATAGCCCCGCAGCGGGGGCACTTTATTTGAACCTCGCTCGGCGGCAACATCTTCGCGAGCAACCTACGGCATTGACCACAACGGACTTCTTGCATCATCTGCAAACCTTTTGCACTTCTGGTAGGCTCCCGTCCGCTCGCGCGAGCGAGGGGGCCTAGGCCGGTTCGCAGGCTACATCTGCCTACTGGCGGCCGGTTCAGGTGCTCGAACATCTGAACCGGTCGCCCTCTTTTATCTCACCACGTACACAGCTCGCCCACGGGCGGGAGCATCCATAAATGCTGCGGCGTTACCCGGCGCAGACTTTCACAGCGGTACCAAGGCTCACCTGCTTCGGCCGCTGACCAAGCGATCAGCTCGGAACAGAACCAAGCATCCCGACCTTGCCAATCGCGGCGTAGCCCCAAGCCGAGAACGGCAGTCCAGTCGTAAGGTTTACCGAGCTGGCTGCGGGCGGAGTCGACGATTCTCTGCGGATCGCGGGCCGGCAACTCGGCAATGGCGACCTCTTTTGCCCGGCCGATGGCTTCGTCAAGGTTGATCAGGCGCACGCCATAGAATGGGGTCGCCTCGATCACCTCGCCGCCGTCAACCAAGGCGACATGGCTCCAGCGTGACCAGGTGGCCGCGCAGATCAGGGCACCCAAAGGGCTTTTCGAACGACTGAACAAAAGCCGAACGGTACTCATCGTCAACCCTTCGCGTTGCCGACGCCGGCAACGGCCGTTTGAATCGCCTTGATAGCATCATCAGCAATCTGTTTGGCCTCCGCTGCGGCACCCGCCGCGATCTTCTGTTTGATCAACTCCTTCGCCTGAAGGCGATGCTCGCGGATTTGGTACAACACCTCCGCATACTGTTCCGCCTCGGCCAATATGCTGTCGGCCGCCTCACGCGGGGTTCGCCCCGTGATTGCCCACGCGGCCACTGTGCGCGGTACCGCATTGTCCGGGTAGCCGTCGTCCTTGAACTGCTGGGCCTCAGCGGCTGCGCGCTCGTACTCAACTGCCCGCAGTGGATCGCCGGCAACTAACCGGCGCATTTCGTCAGCGTAGTTGTCGATCCGAACACAAAGCTCCTCGGCTGTAGGGGCTGGCTCCCCGTCCTGCAACCACATGCCCGTCCATTCCCCTGTTGCCTTATCCCGTGCCCCGGCGAAACGCGGGTTCCAGCAAGGTTGAGGAAGCGGTATCAGTGTCCAGTTTGGGTAGTTTTTATTGTCGGCATCGGAGTAAAGAAACCCGCCTTTTGAATCGAGGATGTAATACATGATTTGCCTTCACGCTAGCTGAGTGCATAAGTGAATCTGAGCTTGGTAACCACCGGCTCCGTTCGTAGCGCCTACTGACAAGTCGATCGTCAGGTAGCCGTTGATTTCAAGTGACCAGGAGAGGTAGCCAAACGCCAAAGGTGACGACGTAACCCAGTCCCCGGTACCGCAACATCTGAATCGAGGTCTTGCCCCAGGCGGCAGGACGCACAGCAAGGCAGACTGGGCGCCAAGCGCGACTCCACGCGCAAAGTCGATGGAGACATACAAGTTGCCGTTGGCTGTCCAGTAGCGCGACGTATTGGCGTCGTAAAACCCGTTTAGAAAGGCTGGAGCGGCTAAATTTTTAGTTGCAGAGAAGTCGGTAATAGCTTGGCTCACCACCCACTGAGTGCCCGCCGTTGTGTAGGCGTCGGCTATCCCATAGCCGGCGAGAGTGGTCGGTTTTCCAGTCCCGATTTTCGACCAGTCAAGGGATGGGATGTCTGCTGCTGTAAGCGCTGAAGTCCCGATAACCAAGCCTTTTGCGTTGACGGTGACCTTCGTGTAGGCACCGGCTGCAACGCCTGAATCGGCAAGCGTTAGGGAAATGTTGGCGCTCGCCGATCCGTCAAATGAAGCGCTGCCGCTCGCCGCGCCGGTGATGGAAATATTGCGTGCTGTTTCGAGCTTTCGGGCCGCTAATGCGGTTCCGCTGATCCCGAGCGCGTCAGTGATACCGTACCCGCCAAGCGTGGTGGGCTTGCCGGTCTTTATCTTGCTCCAGTCCAGATCCGGGATGTCCGAACTGGACAACGCGCCGCCGTCTATCACCAGCCCTTTAACGTTGACGGTGACCTTCTGATAGACGCCCGCTGTTACCCCGCTGTCAGCAAGTGTTATGGCGATGTTGGCGTCCGCGCTGCCATCGAAAGACGCGTTCCCAGACGCGGCCCCGCTGATGGATAACTTGCGCGCCGTTGCCAGCCTGGTGGCCTTGAACGCGATTACGGTGCCCTCAACGAGTCCCTCAAACTTGGCCTTGAGCCAGACAGTCCGGCTCGCAAGTGCCTTGGCCGCTTTGTTGGCGATCCCATCGGGGCCGCCTAATACGGGGTCGGGCGTCTCAATCTGATAGACGCCATCCGGCCACTCTGGCGGTTCGGGTAGGTTTGCCATTATTTACTGCTCCCGTGATTGTATTGACCGTTGTAGTTCTCCAACCCGTTGTACCGGAGCGGGACAGCCTGGTAGTCGAGGGCGACCAACCGGCAACGAGCTGGAGCGACGGCAAGAAGAAGGCGGCGCAACATGGCCGCCTGGTCGTTGGTAATGACTCGTTCCAAGAGCGCGACCCGGTAGAGAGACCAAACAGGCGCGCCGCCTTCGGCCGGACTTACTCCTTCATCAATGCGAACTTCCCCAAAGCCCAATAGCCGGAAGACCTCTCTAATGGCCCACGGCGTGCCCTTGAAGCGGTGCAGCTCGGAGGCGTTTTTTATGAGGTCTCGCTTGGCGTCCACCGATTCGGCCAGTTGCCAAGCCACCTCATCCATCAGCGAAAACTGATCGGCGAGGTGCGGCAAAATTGCTGGTTTAACCAGGTCAACCAAGTAAACGAGCATCGAGTTGATATCGATCTCGTCCAGCGACTCTTGGAGCAGTTCACACAGGGTTGCGAAGCGCTCATCGCTCGCGAGCGCTGGGGGCAACTGTTGATTAACCAATGGCCACCCCCGCATCGATCAGCTGGATCGCAGTGCAATTGGCCCAATCATTTGTTTCGAGCACCGACAACACATCGGGGTACTCCAGCTCTGCCCGATAGACGCCGCTCACCTGCAGGAGAGCGGTCAACTGTTCCCGAACGATGTCCCGCCCGAGCCCCGCCCGGCGATCCTGTGCATAGGCATATGCAGCCGCATGGGCAGCGGCCAACGCCGTTGCTCGATCCGCTTCCACATAAAAAGTAAGGCGGGCCTTGATCTGAAACGGCCACTCAACCGGGCTGTAGGCGTGCACGGTATCGGTCAGCGGGCGAGTTTTTTCGCCGCTGAGGCGGCTTTGCATGCGCTCCAACAACTCAGCGGCTGGCAGGCCCGTATTCGTCAATGGGTAAACCGCTACGTGTCCATCCGGCTGGCCCTCATCGGGGCCGTGAACCGCTACATCGGTAATGGATTGATGCACAGCCAACGCGTGATAGCGGTAAGCGCCCCGGCTGCCGGCATTACTAAAGGCTTCGGGCGCGAGAATGATCCGCTCGCGGTAGCGATCGTCCGCTTCGTCCTCCGCGCCCTCGGCGGACGTTGTTGTGTTGGTAGCAGTCATGCCGGCAGCCGGGGCGTTGGCAAGACTACTGATTTGCCCAGCGGCCCAGCCGTTGCCCAATACCCCAGCGGTCAAGCACGTCGCCGTAACGCTGATGGTGGCTTGGCCGGCGGGAATGACCACGTCTTGATCAGTCAGAAAAACGAGTTTTCCGTCCTGAGTGCTGACCTTTGTGCCGGCGCGAATCAGCAACGGCTGTTGTACCGCCGCCGGCATGCTGAAGCGCAACATGCACCGGGCGGGAACGGCCAATAGCCTTGGGGTGGCTACCAGTTCGCCCAGATAATCCAGAATCGGGCCTTTCGCGAACCGTACCAGGAGCTGCTGGCCAGCGTTCTGTACGGCCGCCTCCTGACGCGTTACGGCGTAGGCTATCTGGTCGATGAAAAGGCGTTCCACCTGCGCGGGGTAGAGTGTCTTCCCTGACTTTTCCTCATAGCGCGCAATCAACTTCGCCTCGGTTGCTGCGGGGTCTACGTTGATAAAAATAGGTTTAGGCAGCTCGCGCAAAGGGCACCTCCGTCAACTGTGGAACGCCATCCGCTACCCGCCACTGCACGCGCATCGTGATCCGCGGGGCATCGATAATCACCTCGACCTTCACGACCGAGACACGGGTTTCCCATCGGCGGATCGCGTCGACCGCTTCGCGAACCAGGTGCGGGGTGACGCGGTTTTCTGGCCAGTCGATATAAAGGTGAAGATCGCTGCCGAACTCAGGCCGGTGCGGGTCGCTGCCTTTGGGCGTGGACAGCACGATATGAATTGCCTGGTCGATATCGCGCAGGCCTTCGACAACCTCTCCCGGGGTGCCGAGGGCGGGTTGCCAGTGGGCAGCGGTGATGTTGGTGTAGGGAATGGGCGTCGTCATGCGCCCATCATGCGAAAGCCGCCGGGCGGCGGCTTTTAATCGAGTTTAAAGAGGATCAAACAATGGTCGGTCATTGCGGGCTAGTGGGAGTGATGGTTTGAGTTGCCGCCAACATCCATGACAGATCCGGCGGCGTTGACGTTGCCGCCTACATCCAGATTGCCTGCAATCGCGAAATTGCCCGTCGCCTTGACGTCCGGGCTGTCCAGCGTCACCGAAGGCGCCTTAACCGTCACGGGCATACCGCATTGAACATCCAGATCCTTATCGCAGACGAGTTTGGTCTGCCCGACGCACACCAACGACATGACATGCTCGGACCGGTCGTAGGTGACCGTCGTCCCGTCACTGAAACGAACATAGTCCGTATCTTCGTCCGTGACCGGGGGCGGCTCTGCGGTTGAGTAGACGCCGCCGAGGTAGACGCCGCCGACGCCATCAGAGTCCAGCAATATCGCGACTTGCTCACCCAGTTCAGGCATTAAGGGGCGGCGCTTCGTGCCCTGACTATTACGCTGGGGGACGCTCAACCAGTAGCTTTCAACGCCGTCGCGATCATCCAGTCGGACACGTATTTGGCAAGTCATGTAATCAACGGCGCTGACTTCACCGTACTCCAGCTGGACGCCCATTATTTGCTCCCCATGGTCAAGCCACCGTTTCGTTTTGAATGCCGTAGGTCGAAAGCGCGAGATCTGGCTTGATCTTGTCCGCCGTCAGTCCGATTGAAGGCGCCGATACGCGGCAAGTTGAAGGCTCCACGGTGTAGCCGCCGCTCCTGGTCATTCGGTGCTGCGACGAGTTGATGAGGTAATTTCCGCCCAACATGCCGGCCGCGACCAGGGTCACGACGTTCCCGCTGAACAGGTTGGGCCGGCCCATGGACGACCAACTGCCGGTTGTCCTTTCGCGGTTCGCCTTCGCTAGCTCTGCTTTGGCCTTTGCCTTGGCCTCATCCTCGGACGCGCTGCGTTTGCGGCTCTTTTTGGTATCGCCGCTGGTGGTGCTTTTGCTCACGCTGCTGGGCACGGCAACTGTTTCGCCGTTCTCCATCTTGTAAGCCACCAACTTCTTTTTCGCGGGGTCTTTGTGCTTGACCTCTATGGCCTGCGGAATGTCCTTGATCTGATCTTGCAGACTGATTCGGCTCAGATCCCCGAGGGTAAAGCTGGCAACCGGAGCGGCTTTGACAAGTTCGCTGATCGCATGAAAGACCATTCGCGAACCCGTCACTTTGAAGGCGTAGTCGTACTCCCCGGCAAGATCGCGCAGAAACTCCAGATCGGTGTTTTGCTGAGTCAGCCGGTCGAGTTTGATCGGCTCGATGCTGCCGACAAGCTCCAGCCCTTGGCGTTCGGCGATCTGATTGGCGATTGCATCCAGCGTTGTGTTCTCGTAGGCCCGGTGTTCCGTTGTGCGCAGGGACGCTTTGATGCCCGTGGCCAGACCTTCTATGGTCACCGTGAAGGGCGGGCCGTTCAGCTCTACGCGGTCAATTTCAAAGCTACCAACCGCCCGTAGCGGCTGGCCCTCCCAGCCGATGGCCAGACTCAAAGAATCGCCGTGGCCGGGATACCAGGCGTCACGCCATTTGCCCTCGGAGTCCTCCAGTTCAACTGAAAGGCTGTCAGCCTGGCCCGTGAGAAAGTCCGTATACGTCAGCGAAAGCAGATGCGCGCTGACATTGCGGGTGATGTTGCGCTGTTGGTAGTTGAGGACAAAGCGCGCCTCGGGCACCTGAGTCGGGCTTATCGCATCCACGGCGGCAGGTCCTCTGCAGAGGGCGCTGGCTCAAGAACCGGGATGGCCAAGGTCAGACCGGCGGGCAGCTCGGCGGTGATTGGAACGTGAGGGTTTGCCTCAATAATCGGCGTGTAACGGTGAGCATCGCCGTAGTATTGCCAGGCTAATTGATCCCAGCGCTGGCCCTCGGTTGTAGTGTGCGGGATGAACATCATGCCCTCCGGGTAAGTACTTGTGCGGCCAAGCCCGAAAGCCTGGCGCTGGCGCCGCTCATCTTCGTAAACGCTTGGTCGAGCGAATCCTTGGAGGCGGAGAACCGTTCGACGATGTTGTCAAGGTCGACCGGGTTGAGGCTCGATCTGGCGCCCATAACGCCGCCCAGTACATCCTCGCCGAGGAGGGATAGATCGGCGCCATCCTTCAGCAAGCCGGCCATGTCTTTCAGCCCCTGCAGCGGCTCTATAGCCCGCGCAGTGACGCCCAGTAACTGGGGCACTTGGCCGAGGATCATCGAGGGGTTTCCGCTCTTGACGGTTTCGTACAGGTTCTGACCCGCCTTCAAAATGTTGCCCGCGGTTTTGGCGTGGCCCAGCACCATCTGCGTCGTACTGGGCGATGGCATCAAGCGCGAGAGCAGCCCAGGAGTGCCGGCGCCGGCTGCGGCCGTGCCGGTTACGGCCGGATCGAGCAGTCCCGGCCGGGCAACCTTGCGCGTGAAGGCGCCGGTGTACTCTTTCAGGCTGAGCTGAACCGTGGCGGCCTGCACCTGGCCTACGGCCGTTGCTCGGCGCGTCGTCTTGCCCATGTTGCAGATGACATAGGGGCCGAGGTACTCGCCGCTGCCCATGACAAAGGCCAAGGGTTCGTGCTTGCTCTTGGCAAGGCACAAGGCCCGAAGGCGTTCTTCGGGATCTCCGAGCAATGGGTGCAGTTCAATGGTGAGATTGCATTCATCCAGCCCCTCGCCAATCCATTCCAGTAGTGGCTTGCCTTGAATCCGCGCATGTTCCGCCCAGTCAGCCGTCCCGCTCTGTTCCATGCCGGTAATGCCGCCGGCAACGGTGAATTCGATGTCCCCCAAGATGGCAAACATTAAACGGTTACCTCATCCGAAGAGCCATAACTGAGGCGGCGTTTGTCGCGCATGTAGCGATCCATCATCCGCATAAATTCGGCGTAACTGGCCTGCAATCCCTGATTGATTTGATCCATGCCGGCGCCGGCCGGAACGGTGATTTGTGGGGAAAACGTAAAATTCACTTGGCCGCCGGTTCCACCAGAGCCGCCCAGTTGGCCGCCCCCGGCAGGCGCCATCATCCCGGCTCTGGAAACGTCCATTGGATTTGGCGGCGCCATGTCAACGCTGGTCTGTCCCGCCATGCCAAGCGCGGCGTCCCGCACAAGGCCCGCTTGGGAGCTGATGCCGATGGCGGCGCCTTCGCTGATGTTTGCGCCGTACCCGATGAATACCCGGCTTGGCGACTGGATGCCGAGTTTCTCGGTGAACCAGCCCTGAATGGATGAGCCGATGCCCAACACGCTTTCCTTCAGCGCGCCCGCCATGTTGGTGATGCCGTTGACCAGGCCGGTAACAATCATCCCGCCAAATTCGGAAAACTTGCCGGGTAGCTCAAACCCGAAGTAGTTCATCACAGCCGCGAAGGCCCGGTAGAACATCCCCACCGGGGAGAAGTTGAGCAGCGTTTGCGCAATGCCGGAGATGCCGCCGCTGAAGCCTTCTTTGATCTCGGCCCACAAGCCGCTGACAAAGGTCTTGATCGGGCCCCAGTAGCGGTAGATCAGGAACGCCGCGACAGCGATGCCGGTGATGGCCAGCCCGATCGGGTTCATCAACAGCGCCCGGCCGATCCACAAAACGGCCTGCCCAACAAGGCGTAAGCCCGTGAGTAGTTGGCCGCCCAGTGCTTTGCCCAACATCACGCCGCCACGGGCCAGCCATGCGGCGCCTCTGCCGGTCGCGGTAAGCGCCGTGCGAAGATCGTTCAGGGCGGCCCGGCCAAGCCAACTGGCGGCACGTCCTGCGGCGCGCATTCCTTGTGCGCCTTTGCCAAGGCCGTTGATCAACGGGGCAAACTTGCCGCCGTGCCACGCCGCCTGCAGGAGCGTCCACTTGGACGACAACGATGTCATGGCGGTCTTCATGGCCACCAATGGCGACAGCACCAGGTTGGCCCCGTAGGCCACGCCGATGAATGCCATCTTGCCAACCAGCAGGCCGCCGACCAGGCCAACGATCCCCTTGATCAATGCGGGGTTCTCGCCCGCCCAAGCGGAGAACGATTGCATCAGCGGAACAACCGCTCGGCTCACGTCCACGATTGCCGGCAACAAAGCGTTGCCGACTGAAATGCCGATGTCAGCCAGGTTGTTGCGTAGTTCCTTGAGCTGCTCTTTCGAGCTGCCCATACGCTTGGCCCAATCTTGATCGAGTACGCCTTTATCGGCCGCATCCTTGCTGCCTTCCTTGATGCCGCCGAGATCCTTCTGATTTGCCAGCGCCGGGCGCACGAAAGACAGCACCTGCTGGTCGGCAAACAGCTCGCCGAGCTTGTACGCCTCATCGAGCCGGCTCAGCGCCGTTTCACGCTCTTTCTGATCCTTGATATCCAGCGCTTTGCTATAGGCGGCGGCAGCGGCCGGCCCCTTGGTGCCGAGGTGCTTGGTCAGAATCTTGATCATGGCCTCGGCCGGCGAAAGCCCCTCACTGACCAGGTTCGTCATGCTGCTTTTAAGGTCGATCCCGGCCTTTTCAAACGCCTTGAGTGTCTCGGGCGCGGTGAGTTTAGAAAGGAAGTTCTTGAAGTTGTTGGCCGCCTCGTCGTTGGAACCGGCGCCCCGGCGGGCAATCTGCAGGGAGGCGCCAATCTCGGCAACGGCGCGCTCGCCAGTGATCCCCAGCGCGGCAAACTGGGGCGTCAGTTGGGGCAGCCATTTGGCCATGTCCGCAAGTTCGAACTGGCCGCTTTTGCCGGCAAACGCCAGCATGTTCATGGAGCGCTCAAGTCCGGCCGCGCCTATGCCGAGGTTGTCATTGAGCGCGATGGCCACCGATCCGAGATCGTCCATGCTTGCCCGCGTTGCGGTCGCAGTTTTGGCCATTACCGGGGCATAGGCTTCCAGTTCCTTGACGTTTGCAATACCGCCGGCAATCAAGACGGCGGTGCCCTTGGCCACATCGGTTTGGGTCTGGTTCCACTTTAGCGCGGCCCCGCGCATGACATCGCTCAGGCCTTTCTCCTGCGCCTCATCGAACCCGCCGGTAATGGCAATGTCACGGGTCTGGTCTTGGAATTCGATAGCCGTGCGCATCGACTGAACAATTGGGGCGCCAAGCGCTGCGCCTGTGCCGGCCACTTCCAGCGCCTGCCCGCGCAGTTCCCCGCGTTTGTTTTTTAGCGTTTCACCACGCGCAATGCTTGCGGTCAGGCGGTCTTGCTTGACCTTGAGTTGGTCAATTGAGCGGCCCACCAGGTCATATTGCCGGCGCAGCCGTTCAACGCCCGTTCCGCCCCGTGCAAGGGCGGCGGACAGTTCGGTGCCGATAAGTTTTTGCTTTGCGGTGAGGCCATCGGTGGCGCGGCCGAGTTGTTGTACGGTCGATTTGGCAGAGCCGAAAGCGGCGCTGAGACTGCCAGATACGGCGGCCCCGATCTTCAGTCCAACCAGTACTTCGTTAGCCATAAAGTTTGCTACGCTATGGGCATGTTTGAAAAAACCGCTCTACGCACCGCCAATACTCTGTATGCACTGGCCATCGGCGCCGGTGTGATCGGGCTCGCCTGGCTTTGCCTGGCTCACCTGCCGTTGTGGGCTGCGGTCGTCGTGTTCTGCATCGGCTTGCCATTGCTGGCTTCGGTAGCCGCCCCTATCGCAGCGGGCGGCGCTTGGTTGGCTGGCTTGGCGGTGGGTCTAGCCGCAATCATTGGCCGTTCAATCTATCGGCGAGTTCGATCCGCCGGTTGATCTCTTTGTGACACACGTCAACCCAAATCCAATACTCATCCATCGACAGCCGGCGAATCTCCGACGGCTGCATTCTCAGAATCAGCAACATCGCCGCGTCCCAGGACTGCAGCGATGTCTCCGCCGTCCGCCATTTCCCGAAACACCGCTGACAGAATTTTCGAGTCGGCAACATCCAAATCGCCTAGGTCTTCGATAGTCAGGCCGGTCATTTTCGCGAACAGGAAATCTTCCTGCGCGCCTTCGTCCTTGGGCGAGTAGCTGTGCGCGGCGGTAAGGTCTTTGCGCTTGAGGCGTTTGATAGGCAGCGACGCGAGATGCGTGCCCAAAGCGGATGTGAAAGGAAATTTGAGTGGGAAACTGAGTGGGTCGGCCATATTCGTTGCTCCAGAAAGGGTTGCTCTAAAAGAGTCCTGAGCATCGCATCCGGCAGTGGCGGTGACTATTAATCGGCTTTAAAGAGGCCTGCAAGCCTCAGAGAATTGCCCTAACATCATCCATTCAATGAGATATCTGAGCACCATGGAGAAGGCGAGTATGAGCGACAGTAAGCAGGAACAATTCAATGTGTTGACTCGACAAATTATCGAGCTTGTTATTAATGAGTGTCCCGTGCCGGTACAGATCACGGCTGAGACATTTGAGCTGCCGAAGGGTGAGTACCAGGCCAGCGGCATGATCGGATTCTATAAAAACACACCTCAAGAGGAGGTGCTGAAGTGCACGTTAAAGTGGCTGGAAGCTGAAAATTTTATTAGGGAAAAAGGTGGCTACTACGTCGCCACCCTTCAAACATTGAAGCTGTACAACTCGGTACCGGCAGCACTCACCGAGTAATAAAAAAGGCAGTCATCTCAACGTTGACTGCCTTTTTTTCTGCCTAAGCTTGACCGATATTCTGCCGATATTTCGACAACTGATCCTGCCCACCAACCTTGAAGATGTTGGCCAACCAATCCAGCAAGACGATTTCCTGCCCGTTCAGAACCTGACGCACATATGTTGCTGAGAACGGCGTTTCATACTTGGTCGGATCTCGCGGCTTGTGGCCCCCGAGTTGGTATTCCTTACCGGTGATGGTCATCGTAGTGACCAGCGGCAATTCCTCGACGAGGCCGGCACTGTTGAACACCTGGACGTTGTTGCGGCACTGTAACTGGACGCTCTTGAATGGCGTCACCAGTTTGCTGGCGGCCTCGTAGTACAGGCTGTTCCAGATGAATTTTCCCTCCAGTTTGTCGATGCCGTCCGGCAGTTCGATCAGGCCGACCATGCCCAACCCTTGAAAGTCGCTGGTCACTGTTTTGATAGATCCAAGATCGACCTCTTCCAGCTTGCCAAAGAAGCTGGCGCCATCGAGGTAGACGTTGGCGTTGGAAATGCGGTGAGCGCTGAAGCCAGACATTACTGTGCCCCCAGATTGACCAGGTATTCCCCGGTGATTTCGGTTTCAAAAGTGCCGCGTTCGAACGGCAGCGGAATGCCCAGCTTGTAACTGAACAGAACGTGACCTTGCTCCAACTCGGTCTGCGGGTTGCGGGCCGGGTCGTACCAGCATTCGCCGCCGAGCAACGCCTCATCGCCGATCAACTTTCGAATCAGCAGATTGACGCTTTCGGTAACGCTGGTGATCAGCGACGAGGTTATGGGCTGGTCAACGAACTGGAGCGAGCTGTAGCGGATCGACTCGTCGATGACATCCTTGGTGCGCCGGACGTTTTCGAAGTTGCGCATGTGGGTCACGGTTGGCCAGGCTGCCGTCCGGTTTCCCCACAGGCGTAGCCCGGTGCCGAAGGAGTTGAAGACGGTGGTGATGCCGTTTTCGTTGAGCAGGTTGACGTCGCTGGATGGGTCATCGATCCGCGCACTGAGCGGGCGCTCCAAACCGATAACGCCGATCAGCTCCTGGTTGGAGCTGCTCCACCAGTACCCCTTATCGTTATCAACCTTAGCCCGCAAGCCGGCGGCGCGGATCGACAAAGGCTGCAGGCGTTCGCCGTTGGTAGCCGCGTCGTAAACCTTCACATGCGGATAGCACAGCCGCACGCGGTCACTGCTGGTGTTGAAGTTGATATCGCCGGCCGGGCCGCGCCCCGCGATAACCTGTTGAACAGTGGTTCCGATTGGCGCGTCGATGTACGCGACGCCGCCCACTTGAATTGCCGAGGCGATCAGGTCGACGCTCACCGAGTTGAGGGTGCTGAATCCGGGAGAGATGAAGATTTTCCCGAAGAAGCCCAGCAAGTTGTAGCTGTCTTGAAACGCTTTCATGCCGGTGCGTTTTCCGGCAACGGTAACGCCGCCAATGATATCGGCCGGCGTGACCTTACTAGGGTCGGCGTAGGCGTAATCAGCTTTTACCGGCCCATTCGCTGGAATGACGCCGCTGGCTATGCGCTTCACGCGGCCGGTGAGCATGTCCACCGAGTAGTCCGAATCTTTGGCGTAGGTGTTCGTTCCTTCGGGGGATTTCAACACCAACGATTGCAGCGCGCCGTGCTCCAGCTGCAGCAGATCGTTGTCGTTGAACGTGCGCTCTTGCCCCGTCAGGCTGGTGCGGTGAACCGCCGGATTGAGGACGTTGACAACCAGCACTGTGCCGGCGCCGAAGTCGTAGATGCCTTCCAACGCTTCAGGGATGCTGAAGCCTGGCAGGTGGGAGCCGAACTGCGCGCCGTCGATTTCGTTCAGCGATAAGGTCAGCGTGTTCACCGGCCCGATAGGCGCGGTACCGACCAAGGCAATGACGGCCGACTTGACGACCTTGATCGGGCGAGCGCCACGCTCGACCTCAATAGTCTCGATGCCGTGCAAATAGTTAGCTGGCATGGGGTTACTCCTTTTCGACTTTTGGGGGCGCGGGAGTGGTCTTGGCGGCCCGCTTCGTTTCGGCTGGCAAAAGCTCCAGATGCTGGAGTTCCAACAGCACCAGCGTGTATTCATGTTCGGGCGGCAACTCGGCGGGCATGCCAGGCGAAAGTTGCACATCCAGCAGCTCGCGGCTTTCGCCAACCCGAAGGGTGGCGGCGCTTGGGGGGCCGTTGTAGAGATAACGGGTCAGTTCCATGAGGCGTCCTCAAATTGGGGAACGGTCAAAAGCGGCCCGCTTTCAGGAGCCGCAATTTGAAGTTGGGTGGAGCGAGTGGCGAAGTCCTGGGCGTACTGCCAAACGCCGTTCATGTGGCCAATGAAATGTTCGAAAATCGGGCGGCAAGCTTGGTCGCAGTGCGGCGCGTACCAACCCGTAAGGCAGGCACGAATGCGGTCGAGATAGCTGACAACGCCGTCCTTGCCGTTGAGCTGGCGGAAGACCAGCGTCAGCCGCAACGTCATGTTGCGGGCTTGAAAGATCGCGCCAGTGCTTTCCGATCCGCCGAAGGTCGATTTCCCGTAAGCCAGCAGAATTGATCCACGCGGGTGGTTGAGCCGGTATAGAGCTGGATTTTCGGGAAACAGCTCGACCATCAATTCGTCACTGAAGGCGCCGCGCAGACGCGCCAGCACCGCGTCCATCAGTTGCTCGGTTTGGGTTTTGAGTTCTACCTCGGTCATCAGTAGCGCTCCCATGTGTCCGCGCCGAACTGCTGCTTGCGCACGCGGACACGAACCTCGCCCGGCTCCGGCGCGGCGTGGCCCGTGGGCATGCCCAGAGTGACCACGCCGTCACGGATGCTCTCCAGCAGCTTGATGGTGTCCTTACGACTGTCCTTAACCGCATCGGGCAACGCGCCCTCTGGCCGGCGCTGATACAGCCAGTGCCGCGCCAGATACACCACTGCATCCCGCAGCACGGTCGGCACCGGATCGAGCGGCAGGTTGTAACGACCCCGAAGGTAGCCATCCACCAGCTCTTCCGCCTGCCGCACGCCGTCTTCGATCACGTTCTCATTGGGCAGCATGGCGGCCGGGTCATCGTTGGAGAGCTGAATCAGCGTCATCGCCGGGATGGCGTTGCCGATATCGGCGCGGTTGCAGTAGCGCATGGGTTAGCTCATCTTCAGTTCGACCAGGGCTTCCGGGAACAGGCACATGGCCAACGGGTTTGCCTGGGCTTCGACATCCCAGCCTTTGCCCAATTTGCGCTCCTCAGCCTTGCTGTAGAACGGCTGGCCAATGGTGTTGACGGTTTCGTTGTAGTTCGCCGGGGCGTTGAACATGCGGAACACGCCACGGGCCACCGGGAACACCTGGGCGATGTCGGCCGGAATGAAGCGCTGGCCGCTGACGGTGACGTCGTACTCGATGAACTCAATGCCGCCGAAGGTGAAGCCCGAGCGCACATCGCCGCCGAGTCGATCCTGCGCTTCCTGGTAGTTCGCAAATGCGGCTTTGACCTTTTCATGGTCAATCATCGAGTCGAACCAATCCGGCCCGCACAACGCACGGAAGCCTGTGACCATCACGCCGCCCAGTTTGGATTCGGAAAAGCGCTTGGCGTCGAGGCAGGCCTTGCGCACGTTGGTGCCGGCATTACTTAGCGCCACCGTGATTTTCTTCTGGCTGACTTCAAACTCTTTGAAGAGGTCAGTCAGGACTTCGCCGTCCGCATCCAGCAGCTTGCCGCGTAGTGCGCCCACTCGTTGGAATTCACGGGTGGCTTCGATACTGTTTTTCAGCTCCTGCAGGTTGTCGTTGATCACCGTCGCTACAGGCGCGGTGGTGTCTTCCTGGCCAAACGCGGCAACCCCCTGCAACTGGCTTGGCAAGATCGGTCGGTTGAGCGGCAGGTGCAGTGTTTCAAAGGTGCGGCGTTTACGTTTGCTGCCCTTGATTGGGGCCGGGTCATCATTACGCGATGTGTTGGGCACCAGCACCAGGCGGCCCTCGTGCTCGTCGATGATGACGCTGGTGCTGGTGACGCCTTTTTCATCAAACAACCCCATCGCGCCGACTTTTCCGGGGATGGCGGGAAGCTTGTTCACGGCGGCGGTGAGGTTGGCAACGCTGAACATGTCTTGCAGATTCATGGAGTACTCCAGATCAAAGGGCAGCGCGGGCAACGATGCCCAGGGCGTTGAGTTCGTCCAAGGCGGTGGCCTTCTGGGCTTCGGTGATGCCTCCCGGCCAAGCCAGTTCGGCGAGATCGACAACGGCGCCGCGAGAAACCACTACGCCCGTCTGGTCGCTGACTGTTGCGTCCACGGCTTCAATCAAAACCGCCGCCGTTTTTTTGGCCGCGCCAGTGCCGGCAAGATCGACCACCTGGTACTTGCCGGAGACTTTTGCCAACACCTGGCCGAACGCGTAATTCACCCCGCCCAGCAGGGTGACTTTGTCCTTCGTCCAGCCGGGGCAGACTTCGACCAGCAGCAAGTCGCCCGGATCTTTCGGTTGAGTAAACGTGGCCATGGGGCCTCCTATCGTTTGGAGCGGGCTTCAGCGTCGGCCAGCAATGGGTTGGTGGATTGGGGAATGGTCTTGCCGGCACGGGTCTTGGTGGCGACCTCCGCGAAGCTGACGCCGCCGGCCAGGTCGCTGAAGATCGCTTTCAGGCCGTCGCTCAACGGCTCGCGGTCGTCCTCTTCGCCGAACTCCAACGGCGTTACGCTGGAGTCGGCGTAGTCCAGTGCGGCAATCACTGCCGGGGCGTGAACCGGTTTCATGCCCGCCGCCACCAGTTTCTCGGCGAATTCGGCGTTCGCCGCGTGGATAGCGTCCTGCGCGGCGGTGCGGGCAGCCTTGTCGCGCTTGGCGATGTCGGCTTTAAGGCGCTTGTTCTCCGCCTCCAGGGCGGCGTTGTCTTGGTCGGGCATGCTGGTTACCTCAGTGGAACGGGTGGACTCGGAGAAAGCGGGCTGATCGCCCGGTTTGGGTTGTCGGGCGATTTCGGCGAGGCTGTCGATGGCCCACGACGGGGTCACCTGGTCGGCAATGTCCTTGTCGAATTTGCCAATGAGCCACTCGCGGAAACGGCGCCACATGTCAGAGCTGAGTTCGTGGCCGTAGTCGCCAAACTCGATAACGCCTTCTTCCCCGTCGGCCAGTTCAATGGTGCGAAGCCCTTTTACGGCCGGCGGTTGGGCGCCGAGGAAGCCGACATGGCGCAGGTAGTACACGCCGGGCACGGGGTTGTTGGCGGCGTCAGGCTCGTAGAAGGAGGCGGAAATTTTCTTGTAACTGCCTTTGGCCACCTGTTCGGCGAAAGCGGGGTCGACTTGTTGCGGCTCGGCGATCAGGCCTTGGGCTGTGGCTGTCAGCGACTTGACCCAGCCGGCGGCCGGGGCGTCATGCTTTGGGTGGCCGATGACCATGGGGGCTTCGTGCAATGCGGGGTCATATGCGTTCACCGTAGCGGTCAGATCGGACTCGCTGAAGTCGAAGCTGACGCCATTCATTGCGGTGTGACTGCCGGATTTGAAGATATGCAGTGGTTTCATGGCTGTACGCTGCGTGGAGGTGATGCGCACAGCCTGAGCCTATAGATGGCTCAGGACTTTTAATCGGGTTTAAAGAGTGTTTTTAGGTCAGGAGAATTTGAGTAGTATCTCCAGCGGTACAGCAATTACAAAGGGATTGTAATTTCTCCACTAGGCAAGGAGCCTGCCCATGAGTACGAAACCGACGGACACGTTTGCCGCTCTTAAATGGATGAACCATTCGCAGAAAGCGCGCTGGTATTGGTTGCTGCGAGCCATTGACGAAGCTGAAACGCAAAGACAAATGGATCAAGCCAAGTGCCTCGCCGAGGGCTACTTACTAGGCCTGTTTGATGCGCGTGTGTTTGATGAAGCAGAACGCGCAGCTCTGCATGAGGAAGCGTTGACACGAGAAAAGACTTCAACGCTTTTCGACGCATAGCGGCATAAATACGCTTGTTGGCCCGGCATTAAGGGCACATGGGGATGAAAATGGACGAGATATTCGAGCCGATCTGCAGCGAATGCATACATGATGACTTTCTCCGGGACCGAATTCTCCAGTTAGAAGCCAGAGCCGAATGCTTGAACTGCGGCAAGGAAAATTCATCGATTGAGCTGGACACATTAGTCAATGAGATAGCTCAGATTTTGATCGATACGGTGGAGATCGGAGACCTAGTAGATATTTGGGACATGGACAGGGATCGCATCAGCCACACCGAGCAACATGGTGACCCACTCAGCTATTTCATTGGGGAAATCCTTCGGGTAGAAGATGACGACGATCCAATCATCGAGTATGTCTTGGAGAGGCTGGTGAATCAGTCACCAGGCGATGAGGGTTTCTTCGACGCGGAAGCCTATACGAGAAAAAACCATCTTCCCTTTGAAGTGCAGGAAAACTGGATCGAGTTACGAAACGGACTCATGCATAAAAGCCGCTTCTTCAATCACAAAGCCAGAGAGTTCTTGGAGTGGTTGTTCGAGGGGATCGACTCTTATCATGTGGTTGGCTTCGGCCCCGGTGTTGTTCGGATGCTGAATCCAGTTGACTGTAAGCCGATCTTCCGCGCACGCGACTGCACTCCGCCGAAAGACTACAGTACGGATATTTTGGCCAACCCCAGTGGCCAACTAGCCGCGCCCCCAAAGGAGCTAGCGCCTGCGGGTCGCATGAGTCCGGCCGGGGTGCCGGTGTTCTATGGAGCTTTCGAACGTAGAACGTGCATTGCTGAACTCAGGCCACCGGTCGGGGGCAAAGTCATCAGCGGCCAATTCAGGCTCACCAGAGAGATACGGGTACTCGACTTCACCGCGCTGGAAGATGCTTACGAGAGGGTGTAATTAGTTTTGTGTAAACGGTCATTTGGCAGGAGACTGCCTACCCCAAGGAAATCCAATGACCGAGTCAAAACCCAAGCGAGCCAAACGAGTCAAGCCTGATCCTGAGCTGGTTAAACT
>NZ_SISB01000048.1 GCF_004310295.1 Pseudomonas sp. BGI-2 | reverse complement strand
AGATCGGATTGAGTTTGGTAACTTCTTGAAGGGCGTTTTGTAGGGACATGAAGCGGGCTCATAAAAACATAAGCCCGTTTCTATTACTGCTGGGCGGGCAAGTCAATTTCTTAACTGACTGGCATTAAGGCTTGCCCGCGAAGACGGCGTCACATCCGACATCAATGTGACTGATACATCGCTTTCGCGGGCAAGCCTCGCTCCTACAGGAGGTGTGTCGATTTAATAATCAAACGTGCGGAAAATTGACCCGCAGGTTTACAATCGACACTCCTTATCAGGAGTAACCCTGTGCTGACTCATCTCGATTCCCAAGGTCGCGCCAACATGGTCGACGTCACCGAAAAAGCCGTGACGTTCCGTGAAGCGACGGCCCAGGCGCTGGTGCGCATGCTGCCCGAAACCCTGCAGATGATCGTCAGCGGCGGTCACCCCAAGGGTGATGTGTTCGCCGTGGCGCGCATCGCCGGCATTCAGGCGGCAAAGAAAACCAGCGATCTGATTCCTCTGTGCCATCCGCTGATGCTCACCGGCGTCAAAGTCGAGCTCAGTGCCGAAGGCGATGACACCGTGCGCATCGTCGCGCGCTGCAAGTTGTCCGGGCAGACCGGCGTCGAGATGGAAGCCCTGACCGCCGCTAGCGTCGCGGCGCTGACTATCTATGACATGTGCAAGGCCGTGGACCGTGGCATGACCATCGAAAGCGTGCGGTTGCTGGAAAAACTCGGCGGCAAGAGCGGCCATTTCCAGGCAGATCAGCCATGAACGTCACCGTGAAGTTTTTTGCCCGTTACCGCGAAGCGCTTGGCGTGGATTCGGTAAAGGTTGAAGGCGATTTCGCCACGGTCGACGATGTGCGTGCGCTGCTGGCTCAACGTGACGGCGCCGAGGTACTGAGCGAGCAGAACCTGATGTGCGCCCGCAACGAGGACCTCTGCCAGCTCGACGAGCCGGTGACTGAGGGTGACGAAGTGGCGTTCTTTCCGACCGTGACCGGGGGCTGATCATGGCGATTCGCGTGCAATCCACGGCCTTCGATCCGGGTGCTGAAGTCAATGCCATGCACGCCACCAATGTCGGCGTCGGCGCTGTGGTGAGTTTCGTTGGCTACGTACGCGACTTTAATGACGGACTCGATGTGGCCGGGATGTTTCTCGAGCACTACCCGGGCATGACCGAAAAGGCCCTCGGCAAAATCGCCCTTGAGGCCGAACAGCGCTGGCCGCTGCTCAAGCTTGAAGTGCTGCACCGGATCGGCGCCTTGGAACCGGGCGAACCGATCGTCTTCGTCGGCGCCGCCAGCGCCCACCGCCAGGCGGCGTTCGACGCCTGCGCCTTTGTCATGGACTACCTGAAAACCCGTGCGCCGTTCTGGAAGAAGGAAAACACCAGTGACGGGCCGCGTTGGGTGGAAGGGCGTGCCAGTGATCATGCGGCGGCGGATCGCTGGAAGCATTGATTCCTGCGGTGTCTGCAAGTACACCTACGCGGGCAAGCCTCGCTCCTACAGATTTTGTGTTGTTCACAAAACGTGCATACGACACAAAACCCGTAGGAGCGAGGCTTGCCCGCGAAGAGGCCATTGCATCCTCCAATATCTTCCTGACACACCACCCGACCGTTGGCCATCGCCCCGATTGACGACTTATACATAAAAGTCCAGTATGGAATTACAAGTACAAAAAAGGCTTTTCCCCGTTTCAGCTCTTTCTTCTGTCTTGCCAAACCAACAACAACCCGCGAGAAAATGAACATGAAGAAATTCCCCCTCCTCACCGGTCTGGCGCTGAGCTTGTTGGCGTGCAGTACGCTGTTCGCCGCCGACAAAACCCTGCGTATCGGTATCGAAGCCGCTTACCCGCCCTTCGCGTCCAAGACCGAAAAAGGCGAGATCGTCGGTTTCGACTACGACATCGGCAACGCCTTGTGCGCGCAGATGAAGGTCAAGTGTGTGTGGGTCGAAGGCGAATTCGACGGTCTGATTCCTTCCCTGAAAGTGAAGAAAATCGACATGGCGCTGTCGTCCATGACCATCAACGAAGACCGCAAGAAGTCGGTGGACTTCACCCACAAGTACTACTTCACCTCATCGCGTCTGGTGATGAAGGAAGGTGCGGCAGTTGATGACCAGTACGCCAGCCTCAAGGGCAAGACTGTCGGTGTGCAGCGTGCAACCACCACCGACCGTTACGCCACCGAGGTTTTTGAACCGAAGGGCATCAACGTCAAGCGTTACGGCAACAACGAAGAAATCTACATGGACCTGGCAGCCGGTCGCCTCGATGCCATTTTTGCCGACACCATTCCGCTGAGTGACTTCCTGGCAATGCCGCGTGGCAAGGGCTATGCCTTTACCGGGCCGGAGCTCAAGGATCCGAAGTACGTGGGCGAGGGCGCCGGGATTGCGGTGCGCAAGGGTAACAGTGAGTTGGTCGCTGAACTGAACACGGCCATCGATGGTATTCGCGCGAGTGGCGAGTATCAGAAGATTTCGGATAAGTATTTCAAATCCGACATCTACGGCGACTGATAAATCGCCTTCGCGGGCAAGCCTCGCTCCTACAGAGAAACGCGTTCCCCTGTAGGAGCGAGGCTTGCCCGCGAAGAGGCCCGATCAAACAACACATCTACCAGGGTTCAGCCCTTCAATTCCTTCAAATGCTTGTAAACAGTCGCCCGCCCCATGTTCAGCACATTGGCCACATAGTTCGAAGCGCTTTTGCCTTTGAAAGCCCCTTCGGCGTGCAGCGCCAGCACCAGTTCGCGTTTGTGATCGCGCGTCAGCAGGTTCAGGCTCAGCTGACGTTCGCGCAGCCAAGCGTGCAGAAAGGTATTGATTCGCTCCTGCCAGTCATCGCGAAACAGTGAGTCCGGCTGCGGAATCAGCTTGCTTGGTGAGAGGAACAGATCCAGCGCAGCCTTGGCATTTTCGAACAGCGAAATGTTCAGGTTGATGCACAGCACCGCCAGCGGATGGCCGTCGCTGTCGCGCAAGACACTGCTCAGACTGCGAATCTTCTGGCCATCCCAATTGAGCTTTTCGTACGGCCCGATGTTTCGTTCGCTGACGTCGTCGCTGAGCATGTCCTCCAGCGCCGAGTCGTCACCTATTTCCCGCTTGGACAGGTTGTTGGCGATGTAATCGACTTTTTGCGTGCGCAGGTCGTGCAGCACCACTTCGGCATGGGGGAAGAACAGCGTTGCGATCGCATCGGCGATCGCGCGGTAGTTATCCAGAGAGGCGTTATCCACAGCCGGGTCTTTTTCAGGTGCGTTCATACAGTGGAGCTCCAAGCAGCGTCAGCGCCCTGCAAAAAAGGGCGCTGGAAGTTTGCCGCAATCGTGTCGACACGTCACCTCAGGACGAAAATCAGCTCAGGCGAGCGGGGGAGAGCATTTCGGCGTCCAGGCCGAAACGGCTGAGCTGTTCGGGCAAGGCTTCACCGCGCACCAGCGCTGCGCCGGCCAAGCCCATGGCGGGTGATGTCTGGATGCCGTAGCCGCCCTGTGCCGCGACCCAGAACAGCCCGGGCACGTGTTGATCGAAGCCGCAGATCAGATCGCCGTCAGCCACGAAGCTGCGCAGGCCGGCCCAGGTGCGGGTCGGGCGGCGGATGGTCAGCGTGGTGGCTTCTTCGATCTGGTAGATGCCCATCGCAATGTCCAGCTCTTCGGGCTGCACGTCGTGGGGCTCGACCGGGTCGGCGTTGGCCGGCGAGCCGAGGAACATCCCCGCGTCGGGTTTCATGTAGAAAGATTCGTCGAGGCTGACCAGCATCGGCCAATGGTGGATGTCCACGCCCTCGGGGCCGGCGAAAATGAACGCCGCGCGACGTTTCGGTTGCAGGCCCAGCGGTTTGGCGCCGGCCAGTTCACCGATCTTGTCGGCCCAGGCGCCCGCAGCGTTGATGATGGTCGGCGCGCTGAAGGTCTGACCGTTGGTTTGAACCTGCCACAGGCCTTCGGCAGTACGGGTCAGGCTCAACACTTCGCTGTCGGTATGGACTTCGCTTTTATTGCGACGGATGCCGCGCAGGTAACCCTGGTGCAGGGCATCGGTGTCGATGTCGCTGGCAGTCGGGTCGTAGATCGCGCCGTGGACTTTTTCCCGGCGCAGGATTGGCAGGCGTGCACAGGCTTCGTCGGCACTGAGCAGTTGCATCTCCGACACCGTGGCCTTGGCGCTCAGGTATTGATTGTTCAGCTCGGTCGGGTCGCCGGTGAAGTCCACGGTCATCTCGCCGCGCGGGGTCAGCAGCGGGTGTTCGCAAAAACCGGTGGGCGGCGCGTCGAAGAAGTCGCGGCTGGCCTGGGTCAGCGCGCGAACCTGCGGTGTGCCATAGGCCGCGGTATACAGGGCGGCGGAGCGTCCGGTGGAGTGATAGGCCGGATGGGATTCGCGTTCGAGCACGATCACCCGGGCGTGCTGCGACAGCCAGAAACCGGTGGAAGCGCCGGCAATCCCGCCGCCGATGATGATGAAATCTGCCTGGCTCATGAACGTCTCCTGATGGGGCGCAAATGCCGAATGTGTAGATGACCCCTGTAGGAGCGAGCGGGCGGCGATCCGACTTGCCCGCGAAGGCGGTGTACCAGTCTAGATTTATGTTTACTGACACACCGCCTTCGCGGGCAAGCCTCGCTCCTACAAGGGTTTGTGGTGTTAGTGCTGTAGGCGGTAGATGGCATTGGCCAGTGCGATATCTTCCAGGCCCAGGCCGATGGAGCGGAAGAACACGTGACGGTTGTAGTCAGGACGCTGCACCTTGCCGCTGAGCAAGTCGGGCAGGTCGCCAACGATCGCGTTCTTGTCCCAGCCATGTTGCTCACCGGCAATCAGCATTTCGCCCGCCGAGCCCGGAGTGGTCAGACGATAGTCGCAGAACACCTGCATGTCATTGAGGCTCTGCGGCGGTACTTCATGGGCGCGCGGGGCGTTGGTGCTGATGGAGGTGATCAGCGCCGGTTTGCGCAAGCTTGACGGATCGATCACCGGCCCTGCGGACGAAGTGCAGAGCATGATCACGTCGGCGTCCTGAATCGCTGCTTCGCGACTGTCGGTGATGGTCAGGCGTGGATCGAGGCTTTTGAGCTGTGCCAGCGTTTCAGGATTTTTATCGCTCAGGCTCGGCGAGTAGAGGCTGATGCTCTGCCAGTCACGCAGACCTTTAACGTAATGCAGGTGTGCCTGAGCGACCTTGCCGCTGCCGATAATCGCCAGGCGCCGGGCCTTCAGCGGGGCGAGGGCATCGACGGCGACGGCGGTGGTCGCGGCCGTGCGTGCGGTGGTCAGTTCACCGGCATCGCACAGCAGCAACGGTTGGCCGGTCTGCATCGACATCAACAACGTCCAGGCGGTTACCAACGCGCCTTGCTCGCGCACGATGTAAGGCGAAGTCTTGACGCCGTAGACGCCATCCTCAGCCAGCACGCCCAGGTAGTTAATGAAGTCGCCAGCGCCCTGAGGGAATTCCACCAACTGCTGCGCCGGTTGCACTGCTTGCCCGGCGGCCAGATCACGGAACAGCTTGCGCAGGATCTGCGGCACGTCGACCTGTGCCAGCAGCTCGCGGGCCTGGGATTGGGTGATCACGTAAGGCGTACTGGACATGGTCGGCTCCGAGTGCTGCAATTAAACTAATTTGTCCATTATGGACTTTTGGTTCTGTTGAGCAATATCGAGACGAAAAAAAAGCGCAGTCCGTTTCCGGCTGCGCCCTTTTCAGTAAGGCCCGAGTTACGGGCGCTTACGCTCGACCGCCCGCAGTAGATGCGTCGGCGGTGTTTCACAGCTGATTTTCCGACCCAGCAACGCCTCGATAGACGGTAGCTGGTAGGAGTCATCTTCACCCGCGAAGCTGATGGACACGCCATCCGCGCCGGCACGACCGGTACGACCGATGCGGTGCACGTAATCGTCCGGGACTTCCGGCAAGGTGAAGTTGATCACATGGCTGATGCCGTCGATGTGGATGCCGCGACCAGCCACATCAGTGGCGACCAGCACGCGGATCTTGCCTTCACGGAAACCTTCCAGGGTCTTGATGCGCTTGTGCTGCGGGACATCGCCGGACAGCTGCGCAGCGTTGACGCCGTCGCGCACCAGGCGCTCTTCGATGCGTCGCACTTCATCCTTGCGGTTGGCGAAGACCATCACCCGTTCCCAACCGTTGTCGTTGACCAGGTTGTAGAGCAGTTTGTATTTGTCGGCACCGGCCACGGCGTAAATGTGTTGCTCGACGTTTTCGCTGGCCACGTTCTGCGACTCGATCTCGACGATCGACGGGTCGGTGGTCCATTGCTTGGCCAGGTTCATCACGTCTTCGGTGAAGGTCGCGGAGAACAGCAGCGTCTGACGCTCGTCCTTCGGCGGAGTCTGGCGAATGATCTGACGCACTTGTGGGATGAAACCCATGTCGAGCATCCGGTCGGCTTCGTCCAGGACCATGACTTCGACCATGTCCAGGTGCACGTCGCCGCGCTGGTTGAAGTCGAGCAGGCGGCCCGGAGTGGCCACGAGAATGTCGCAGTGACGGGCTTCGAGGTGCTTGAGCTGCTTGTCGAAGTCCATGCCGCCGACAAACGTCATGACATTGAGGCCGGTGTACTTGGTCAGGTCGGCGGCATCCTTGGCGATCTGCACCACCAGTTCGCGGGTCGGCGCGATGATCAGTGCCCGCGGTTCACCCATGTAGCGTTCCTTGGGTGGCGGGGTTTCCAGCAGTTGCGTAATGATCGAGATCAGGAACGCAGCGGTTTTGCCGGTGCCGGTCTGGGCGCGACCGATGGCGTCTTTGCCCGCGAGGGTGAAGCCCAGCACTTGCGCCTGGATCGGCGTGCAATACGGGAAGCCCAGGTCCTGGATGGCGTGCATCAGTTCCGGGGCGAGTTTGAAATCGTGGAAACGGGTTTTGCCTTCCTGAGGTTCGACGGCAAAGTCTTCGAGTTTCCAGGGAATGACCGGCGCTTTCGGTTTCGGTTCGCGACGCGGTTTTGCAGGTTTCGGCGTTTCGCTGCTCGGGGGCTCGGCGGTAAAAGTCTCGACAGGTTGGGCGGCCGGTGTGGCCATCGGTTCGTGCTTCGGTGCCGCTACGGTTGCGGTCCGGCCAGGCTGATTACCGTCGGTGCGGTGGCTGGGGATGTGAGACGGAGCGCTGGGAACTGGCGCGAGCTGCTCAGTCTCGCTTTTACCGAACATTTTTTTGAGTGCTTTGAGCACGGTCATCTCATCGATTGGTTAAGGAATATACGCCGGCCAGTGTAATGCAAGAATCGGGCGCGGCGTAGGGGGATGGATCAATGGGTAGCTTTTAGCGTAAACGCTCTGCCAGCCAGACGCCGATGTCGCGAATTTCTTCGGGTAACACTTCGTGGCCCATTGGGTATTCCTGCCATGTCACGGTGACACCACGCTGCTTTAAAAACTCATAGGCGGTGCGGCCCATGGAGTTTTGAACGACATCATCGTACTGGCCGTGTAAAGACAGCACGGGAATGCGCTGCTGGCTGGCGGAAAGCTCGAGTTCATCACTGAAGGTCGGCGCATACGTGGAGAGGGCAAGTACGCCACCCAGCGGTCCCTGCCATTTCAGAAATGCGGTGTGCAACACGACGGCGCCACCTTGGGAAAAACCTGCGAGAAAAATCCGCGAGGCGTCTATTCCGCTGGATCGCTGTTCTTCGATCAAATCAAACACTCGTTGCGCCGACGCCTCCAGCTGCTCGCGACTGATTGCGCGCGCGGGGCTCATGGCCAATATGTCGTACCAGCTCGGCATCTTGTAACCGCCGTTGATGGTGACGGCGCGGGTCGGTGCCTGGGGAAGAACGAAGCGGGTGGTCAGCAGGCTTTCCTGCAAGGCTTCGGCCACGGGCAGGAAGTCGTAGCGGTCAGCGCCCAGGCCGTGCAGCCATATAACGCAGGCGTCTGCGGGCTTGACGGGTTGAAGAATCAAGGGCTCGGTCATGGCTGCTCCAATTTTGTGCGTGCGCTCTCATTGAGTGCGAGAGGTGAGTGCGGGTCTGGTTGATCCGTTAAGAAGATGTCGCAAGGCTACAAGTTTTGCTATTGACCTGTCGCCGAACGGCTTCGGCGAGCGGTCTGGTACGGGCTTTGCTATAGGAAAGCCTGTACTGAAATCCCACGCCTGTCGGTAACACTATCAGGCCATTGTGGTTGGTGGGATAGCAAAGAATCCGGTGATGGATGTTCGCCAGTGGCCGCTACGGGCTTCGCGAACGTGAAAGGGCTACAGCCCGTTCGGCCGATTGGTGAGAAGTGAGTGGTCCATGATTTGGATTTTCTCCTACTAGACTCATAGCGCAGGTCCTACGTCGGTTGACCCCAAAAAAAGCCAACACGGGTCGACTACGCCTCATAAGGGTGCGACAGGACTCAAGCTCCGACACAACAAAAGCAAAACTGGAGGTTTGAATGAAGATGTTGAAATCCACCCTGGCCATCGTGACTACAGCCGCAGTACTAGGTGTCAGCGGGTTCGCTCAGGCGGGTGCAACCCTGGATGCAGTGCAGAAGAAAGGTTTCGTACAGTGCGGTGTAAGTGACGGTCTGCCGGGCTTCTCGGTTCCGGACTCCACTGGCAAGATCATCGGTATCGATGCTGACGTCTGCCGCGCTGTGGCCGCTGCCGTATTCGGCGACGCGACCAAGGTCAAATTCAGCCAGCTGAACGCCAAAGAGCGCTTCACCGCGCTGCAGTCCGGTGAAATCGACGTGCTGTCGCGTAACACTACCTGGACCAGCTCCCGCGATTCGGGCATGGGCCTGGTGTTTGCCGGCGTGACTTACTACGACGGCATCGGCTTCCTGGTGAACAACAAGCTGGGTGTGAAAAGCGCTAAAGAGCTCGACGGCGCGACCATCTGCATTCAAGCCGGTACCACCACTGAGCTGAACGTTTCCGACTACTTCCGCGGTAACGGTCTGAAATACACCCCGATCACTTTCGACACCTCCGATGAAAGCGCCAAGTCGCTGGAATCCGGTCGTTGCGACGTGCTGACCTCCGACAAATCCCAGCTCTACGCACAACGCAGCAAGCTGGCGACCCCGACCGACTACGTCGTTCTGCCGGAAACCATCTCCAAGGAGCCTCTGGGCCCGGTCGTGCGTAAAGGCGACGAAGAGTGGTTCAGCATCGTCAAGTGGACCCTGTTCGCGATGCTCAACGCTGAAGAGATGGGCATCACCCAGACAAACGTTGAAGCTGAAGCCAAAGCCACTAAGAACCCGGACGTTGCTCGTCTGCTGGGCGCTGACGGTGAATACGGCAAAGACCTGAAAGTGAAGAAGGACTGGGTCGTTCAGATCGTCAAACAAGTGGGTAACTACGGTGAAGTGTTCGAGAAAAACCTCGGCAAGGGCACTCCATTGGCCATTGACCGCGGGCTGAACGCTCTGTGGAACAACGGCGGCATTCAATACGCACCACCAGTGCGCTGATGGATCTATCACCCGGCGGGCCAACCGCCGGGTGATGTTCTGTTCCATTATTTGCGGGGCACTTCATGCAAAATTCAATCGGCGCACCAAAGCAGAGGCTCAGCCTCAGCGATCCGAAAGTGCGTGCGTGGCTATTTCAGATCATCACCATTGTGGCGGTGGTCTCGATGGGCTGGTATCTGTTCGATAACACGCAGACCAACCTTGAGCACCGGGGCATTACCTCCGGCTTCAGCTTTCTGGAGCGCAGTGCCGGTTTCGGCATCGCTCAACACCTGATCGACTACACCGAATCGGACAGTTATGCCCGGGTGTTTGTCATCGGCTTGCTCAACACACTGTTGGTGACCTTCATCGGCGTGATCCTGGCGACGATCCTCGGGTTCATCGTCGGTGTGTCACGGCTGTCGAAGAACTGGATCATTGCCAAGCTGGCGACTGTTTATGTGGAAGTCTTCCGCAACATTCCGCCGCTGCTGCAAATCCTGTTCTGGTACTTCGCGGTGTTCCTGACCATGCCAGGGCCACGCAACAGCCATAACTTCGGCGACACCTTCTTCGTCAGCAGCCGCGGCCTGAATATGCCCGCAGCGTTGGCGGCGGACGGTTTCTGGCCGTTTGTGGTCGGCGTCGTCGTGGCCATCGTCGCCATCGTGCTGATGTGCCGCTGGGCCAACAAACGCTTCGAAGCCACCGGCGTTCCGTTCCGCAAGTTCTGGACCGGCCTGGCGCTGTTGCTGGTGATCCCGGTGCTGTGTGCGCTGATCTTCGGCGCCCCCGTGCATTGGGAAATGCCGGAGCTCAAGGGCTTCAACTTTGTCGGTGGCTGGGTGCTGATCCCGGAACTGCTGGCGCTGACCCTGGCCCTGACCGTGTACACCGCGGCGTTTATCGCCGAGATCGTGCGTTCGGGCATCAAGTCGGTCAGCCACGGCCAGACCGAAGCGGCGCACTCGTTGGGTTTGCGCAACGGTCCGACCCTGCGCAAGGTGATCATCCCGCAAGCCCTGCGCGTGATCATTCCACCGCTGACCAGCCAATACCTGAACCTGGCGAAGAACTCCTCGCTGGCAGCCGGTATCGGTTATCCGGAAATGGTCTCGTTGTTTGCCGGTACGGTGCTGAACCAGACCGGGCAGGCGATCGAGGTGATTGCCATCACCATGAGCGTGTACCTGGCGATCAGTATCAGCATTTCCCTGCTGATGAACTGGTACAACAAGCGCATTGCGCTGATCGAGCGGTAAGGAAAAGCGCATGAGTACTCATACTTTCAAACCTGACATGCCACCCCCGAGCCGCAGCATCGGTGTCGTGGCGTGGATGCGCGCCAACATGTTCTCCAGCTGGCTCAACACCCTGCTGACCCTGTTCGCGTTCTATCTGATCTACCTGGTGGTGCCGCCGATCCTGAGTTGGGCGATCCTCGATGCCAACTGGGTCGGCACCAGCCAGGCCGACTGCACTAAGGAGGGCGCCTGCTGGGTGTTCATCCAGCAGCGCTTCGGCCAGTTCATGTACGGCTACTACCCGGTGGATCTACGCTGGCGCGTGGACCTGACCGTGTGGCTGGCGGTCATTGGCGTGGCACCGCTGTTCATCTCGCGCTTCCCGCGTAAAGCGGTGTACGGGCTGAGCTTCCTGGTGCTGTACCCGATCATTGCCTGGTGCCTGTTGCATGGCGGCGTTTTCGGCTTGACCCAGGTGGCGACCAGCCAATGGGGCGGCCTGATGCTAACCCTGGTGATCGCCACCGTCGGTATTGCCGGCGCTCTGCCGCTGGGTATCGTTTTGGCGCTGGGCCGTCGTTCGAACATGCCGGCGATTCGGGTGGTCTGCGTGACCTTCATCGAATTCTGGCGCGGCGTGCCGTTGATCACGGTGCTGTTCATGTCCTCGGTGATGCTGCCGTTGTTCCTGCCAGAGGGCATGAACTTCGACAAACTGCTGCGGGCGCTGATCGGCGTGATCCTGTTCCAGTCGGCTTACGTGGCCGAAGTGGTGCGTGGCGGTCTGCAAGCGATTCCCAAAGGTCAGTACGAAGCGGCTGCAGCGATGGGCCTCGGTTACTGGCGCAGCATGGGCCTGGTGATTCTGCCGCAAGCCCTGAAGATGGTAATCCCCGGCATCGTCAACACCTTCATTGCGCTGTTCAAGGACACGAGCCTGGTGATCATCATCGGCCTGTTCGACCTGCTCAACAGCGTCAAACAAGCCGCCGCCGACCCGAAATGGTTGGGCATGGCCACTGAAGGCTATGTGTTCGCGGCCCTGGTGTTCTGGATTTTCTGTTTTGGTATGTCGCGCTATTCCATGCATCTGGAACGCAAGCTCGACACTGGCCACAAGCGTTAGGAGTTCTGTAATGAGCGAAGCAATCAAAAAGTCTGTGAGCCCTGAAGGCATTATTCAGATGCAGGGCGTGAACAAGTGGTATGGCCAGTTCCACGTGCTGAAAGACATCAACCTGAACGTCAAGCAGGGCGAGCGTATCGTGCTGTGCGGCCCGTCGGGTTCCGGCAAGTCGACGACCATTCGTTGCCTCAACCGTCTGGAAGAACACCAGCAAGGTCGCATCGTGGTCGATGGCGTGGAACTGACCAACGACCTCAAGCAGATCGAATCGGTCCGCCGTGAAGTCGGCATGGTGTTCCAGCACTTCAACCTGTTCCCGCACCTGACCATCCTGCAAAACTGCACGCTGGCGCCGATGTGGGTGCGCAAGATGCCCAAGCGCCAGGCCGAAGAAATCGCCATGCATTATCTGGAGCGCGTACGCATTCCGGAGCAGGCGCATAAATTCCCGGGGCAACTGTCCGGCGGTCAGCAACAGCGTGTAGCGATTGCCCGTGCCTTGTGCATGAAACCGAAAATCATGCTGTTCGATGAACCGACTTCGGCTCTCGATCCTGAGATGGTGAAAGAGGTTCTGGACACCATGATCGGCTTGGCCGAAGACGGCATGACCATGCTCTGCGTGACTCACGAAATGGGCTTCGCCCGCACCGTGGCCAATCGCGTGATCTTCATGGACAAGGGTGAAATCGTCGAGCAGGCTGCGCCGAACGACTTCTTCGATAACCCGCAGAATGAGCGGACGAAGCTGTTCCTGAGCCAGATCCTGCATTGATTGACGCTTGGCAGTGAAATAAACCCGGACAGTGTTCCGGGTTTATTTTTGCCTGCGATTTCATTGCGCGTGTTGCCAAGATTCCTGTGGGAGCGGGCTTGCTCCGGGCGGCGCTCCGACGAAAGCGATGTATCAGACACCTATGTGTTGGCTGACCACTCCCTCTTCGCGAGCAAGCCCGCTCCCACAGGGATGGTTGCTCGTATCGCTATGAGAGGTTGCCCTGTCGGAGGAAGCTGACTAACATGTCAGAAAATTCATCCTATGATTGGATGAAAGGGCGAATCCTATGTCAGACATCTCTCCACTCGTTAAACGTTCCTTGGTCGATCAGGCGCTGGATCAACTGCGCCAGCGCATCAACAACGGCGCATGGCAGGTCGGCCAACGCTTACCCACCGAGCCAGAGCTGTCCGCCGAGTTGGGCATCAGCCGCAACACCGTGCGCGAAGCCATGCGCGTATTGGCGTTTTCCGGGCTGATCGAAATTCGTCAGGGAGACGGCAGTTACTTGCGGGCGGTGATCGATCCGCTGGACACGATGAAAGCCTTGTCGCGCTGCTCCCATGAACAGGCCCGCGAGACCCGACACATCCTTGAAGTCGAGGCCATCGGCCTCGCTGCCCTGCGCAGAACTGACGAGGACCTGGTGGCATTGCGCGAAGCGCTGGGCGTCAGCGGCAGCCACTACCACGGCGATCTCGACAGCTACATCGCCTGCGATATGGTGTTCCACCGCCGTCTGGTGGATGCCGCGCACAACCCGACACTCAGCGAGCTGTATCGCTATTTCTCCAGCATCGTCGGCGCGCATTTGCGCCAGACCCTGAACATCACCCCGCGACGCCAAGAGGTGTTCGACCTTCATATCGAACTGCTTGATGCCGTCGAGCAACGCGACCCGGAACGGGCCAAAGCCCTGTCGAGGCAGTTGATCAATGAACCTTGAAACCGAGAATGCCATGTCCAGCCACAACACCACTCAACCCAAGCGCACAGCAGAACTCGAAGAGCTGCTGATCGACGCCGAGGCCGATGACGAAGAAGTCCAGCAAAGTCACCCGATCCTGCGTCGGCCGTGGCTGTTGTTGCTGGGGCTGATTCTGGTGGCGCTAAACCTGCGCCCGGCGCTGTCGAGCATGGCGCCGATGCTCAGCGAGGTCTCGAAGACCCTAGGTTTGTCGGCGGCCCAGGCCGGGTTGCTGACGACGTTGCCGGTGCTGTGCCTGGGCTTGTTCGCTCCGCTGGCGCCCCTGCTGGCGCGACGTTTTGGCGCCGAGCGCGTGGTGTTGGGCATTCTGCTGATGCTGGCCGGCGGGATCATCCTGCGCAGTTCGTTCGGTGAGATCGGCCTGTTTGCCGGCAGTGTGCTGGCCGGCGCGAGCATCGGTGTGATCGGCGTTTTGTTGCCGGGTATCGTCAAGCGCGACTTCCCGAAACAGGCCGGGACCATGACCGGCGTCTACACCATGGCCCTATGCCTGGGCGCGGCGATGGCGGCGGGTGCGACGGTGCCGTTGAGCGAGCATTTCGACAAGCGCTGGGCCTTGGGCCTCGGTTTCTGGGTGGTGCCGGCGCTGGTCGCGGCGATTTTCTGGTTGCCGCAAGTCGGCCAGAAACACGGCGCACATAACGTTGCGTATCGGGTTCGCGGCCTGTTGCGTGATCCGCTGGCTTGGCAAGTAACGTTGTACATGGGCCTGCAATCATCGCTGGCGTACATCGTGTTTGGATGGTTGCCATCGATCCTAATCGGTCGCGGCCTGACCCCGACCCAGGCTGGTCTGGTCCTCTCCGGTTCGGTGATCGTGCAGTTGGCCAGTTCACTGGCGGCGCCCTGGCTGGCGACTCGCGGCAAGGATCAACGGCTGGCGATCGTCGTGGTCATGTTGCTGACCCTTGGAGGCTTGTTCGGCTGTCTTTACGCACCGATCGAAGGCCTGTGGGGCTGGGCGATTCTGCTCGGCCTGGGGCAGGGCGGTGCGTTCAGTCTGGCGCTGACCCTGATCGTGCTGCGCTCGCGCGATTCCCATGTGGCGGCCAACCTGTCGAGCATGGCCCAGGGCTTCGGTTACACTTTGGCGTCGATGGGGCCGTTCGCGGTGGGTATCGTGCACGACTGGACCGGCGGCTGGACGGCGCTAGGCTGGATCTTCGGCGTGATCGGTCTCGGCGCAATCATCGCCGGCCTGGGCGCCGGGCGTTCGCTGTACGTGCAGGTGGTCAGCGAAAAGGTCTGACTACAAGTAAACAACATCCAGCGTCGCCGAACCGTCGAGTTGCACCTCGGCGCTCAGGTCCAGCTCGGAGGTGGGCGCGATGACCGTTTCGACCGTCACCCGGCTGGTCAGAGTACGGATGGCAATCGGGCCGGCGCTGCTGCCTGCACTGTCGGTAAAGCCGAGATAGCTTTTGGCGCCAATCGGAATGACCTGGCGGTTCGACGAACTCCAGGCTTTGCCGCCCGTGGTGGAGTCGGTTCGATAGACCTGCGTCAAGTCGTCCACCACGGTGCTGGCCGGATCGAAGTTGAGCGAATACAAACCGATTTTATTGTTGCTGTGGTCGAGGTTCAGGCCGTAGTAGATCTCGCTGTTGACGATTGCCGAGCCGTCGCGGTTGTCGCGCATCAGCAGGGCAAAACGCACAGGGGCATTGCACTGAATATTGAGGTCGAGCATCTGGTCGCGCAGTCGCGTGCGTTTGTCGACGCTGAGGTCCTGCCGGGAAATTTTTCCGTAGTCGACGAAGCCGTTGTTGGACAGATTCGGTGTGCAAGCGTTCGGCGTGATGAGGCCTGTGACCTTCAGGTCCGTCGACGAGAGGGCGAACGTGAGCGGCGAAGTCAGGACGATGATCGCCATCGTCAGAGCGTGTGGAATCTTTCTCATGGGACAGGTTTCGCTTTGTCTGGTGAGCGGAATCAGTCCTTGCCCGAAGCATGACCTCGGGCAAGGTCGGCTACGGTGTTACGGGTAGTCGATAGTGATAGTGACCGAGCCGTCGAGCACGACGTCGCTGGTCAGGTCCAGTGAGTCGGCGCGAGCAATTGCGGTCTCGACCCTAAGGTCTGTCAGTAGATCCTTCACGGCAATCGGCGTGTTCGGGCCGCCTACAGCACCGAACGCCGAGAGGTTTTTATGGCTCATGAAGGGGACTGTGCTCCAGGAACCTCCATTGTTGGGGGACCACAACGGCTGTACGGCAACACCATCCGCCATTGGTGCAATGATTCGTACGTCGAAACTGCCGACCCGCTGATTGTCATTGATAGAGCTTAGGCCGAATGAATTTGTACCATCACCCATGCCCAATTTGTTATCGGTCGGCGACAGCCTGAACGCGGTCGCTGCGTCACAGCTCACGGCTAGCTGCAATGTCTCGTAAGGCAGGAACGTGCCTTTGTCCTGATGCAGGT
Source organism: Pseudomonas sp. BGI-2 (assembly GCF_004310295.1). Lineage (GTDB taxonomy): Bacteria > Pseudomonadota > Gammaproteobacteria > Pseudomonadales > Pseudomonadaceae > Aquipseudomonas. The sequence goes on along the minus strand of NZ_SISB01000048.1, from coordinate 32,998 downwards.
CTTTGGCTGAAAGCTTGCCATGATCGACGATCCCTCCACCGGAAAGCGTTGGCGTGCACGCCGCTGGCGTGATAACGCCAGTCACCGTCAAATCAGTGCTCGAAGCTGCCAATGTATAAGGCGCAACGCCAATCAGTGCGGTGGCGGAGAGTGCTGCAAAGTACTTTTTAATCATTGTTTGCTCACTTCTAGGTTGTGTCCTGACTGCCCCGAGCCGCTCAATTGCGCCCGGACCCAGCAGGATCGGGTTGGGTGTTACAGGTAAATAATCTCGATCGTCCCCGCGCCATCGAGCTCGATGGCGGTGCTCAGGTCGAGGCTGTTGGTGGGGGCGATGACGGCGTCGACGGTCACGGTGGTGCTGAAGTTCTGGATCAGCACCGGGCCGACGCTGCTGCCGGCGCTGTCGGTGAACGCCAGGTAACGGGTTTTGCCGATGGCGATCGGGTTGGCGCTGCCAGTGCTCCAGGCCGTGCCGGCGGTATCGGAGTCGGTTCGATAGAGGCGGGCGAAGCCATCGGCATTGGCGTCGGCCGGGTCCACATTTACTGAGTACTGGCCAATCTTGTTGCCGCGGCTGTCCTTGCCCAGGCCGTAGTGATTTTCGCTGTTGAGCGTCGCCGAGGCTGAGCGGTTGTCATGCATGATCAAGGCGAAAGACGCCGGTGCGTCGCAGCCGACCATCAGCGTCAACGACTTGGGCGGCAGGCGTGTTTCCTTGTCCGCGTGCAGGTCTTTTTTGGACAGGGTGCCGAAGTCGATCACGCCACCGTTGGACAACACCGGCTCGCAGGCTGCCGGAGCCAAGCGGGCGCGCAAGGTCGCCTCGCGGGTACGTCCGGCGGCTACGGCGTCGAACACCCCGTAAGCTTCCCAAGTCACCGCGTCACGCACCTGCATCCCTTGCTCTTGAACCCAGGCAGTCAGCTCAAGTTGCGCCGAGAAACTACGACCCTGCACAGGCACGCCGGCCCGCACCGGCACAACCCCGTGTTCCGGTCGCCAGATCAGGTTCGAGGCCATTTCTGCCGGCGGCTGACCGGCCCCGGCAATCAACCCGATCTCCACCGATTGGCCGTCAACCACGGCGTCTCGAATACGCACCTGATAGCTGCCACGTTCGGCAAAGTGAAAGCGTTCGGCGGTCGCGGCCATGGCCCGATAGAACAGGCTCATGTCGATGGGCTGCGAACAGCTCAAGGTCAGACTGAGCGGGCGCTCACCGAGGTTGCGCTCCGGTGCGGCATTGGGGCGTATAGCCCGGTTCATCAGCCCGTAATCGAGAACCGGCTGGCTCAGGTTGAACTGACAGTCGTCAGTCGACGCCTTGGCCAGTGGAGTGAATCCGCTCAGTACCAGAGGCGTGAGGGTCAGCAGCAGATAGCGTGACAGGTTCATGAAGTCATCCTCAGAGGGTTCGGCACTTGGCGGGGGCGGTTTCGTAGTACGCGTGGGTGTCCGCGTTGGCAGGCAGTTCGAAATTCAGCTCACAGCGCTCCAGCCCCGGTGCGGTGATCCACAGCGAGCGGCGGTCGAGAACGTTGGGCAAAAACACCAGGCCGCCGTCCTGCACCAGGGTCACGAATTCGCCATCCTCGGTGTTCACGGCGGCACCGCGCGGCAGGGGCGCGCCGTTGGCGGTGGTGGCCTGGAGCAACGCTCGACGGGTCATCGTGATGCCGAATTCAACGTTGTCGACGGCACCGCGACCGGCCGAAATCACCGCCAGCCCGTTGTGAATGTCGGCGTTGCGCGGCAGGGTTTTGGTGTCGACTTCCACCGGGCTGCGGCCGTAAGCCGTCACTTGCGGGATCACCGCCTGACCTTGCCAGTCGGTCCACACCGGACCGCTGGGCGTCGACACTTTGATCGAACCCATGTCGCCCACCGACAGCAGCGCGAAGGTGTCGCTCACCGGGTAGGGCGACAGCGTCACGCCACCGCCGTGGAGCACGGCGCCGCCACGGGCGCTGGCCTGATAGCTGGAGCGTTCGGCGTCGGCGCGGGTGTAGTTGAGATCAAGCTGGGTGTAGCGCGGCAGCAGCGAAACGCCGGTCGTGGACTGCACCTGTTTATCGCGCGTGTCGTGTTCGACACCCACCCTGTAACCCAGTTGATCGTTGACCTGCTCACTCAAGCCGACGCCGCTGCGGTATTCGCCGGCAGAACTGCGCACCCAGGTGCGCGCCCGGCGGTTCTCGCCCAACGGAATGCTGAGGTTCACGTAGAGGCTGTCATCATTGCGGCTCGCGCCACTGACCTGCCATTCGGCGGTCGCCGAGACCGACACACCACCGAGGCTGGTGCCCCAGGAGGCGAGGGCGCGGCTGCTGCTTTGGCCATCGAACGAGCAGGATCGGCTGAAGCCGCTGCTGAAGGCGCCGAGCCATGGATGCGACCACGACAGGGCTGCGCTTTGTTGATCGCGGTAACGGGACTTGCTGTTGTCGGAAGTGGTGTCGAACACCGCCTCTTCCAGTTCCCGGTATCCCAGGGTTCGGTAGGAGCTGCCGGCATTGAGTGCCCACTGTTCGCTCAACCGATGCGAGACGCTCAGGTCAGCCTGAAGCCCCTGACTGGCTTGTCTGCCGCTGGCATCCGCGCCGGTCAGCGTGGCTTGCACCTGGGTGGCGAGCGAGGGCAACAGACCGACGCTGGCGCCCGCCGCGCGATAGTCGGCGGCGCCGGTCAGGCCTGCGCTGAGCGACACTTGCGGGGTGAGCGCACCGCTCCAGCCGCCGCTGATGACCCAGGGATCGCCACCCTGCGCGTCACCGACACTTCGCACCTGACCGGTGCCCAGTGAATAACCGGGCGCCGGCAAACTGACCCCCAGCATCGCAGCGGGCACGGTAAAACTGCGCTCGCTGCCATCGACCTCCTTGATCGTGACCTCAACGTCGGAGCGCGTGTTGAGCCGTCGCACGTTGGTGAGTGCGAACGGGCCGGCGGGCACCACCGTGGAATGGATCAGCGAACCGTTCTGACGGACCTCGACCTGGGCCTGACTGTTGGCGATCCCTTCAATGACCGCGCTTTGCCCCTCGACCTGCAGCGCTTGCTCGTTCAGCACTTGCACGCCGGTGATCTGTGCACCAGCAAGCACCGGGTTGTAGAGGTTGATCTGTCCCGCCTGCAGCACCGCTTCCTGACTGGCGAAGGTGCGCTGGGCGTAGGCCGCAATGTGCGTGGTGCGGGAAATATCGTCCTGCCAGGTCTGTACCTGACGGCTGCGCACGATCCAGTCGCCGGCATTGAACCCGAGTTCGGTGTTGGCCGAGGCGTAGCGACTCGAACTATCTCCTGAACGACTGTGCAAACCGGTGACGTCGTAGTTGAGCAAACCGGCAATGCCGCCGGTTTGATAGCCGGAAAAATCCCGGGTAGTGGGGCGTATCGCATCGGTGGGCACGATCAACGACAGGGCGAGGCTCGCGGGGTCCGATTCGATGATGGTCTGAGGCGCGGTGTCGAGGAAATCGTGGCACTGGCTCTCGTCCAACAGACGAGCAGGCACCTGCAGGTTCGCCGCATCGAGCAGCGCACGATCGAAGCACAACGCCCCTTCGCGATCGAACGTGACGTCGACCCGGCCCTGGCGCTGGCCGTTGACGCTGAGCGTGACCGGGTGCCGGCCGACCGTGAACCGCGGTGCCTGCATCAGCAACGTCGCCAGCGCCGGATCAATGCCACGCTGCAACAACGTGTCCTTGTCGAACGACGCCGGCAACGACGCCTCACCGTGGGCGTCGAGCATCATCAGCGCGTTGCTCAGCAGCAACGCCATCGTGATTCGCCGCCGCCATGGATGAGAGCGAGCGCCGGCCCCAATAGCGGGCACGGCTTCGCCATCACGGTAAATCGATACTGTGGTCATCGGGTTCACTTGGGTTATTGCGGCGTGCGGTTACAGGCACGCCTGTGGCAACGGCCAAGCGGCCGTCGCCTTGAAACATGGGTGCTCATCGTTCCTTGAGGACGCCGTAAGGGAAGTTCAGGACTGGATGGGCGCCTCGTAATGCGGCACCGCGAAGCCGTAGACCGTCGCCGGTTGAAAGCGCACCTGCGTGGCGGCGCCTTCGGGCACCTTGATGCTGATGTGCTCACCGGGTAGCACGTAGGTTTTCGGCAACATCGCATTGCCTGCCGCTGGCAACAATTGCACTTCCTGGCCCAGACGGACCACATAAGGCGTGTCGTTGCGCACGGTCAGTTGACCATCCTTCAGTGACCATTGCAGACCGGTCCAAGGCGTTCGATTGGGCGCCAGGCCTTTGGGGTGCAGGATCACCGGCAAGTTCTGGCGTACCGTCACACCGACCCGTGCCTGACCCGCCTCGGCGGCGGCTTTGCCTTGGGGGATGCCTTCGAAGATCACCCGCTTCAAACGTTGAGTGAGCAGGGGTTTTTCCGATTGCAGAATGAACCGCACCAGTTGGGTTTTGCCCGCTTCGACGCGCGCCAGCGGTGGCGTTACGAACACCAGCGATTCGCTGTCCTCGGCGATGTCTTCGAGGGTGACGTGCATCAACGCCAGGTTGGCATCGGTGTTGGTCACCGACACGGACGCTTCGCCGTCGGCCTCGTTGACGATGACCACAGAAGTGTTCGGCACCATGCCGTCGGCCTGAGCGTGTGCGGTCAGCAACAGGGCGAGTGCGCCGATGCCGGAATGGAACAGATGATGGGTGACTTTGGAAAACATCGTCATGACGTGTCTCGTTGAATGTTCAAAAAAATTGGAGCCGGGATCACCGACCTATCAATAGTTCAGTTGCACGGTGACATGCCCGTCGATGGGGATTTCGTCGGTCAGCGTCAGGTCGTTCGCGCGAACGATGGTGGTAAACGCCGTGAGACGCGCGCGCAAATCCTTGATGGCGATCGGTGTACTCAGGTCGCTCAACGCCGCGAACGCGGTCCGGCCCGCGTGCCCCAGGTAGGAAGACACTCGCCAGGCACCGTCGTTGAGGGAAATGATGGTTTTCACCGCCGCCCCATCGGCCACTGTATCGAACAGGCCGAACGCAACACTGCCCAGGTTCTGGTCGTCGTTGACGACGCCCAGCCCGTGACTATTGGGGTGGAAGGCGGAAGAGCCTTCGCGGTTGTCGATCGTCGTCAGGGTAAACAGCGTGGCGGCATCGCAATTCACCTCCAGATACAGCGTGCCGTTTTCCAGGGCCGTGGGCTGGTCCGGTCTCAGATCTTTCACCGTCACTTTGCCGTGGTCGACGATGCCGCCGCCGGACAGGCTGGCTGTGCAGGCGCTGGGGGTGATCAAACCGGTGACGCTCAGGTCGGCGCTGCTGGCGGCAAAGGCTGCTGGGGCGCAGACGAGCAACAGGGGAGTCAATAGAGCGAGGGAGCATCTTTCCATGATGGGTCGTCCTTTGAGTGAGCGGGCAACGCCGTGTGCCGGGCGTTGCTCGTTGATGAGGAAGGGTTACAGGTACTTGATCTGGAGTGTTGCGGAGCCGTCGAGTGTGACTTCGTCTGTCAGGGTCAAGCTGTCAGCACGAGCGATGAAGGCATCTACTTCCACGTTCATCGCCAGATTACTGGTCACAACCGGATACCAGCTTCCAGTGGAGGTGTCGCCCACTGCGGCCCAGCTAAAAGGGTCGACCGGTATGTGCTGATTGTTCCGCCAGGTTTCGCCCTCATCGAATGAAACGATGACGTTTTTTGGGCCGCTGTCGGTGATGGCGTCGAAGTAGGTCACAGTGAACCCTCCGAGATTTTCATTGGCACTGGTCTTGCCCAGGCCATATTGATAGGGGTTGTGCGTGGAGCTGGAGCGGTTGTCCAGCAGTGTCAGCGCAAAGGTAGTCGCGGCGTCGCAACCCACATTGACTTGTAATTTTTCCGTGCCCAAATGGGTGACGCTGGTCTGGTTGAGATCCTTGGCCGATGTTTTTCCAAAATCAACGGTTCCGTTATTGGACAGAACAGGGGTACAGGCCGCCGGAGTGATGATGCCCGTTACAGTCAGGTCAGTACTGGAAGCCGCGAACGCCGATGAGGCGCCGGTCAGCAGCAAAGCAACCGTCAGGAGGGATACATTTTTGTTCATGTCGGCTCTTCCTTGATGAAAGATTGTTGGAGAGTTGCCCTGTTCGGACAGGGCGCAATCTATCGATCGAGGTAGCCGGGCGGAATGCAACTAATACGAAAAAGTAGGGCCCGGGGTATGAAAGTTCATGGCGAGCTACAGATCTCATTTTTCGACGTGTTGTCTGTAGTCTTTTGGTGTGAACTGCGTAGCTTTAAAACGTAGGGCGGTTCCTTTTGTTTTATCAGAGAAAGGACAGAGTCCCGGATACGTTGGGGGAAGTGGTTATGCGGTCGAGATTGGTCGTTGTGGTCGGAATAGGACGGCGTTATTTTTCGCGTATTCCAGTCACCAAACAGGATAAATCCGACAATGCGCGTAATTATTGCTGACGACCATCCTGTCGTCCGCATCGGGTTACGGATGCTCATCGATCTAACCCGCAGGTGTGTGGTCGTGGGTGAGGCCGATGGACCGGACAGCCTGTTGCGCCTTCTCTCAATCACGCCTTGCGATCTGTTGATCACGGACTTCTCCATGCCGGGCAACCAACAGGCCGATGGACTGAAGATGCTCAGCACGGTTCGACGTCACTACGCTTCGACGCCGATTATTCTGGTCACGATGTTTGCCAACGTTGCGACGCTGAGAGTGGCATTCGCTCAAGGGGTGATGGCGATCGTCGCCAAGGATGCCTCGGCGACGGAGCTTCCCCTGGCGATCAAATCGGTGAGCGAAGGGCGGCGTTTCATCAGCGAGTCCTTGCGCACGGCGCTGGCTCAGGCAGACACCGCGGCTCAGTCGTGTTCCCCTTCGCTGTCAGCCAAAGAACATGAAGTGGTGAGAATGCTCGCCAGTGGCATGACCGTCAGTGAAATCGCCAGCTACTTCAAGCGCAGCGTTTCGACGATCAGTAAACAGAAAAGCATGGCCATGCAGAGGCTGGGCATTTCCACGGATGTGGATCTCTTTGCTTATGCTCGTGATAGCGGCATGGTGCATTAGGCGTCGGCGCACCTCAGGGTATTCCCGCCACGAATGCCAATAGTGTTCCGTGCATTTGCAGACTATCGTGCAGGCAATCCTGTAAAAACTTCGGAGCCTGTCCATGAGTGACGCCAACCGCGCATTGATCACCCAGTTCTACCAAGCCTTCCAGCGGCTGGATGCCGAGGCCATGAGCGCCTGCTACACCGACGATGTGCTGTTCAGTGATCCGGCCTTTGGCGAACTGCACGGCCGCGATGCCGGCGACATGTGGCGCATGCTCACGACTCGGGCGAAGGAATTTTCCATGACGTTCGACAACGTTCGAGCCGAGGAACGCACGGGGGGCGCACATTGGGTCGCGACCTACCTGTTCAGCCAGACCGGCAACACGGTGGTCAACGATATTCAGGCGCAGTTCGTCTTCCGTGACGGCAAGATTTGCGAGCACCATGACAGCTTCGATATGTGGGCCTGGTCGCGGCAGGCGCTGGGTTTCAAGGGGTTGCTGCTGGGCTGGTCGCCAGCGGTGAGAAATGCCGTTCGCGCTCAAGCGTTGAAGGGGTTGAAGGCATTTCAGGCCAGTCGCTGATAAGATCGCGGCTTGTTTCCTACAAGCCTTGATCGTTACGTGACTACCCTCAGCGAAATCCCTGTCGACGCCGACACGCCAGTGAACAAATCCTGGTTCGTCTACCTCGTTCGCGCGGCCAATGGTTCGCTGTACTGCGGGATCAGCGACGATCCCGTCCGCCGCTTCGCCACCCACCAGAGTGGCAAGGGCGCACGTTTCTTCCTCTCCAGTCCTGCTGTGGCCTTGGTCTATACCGAGGTCTGCCGCGATAAAAGCGAAGCACTGCGGCAAGAACGCTTGATCAAAAAACTCAAGAAAAGCGCCAAGGAATGTCTGGTCGCCAGCGCTGTCGCGGGCTTATCAACCTGACTGATAAGTTCCCATCAGGCAGATCTGTAGGCTGCCCCCGGATTGCGCGCTAAGCTGCGGGTTCCTTATCCGTGCGGCGGAGCCGAGCATGTCCGAATTGATTCTCCATCATTACCCGACGTCCCCTTTTGCCGAAAAGGCCCGTCTGCTGCTGGGCTTCAAGGGGCTGTCCTGGCGCTCGGTGAAGATCGCGCCGATCATGCCAAAACCTGATCTGACCGCGCTGACCGGTGGCTACCGCCGGACGCCGGTGCTGCAGATTGGTGCTGATATTTATTGCGACACGTCGCTGATTGCCCTTCGTCTGGAGCAGGAAAAAGCCTTGCCGGCGTTCTTCCCGGAAGGTCAGGAAATGATCGCTGCGACCTTCGCCGCCTGGGCCGATTCGGTGGTATTCCAGCATGCGGTCAGCCTGGTGTTTCAGCCGGAATCGATAGCGGTGCGTTTCGGCAACTTACCGCCGGAAGCGATCAAGGCGTTTCTGGCTGATCGCGCCGGACTCTTCAGCGGTGGCAGCGCCACAAAATTGTCTGCCGAGCAAGCCAGGCATCAATGGCCGACCCTCATGGCACGCCTGGAGCAGCAGCTTCAGCGTGAACAGGGCGACTTCCTGTTCGGCGAGCCGTCGATTGCCGACTTCGCCCTGGCCCATCCGTTGTGGTTCCTCAAGGCCACGCCCGTGACCGCACCGTTGGTGGATGCTTATCCGGCGGTGTCGGCGTGGTTCGGTCGCGTGATGGGGTTCGGGCATGGCGCTTTCAGCGAGATGTCGTCCGAGGAAGCGCTGGAGATTGCGCGCAATGCCACACCGGCCGCGTTGCCGGATGAGCAATTCGATGAGCCGAATGGTTTTGAGGTTGGCCAGCGGGTGGTCATCGCGGCAACGGATTACGGCGTTGACCCGGTGGCAGGTGAGTTGCTGTTTGCGGGGCGCGAAGAGTTGATTCTGCGTCGCGAAGACGAGCGGGGCGGTGTGGTGCATGTGCACTTTCCGCGGTTCGGATTCCGCATCGAAAAGCACTGATCAACACACACCTGTGGCGAGGGGATAAATCCCCTCGCCACAGGTATTGATAATTCCGAGCTGATTATTTCAGGGCAGCGAGAATTTCATCGGGGTCATACCCGCGAATCAACGTCCCGTTCACATCGATCAACGGAATCCCGCGTCCCCCCAGCGCCTCATAGGCCTTGCGGGCCTCGGCGTCTTTCTCGATATCGAATTCCTTATACGGAATGCCTTTCTGATCGAGAAAGCGCCGCGTCAGTTTGCAGTAGCCGCACCAGTCGGTCGCGTAGAGCACGACGTTGGCCTTGGCATGGGTCTGTTCGGACACCACTTGGCTCGGATTGAATAGCCGCTCGATCTTGCCCCAGTTCTGGTAAACCACGACCACCAGCAGGATCAGCAGGAATTTTTTCAGCAGGCCGTTCAGCATCAATTGCGTCGCTTGAGCTGATCGGTCAGCTGCGTGGGCAGGCCCTTGATGATCAGCGTGCCGGCTTCTTCGTCGTATTCAATCTTCGAGCCCAGCAGGTGTGCTTCGAAGCTGATGGACAGGCCTTCAGCGCGGCCGGTGAAGCGACGGAACTGGTTCAAGGTGCGTTTATCCGCCGGGATCTCCGGCGACAAGCCGTAATCCTTGTTGCGGATGTGATCGTAGAAGGCTTTCGGGCGCTCTTCATCGATCAGTTCCGAGAGTTCTACCAGGCCCATCGGCTCGCCAAGCTTGGCCTGGCTGCTGGCGTAATCCACCAGGGTCTTGGTCTTTTCGCGGGCGGATTCTTCCGGCAAATCCTCGCTTTCAACGAAATCACTGAAGGCCTTGAGCAGGGTGCGGGTTTCGCCCGGGCCGTCGACGCCTTCCTGGCAGCCAATGAAGTCGCGGAAATACTCCGAAACCTTTTTTCCGTTCTTGCCTTTGATGAACGAAATGTACTGCTTTGATTGCTTGTTGTTCTGCCACTCGGACACATTGATCCGTGCCGCCAGGTGCAACTGGCCCAAATCAAGGTGCCGGGACGGTGTCACGTCTAACTGATCGGTCACTGCAACGCCTTCACTGTGGTGCAGCAGCGCGATGGCCAGGTAATCGGTCATGCCCTGCTGGTAATGCGCGAACAGCACGTGGCCGCCCACAGAGAGGTTCGACTCTTCCATCAGTTTTTGCAGGTGTTCCACCGCCACCCGGCTGAACGCCGTGAAATCCTGGCCACCGTCGAGGTATTCCTTCAGCCAGCCGCTGAACGGATGCGCCCCGGACTCGGCATGGAAGAAACCCCAGGCCTTGCCTTGTTTGGCGTTGTAGCTCTCGTTGAGGTCGGCAAGCATGTTCTCGATAGCGCTCGACTCGGCCAGTTCCGAGTCGCGGGCGTGGAGAACTGCAGGTGTGCCGTCGGGTTTTTTGTCGATCAGGTGGACGATGCAATGACGGATCGGCATGGGCTTCTCGGCTGATTGAAGAGAGGAGGGCGTGCTCCCCCAAAAAAGTGCCAAGTGTACCGCAACCACTGGTTTTGGCGCGGCTCGAAGGGCAATTCACAGCCGTCCGGCGGCCCTTATGCGGTTTTTTCCCGTTTTAGAGCAATAAAGCTGACCAAATGGGTAGCTAGAGGCGGATATTTCCCCGTCTCTGTGCTAGTTTTGCCCGGTCTTACGCGAAGTCACTGCGTTAAGCGTGCATTCAGCATTTGTCAGGTCGAACCAAACCCTGATTTCGGTATCTATAACCCCGATCCCGTGGTTATTGGCCGAGGGTGCCAGATCCAGAAGATCGGGCTCGATGGCTGACACTGCACTCTGCAATCCATATGAATTTGATAGGGAAGGAACACTACATGGCTCTTACTAAAGACCAACTGATCGCCGACATCGCTGAAGCTATCGACGCGCCAAAAACCACCGCGCGTAACGCTCTGGACCAACTGGGCCAAATCGTTGCCGATCAGCTGGAAAACGGCGGCGAAATCACTCTGCCAGGTATCGGCAAACTGAAAGTGACCGAGCGTCCTGCCCGTACTGGCCGCAACCCTTCGACTGGCGCTGCCATCGAAATCGCTGCCAAGAAAGTTATCAAGCTGGTTGTGGCCAAAGGCCTGACCGACGCTGTTAACAAGTAAGACGCAGTAAAAAAACCGTGCTCCGGAGCAATCCGGGCACGGTTTTTTTGCGTCTGCGATTCAGCGACTGACCAGGGGCCAATCGCTGTCTCTGCGGTTACTCAGCTCTTGCGAGCCCAGCGTTCGCGCCAGGTTTGTTGCTCGGATTTGGTTTGGAAGGTCCAGGCGACGAAGCGGCTTTGCTTCTGCCCTTGGGACATTTCCACGACCTGGCTTTCCAGTACGCCAGCTTTTTTCAGCGCGGTCTGGATCGACGGCAGGTTGGAAGCCTTCGAAACCAGCGTACTGAACCACAGTACTTTGTGTTGAAAGTGCGCGCTCTCTGCGATCAGTTGCGTCACAAACCGTGCTTCGCCACCTTCACACCACAGTTCGGCCGATTGACCGCCAAAGTTCAATACCGGCAGCTTGCGTTTCGGGTCGGCACGGCCCAGCGCGCGCCATTTGCGCTCGCTACCCTTGGTGGCCTCGTCCATCGAGGCGTGGAATGGCGGGTTGCACATGGTCAGGTCAAAGCGTTCACCAGGTTCTAGCAAGCCCAGCAGGATGTGCTTGGGATTGCTTTGCAGACGCAACTGGATGGCCTTGTTCAGCCCGTTGGACTGCACGATGGCTTTGGCAGCGGCCACGGCTGTCGGGTCGATTTCCGAGCCGAGGAAGTGCCAGCGGTAGTCGCTGTAGCCGATCAGCGGATAGACGCAGTTTGCGCCCATGCCGATATCGAGCACCTTGACCGGCGCGCCGCGCGGGATCTCGCCGTCGTTGACGCTGGCCAGCAGATCGGCCAGGAAATGCACGTAATCGGCACGGCCCGGAACCGGGGGGCAGAGGTAATCGGCCGGGATGTCCCAGTGGGCGACGCCATAAAACGACTTGAGCAACGCCCGGTTGAACACACGGACCGCGTCCGGGCTGGCAAAGTCGATACTTTCCTTGCCGTACGGGTTGAGGATCACGAACTTCGCCAGTTCCGGCGTGGTTTTGATCAGCGCCGGGAAGTCGTAACGACCTTGGTGGCGGTTGCGCGGATGCAGGCTGGCCTTCTTCTCACGAGGCTCCACGGCTTTGGCCGGGGTGGCGGTGTCAGGCTTCTTGCGCGCAGGTCTTGGTGTGCGGGGGGCGTTCATGGGCGTTGTCGATTCGGGTATGGCTAAAAGTGGCGGGTATTGTCCCACATCCACACAGGATTCTCGGCGCAAAAAAAAAGGGAGGCCATTTGGCCTCCCGTTTTCATTGCGATTTACCGTTACAGGCTGGCAATCCGCGCATGCTGCTCCGCCAATTTGCCCAAAGCCTGTTCAGCTTCGGCCAGTTTGGCGCGTTCCTTGTCGATGACTTCGGCTGGAGCCTTGTCGACGAAGCCAGCGTTGGACAGCTTGCCACCCACGCGCTGAACTTCGCCCTGCAGACGCAGGATTTCCTTGTCGAGACGCGCCAGCTCGGCATCTTTGTCGATCAGGCCAGCCATCGGCACCAGCACTTCCATCTCGCCGACCAGAGCCGTGGCGGACAGCGGCGCTTCTTCGCCGGCGGCCAACACCGTGATCGATTCGAGGCGAGCCAGCTTCTTCAGCAAGGCTTCGTTCTCGGTGAGACGACGCTGATCTTCGGCGCTGACGTTTTTCAGGAACAGGTTCAGCGGCTTGCCTGGGCCGATGTTCATTTCGCCACGGATGTTGCGCGTGCCAAGCATCAACTCCTTGAGCCATTCGATGTCGTTCTCGGCGGCCGGATCGATGCGCTCTTCATTGGCCACTGGCCAGGGTTGCAGCATGATCGTCTTGCCTTCGATACCGGCCAGCGGCGCGATGCGCTGCCAGATTTCTTCGGTGATGAACGGCATGAACGGGTGCGCCAGACGCAATGCAACTTCCAGCACCCGAACCAGCGTGCGGCGGGTGCCACGCTGACGTTCAACCGGGGCGTTCTCGTCCCACAGCACAGGCTTGGAGAGTTCCAGGTACCAGTCGCAATACTGGTTCCAGATGAACTCGTACAAGGCTTGTGCCGCCAGGTCGAAACGGAACTGATCGAGTTGACGGGTCACTTCGGCTTCGGTGCGTTGCAGCTGCGAGATGATCCAGCGATCCGCCAGCGACAGCTCGTAAGCTTCGCCGTCCTGGCCGCAGTCTTCGCCCTTGTCCAGCACGTAGCGCGCGGCGTTCCAGATCTTGTTGCAGAAGTTGCGATATCCTTCGACGCGGCCCATGTCGAACTTGATGTCGCGACCGGTAGAGGCCAGCGAGCAAAAGGTGAAACGCAGGGCGTCAGTGCCGTAGCTGGCGATGCCGTCGGCGAACTCGTCGCGGGTCTGCTTCTCGATCTTCTTCGCCAGTTTCGGCTGCATCATGCCGGACGTGCGTTTCTGCACCAGATCTTCCAGCTCGATACCGTCGATGATGTCCAGCGGGTCCAGAACGTTGCCCTTGGACTTGGACATCTTCTGGCCTTGGCCATCACGCACCAGGCCGTGCACGTAGACGGTCTTGAATGGAACCTGCGGCGTGCCGTCCTCATTCTTCATCAGGTGCATGGTCATCATGATCATCCGGGCGACCCAGAAGAAAATGATGTCGAAGCCAGTCACCAGCACGTCGGTGGAGTGGAATTTCTTCAGGAACTCGGTCTGCTCAGGCCAGCCGAGGGTGGAGAACGTCCACAGGCCCGAACTGAACCAGGTATCGAGAACGTCGTTGTCCTGTTGCAGCGCAACGTCCTGGCCAAGGTTGTTCTTGGCACGTACTTCGGCTTCGTCGCGACCGACATAGACCTTGCCCGACTCGTCGTACCAGGCCGGAATCCGGTGACCCCACCACAGCTGACGGCTGATGCACCAATCCTGGATGTCACGCATCCACGAGAAGTACATGTTTTCGTATTGTTTCGGCACGAACTGGATACGGCCGTCTTCAACGGCAGCAATCGCAGGCTCGGCCAACGGCTTGGTCGACACATACCACTGGTCGGTCAGCCATGGCTCGATGATCGTGCCGGAACGGTCGCCTTTCGGAACTTTCAGCGCGTGATCGTTGACGCTGACCAAGAGGCCAGCAGCATCGAACGCAGCCACGATTTGCTTGCGCGCTTCAAAACGGTCCAGACCGGCGTATTCGGCCGGTATCTTGCCGTCGATGCTTTCATTCAGCGTGCCGTCCAGGTTGAACACCTGACAGGCCGGCAGGACGGCAGCGTTCTTGTCGAAGATGTTCAGCAGCGGCAGGTTGTGGCGCTTGCCGACTTCGTAGTCGTTGAAATCGTGGGCCGGGGTGATTTTCACGCAACCGGTGCCGAATTCTGGGTCGCAGTAATCGTCGGCGATGATCGGGATGCGGCGGCCGACCAGCGGCAGCTCGACAAATTTGCCGATCAGGGCTTTGTAGCGTTCATCGTTCGGGTTAACCGCGACGGCGGAGTCGCCGAGCATGGTCTCCGGGCGAGTGGTCGCGACGATCAGGAAATCGTTGCCTTCAGCGGTCTTGACGCCGTCGGCCAGCGGGTATTTCAGGTTCCACAGGAAACCTTTCTCATCGTGGTTTTCCACTTCGAGGTCGGAAATCGCCGTGTGCAACTTGGTGTCCCAGTTAACCAGACGCTTGCCGCGGTAGATCAGACCGTCTTCGTGCAGGCGCACGAACGCTTCTTTAACGGCTTCAGAGAGGCCGTCATCCATGGTGAAGCGCTCGCGGCCCCAGTCCACGGACGAACCGAGACGGCGGATCTGACGGCTGATGTTGCCACCGGACTGATCCTTCCACTCCCAGACTTTCTCGAGGAATTTTTCGCGGCCCAGGTCGTGGCGATTCTGCCCTTGAGCTTCGAGTTGGCGTTCCACCAGCATTTGTGTGGCGATACCGGCGTGGTCGGTACCCGGTTGCCACAGGGTGTTGCGACCCTGCATGCGGCGGAAACGGATCAGGGCGTCCATGATCGCGTTGTTGAAGCCGTGACCCATGTGCAGGCTGCCGGTGACGTTCGGCGGCGGGATCATGATGGTGTAGGACTCGCCCGCGCCTTGCGGGGCGAAGTAATTCTCTGACTCCCAGGTGTTGTACCAGGAAGTTTCAATGGCGTGCGGCTGGTAGGTCTTATCCATGCGCGGCGGGACCCTATTGGCATTTATTCAGGAAAAGCCGGCAAGTATAGCGGGGCATGGGGCAGAGGGCGAGCAGGGGCGGACGGCGCGCAGACCTAATGTGGGAGTGAGCCTTTGTGGCGAGGGGGTTAATCGGAATGCCGCACCACCCCGTTCGGCTACGCAGCAGTCGTCAACTCTGTAAATGCGTAGTGCGAATGAAATGCTGGGGGCCGCTTCGCAGCCCAACGGGGCGGTGCGACGTTTCGCTAAATCCCCTCACCACAAAGGCTTGCTTCCACAGGAGAGGGTGTTATTCGTACTGGCTAAGCAACCGCTCCATCCGCGCATCCAGCCGGCGCTTGATTTCGGTTTCAATGTGCGGTGCAAAATCATCGATCACGTCTTGCATGATCAACATCGCAGCAGCACGCAGTTCGCTGTCGAGATGCAGCAAGGCATCAGGACCTTTGCCGGCCGCCGGTGCCGGTTGCGCGGCAGGGGCGGGTGGTGTCGGTTCGACGTCCTGCGGCGCACCGCTGACGGAGTCGAACAACATCGGAATCTGTTCCTGATCACCGTCTTCGACCGTGTCGGTCAGCAGCGGCGGTTGCAGGTTGTCATCGCCGAGCAGTTGGCGGATCGACTCGAGGTCATCCAGCAGGTGCGCGGACTTCTGTTGCGGTTTTGGAGTGTCCATCGGAATGCTCAAAGTCGCTGTAATCGGTGATCTTGCAGAGGATAGCCCTGTTCGCGATAGAAACGGAAACTCTCCCGCGCGGCCGCACGAATCGTCGGATCTTCCACCACCACTTCCGCCACGCGGGCGAACTGTTTGGCGAACACCGGCACTTTCAGGTCGAGATTGACCAGCAGATCCTGATGCGGACCGCAGTCATCACCCAGCCCCAGCACAATCAAACCCTCAGGTTCGCTTTCGGCAGGCCCGTGAGGCACGAAGCTTTCACCCTTGAAAGCCCATAAACGTGCATCGAGATCCTCGCGTTGGGCGGCATCGCTGCAATGCAGGTAAATGCGGTGGCCCATGCGCCAGGCTTTTTCGGTGAGTTTGCAGGCAAAATCCAGCCGTGCCGACGGATCGGCGCTGGGCAGGATATAGAAGTCGACTTTGGTCATTGCGGTTCCTGAGCCACGAACGGCGTCACCCGGAAGTGACGCCACCCGAGGTCATCGGTTTCAGGCTTTGGCGCGGTCCAGCAGGTATTGGGTCAGCAACGGAACCGGACGGCCAGTGGCGCCCTTGTCCTTGCCGCCGCTGGTCCATGCGGTGCCGGCGATGTCCAGGTGCGCCCAGTTCAGGTTTTTGGTGAACCGCGACAGGAAGCAGGCTGCAGTGATGGTGCCGGCTTTCGGGCCGCCGATGTTGGCGATGTCGGCGAACGGGCTGTCCAGCTGCTCTTGGTACTCATCGAACAGCGGCAGTTGCCAGGCGCGGTCGTCGGCAGCCTTGCCGGCGCTCAGCAGTTGACCGATCAGCTCGTCGTTGTTGCCCAGCAGGCCGGAAGTGTGGGAACCCAGGGCAACGACGCAAGCGCCGGTCAGGGTCGCGATATCGATCACGGCTTGCGGCTTGAAGCGCTCGGAGTAGGTCAGTGCATCGCACAGCACCAGACGGCCTTCGGCGTCGGTATTGAGGATTTCAACAGTCTGGCCGCTCATGGTGGTGACGATGTCGCCTGGGCGCGAAGCGTTGCCGCTCGGCATGTTCTCGGCGCAGGCCAGGATGCACACCAGGTTGATCGGCAGCTTCAGCTCGAGCACGGCGCGCAGGGTGCCGAACACGCTGGCCGCGCCGCCCATGTCGTACTTCATTTCATCCATGCCGGCACCCGGTTTCAGGCTGATGCCGCCGGTGTCAAAGGTGATGCCTTTGCCGACCAGTGCATACGGCTTCTCGGATTTCTTGCCGCCGTTGTATTGCATGACGATCAGGCGTGGCGGTTGCGCGCTGCCCTGGCCGACGGCGTAGAACGAGCCCATGCCCAGTTCCTTGATCTTCTTCTCATCAAGGACTTCGACTTTCAGGCTCTTGAATTCCTTTCCCAGGTTCTTGGCTTGTTCGCCGAGGAATGTCGGGTGGCAAATGTTCGGTGGCAGGTTGCCCAGGTCGCGGGTGAACGCCATGCCGTTAGCGATCGCAGTGGCGTGGGCCGCGGCGCGCTCGACTTCGGCCTGTGCAGCCTTGATGGTCACCAGAGTGATCTTCTTCAGGGAGCGCGGTTCGGCTTTCTGGCTCTTGAACTGGTCGAAGGTGTATTCGCCGTCCACCAGGGTTTCGGCCAGCATGCGGGTTTTGCCGTAGCTGTCGCGGCCTTTGACCACGACTTCGTCCAGCGCCAGCACGGCGTCGGTGCCGCCCAGGCCTTTAAGGGTGTTGAGGACGCCAGCGATGATTTTACGGAACGGGCGGTCGCCCAGCTCTTCGTCCTTGCCCACGCCGACCAGCAGAACGCGCTCGGCCTTGAGGTTAGGCAGGCTGTGCAGCAGCAGGCTCTGGCCGACTTTGCCGGTCAGGTCGCCGCGCTTGAGTACCGCGCTGATGGCGCCGCCGCTCAGTTCGTCGAGTTGTTTTGCCACGGCGCCGAGCTTGCTGCCTTCGCCGACGGCGACCACCAGAGTGGCGGTCTTCAACGTTTCTGGGCTAACGCTTTTTACAACCAGTTCCATGTCGGGTCCCTGAATTAATGGTCAACGTGCGCGGGCAAAACGGCGGCGCACAGACGCTTGCTTATAAATAGAAAGACGCAGGTCACGGCCCGCGACAAAGGCCGCAGTTTGAACCTCGCTCACTGCGCCTGACAACCCTCGGTTGTACGATCTTCAACGCATTACCCGCCTGCTTGAGCATGCGCAGTGACAGGCGCACTCAATCACAGGATAATGCGCCAACTTTTTCGGCGGCCCTGCCCTGCGGGCTGTCTGATACGTTTGCTTGTTTGGCCGCCTTAGCCTGACAACCCTGGAGTGTCTGGTTTGATTGTCTTCCGTTATCTGTCCCGCGAAGTCCTGTTGACCTTGAGCGCCGTCAGCGCCGTGCTGCTGGTCATCATCATGAGCGGTCGCTTCATCAAATACCTCGCCCAGGCGGCCTCGGGCCTGCTGGATCCGGGCTCCCTGTTCCTGATCATGGGCTTTCGTCTGCCAGGTTTCCTGCAGCTTATCCTGCCGCTGGGCCTGTTTCTCGGGATCCTGCTGGCCTACGGCCGCCTGTACCTCGAAAGCGAAATGACCGTGTTGTCGGCCACCGGCATGAGTCAGCAACGTCTGTTTGCCATGACGCTGTTTCCGGCCACGCTGGTTGCGCTGGTCGTGGCGTGGCTGAGTCTGAGCCTGGCGCCACAAGGTGCCAATCAGTTCCAGTTGCTGCTGAACAAGCAGGACGCGCTGACCGAGTTCGATACCCTGGAGCCGGGTCGTTTCCAGGCCCTGCGCGACGGTACCCGGGTGACTTACACCGAACAGCTGTCGGATGACCGTATCAATCTGGGGGGGGTGTTCATTTCGCAAAAAAACATCAACTCCGACAAGAAGGATCGCGGGATTTCCGTGCTGGTGGCCGAGAGGGGCCGTCAGGAAATCCGCCCTGACGGCAACCGCTACCTGATTCTCGACAACGGCTATCGCTACGACGGTAACCCGGGGCAGGCCGACTACCGGGCGATCAAATACGAGGAGTACGGCGTATTGCTGCCCAAGCCGGACGTCAGCGACGAAGTCACCGACCGCGATGCAATGACCACCCGTTCTTTGATCGGCAGCGATGACATCCGCTCGCGCACTGAACTGCAATGGCGTCTGTCCCTGCCGTTGCTGGTGTTCATCGTGACCCTGATGGCGGTGCCGCTGTCGCGGGTCAATCCACGCCAGGGGCGTTTCCTCAAGCTGCTGCCGGCGATTCTTCTTTATATGGCTTACCTGAGCATCCTGATTGCCGCGCGCGGCGCCCTCGAAAAAGGCAAGATCCCGCCGGCGCTGGGGTTGTGGTGGGTGCACGCGATTTTCCTGGCCATTGGCCTGGGCTTGCTCTATTGGGAGCCGTTGCGCTTGAAGATGGCGAGTCGCCGAGCCGCATTGGAGGTGGCCCGTGGTTAAGCTGGATCGCTACATCGGTAGCAGCGTATTCGTAGCAATCCTGGCGGTACTGGGGATTATTCTTGGCCTGGCGACACTGTTTGCCTTCATCGATGAGATGAGTGAGGTCAGCGATACCTACACCTTGATGGACGTTTTGAGTTACGTCTTGCTGACCGCGCCCCGTCGTTTGTACGACATGTTGCCAATGGCGGCGCTGATCGGTTGCCTGATCGGCCTTGGCAGCCTGGCCAGCCACAGCGAGCTGACTATCATGCGCGCCGCCGGCGTGTCGGTCGGCCGGATCGTCTGGGCGGTCATGAAGCCAATGCTGGTCCTGATGGTGGTGGGTGTGCTGATCGGCGAATACGTCGCGCCGGCCACCGAAGTCACCGCTCAGGCCAACCGCTCCCTGGCTCAGGGTGGCGGCGATGCGCAGAGCGCCAAGCATGGTCTGTGGCACCGCCAGGGTGATGAGTTCATTCACGTCAACTCTGTGCAACCGAACGGTTTGCTGTACGGCGTCACCCGTTATCGTTTCGATAATGAGCGTCATATGCTGTCGTCCAGCTTCGCCAAGCGGGCGAAGTTCGATCAGGATCACTGGCAGTTGAGCGACGTCACCACCACGCTGTTCCATGAAAAGAGCACCGAAGTGGTCACCACCCCCGACGAGCGTTGGGATGTCGCCTTGAGTCCGCAACTGCTGAGCACGGTGGTGATGTCGCCTGACACGCTGTCGATCAGCGGCCTGTGGGGTTACATCCACTACCTGGCTGACCAGGGGTTGAGCAACGGCCGTTACTGGCTGGCGTTTTGGGTCAAGGTGTTGCAGCCGCTGGTGACCGCGGCGCTGGTATTGATGGCGATTTCCTTCATCTTTGGCCCGTTGCGCTCGGTGACCCTCGGTCAGCGGGTGTTCACTGGGGTGCTCGTCGGCTTCACCTTTCGCATCGTCCAGGATTTGCTGGGGCCTTCGAGCCTGGTGTTCGGATTCTCGCCGCTGTTTGCGGTGCTGGTTCCGGCCGGCGTCTGTGCCCTGGCCGGTGTCTGGCTGTTGCGCCGAGCCGGCTGATCACGGGTTTTTCCCGACCCCGCGGGTCACAAAAAACGCCCCTGTCGCAAGACCGGGGCGTTTTTGTAGGTGCCGTCTGACCTGCGAACGTGACGCTTGCGCCGTGGATCAGGTACAATTCCCGGCTATTTTTCGGCGGGCTATGCCTGCAGCCTTTTTGAGTGTTGATCCGTGAGTGATTTGAGTCATATCCGCAATTTCTCCATCATCGCCCACATTGACCATGGCAAGTCGACGCTGGCCGATCGCTTCATCCAGATGTGTGGCGGCCTCGCCGAGCGCGAAATGGAAGCCCAGGTGCTGGACTCCATGGACCTGGAACGTGAACGCGGGATCACCATCAAGGCCCACAGCGTCACCCTGTATTACACCGCTCGCGATGGCATCAAGTACCAGCTGAACTTCATTGACACCCCGGGCCACGTCGACTTCACCTATGAAGTCAGCCGGTCGCTGGCGGCCTGTGAAGGCGCGTTGCTGGTGGTCGATGCCGGTCAAGGCGTTGAAGCGCAATCGGTTGCCAACTGCTACACCGCGATTGAGCAGGGCCTGGAAGTGATGCCGGTCCTGAACAAGATCGACCTGCCGCAGGCCGATCCGGACCGCGTCAAAGAAGAAATCGAAAAAATCATCGGCATCGATGCCACCGATGCGGTCGAGTGCAGTGCCAAGACCGGTCTGGGCGTCGACGAAGTGCTCGAGCGCCTGGTCAAGACCATTCCTGCGCCAACCGGCAACTATGAAGATCCGCTGCAAGCGTTGATCATCGATTCCTGGTTCGACAATTACCTGGGCGTTGTTTCCCTGGTGCGCGTGCGCCACGGTCGCGTGAAGAAGGGCGACAAGATCCTGGTCAAATCCACCGGCAAGATCCACCTGGTGGACAGCGTCGGTGTCTTCAACCCGAAACACACCGCCACTGTTGACCTGAAGGCCGGCGAAGTGGGCTTCATCATTGCCGGCATCAAGGACATTCACGGTGCACCGGTCGGTGACACCCTGACCTTGAGCTCCACGCCAGACGTTGACGTGCTGCCAGGCTTCAAACGCATTCAGCCGCAGGTCTACGCCGGCCTGTTCCCGGTCAGCTCCGACGACTTCGAAGATTTCCGTGAAGCCCTGCAAAAGCTCACGCTCAACGACTCGTCCCTGCAGTACACCCCGGAAAGCTCCGACGCCCTGGGCTTCGGCTTCCGTTGCGGGTTCCTCGGCATGCTGCACATGGAAATCATCCAGGAGCGCCTGGAGCGCGAGTACGACCTGGACCTGATCACCACGGCGCCGACGGTTATTTTCGAGCTGTTGCTGAAAACCGGTGAAACGATTTACGTCGACAACCCGTCGAAGCTTCCAGACCTGTCCTCGATCGAAGACATGCGCGAACCGATCGTGCGGGCCAACATTCTTGTGCCGCAAGAGCATCTGGGCAACGTCATTACCCTGTGCATCGAGAAGCGTGGTGTGCAGCACGACATGTTGTTCCTCGGTACGCAGGTCCAGGTGACCTACGATTTGCCGATGAACGAAGTGGTCCTCGACTTCTTCGACCGTCTGAAGTCCACCAGCCGCGGTTATGCTTCGCTGGATTACCATTTCGACCGTTATCAATCAGCTAATCTGGTGAAACTGGATGTGCTGATCAACGGTGACAAGGTCGACGCCCTGGCGCTGATCGTGCACAAGGATAACGCGCACTACAAAGGTCGCCAGTTGACCGAGAAGATGAAAGAACTGATTCCGCGCCAGATGTTCGACGTCGCGATCCAGGCCGCCATTGGCGGGCAGATCATTGCGCGGACCTCCGTCAAGGCTCTCAGAAAGAACGTATTGGCCAAATGCTACGGCGGTGACGTAAGCCGTAAGAAAAAGCTGCTTGAAAAGCAGAAGGCCGGTAAAAAACGCATGAAGCAAGTCGGCAACGTGGAAATTCCACAAGAAGCCTTCCTTGCGGTGCTCAGGTTGGATAGTTAGGTCCTATGTCACTAAATTTCCCGCTGTTGCTGGTCATCGCCGTGTTCGTCTGCGGCCTGTTGGCGTTGCTCGATCTGCTGTTCCTGGCGCCTCGGCGCCGGGCTGCCATCAACTCCTATCAGGGGAGCGTCAGCCAGGCTGACATGGTGGTCGTCGAGAAACTGAACAAAGAGCCGCTGCTGGTCGAATACGGCAAGTCGTTCTTCCCGGTGTTGTTCATCGTGCTGGTGCTGCGTTCGTTCCTCGTGGAGCCGTTCCAGATTCCTTCCGGCTCGATGAAACCGACCCTGGACGTCGGCGACTTCATTCTGGTGAACAAGTTTTCTTACGGGATCCGCCTGCCGGTGCTCGACAAGAAAGTCATCGAAGTCGGTGATCCGCAGCGCGGCGATGTGATGGTGTTCCGCTACCCGAGCGATCCGAACGTCAACTACATCAAGCGTGTGGTGGGCCTGCCGGGTGACCAGATTCGTTACACCGCCGACAAGCGCTTGTTTGTCAACGGCGAATCGATTGCCGAACAACGGGTCGGCTCCGAGCCGGGCACGCTGGGCAGTGCCGAGCTCTACAAGGAAAAACTCGGCGTGGCCGAGCACTTGATCCGCAAGGAAATGAGCCGCTACCGCGCAACGCCGGACCATTCGTGGACCGTGCCGGCCGGGCACTATTTCATGATGGGCGACAACCGCGACAACTCCAACGACAGTCGCTACTGGGATGATCCGAGCATTCCCAAGGATCTGCTGGGCATGGTTCCCGACAAGAATATCGTCGGCAAGGCCTTCGCAGTCTGGATGAGCTGGCCGGAACCCAAACTCAGTCACCTGCCGAATTTCTCGCGGGTTGGCCTGATCAAGTAATCACACACGGCGCTGTTGAACACAGCGCCGAATGCATTTCTGGAGTCGACACAATCGGCGCCGAAAGCATGAAGCCAATGATATTCAGGACGTTATTTTTGAACACAGCGTTAATTGTCCCAAGCCTGCGCCGCACCACGGCCATGGCGGTGGAATCCAGCCACGAACTCAGCGTGGGTAAACCGTGAGCGTCTCCTTAAGCCGTCTAGAGCGTCAGCTCGGCTACACCTTCAAGGATCAGGAACTGATGGTCCTGGCCCTGACTCACCGCAGTTTTGCCGGGCGCAACAACGAACGCCTGGAATTCCTCGGTGATGCCATCCTCAACTTCGTCGCTGGCGAGGCGCTGTTCGATCGCTTCCCGCTGGCCCGCGAAGGCCAGTTGTCGCGTTTGCGCGCACGCCTGGTGAAAGGTGAGACGCTGGCCGTACTGGCCCGCGGTTTCGACCTGGGCGAATACCTGCGCCTGGGCTCCGGTGAGTTGAAAAGCGGCGGCTTCCGTCGCGAGTCGATTCTGGCCGATGCCCTGGAAGCACTGATTGGTGCGATCTACCTCGATGCTGGCATGGACATGGCGCGCGAGCGCGTGCTGGCCTGGCTGGCCGGTGAGTTCGAAGGCCTGACGCTGGTCGACACCAACAAAGATCCAAAAACCCGCCTGCAGGAATTTCTGCAATCGCGTGGTTGCGAGCTGCCGCGTTACGAAGTGGTGGATATCCAGGGTGAGCCGCATTGCCGGACGTTCTTCGTCGAATGTGAAATCACCTTACTGAATGAAAAAAGCCGAGGTCAGGGTGTGAGTCGTCGTATTGCCGAACAGGTAGCGGCCGCCGCAGCACTGATTGCCCTGGGTGTGGAGAATGGCAATGACTGATTCAACTGCAACTCGCTGTGGCTATGTTGCCATCGTCGGCCGTCCCAACGTGGGCAAGTCCACGCTGCTGAACCATATCCTGGGTCAGAAGCTGGCGATCACTTCGCGCAAGCCGCAAACCACCCGTCACAACATGCTGGGCATCAAGACCGAAGGCGCCGTGCAGGCGATCTACGTCGACACCCCGGGCATGCACAAGGGCGGCGAAAAGGCTCTGAACCGCTACATGAACAAGACCGCTTCGGCGGCGTTGAAAGACGTCGACGTGGTGATCTTCGTGGTTGACCGCACCAAATGGACCGACGAAGACCAGATGGTTCTCGAACGCGTCCAGTACGTGACCGGCCCGCTGATCGTGGCGCTGAACAAGACCGATCGCATCGAAGACAAATCCGAGCTGATGCCGCACCTGACCTGGTTGCAGGAACAGTTGCCGAACGCGCAGATCATGCCGATCTCGGCCCAGCACGGGCACAACCTCGAAGCGCTGGAGCGTGTGATTGCCGGCTACCTGCCGGAAAACGATCACTTCTTCCCGGAAGACCAGATCACCGACCGCAGCAGCCGCTTCCTCGCCGCTGAACTGGTACGCGAGAAAATCATGCGCCAGATGGGCGCCGAGCTGCCGTACCAGATCACCGTCGAAATCGAAGAGTTCAAGCAGCAGGGCAAAACCCTGCATATCCATGCCTTGATCCTCGTTGAGCGCGACGGCCAGAAGAAAATCATCATTGGCGACAAGGGCGAGCGGATCAAACGCATCGGCACCGAGGCGCGCAAGGACATGGAGCTGCTGTTCGACTCCAAGATCATGCTCAACCTTTGGGTGAAAGTGAAAGGCGGCTGGTCTGACGACGAGCGCGCTCTGCGTTCGCTGGGTTACGGCGATCTGTAACCCGGTCGACGCTGCACCGTATAACCTCTGTGGGAGCGGGCTTGCTCGCGAAGACGATGTAACATTCAGCATTGATGTTGACTGTCACACCGCATTCGCGAGCAAGCCCGCTCCCACATTGGTTTCGGGTTGTTTGTAAAACTGCGTTCCGTCATTGAGAACTCCATGTCCCAGCCCATCGGCCAACCCGCTTTCGTGCTTCACAGCCGCGCTTACCGCGAAAGCAGCGCGCTGGTGGACTTCCTCACGCCGCAAGGTCGGCTGCGGGCGGTGTTGCGTAGCGCGCGGGGCAAGGCCGGGACATTGGCCCGACCATTCGTGCCGCTGGAAGTCGAGTTTCGCGGACGTGGCGATCTGAAGAATGTCGGACGCATGGAAAGTGCGGGTACTTCTACATGGCTCATCGGTGAGGCCCTGTTCAGTGGCCTCTACCTCAATGAACTGCTGATCCGCCTGTTGCCCGCAGAAGACCCGCACCCTGGCGTGTTCGATCACTATGCCGCGACGTTGCTCGCGCTGGCCGAAGGGCGCCCACTGGAACCGTTGCTGCGATCCTTCGAATGGCGCCTGCTCGACGACCTCGGTTACGGCTTCGCCCTGACCACCGACATCCACGGCGAGCCCATCGCCCCGGACGGTCTGTACCGATTGCAAGTGGACGCCGGCCTGGAGCAGGTGTACTTGCTGCAACCCGGCCTGTTCAACGGCACCGAGCTGTTGGCCATGGCCGACGCTGACTGGACCGCGCCCGGCGCATTGTCCGCTGCCAAACGTCTGATGCGCCAGGCGTTGGCCGTTCACCTGGGCGGTCGTCCCCTCGTCAGCCGCGAACTGTTTCGCAAGCCCTGATCACCCCGTATGCTGTGCACCGAACTTCCCTATCTTCAGGAGCGCTTCCTTGACCACCAGCAATCGCATTCTTCTTGGCGTGAACATCGACCACGTTGCCACCCTGCGTCAGGCCCGGGGCACGCGCTATCCGGATCCGGTCAAGGCAGCACTGGACGCGGAAGAGGCGGGCGCTGACGGCATCACCGTGCACCTGCGCGAAGACCGCCGGCACATCCAGGAACGCGACGTGCTGTTGCTCAAGGACGTGCTGCAAACCCGCATGAACTTCGAAATGGGCGTCACCGAAGAAATGATGCTGTTCGCCGAGCGCATCCGCCCGGCGCACATTTGCCTGGTCCCGGAAACCCGTCAGGAACTGACCACTGAAGGTGGCCTGGACGTAGCGGGACAGGAAGTACGGATTAAAGCAGCGGTGGATCGCCTGTCAAAGATCGGCTGTGAAGTGTCGCTGTTCATCGATGCTGACGAGCGGCAGATCGAAGCGTCCCGTCGTGTGGGTGCGCCGGCAATCGAATTGCACACCGGTCGTTATGCCGATGCCGAGACGCCGACTGAAGTGGCTGAAGAGCTTAAGCGAGTCGCTGACGGTGTGGCATTTGGTTTGGCTCAGGGCCTGATCGTTAATGCTGGCCACGGATTGCACTATCACAACGTTGAAGCGGTAGCCGCGATCAAAGGCATCAACGAACTGAACATCGGCCATGCGCTGGTGGCTCATGCGTTGTTCGTGGGCTTCAAGTCGGCGGTGTCGGAAATGAAGGCATTGATCCTGGCCGCCGCAAAAGCCTAAAAACCCAACACAACACCCCTGTGGGAGCGGGCTTGCTCGCGAATGCGGTTTAACATTCAACATCTTCGTTGACTGACACACCGCTTTCGCGAGCAAGCCCGCTCCCACATTTGATCTCGGTTGTTCTGTCAGAGCTGCGGGGTTTCCTGGCTCGGCTTGGTCTTGTCGACCCCAGGTACATGCAGGTTGCCCTCGGCCACCTGATTGCCTTCAAGTTGCGGTTGCGTCACCCACGTCAGGATGTCGTAGTAGCGACGGATGTTCGCCACGAAATGCACAGGCTCGCCGCCCCGGGCGTAGCCATAACGCGTCTTGCTGTACCACTTCTTCTCTGACAGCCGCGGCAGGATCTTCTTCACGTCCAGCCACTTGTCCGGGTTCAGACCTTCCTTGGCCGCCAGTTTGCGTGCGTCATCCAGGTGACCGCCGCCAACGTTGTAGGCCGCCAGTGCAAACCAGGTGCGATCCGGCTCCTGGATCGACTCATCCAACTGATCCTTCACGTAGGCCAGGTACTTGGCGCCGCCCATGATGCTTTGTTTGGGGTCCAGTCGATTGGAAACGCCCATCGCCTGCGCGGTGTTCTGGGTCAGCATCATCAGTCCGCGCACGCCGGTCTTCGATGTGACGGCCGCTTGCCATAGCGATTCCTGATAGCCGACCGCGGCCAGCAGGCGCCAATCGACTTTCTCTTTCTTGGCGTACGCCTTGAAGTGCTGTTCGTATTTGGGCAGACGTTGTTGCAAGTGTTGGGCGAAGGTATAGGCGCCGACGTAGCCGAGCACATCGACGTGCCCGTAATAGCGGTCTTTCAGGCGTTGCAGGGTGCCGTTCTTCTTCACCTTGTCGAGGTAGGCGTTGATCTCGTTGAGCAAGCTGTTGTCGTCGCCAGAGGCCACGGCCCAACTCTGGTTGCTGGCGTCACCGAGGTCGAAGGCTACCCGCACCTTGGGGAAGTAGACCTGGTTCATCGCCACTTCGTTTGAGTCGACCAGGGTCAGATCAATCTGACCTTCATCGACCATGCGCAGCAGGTCGACGACTTCAACCGCGTCGGACTCTTCGTATTCAATGCCTGGATATTTCTTTTTCAGCTCCGCCAGTTGCCCGGCGTGGGTGCTGCCCTTGAGCACCATGATCTTCTTGCCGACCAGGTCGCCCGCGTCGGTCGGCCGTGATTGGCCGTTGCGGTAGATGATCTGTGGGGTGACTTCCAGGTAGGAGTGGGAAAACCGCACCTGTTGTTTGCGTTGCTCGCTGCTGACCAGACCGGCAGCAGCCAGCACCGGGCCGTTAGGCTTGCCCACCTGACTGAACAGGTCGTCAAGGTTGTCGGCGGTCTCGATCTTGAGCTCCACCCCCAGATCGTCGGCGAAGCGCTTCACCAGCTCGTATTCGAAGCCGGTTTCACCGTTGCGATCCTGAAAGTAGGTGGCGGGGCTGTTTCGGGTAACCACCCGCAGCACGCCATCCTCCTTTATGCGCTCCAGTGTGTTGGGTTTATCAACACAGCCACTGAGCATCAGGAAGAGTCCGGTTGCGATCAGCCATTTGGCGTACCGCGGACGCAAAGCCGTTGGGGAAAACATCTGCGCAGTATACGCAAAGGACCACGAGCGCCATATCTCGACAGCGAAGGGCTTGTCTGGTAGGGCGCGGGAAACCCGCGTGGAGCCCGCAGGAATGGGCCCGGACCGCATTTTGTGACAGAAAAAATAACCGTCGCAGAACACAGGTTTCAGGTCCGGATACCCGGCCCGACGTTCGGGGACAGCCATGCGTACCGTTTCGGGTGCTGTCGCGGGCGGTTTAGGCTAGAATGCACGGCCTCAAAGCACACCCCTTCCCGAGGCTGTCCCGAAGATGTTGATCCTGCGCGGCGCTCCTGCCCTTTCTGCCTTTCGCCACAGCAAACTCCTTGAGCAACTGAGCCAGAAGGTCCCGGCTGTCAGCGGCTTGTATGCTGAATTCGCTCACTTCGCTGAAGTTACCGGCGTCCTGACCGGCGACGAACAGCAGGTGCTTGCGCGCCTTCTGAAGTACGGTCCAAGTGTTCCGGTACAAGAGCCGACCGGTCGTCTGTTCCTGGTGTTGCCGCGTTTCGGCACCATCTCGCCATGGTCCAGCAAGGCCAGCGACATCGCTCGCAACTGCGGCCTGAGCAAGATCCAGCGCCTGGAGCGCGGCATCGCGTTCTACGTGGCCGGCCAGTTCAGCGACGCCGACGCTCAGCTGATCTCCGATGCGCTGCACGACCGCATGACCCAGATCGTATTGGGCAACCTCGAACACGCCGCCGGCCTGTTCAGCCACGCCGAGCCGAAACCGCTGACCGCGATCGACGTGCTGGGTGGCGGCCGCGCCGCGCTGGAAAAAGCCAACACCGAGCTGGGCCTGGCCCTGGCCGAAGACGAAATCGACTACCTGGTCAACGCCTTCGTTGGTTTGAAGCGCAACCCGCACGACATCGAACTGATGATGTTCGCCCAGGCGAACTCCGAGCACTGCCGTCACAAGATCTTCAACGCCAGTTGGGACATTGATGGTCAGAGCCAGGAAAAAAGCCTGTTCGGCATGATCAAGAACACCTACGTGATGCACAGCGAAGGCGTGCTG
Source organism: Pseudomonas sp. BGI-2 (assembly GCF_004310295.1). Taxonomy (GTDB): domain Bacteria; phylum Pseudomonadota; class Gammaproteobacteria; order Pseudomonadales; family Pseudomonadaceae; genus Aquipseudomonas. The sequence continues at coordinate 3,796 of NZ_SISB01000048.1, read as the reverse complement.
TCGGCTTACAAGGACAACGCTTCGGTGATCGTCGGTAACGTCGCCGGCCGTTTCTTCCCGGACCCTGAAACCCGCCAGTACGGCGCGGTGCAGGAACCGGTGCACATCCTGATGAAAGTCGAAACTCACAACCACCCGACCGCGATTGCCCCGTTCCCGGGCGCGTCCACTGGCTCCGGCGGCGAGATTCGCGACGAAGGCGCTACCGGTCGTGGCGCCAAGCCAAAGGCTGGCCTCACCGGTTTTACCGTATCGAACTTGCAGATCCCGGGCTTCGAACAGCCGTGGGAAGTGCCGTACGGCAAGCCTGAACGCATCGTCACCGCGCTGGACATCATGATCGAAGGCCCACTGGGTGGCGCCGCGTTCAACAACGAATTCGGTCGTCCGGCCCTGACCGGTTATTTCCGTACCTTCGAACAGTCGATCACCACCCCGCGTGGCGACGAAGTTCGCGGTTACCACAAGCCGATCATGCTGGCCGGCGGTATGGGTAACATCCGTGCCGAACACGTACAGAAAGGCGAGATCACCGTCGGCTCCAAGCTGATCGTGCTCGGTGGCCCGGCGATGTTGATCGGTCTGGGTGGCGGCGCTGCTTCTTCCATGGCCACCGGCACCAGCTCAGCCGACCTGGACTTCGCTTCGGTACAGCGCGAAAACCCTGAGATGGAACGTCGCTGCCAGGAAGTCATCGACCGTTGCTGGCAGTTGGGCGACAAAAACCCGATCAGCTTCATCCACGACGTCGGCGCGGGCGGTCTGTCCAACGCCTTCCCGGAACTGGTCAACGACGGTAATCGTGGCGGTCGCTTCGAACTGCGCAACATTCCAAACGACGAGCCGGGCATGGCCCCGCACGAAATCTGGAGTAACGAATCCCAGGAGCGCTACGTTCTGGCGGTCGGCCCAGCGGATTTCGAACGCTTCCAGGCGATCTGCGAGCGCGAGCGTTGCCCGTTTGCCGTGGTCGGCGAAGCCACTGCCGAGCCGCAACTGACGGTCACCGACAGCCACTTCGGCAACAGCCCGGTGGACATGCCGCTGGAAGTGCTGCTGGGCAAAGCCCCGCGCATGCACCGTTCGGCCGTTCGTGAAAACGAACTGGGCGACGACTTCGATCCAAGCACGCTGGAAATTGCAGACTGCGTAGAGCGCGTTCTGCATCACCCGGCCGTGGCCAGCAAAAGCTTCCTGATCACCATCGGCGACCGCACCATCACCGGCCTCGTGGCCCGTGATCAGATGGTCGGCCCGTGGCAGGTTCCGGTGGCCGACGTTGCCGTCACCGCCACCAGCTTCGACGTTTACACCGGTGAAGCCATGGCCATGGGCGAGCGCACTCCGCTGGCACTGCTGGACGCTCCGGCGTCGGGTCGCATGGCCATCGGCGAAACCCTGACCAACATCGCGGCTTCGCGCATCAACAAGATCTCCGACATCAAACTGTCGGCCAACTGGATGTCCGCTGCCGGTCACCCAGGTGAAGACGCGCGTCTGTACGACACCGTGAAAGCGGTCGGCATGGAACTGTGCCCTGAGCTGGGCATTACCATTCCGGTGGGCAAGGATTCCATGTCCATGGCCACCCGCTGGAACGACGAAGGCGTCGACAAGACCGTGACGTCGCCGATGTCCCTGATCGTGACCGGTTTCGCGCCAGTGGCTGACATCCGTCAGACCCTGACCCCGGAACTGCGCATGAACAAGGGCACCACCGACCTGATCCTGATCGATCTGGGCCGTGGCCAGAACCGCATGGGCGCCTCGATCCTGGCCCAGGTTCACGGCAAGCTCGGCTCGCAAGCGCCGGACGTCGATGACTCCGAAGATCTCAAAGCCTTCTTCGCCGTGATCCAGGGCCTCAACGCCGACGGTCACCTGTTGGCCTACCATGACCGTTCCGACGGTGGTCTGCTGACCAGCGTGGTGGAAATGGCCTTCGCCGGCCACTGCGGCCTGAGCCTGAACCTCGACGGTCTGGCAGAAACCTCCGCCGACATCGCCGCGATCCTGTTCAACGAAGAACTCGGCGCCGTGATCCAGGTTCGCCAGGACGCCACGCCAGACATCCTCGCGCAGTTCAGCGCGGCCGGTCTGGGGGACTGCGTTTCGGTGGTCGGTCAGCCGATGAACAACGGCGAGATCAGCATCACCTTCAACGGCGACACTGTCTTCGAAGGTCAGCGTCGTCTGCTGCAACGTCAGTGGGCTGAAACCAGCTACCAGATCCAGCGTCTGCGTGATAACGCCGATTGCGCCGAACAAGAATTCGACGTGCTGCTGGAAGAAGACAACCCGGGCCTGAGCGTCAAGCTGAGCTACGACGTCAACCAGGACGTTGCCGCGCCTTACATCAAGAAAGGCATCCGCCCACAAGTTGCCGTGCTGCGTGAGCAGGGCGTCAACGGTCAGGTGGAAATGGCGGCTGCGTTCGACCGCGCCGGTTTCAACGCGATCGACGTGCACATGAGCGACATTCTGGCCGGCCGTGTCGACCTGAACGACTTCAAGGGCATGGTCGCTTGCGGCGGTTTCTCCTACGGCGACGTCCTGGGTGCCGGTGAAGGCTGGGCCAAGTCCGCGCTGTTCAACAGCCGTGCTCGCGATGCGTTCCAGGGCTTCTTCGAACGTAACGACAGCTTCACCCTCGGCGTGTGCAACGGTTGCCAGATGATGTCCAACCTGCACGAGCTGATTCCGGGCAGCGAGTTCTGGCCGCACTTTGTGCGTAACCGTTCCGAGCAGTTCGAAGCGCGCGTGGCGATGGTTCAGGTCCAGGAGTCGAACTCGATCTTCCTGCAAGGCATGGCCGGTTCGCGCATGCCGATCGCGATCGCTCACGGTGAAGGTCATGCCGAGTTCGCCAGCGAAGAAGCGTTGCTGGAAGCCGATCTGTCGGGTTGCGTGGCGATGCGTTTCGTCGACAACCATGGCAAGGTCACCGAAAACTACCCGGCCAACCCGAACGGCTCGCCGCGCGGGATCACCGGTTTGACCAGCCGCGACGGTCGCGTAACGATCATGATGCCGCACCCGGAGCGTGTGTTCCGCGCCGTGCAGAACTCGTGGCGTTCGGAAGACTGGAACGAAGACGCACCGTGGATGCGTATGTTCCGTAATGCGCGCGTCTGGGTTAACTGATAGCTGTGTATAAGCTCGGTTTTTTCGTTCCGGCCAGTCATGTCGAGCTGGTCAAGAGTGCTGTGTTCGCTGCCGGTGGCGGGCGGATCGGGGCTTATGATCACTGCGCGTGGCAGGCGTTAGGTTTGGGCCAGTTTCGGCCTTTGGATGGCAGTCAGCCGTTTATTGGTGAGGCGGGGCAGGTCGAGCAGGTTGAGGAATGGAAGGTTGAGCTGGTGGTGGCGGATGAGTTGATCGTGGCCGTGGTGGCCGCGCTGAAACTCAGCCATCCCTACGAGACGCCGGCTTATGAGGTATGGCGGTTGGAAGATTTTTGATCTTCCTGCCGATGAAATGAGAAACCCGCTGAATTAGCGTTCAGCGGGTTTTTTGTTGGCCGCGATTTTATGGATGTACGTTGCTCAAAACTGTAGGAGCGAGGCTTGCCCGCGAAAGCGGCCTGATAGCCGACCTCCTTTGTTGACCGGGTATATATCCATTCCTGCGGTAACGGCCACTTATGGTTTCGCCCTTTCGGCGACTCACTTGTGCGCCCAGCATGGGCGCCATCCTAGAGGTGAAAGTCCTCTCTTGAGCTGGCCACAGCGAATGAAGCGAAGCGCAACTGCATGAGGGCGACCGAGTGTGGGAAGGAAGCGTGGAACGTAAACCG
>NZ_SISB01000047.1 GCF_004310295.1 Pseudomonas sp. BGI-2 | reverse complement strand
TGCTGGTACTGGCCGCACTGAACCGATTTCACCTTGGCCCGCTTTTGGAGCGGTCGTTGCGGGAGGGGGAATATCGAGTGGCGGCGAATGCGTTAAGGCGCAGCGTGTTGGTCGAGTTATCGACAGCAGTTTTGATTGTGGGGCTAGTGGCTTGGTTGGGAACGTTAAGTCCTGATATGGAGATAACCTCCCAATAGTGTTTCCAATGAGCAGGAAAATGACCTCCTGCTCGATTAATGCCTGCCTCAACAGAGAATTTCGTGCTGTCAGATGTTTGTGTGCGGGCCGCTTTACGGCTTCGTTTGCCTCCACATCTCTACTTGTGTTCCCAGCTCGATCACTCTATTCAACGGTAACTTGAAGTATTTCAAGTTGCTGTTGGCATTTTTCAGCAGGAACGCGAACAGGCTTTCGCGTCAGCGCGCCATACCAATGCGCTTGGTGGGGATCACTGTCTCCCGGCTGAGGAAATAGGTCGTGCGCATCGGACTGAGATCCAGTTCCTTCAGCTGACAAAGACTTAGCGCCATGGGTACGTCGGGCTCCTCCATGAAACCAAAGTGCAGACGGACCCGAAAAAACCCTTCGCAATAAGCTTCAACCTCAAACCGGCGTTCAGCAGTCACCCGAGGGCTGTCTTCGGACACTACCGTCAGCAGCACCACCTGCTCGTGTAGGCGAACAGAAGAAGAAACCGATCATGTTGTTGAACGTCAAAGACAAAGTCATCGCAATCACCGGCGCAAGCAGCGGTATCGGTGAGGCTACCGCGCGGCTGCTGGCAAGCCACGGCGCGAAAGTGGTGCTCGGTGCTCGTCGTACCGACCGACTTGAAATGATTGCTGGCGATATCAACGCCTCCTGCGGCAAGGCGGAATTACGTGCTCTAGACGTCACAGACCGAAAGGATGTCCAAGACTTCATCGACTTCGCCGTTACCCGGGTCGATCAGGTCGATGTGCTGGTGAACAACGCTGGAGTGTCCGGAATGGCGGCAACTGTAGTTCGGACCGATATCGGACAGAAGTGGATGTTCAGAAACTCAACCGTGCACCAAGTAGGCCCCTGACGGAACCCGTTTTCGCAGTTTCTTGCATTTGCCGGGTGCGGGCTGATGCCCCGGCGGGCGATCAGGAAACCAGATTCGGCATTTACCTGGAGGCGGCAAATGGCCGCGGGGAATCTCAACCTCATCGTACGCAGGCCCTGGCTCGACGGAAGCCATTTGCGATTTTCCTTCGGGCCGAGGCCTGCCAACTGTCGATGAATCCAATACCTGGTCTGCCGTTGCGCGAGCGAAGTTGCCAGCGTCGCGCCCAGTGTCCTGAGTGGATTGTTCAGCAACGCCCATTTCTGCTTCGCTGAGCCTTTGGGTCTCCACTTCCAGCCTCTTCTGAACTGCGACCTGGTCCGCTTTGGCGCTGGGCGGGATACCCGAAGACTGGGCCTGCTGCGCCGTCTGGATCAATTGGAAGTTGCGATTGCGTAACTCGACGTTGCGACCAACCCGCATATTCGAGCGCGTCGCCAAGGTTTCAGCCTGCTGATACTGCCCCTGCTGAAGACGCAACACACCGAGGTAATGCAGCGTCGCGGGATTGTTCGGCTGGATATGCAGGGCTCGCTCCAGCGTGGCAGCGGCTTGTTCCAACTGACCATTTCCATACTGCCGCGAGGCGGTTTCGATTAGGGTGGTTGATGCGCTGTTGCTTTGCGCTGCCGCTCTTCGCTCAGCAGCAACCGAACAAAGAGACGCGACGGCGCAGAACACCAGGATGAGACCCGGCAGAAAACTCTTGGTTGGCATCAGGGGGCGGACTCGACTGATCTCGGATGGCACTGCCGTAAAAAAGACCACAGCGCTAATCGGCATTTCCAATACAGGCACCAATTGACCTGGCCGGTACCCTGAAGTTCCCGCTGCAACGGCCACCTCAACCAGCATCTTTTTTTACCTCCCCATCATCTAAGCGTGAAGTCAGAGTGGGGAACCCCTCGGTCAAGGGGACGATATGAATGTCTGCAAAGGGGCCAGGCTGTGTGAAAACGCGCTAAATACGTCGAAAACTGAGAGTCGCGAGGATTGCCTCTGGAATAAGCGGGCGGTTGCGGTCGCGATTATTGACGGCTTTGAATTTGCTGCCGTCGATGGCGATGATCGATTGAGAGAAGAGATTGAGGTAGCCGTAGATATAGATCTTCAGCAACACCGCTGGGTGTGCGTCCGAGCCTCACCCTCAATAAATCGCTTCATGATCGTCCCCGATACGATCCAGACAATCAGAAGGTTAGACAATCACTGGTGTTTTCACACAGCCTGGGCCGTTAGCTACCCTTCACCACGGGCAGCTGTTGGCCTGACACTCACATTGTCAAGCTATCAAGCAGTGACGCTACAACCCTTTCTGCTCGATATTTTTTAATCAGCTGCATCCAGTTTGTCCTCCAGCGGGTAGTACAGGCAGTAGCCATAGCTGCTGAACTGATCACCTTTCTGGAGAGATTTGCATGAACGCTAAAAGATTCCTGCGCATTGCCAGTACTACGCTTGCTGCCACCTGCTTGTTGGTCACAGTGCCAGCTGCGTATGCGCAAACAGATCTGCCCGACAGCATTAAGGTCCCGGACGGTCATAAGGTCGCGTTGGAGACCGTGGGCGTGGGCGAAATCACGTATGAGTGTCGCGACAAGGCTAACTCCGCCGGCCAGACTGAATGGACTTTCGTAGGACCCAAAGCGGTACTAAATGATCGCAGCGGCAAACAAGTCGGCACCTACTTCGGCCCCCCGGCTACCTGGCAAGCTAATGACGGTTCTAAAATCACTGGAACGCAACTGGCGGTTGCACCCTCAGGTACTGGTGACCTCCCTTATCAGTTGGTCAAAGCCAACCCTGCGGAAGGCAAAGGCGCGATGAGCAATGTCAGTTATATCCAGCGGGTGGCCGTTAAAGGCGGCGTGGCGCCAATGATCGAATGCTCCGCCGCAAACAAAGGCAAACGTGAGGTAGTGAAATATCAGGCTGACTATATTTTTTGGGCAGCCAATTAAGCCAACGATCCAGGACAGGTTGTTAACGCACAAAGTCGTCTACTCTGCTCCGATGGAACCCCAGCCTTAGGGCTGGGGTAATTACCACCTGCTGGCGGCTGAAAACCTTGTCCCTACCTGAGCCCTGTTTTGACTACGAAGCCTGTTTAGCTGCTTGTGCCCGAGGCGAGCAGCAGGCATTGCAAGACTTGTATGAGCAGGAAAGTGCTCGTCTTTTGGGTGTTGCCAAGCGAATCGCTCGCAGTAACGCCTTGGCCGAAGACATCGTGCACGATGTCTTTATCAAAATATGGACCCGTGCCGCCAGCTTCGATCCGGCACGAGGTTCTGCCCGTGGCTGGATCTTCAGCGTGACGCGGCATTTAGCACTCAACTTCATGCGAGATAACGCCCGGGAGATACAGGTCAGCGAGCAAAGCGAAATGGCATTGCTCGCTTTAGCATCCATGGAGGCATCGTCAGAGTGTGTGGACGCCTTCGATTTTCGAGCCCGTTCAGGACGTATTTATATGTGCCTTGAACAACTGGAGCCGGCGCGTCGCAACTGCATACTCCATGCGTATGTAGACGGCTATTCGCATTCAGAAATATCGCAGAAACTGGGCGCACCTCTGGGGACCGTCAAAGCCTGGATCAAACGCAGTCTGGTGGCATTGCGGGAGTGCATGGGATGACCATAAGCCCAGAGGATGACAGCGCCGACAACATTGACGAACTGGCGAGTGAGTATGTGTTAGGCACGTTGCCGGCCGAGCAACGCATCGAGATACAAAAGCGTCTTGCCCAGGAGACAGATTTGCGAGCTGCTGTTGATGCATGGGAACAGCGTTTGCTTGCCTTGACCGAACTGGCTGAACCGCAACCCCCTACTCCACTTCTCTGGCGGCGAATCGAGCGCAGCTTGAACAGCAATGACCGGCGAGCACCAAGAGTGACGGCCGCTGTGAAGCCAATCTCGTGGTGGAACCTTCTACCGCTATGGCGCGGGCTCGCGGGGACTGGTCTTGTCGCAACGCTGTTGCTTGGAACAGTTGTTCTGACACGAACAGCTCCGTTGAATCCGACCACCTACCTGGTAGTTCTGGTGGCTCCGCAGAACCAGGCACCCGGCTGGGTCATTCAGGCGAGCAACCGAAAGGAAATCCAACTGATTCCTTTAGGGGAAGCGCAAGTCCCAACCGACAAAGCACTTGAGCTCTGGACCAAAGCGGACGGCTGGCAAGGACCGGTGTCCCTTGGATTGGTCAAACCTGGGCAAACGCTTTCTGTCCCTTTGGATAAATTACCGCCGCTGGAATCCAACCAGCTCTTTGAATTGACTCTGGAGAACCCCCATGGATCGCCGACGGGCAAACCCACAGGACCGATTCAGTTCATTGGCCGGGCGGTTAAAGTGATCTGACCTCGGGTGTCTTAGAGGAAAAGGCCGCATAGGCGGCCTTGTTTGTCCGTCACATCTCTACCTGAGTTCCCAGCTCAATCACTCTATTCAGTGGCAGTTTGAAATACTTCAGGTTGCTGTTGGCGTTCTTCAACAAAAACGCGAAAAGACTTTCCCGCCAGCGCGCCATCCCAATGCGCTTGGTGGGGATCACCGTCTCCCTGCTGAGGAAATAGGTCGTGCGCATCGGACTGAAATCCAGTTCAGTCAAGTGACACAGACTTAGCGCCAAGGGTACGTCGGGCTCCTCCATAAAACCAAAGTGAAGACTGACCCGGAAAAACCCTTCGCCATAAGCTTCAACCTCAAACCGCCGTTCAGCACTAACGCGAGGGCTGTCTTCAGACACCACGGTGAGCAACACGATTTGCTCATGCAAGACTTGGTTATGCAGCAAGTTGTGCAGCAACGCATGTGGTACAGCGTCGGCTCTGGCCGTCAGAAACACTGCGGTGCCTTGTACGCGATGGGGTGGCAGTGAACGGATACTACTGATGAACAGCGGCAAAGGCAGCGCGGTTTCATCCAGTCGTTCAACAATGATTTTCCTGCCCCGCTTCCAGGTGGTCATCAAGATGAACAGGCCAATGCCGGCGATCACAGGGAACGCACCGCCTTGGAAAATCTTCGGTGCATTGGCGGCAAAATACAGGCCGTCGACCAGCAGAAAACCAAGCAGCATAGGGATGGCCAGCCAACGTGGCGTTTTCCAAAGGAGCAGGACGACAGCCGAAGACAAGATGGTGGTGATCAACATGGTGCCCGTGACCGCAACCCCATAGGCAGCAGCCAAGGCACTGGACGACTCGAAACCGATCACCAACAGCACGACACCGACCATCAATGCCCAGTTAACGGTACCGATGTAAATCTGCCCTTGTTCCTGGCTCGAGGTGTGCTGGATAAACATGCGCGGGACGTACCCTAGCTGTATTGCCTGGCGTGTCAGGGAGAAAGCACCAGAGATCACGGCTTGAGAAGCAATGATGGTGGCGAGAGTAGAGAGAGCAACCATCGGCAGCAGTGCCCAGCCAGGCGCGAGTAAATAGAATGGATTGCGCACCGCCTCCGGGTTCTCCAGGATCAAGGCACCCTGACCAAAATAATTGAGTACCAGTCCTGGCAACACCAGAATGAACCACGCACGAGAAATGGGTTTGCGGCCAAAGTGGCCCATGTCGGCATACAGTGCTTCAGCACCGGTCAACGCCAACACGACAGCCCCCAAAATCGCCACGCCCATGCCCGGATGAACCACGAAAAACTGCACTGCCCAAGCAGGGTTGAGCGCTTGCAGCACCTCGGGGCGCTGCAAAATCCCGTAGATCCCGAGCGCGCCTAACACCACAAACCACAGCACCATGACCGGGCCGAACAGAATCCCAATGCGAGCAGTGCCGTGTTTCTGTATCAGGAACAGCGCCACCAGCACGATCACGGACAGGGGCACCACCCAGTGCTCGATCCCGTCAAACGCCAGCTGTAACCCCTCCACCGCAGAGAGCACCGAAATCGCCGGGGTGATCATGCTGTCCCCGTAAAAAAGTGCGGCGCCGAACAAGCCGAGCAACACCAATACCTTGCTCATGTGCGGATACGGGGTGGAGGCGCGACGGGCCAAAGCCGTCAGCGCCATGATGCCGCCCTCACCCTGGTTATTGGCACGCAGGATGAACAGCACGTATTTGATCGAGACGACCCAGATCAGCGACCAAAAGATCAACGACAGAATACCCAGCACGCCGTCGTGATTCACCTGGACGCCGTAGTGGCCGGAAAATACTTCTTTCAGCGTGTACAGGGGGCTGGTGCCGATGTCCCCGTAAACCACCCCAACAGCAGCGACGAGCAAGCCCACGCCTGAGGTTTTGGATGGGGAGTCTTCGTTTGCAACGGTCGCTGTCTCACTCAAGGGGCGAATCTCTCAATTAGCGGGAAGTAACTGCACGCCATCCTTGGGCAATACATTTTTCCAGGGCCATCGGAAAAGCGAGGCGCATGGACGATCTAAAAAATCGCGGCCAGTATCGTTGCGGTCAAAAACACTGACCGTAAAGAAAGCGTAAAAATTTTACGGCGATTACGCCCCATTTTCGAATACTCGGGCTTCGAACCGGCTTCGGTTGTACTTCAATGTGCAGGAGCTTGACACCGTGCAGTAGCGAGCGAAAGGAGTCCTCGTTTACCGGAAACTTCAGAGTCGTCGAGAAAAGGTCTAATGCGCCACAAGGGTGTTTGTTCCTATAAAGAACAGCCAGCCGGTGGCGGAATAGACAATGAGGTGTTCATGTGGTGGAAGCAATCGATCTCAGCTTTTGCATCTCACGCTGAGGCAGCCACTGTCGGACGCCCGGGTTTGCGTAGGAGATCGAGTCGCGAGCCGCTGTAGCGGGATTCGCGGAACAAACGCCAGCGCCCGAAGAAGCCATAGACATGCATGACCCGACCCTGCTCGTGGTACCCCATGCGGATGTGCAATTTGAGCGCCGGGACGTTATGCGTCTCACAGACGTCCACTACCTTGTTACACCCTTGCGCTTGCATGGTCTGCCACAATCTGATTTGGGCATCGACTGAAAGGGCCGTACCGAAGTAAGGTCGCGTCATCTCGCCCCCGAACTCGAAGAACTCGCCGTCCTTGACCGGGAACCAGCAGCCGTAGTAGTGGCGATCATGGTAATTGCGTTTGCTGCCCCAAATGAAGGCCACGGCATCGTCGTTTTCGTCCAGGTACATGTGACCTGTATGCCCTTCGGCGGCCAGTTCGCGCATGGTTTCCACGCGGTCGCCAAAGTGCTTGGTGAACGCATCAGCGTTCTGTGTATCGATGTCGACCAGGCGTAACCCCGAATAGGGTCTGAGCGTGCAGGGTGGCACCGGCGTGACCAAGTCACGCTCCATCCACAGCAGCTCCCAGTGGAAAAACACATAGCGCTCCCACAGTGTACGGAAGGTGCGACGCAGGCCTTTTTGTTTGATTCGGTCTTGTAGCTTCTGCAATGCACTCATAATGCTCTCCCGGCGGAACTGGGGCGCCGTTATAAAAGTCAGTGACGATTGAAATCCACAATGGACAATCAGCAACGTTTCAGTTGAGTGGGTATATGAGCAGCTAATGGGCTGCAGTCGATGCGACTCTTGGGATGAAGTGCCAGCCACATCCATACACTTGAAGTGGGTATAGATCAGCGCGGCAGGCACATATCAAAAAGACACCAACAGTTTTGTAACAAACTATTCTGCTTTTCGCTGAATGAAGCTAAGTCTTCGCTGCACATGAATTTTTAGGCCACGCCGTTCTTCGCGACCGAGCGATGCCTGCTGGAACCAACCCTTCAGGGAATCAAAGAAACAGGAGCGAGTCAGCTCGGGGACACATGCCCAGTCAGTTTGTGCGGATGCGAGACGCAGGTCCTCAACACCTGCTGTTTTTCTCATGCCTCTTTAGGCAGTTTTTTTGCCTGACAGTTTTGGCAGCAGTTTTGCCAAGTCAGCTAATTGAGCTTCTGCTTTTTCGAGTGTGGTGGCTGAGCAGCTTTTCCAGACCTTTTCCAACGGGCGCAAGTCAGATTCCTTTGGAAACAGCCGACGACGCGTTAACTCATTTATTGGAAAGGCACGGCCAATGCCCGCTGGTAATTGTTGATCTGGGTTTGCCTGGACAAATACAAGCCGAGCCTCGGGGCACGCGGATATTCAACCGCTGCTGTGGGGGGCTCTTGTCGGCGGCGGCTTCGGTGTTGTTGAGGGCGCGCCGTGCTTGAAGGTGACGGTGCGGAAAACGGAGTTGGCAACTCGGGTCGGCATCCGTATATTCGGATATCCATATATTCGAGCCTTCAGCGATGACCCCACTTCCCTATCCCATCAGGATTCTCTTCATGTGCACCGCCAACAGCTGCCGCAGCGTGTTGAGCGAAGCGCTGTTCAATCACCTGGCTCCCGCGGGTTTTGAGGCGGTGAGTTCCGGCAGTTTCCCCAGCGGCCGGCTAAACCCTCAAGCCGTGCAGACACTGCACAACCTCGGTGTCTCGACCGAAGGCCTCTACAGCAAAGATTCTTCGGTGTTCGCCGATTCCCCACCCGATATCGCCATCACCGTGTGCGACAAAGCCGCCGGGGAAGCCTGCCCGGTGTATTTCGGCCCGGCGATCAAAAGCCATTGGGGACTGGCCGATCCGTCGGAGGTGCATGGCACCGAGCAGGAGATTCAGGCAGCGTTTGCCAGCACCGTTGAAACGATCAAGCAACGGTTTGCAGCGTTCTTCGCGCTGGACCTGAAAAACCTTTCGGACGCCGAACTGAAAGTCGAACTGGACCGCATCGGAGCCCTGTGATGAACGACGACCTGCCCAATCTCGACCTGGAACTGCTGACGCTTTCAACCGAAAGCACCCACAAACCGCGCATCCTGCTGCTCTACGGCTCGACTCGCGAGCGCTCCTTCAGTCGGCTGCTGACCGAGGAAGCCGCACGAATTCTGCGTCTGCTGGGGGCCGAAACGGTGATCTTTGATCCTTGCGGCCTTCCCCTCCCCGACGATGCGCCCAGCGACCACCCGAAGGTCCAGCAACTGCGCGAGCTGGTGCTCTGGTCGGAAGGCCAGGTCTGGTGCTCACCGGAACGCCACGGTTCGATGTCGGCGGTGTTCAAGGCGCAAATCGACTGGATCCCGCTGACGATGGGCGCGGTTCGTCCGACCCAGGGCAAAACCCTGGCGGTGATGCAGGTCTGTGGCGGCTCCCAGTCGTTCAACACGGTCAATCAACTGCGCGTGCTGGGCCGCTGGATGCGCATGTTGACCATCCCCAATCAATCCTCGGTGCCCAAAGCCTTTATGGAGTTCGACGAGGCTGGCCGGATGAAGCCTTCTGCGTACTACGACCGTGTGGTGGATGTGATGGAAGAACTGATGAAGTTCACCGTGCTGGTGCGTGGCCGGGAGGAGTTCCTGGTCGACCGCTATTCGGAGCGCAAAGAGAGCGCTGAAGAACTGTCGAAGCGGGTCAATCAACGCTCGATCTGAGGGAGCGGAATTCTCTGTCGATTTTCCGGTGGAGGCGCCGGCCAACGCGTCTTATGCTCAGCCCATGAACCTACAAAACGCTTTGCTTCCGCCCCACGCCGAGATGGTTCGCGCCATGCTCGAACGAGACACCGCCTACGAGGGGGTGTTCTTTACTGCCGTGAAGACCACTGGGATCTTCTGTCGCCCCAGTTGTACGGCGCGTAAACCCAAACCGGAGAACGTCGAGTTCTTCGCCCATGCCGATGAGTGCATGTCGGCGGGCTACCGCGCGTGTCTGCGCTGCAGGCCGCTGGACGCCGCCGCCATTGCGCCGGACTGGGTGCAGGCATTGCTCAAGTCGGTGGAGAGCGATCCCGACCTGCGCTGGACCGATGCCCAGCTCGTGGCCGAGGGCATCGAGCCGCTGAAACTGCGGCGCTGGTTCAAGCAGCATTTCGGCATGACCTTCCACGCCTGGCTGCGCACCCGGCGCCTGGGCATGGCGTTGGGTGGTATCAAACAGGGTGATTCCATCGACAACGCGGCGTTCGACTCGGGTTACGAATCCCTGAGCGGTTTTCGCGATGCGTTTCAAAAATCCTTTCACATCACACCGGGCCGCGCGGCAAACAGTGAACCGCTGCTGTTCACTCGCCTGATCACGCCGCTGGGGCCGATGATCGCCATGGCCGAACACCGTGGGCTGGTGCTGCTGGAGTTTCTGGATCGTCCGGCGCTGACCCGGGAAGTCGAAGAACTGCAAAACCGTTATGGCTATGCCGTGGCGCCGGGACACAACGCCCATTTGCAGCAGATTGAAGCCGAGTTGACGCAGTATTTCGCCGGCAAACTCACTGAGTTCCGCGTTCCGCTGCACCTGCCCGGCAGTGATTTCGCGCGGCTGGTCTGGGCCGAACTGGCAAAGATCCCCTACGGCCAGACCAGCACCTACGGCACCATCGCCGCCACACTGGGCAAGCCCGGCGCCAGTCGTGCAGTGGGCATGGCCAACGGGCACAACCGTCTTTCGATTGTGTTGCCCTGCCACCGGGTGACCGGTGCAGACGGCTCGTTGACGGGCTATGGTGGAGGACAACCGCGCAAGGCGTTTTTGCTCCGGCTGGAAAAAGCCGCCGTGCAGGTGACCGAACAACTCGCATTCTGACCCCTTGGTTTTCTCTAAAAAGTCATAAGGAAGGAGACTCGATGGACACGCAATTTCATCAACTGCACCACGACGGCTTGTTGATCCTCACCAACGTCGCCGATGCCACCGGGGCGCGCATCGTCGAGCAACTGGGCTGCAAAGCCGTGGCCACCAGCAGCGCGGCGGTGGCCTGGGCGCATGGGTATGCGGACGGCAATGCCCTGCCCCTCGAACGCCTGATATCGACCGTCGAATCCATCGCCCGCGTGATTTCGGTGCCGTTGACCATCGACGTCGAGGCCGGTTATTCCGATGACCTGACGCGGGTAGCCGAAGTCATCGAAGCGGTGATCGCGGCCGGTGCGGTCGGGATCAATATCGAGGACGGCGCTGCCTCGCCGGAGTTGCTGGTGCGCAAGATCGAAGTCGCCCGGCAGGTTGCCGATCGCCGCAACGTGAAGCTGTTCATCAATGCCCGCACCGACGTGTACCTGAGGGGCCTGGTGCCTGCCGAAGATCGCGTCGCCGAAACGCTCAAGCGTGCCGCGTTGTATCAGGCGGCGGGCGCCGATGGGCTGTTCGCAGCGGGCGTCACTGCAAAATATGAAATTGAGGCGCTGTGCCAGGGCACCTCGTTGCCGGTGAATGTACTTGGGCTGCCGGGTTTGCCATCGCCTGAAGAGCTGCAAGCGCTCGGCGTGCGGCGTCTGAGTGCCGGCTCGGGCATCGCCGAGTTTCTGTATGGCGCCATGGCCTCCCTGGCCAAAGGCTTTCTGCAGACCGGCAAACTCGACAGCAGCCACCTCAAGGCCTTCACGTATGGGGAAGTTAATGCTCTGTTGAAAATGGCCGGGAACACTTGATCGCCATGCCCGATCCCTACCTGCCCGCGACCGAGTTTCTGTCATCGATCGATGACGACTGGCGACGCCATATCGCCGCCGTCGGCCCGTGCCTGCATCAGCCCCATGCGGCTCGCGATCCGTACGAGTCGCTGGTGCGGGCGATTGCCTATCAGCAACTGCACGCCAAGGCTGGGGATGCGATTGTCGGTCGGTTGCTGGCTTTGTTTCCGTCGACGACGTTTCCAAGGCCCGAGCAGATTCTGGCGACAGGGTTTGATCAACTGCGCAGTTGCGGGTTTTCCGCGGGCAAGATCGCCACCATTCAAGGAATTGCGCAGGCGGCTTTGGACGGTGTGGTGCCGGATTACGCAACAGCACTGGCGATGGACGATGAGGTGCTGATCGAGCGCTTGATCACCTTGCGTGGGGTTGGGCGCTGGACGGTTGAGATGCTGCTGATTTACAGCCTGGAGCGCCCGGATATTTTGCCGGCGGATGACTTTGGAGTGCGCGAGGGGTATCGGCGGCTGAAGGGGCTGGAGGTTCAGCCTACGCGCAAGCAGATGGTTGAGATCGGATTGGCGTGGAGTCCGTATCGCACGGTGGCTTCCTGGTATTTGTGGCGGATGACTGGCAAATAGACCGCGTTATCGTTCTTCGCGAGCAAGCCCGCTCCCACATTGGAAATGCGTTCCCTAGTGGGAGCGGGCTTGCTCGCGAAGGCGATTTCACAGTCACCGCAGCACCCAAAGCCAATCACAACCCGGATTTCAACCGAGTAAACGCCCGAATCAGCGCCCGGTTGAATGCCTTGCCATTGTCATTCTTGCTATATAACGAAGCCCTCACCTGCGCCGACGGATACGTCCCCGGATCATTGCGAATCGCCGGATCGATCAACCCATCCGCCGCCGTAATCGCGTTGGCGTAGTGAATGGTGTCAGTGATAGGCGCAATCACTTCGGGCGTCATCAGGTAATCCATCAACGCCAGCCCGGCCTCGGGGTGCGGTGCATCCTTGGGAATGACCATGGCGTCGAACCAGATCAGCGTGCCCTCTTTCGGTATCCGGTAGCTGAGCTTGAACGGCTTGTTCGCCGCTTCGGCCTGCCCGGCCGCAATGGCCACGTTGCCGTTCCACGACATTGCCACGCAGGTGTTGCCGTTGGCCAGGTCGCTAATGTTCAGGTCATTGTCAAAATAGCGAATGTACGGCCGAATCTTCGCCAGCTGTTGCTCGGCCAGTTTCAGGTCATCGAGATTCTGCCTGTTGATGTCCAGGCCCATGTACTTCATGACCGCGGCGAAAACCTCGTTGGGATCATTGAGCAGGCTGACCCCGCAATCGGCAAATTTCGACACCACGGTCGGGTCGAACAGCATCGCCCAACTGTCCCGTGGCGCGTCCGGCAGGCGCTGCTTGATCGCCTCTTCCTGATAGCCGACGCCGGTAGTGCCCCAGGCGTAGATCCCGGCGTAACGATTGCCCGGATCGAACGCCGCCATGTGTTGGCGGAACTCCGCCCCTACGCCGGCGAAGTGCGGCAATTGCTGCGGGTTCAATGTCTGAATTGCCCCGCTCTGGATCGCCCGGGACAGGTGCTGCCCCGCCGTCAGCACCAGGTCATAACCGCTGCGGCCGGTCAGCAGTTTGGTCTCGACGGTTTCCAGGGAGTCGAAGTGATCGACCACCACATGGATGCCGGTTTTCTTCTCGAAATTGGTCAGGGTATCCGGGGCCAGGTACTCGCCCCAGATGTACAGGTTCACTACCGGTTTCGCGGAGTCGGCGGCCTGCACACACAAGGGTGCAAGCACCAGCAATAACGCTTGAGTCAGTTTGTGCAGGCCCATGTTTACACCCCCTTCCCGGCGTATTGCGGCATGGTGATGCAGGCGACATTGCCGCCACCGAGAAGGATTTCCCGAGAGTTTTCGATGCCGACGATTTTGTGTTGCGGGAACAGTTCGGCCAGGGTCGCCTGCGCCGCCTGATCATTGCGATCACCAAACAGCGGCACCACGATCGAGCTGTTACCGGCGTAGTAATTGATGTACGACGCGCAGATTTGGGTCCCGGCCTGACGGGTATGAGTGCTGTCCTGCTGGTCGAGGCCCTCGGCTTCTTCAGCGGTCCACTCCAGCACATCCGGTTGCGGCAGCTTGTGCACGATCAACTCGCGGCCACGGCTGTCGCGGGTGCTGCGCAGAATGTCGTAGGCCTCTTGATAGATCTCCCACTGCGGGTCATCGCGATTGTCGGTCCATTGCAGCACCACTTCGCCGGGGCGCACGAAGCAAGCGAGGTCGTCGACGTGGCCGTCGGTTTCGTCGAACTTGCAACCCCGTGGCAACCAGATGATTTGCTCGGCGCCGAGGTAGTCGGTCAGACGGCGTGTGACTTCTTCCTTGCCCAGATGCTGGTTGCGATTACGGTTGAGCAGGCATTGTTCGGTAGTGAGGATGCTGCCTTGGCCGTCACTCTGGATCCCGCCCAGTTCGGCAATCAACGGCGCGCGATAACGGTCGAAGCGTTCGATTTCTAGGATTTTGCTGGCGATCTGATCGTCCTTGTCCCACGGGTAGTACAAGCCGCCGTCGAGACCGCCATAGGCGTTGAACTCGAAGTCGACGCCGCGCACTTCACCGCTGGCGTCGTTGACCACAAAGCACGGGCCGCTGTCGCGGAACCAGGTGTCGTTGCAGGTCATTTCCACGACTCGCACCTGCGGCGGCAACTGGCGGCGAGCGGTGGCGAATTGCGCGGCCGAAGCACACACGGTCACAGGTTCGCTTTGGGCAATGGCGGCGACGATTTGCACCCAGACCTTCTGCGCAGGCTTGGCACCGTTGCGCCAGACGTCGGTGCGCTCCGGCCAGCCGAGCCAGCAACCGGCCTTGGTTTCGAATTCGCCGGGCAGGCGGAAGCCGTCGAGTTTCGGGGTGGAATCGAGCAAGCGTGCCATGGTCAGACCTCATCAACGGGGATTGGAATGACCACAGGCTAAGGTCGTCGGCACCCTCCTCGCCAACGATGATTATTTCGGAATACTTGAATTCAACTCATCAATCGATCAACTGATCGTTGAACCATTCCAGCATCTGCGCCACAGCCGGACGCTCCAGGCGCACCCGCTCACACACCAGTGCATATTGCCCGAGCGCGGTCATGCTGGCGGTGAAGGGCCGGACCAGACGACCGCTGAGCAAGTCTTCCTGGGCCGTCAAATTGTCGCCCATGGCCACGCCCTGACCTTGCACCGCGGCTTCCAGCGCCAGGCCCGCATGGGCAAAATACAGTTGCCGTTCGGGACGCTGATCGCCGGCATGACTGGTGAGCCATGCGGTCCAGGTCTTGCCGTCCTGATCGTCGTGCAGCAGGCAATGGCGCGCCAGGTCCTTGGGTGTTTTCAGGGTGCCCTGGTTGAACAAGCCGGGGCTGCACACCGGGAAGAATTGCAGCGCCGGCAAGGGTCGGACGAAGTACGCGCTACTGTCGACCGGACCCGTGCCGTAGGTGATCGCCAAGTCAATGTCTTCCCCCGGTGCCGTGGCGTCGATCGGTTGTTCGTAGAGGTGCAGCGTGATGTGTGGATAGCGCGCGTAGAAGTCCGTGAGGCGACTCATCAGCCACTTTTGCGCCAGCTCGGCGGTGACCGCCAGACGCAACACGGCCAGCGAGGACGGGTCGCGCAATTCATCGCAGGCTTCTCCGATCAGCTCGAAGGCTTGCTGCAGGCTTTGCATCAATCGGCCAGCGGCCATGGTCGGGCGAATTTGCCGGCCTTCGCGGATGAACAGCGAAACGCCCAAGTGCTCTTCGAGCTGGCGGATTTGATGGCTGACGGCGCTGTCGGTGACGCACAGCTCGGCGGCTGCGCGGCCGAAATGGGCGTGACGGGCGGCGCATTCGAAGGTTCTGAGTGCTGCTAAGGAAGGCAGTCGTCGCATGAATTCAGCCCCGGTGATGAAGGCGACCATGCTGCCTTGGGTATTGTTGGGCGTCCAGTCAGACCGAGTTATCGTTCTTCGCGAGCAAGCCCGCTCCCACAGTTGAAATGCGTTCTCCTGTGGGAGCGGGCTTGCTCGCGAAGGGGCCGGTACATTCACCACAAATCCTGCTGCCCATCACCCACCCTTATCCACCATGACTTCCCCCCAAACCCGGCGCATGTTGGTGCCTCAACCGGAGGGATTCGCCATGCTCAATGCACTCAAACAGATCAACTCAACCTCAGCCTTCAACCGCTGGGCCGGTTTCGAAGTGACCGCTGCCGCGAGCGGCGAAGCCGAGCTGACCCTGGCTTTTCGCGAGGCCGACATGGCGCAATATGCCGGTTTTCTCCACGCCGGCCTGATCGGCGCGTTGCTCGACACGGCCTGCGGATTCGCAGCAGGAACGGTGGCCGGCAACGTGCTCGCTTCGCACTTTTCGGTGAACTGCCTGGCGCCCGCCGTTGGTGAAGTGTTCATCGCTCGGGGTCGGGTGGTGAAGGCCGGTAAGAAACAGGTGTTCGCCCGCGCCGAGCTGTTCGCGCAAACCGGCGACCAGTTGAAACTGGTGGCGACCGGCGATGCGATTCTGGTGCCGGTCGAGGGACGCTGACGGTCTAGGCTGTCTTGGGTAAACCCAACCCTCGTCGGAGGTTCCCATGCAACTCGAAGGTTCGTGCCATTGCGGCGCTGTGTCGTTCAGTTTGACCAGCGCCCACCCCTACCCGTATCAACGTTGCTACTGCTCGATCTGCCGCAAGACCCAAGGCGGTGGCGGTTACTCGATCAATATTGCCGGTGATGCCGCCAGCCTGAAAGTCCACGGTCGCAAGCACGTCGCGATCTACCATGCGCAACTCAAGAACGAAGGCGACAAGCGCGCCCATCGCAGTAGCCTCGGCCGGCATTTCTGTTCGGTCTGCGGCTCGGGCTTGTGGGTGTATAGCCCCGAATGGCCGGAGCTGATTCACCCGTTCGCGTCAGCCATCGACACCCCGCTGCCGGTGCCGCCGGAACACACGCACTTGTTGCTCGGTTCCAGGGCGCCGTGGGTAGAAGTCGAAAAGCGCTCAGGAGACAAGCAGTTCGACGTCTATCCCGAGGAGTCCATCGCCCAATGGCATGAGCGTCTGGGTTTGAGCCGCTGAAGCCGCGTCACAGTCTTTGACAGTTTCCCGACAAAGCTCTCAAAGATTGCGGGCCAGCAGCCGCCTAGCATGGGCGTATCCAATCTCCCTTCGGGTACTCCCATGTTACGTTCGCTGCCTCTGTCGTTGACTTCGCTTGCCCTGCTCTTTCCCGCCGACTCATTGCGCGCTGAAGACTGGCAATACACTTTACGCGCCGGTGCCGCCAGCGTGCCGCGTTACAGCGGCAGTGACGAGCGCGTGGTCGCGCCGCTGCTGGGCGCCAAGGTTGTCAGCCCGTATGGAATCTTTCTGGACACTGAAAAGGGATTGGGCTGGGCGTTCGATGAAGACGACTTCGGCCTGAGCGTGTACATCGGCGCGAGCGATGTGCGCAAGGATCGCAAGACCGGCTTCAAAGGCTCGGATGAGCTGGACGGCATGGGTTCGATCAAGTCGCGACCTGTGTTGGGTCTGGACGGGACTTACCACATGGGCCCGATCATTCTCGGTGCCAGTTTTGAGCATGCGCTGGAAAAGGACGATGATGATCACGACACCGGCACTGCCTGGAATCGTCTGAAGCTGAGCATCAGCGCGCCGTTTTATGAGGGTGATTACGGCAAGGTCGTGGGCAGCCTGAACAGTCAGTTTGGTGACAGCAATTACGTGCGCACCTGGTATGGCGTGAGTGCCGCCCAGGCTTCGCGCAGTCAGTTCAGGGCGCATGACACTCACGGTGGGCTGGTGAGTCGCGGAGCGGATTTGACCTGGTCGTTGCCGATCAATGAGCAATGGAGTGTTTCGACGGTGCTGGCCGTGCAGTATCTGGCGGGTGATGCGGCGGACAGTCCGATTGTTGAGCGGCGGATGCAGACTTCTGTGGGTGGGCAGGTGGAGTTCACCTTCTGACAATGCTTTGTTGCTGATGGCCTCTTCGCGGGCAAGCCTCGCTCCTACAGGATTCAGTCGCTCAAATAATAGGTGTACGACTTCGGATCTGTAGGAGCGAGGCTTGCCCGCGAAGGGGCCGGTGAGATCGACACAATTAATCCAGATGCGCCCACGTCATGCGAAACGACGCCCCACCCCACGGCGAATCCGCCACTTCCACTTGCCCGCCATGGGATTGCGACACCCGTCTGACCAACGCCAGCCCCAGACCAAACCCACCCGTGCGGCGGTCGCGGCTGGCGTCCAGGCGCGAGAACGGTTCGAAGATTTTCTCGCGCCCGTCCACCGGCACGCCCGGGCCATCATCGTTGACCAGCACTTCGTAGCGATCACCGGTACGGACCAGCGACACTTCCACCCGCCCATCGGCATAACGAATGGCATTGCGCAGCAGATTGATCACCGCGCGGGCCATGAAGCGCGGTTCAAGGCGCACCTGATCGACCTTACACTCGACAATCAACAACTGCACCCCGGCGGCCTCGGCCTCCAGCGCCACGCTGCCGACCACGCTGTCCAGCCAGCTGTTGGCCTGAATATTTTCCCGAGTGATGACCGTGGCGCCGCGCTCAAGGCTGGCGTAGGTCAACAGCTCGGAAACCATCTCCTCCAGCTCGCCAAGGTCGGCGTACATGTCGGCAATCAGCTCGCGGTTCTGGGCCGGATCGGGTTGTTGCTTGAGCTGATCGAGTTCGAAAGACAACCGGGCAATCGGCGTGCGCAGCTCATGGGACACCGCGTTGGTCAGCTCGCGCTGATTGGCGATCAAGCCTTCGATGCGCGCCGCCATCAGGTTGAAGTGTTCGGACAAATCACGAATGTTCGAGCGCTTGGACAGCTGGATCCGCGACGACAGGTCGTTATCGCCAAAACGCTCAGCCGCCAGGCGCAGCTTCTCCAGGTCTCGCCAATGCGGCCGAACCCAGAACATCAACACGAAACCGATCATCACCGCGATCATCAGATACGCCGCAGCGATGTAGAACGGCATCAGGCTGGGCTCGGCCGGCAGCTTGATGCTGAGCAACTGAGAACCTTCGTCGATGCGCGAGATAAACTGCGTGTACTTGTCGCGAATCACCAACAGCCCCAGGGCCAATTCGGCTTTCTCCTGATCGGTCAGGGACAGTCGACCGCTCTCGACCAAGGTCAGGCCCAAGCCATAGTGGGGGCGCACCGCGTCCAGTTGTCGCTCCCGGTCCGAAGCGTCCAGATCGCGTAACTGCTCGACCAGCGACCAGGCCTGGCCACGCACCGCCTCGCGGTTGTAGCTCTGCATCTGACCGTCGAGCAGCGCGTCGAACGTGCGCTCGACCGTTTGCAGCCCCAGTACCAGGCCAACCGTCATCACCAGAAACAGCCCGAGAAATAACCGCAGCATTTACAGCTCCCACGCAAACGGATTGAACAAGTAACCCTTGCCCCAGATGGTCTTGATGCACACCGGTTCGCGCGGGTTGTCCTTGAGCTTGCCGCGCAACTTGCTGATGTAGACGTCGACACTGCGGTTGAGGCCGTCGAAAGCGATGCCGCGCATGCGGTTAAGGATGTCGTCGCGGGACAGAATCTTGCCGGCGGCACTGGCCAGCAACCACAGCAGCTCGAATTCCATGGTGGTCATTTCAATGACATCGCCCGCCAACCGCACCTCGCGACAGCTGCGGTCAATGCTCAGGTGGCCGAATTCCAGGGCGCTGCACACGCTGCTGTCCGGGGTCTGACGCCGTTGCAACGCACGCAGACGGGCCAGCAGCACCGGCGGTTTGATCGGTTTGATCACGTAGTCGTCGGCGCCGGACTCCAGGCCGAGGATGTGATCGAGGTCATCTTCCTTGGCCGTGAGGATGACGATCGGCGTGTCGGACACGCTGCGGATCTCGCGGCACACGTGCAAGCCGCTCTGACCCGGCAGCATCAGGTCAAGCACGACAACTTTCGGTTTGAACTCGAGAAATGCGGCCAGCGCGAGGTCACCGCGATGCACCTGTCGGACCTCAAAGCCATGTTGGGACAGGAAATGCGCGATCAGCCCGGCGAGCTTCTCGTCGTCTTCCACCAGCAATACTTTGCCAAAACCCAGGTTATCCATAGCTGCCGTCTGCTGCCCCTTGTGTGAAGTGGGCGGCATTATGGCGCCAATCGGTGACGGGACGGTTATGACGGGCAGCAAAAACCGGCCTCGGGGGCCGGTTTTGGGTGATGTTTCATGTTTTTAAGAGTTTTTAAGAGTTTTTAACAATGTTGAATCAAAGCATGACGTTTTTTGTAGGAGCGAGGCTTGCCCGCGAAGGCGATCTCAAGGACGCCTTCGCCGGCAAGCCGTGCTCCTACAGGGTTATGCGGCGGCCGGGACGCCACTGTGAAAACGGAACTCCACGTCCGGCGACTCAATCAACTCCTGCTCGGCAGCGCGAACCCGGTCTATCACCTGGGCAATGTCCTTGGCATCACCGTACTGGTAAGCCAGTTTCAGGTAACCCTGAAAATGTCGCGCTTCGCTTTTCAACAAGCCGAAATAGAATTTGCCCAGTTCTTCGTCCAGATGCGGCACCAGCGCCTCGAAACGCTCGCAGCTGCGGGCCTCGATAAAAGCGCCAACCACCAGGGTGTCCACCAGTTTGACCGGCTCGTGGCTGCGCACCACTTTGCGCAGACCCGAGGCGTAACGCCCGGCCGAAAGCTGACGCAACTCGATTTTGCGTTTTTTCATCAGGCGCATGACCTGCTCGTGGTGCACCAGCTCTTCCCGGGCCAGGCGCGACATCAGGTTGATCAGGTCGACGTGGGAGTGATACTTGGCGATCAGGCTCAACGCCGTGCTGGCCGCCTTGAACTCACAGTTCTTGTGGTCGATCAGCAGGGTTTCCTGATCGGCAAGCGCGGCCTGGACCCAGCCATCGGGGGTGCGGCAGCCGAGGAACTCGTGAATTTCGGGAAGGATCATGGGGCTCACGGAATAAAAAGGTATAAATCGAAGGGCGCCGATTATACCGGCCTGCCGCAAGACCACCAGTCGCGACCGTTGATATGCATCAAGTACCGGGTTGGCGGCGAACAACTATAGTTGTCCAACGCAGTATTCTTTACCTTCCTGGAGATCCCGATCATGCAAGCCATTCGCAGCATCCTGGTGGTCATCGAACCCGAACACTCGGAAAGCCTGGCGCTCAAACGGGCCAAACTGATTGCTGGCGTGACCCAGGCGCATCTGCATCTGCTGGTGTGCGATCGCAAGCATGACCACAGCGGCATGCTGGGCGTGCTCAAGGCGGCCCTGCTCGAGGACGGCTATAGCGTCACCACCGAGCAGGCCTGGAATGAGAGCCTGCACGAAACCATCGTCGGTGTGCAGCAGGCTGAAGGCTGCGGGCTGGTGGTCAAACAGCACCACCCCGACAGCCCGTTGAAAAAAGCCCTGCTGACCCCGGCAGACTGGAAATTACTGCGTTATTGCCCGACACCCGTGCTGCTGGTGAAAACATCAAAACCGTGGACGGGCGGGGTCATTCTGGCGGCAATCGACGTCGGCAATACCGATGGCGAACACCGCACCTTGCACGCCTCCATCGTCGATCACGGTTACGACATCGCCAGCCTGGCCAAGGCTCGTTTGCACGTGGTCAGCGCCCATCCGTCACCGATGCTGTCGGCGGCCGACCCGACGTTGCAGCTCAGCGAAACCATCCAGGCGCGCTATCGCGAGCAGTGCAAATCGTTTCAGGCCGAGTTCGATATCGATGATGAACACCTGCACATCGAGGAAGGCCCCGCGGATGTGTTGATTCCGTTCATGGTGCACAAGCTTCAGGCGGCCGTGATCGTCATTGGTACTGTCGCGCGGTCCGGGCTGTCCGGGGCGTTGATCGGGAATACGGCGGAGGTGGTGCTGGATGCGGTGGAGAGCGATGTGCTGGTGCTGAAGCCGGATACGATCATGGATCATCTGGAGGAGATTGTGACTCAGCATTGATACAGGCGGCGCCAATAAGGACGCCTTCGCGGGCAAGCCTCGCTCCTACAGGTTATCGGTGTTGTCATGATCGACGCATGACCTGTAGGAGCGAGCGGTGCGGCGATCCGACTTGCCCGCGAAGCTTTTAAGATTTACCCACCGAAAGCGTCTTTGAGGAAACCGGGCGCTATGTAGCGCTGGTAATGCGCCTCAGACAGCAAAAAGAATTCCCGATCAATGGCATCGCGCAACTCCGGCAAGTTCCAGTCGCGAAACTCCGGCATCAGCACCATCCCGTAGGCTTCCAGATTGTTGATCACCCGCGCACCACGGGCGATCAGCTGATAAGCCCAGCAATATTCGGACTGATGCGGCACAAAGCGGATCTTGCGCTGCTCCAGCTGCAAGCGCAGGCGCTGGGCATCGAAAACCTCCAGCTTGCTGGCCATCACCTGGGACAACAGCTGCTCAAGACGCAGCCACACCGCGCGCTTTTCCTCCTCGTTGTAACCATTCCAGTTGATCACTTCATGGTGGAAACGCTTGCAGCCACGGCACACCAGATCACCGTAAACAGTGGAGCAGAGGCCGACGCAGGGGGTCTTGATGGTCTGATTGGGCATAGGTAGGCAAAACACGGGAAAGCAGAACAGGCCGGCATGTTAGCCCTTTGTCCGGCATTCATCACCCCTCAAAATGCAGGGGCTCAGGGTCTGTGGGACTTCGGTGACGCCCGTAAGGGATGCCCGCGCGTTGCTTCGCACACGTCGGCCCGGCAACGCGGCTCGCCACCAAAGTCCAATAGCCCCTGACTTACCTTTAATTTTTTTTTGCCGTAGAATCAGCCAGCCTTTTAAGGCGCCAATGTCCGTTAGAAGCTGTTTTCAAAGCGTCACGAGCACAGTCGTTCCTTCAGAGCGGTGTTGGCGATGGGTTTTTCCAGCGGGGAAAAGCCAATCGCCAACCCTCATCAGCTCCCGTTCTGCAGGCGTAAAACTTTGAAAGCAGCTTCTGTAAGGAATTGTCGGTAATTCTGGCTAAGTGGCCCACAACGCCACGCAGCGCATGAGTACGGCAATTTCGGGATGAGCGTCCCGGACACCCATTTGGGACCACTGATGAGGGTAATAACTGTGCTTGAAGCCTACCGCAAACATATCGAAGAGCGTGCAGCACTGGGTATCGTTCCCCAGCCGCTAAACGCCGAACAAACTGCAGGCCTGGTTGAGCTGCTGAAGAATCCCCCGGCTGGCGAAGAAGCTTTCCTCGTTGACCTGATCACCAATCGAATTCCGCCTGGTGTGGACGAAGCGGCCTATGTAAAGGCTGGTTTCCTCTCTGCCCTCGCCAAAGGCGAAGCAAAATCCCCTCTGATCGACAAGAAACGCGCTGTTGAACTGCTTGGCACCATGCAAGGCGGCTACAACATCGTGACGCTGGTTGACCTGCTCGACAGCGCCGAACTGGCCCCTGTCGCTGCCGCTCAACTCAAGCACACCCTGCTCATGTTCGATGCGTTCCACGATGTTGCGGAAAAAGCCCGCAACGGCAACGAACATGCCAAAGGCGTGATCCAGTCCTGGGCTGACGGCGAGTGGTTCCGCAACCGCCCAACCCTGGCCGACAAGATCAGCCTGCGCGTGTTCAAGGTCACCGGCGAAACCAACACCGATGACCTGTCCCCTGCTCCGGACGCCTGGTCCCGCCCGGACATCCCGCTGCACGCCCTCGCCATGCTGAAAATGGCTCGTGAAGGCATCGTGCCTGACGCCCAGGGCGTTACCGGCCCGATGAAGCAGATCGAAGAAATGCGCAACTCCGGTTTCCCAATCGCCTACGTCGGTGACGTGGTCGGTACCGGTTCGTCGCGTAAATCGGCCACCAACTCGGTGCTGTGGTTCTTCGGCGACGACGTTCCTAACGTTCCGAACAAACGTGCTGGCGGTTTCTGCTTCGGCAGCAAAATCGCTCCGATCTTCTACAACACCATGGAAGATGCCGGCGCACTGCCGATCGAATTCGACGTCTCCAACATGCACATGGGCGACGTGATCGACCTTTACCCGCATGCTGGCAAAGTCTGCAAACACGGCACCGACGAAGTCCTGACCACCTTCGAAATGAAGACCCCGGTGCTGTTGGACGAAGTTCGTGCTGGCGGCCGTATTCCGCTGATCATCGGCCGCGGTCTGACCGACAAGGCCCGTGCCGAATTGGGCCTGGGCCCTACCGATCTGTTCAAACTGCCTGAAGCACCTGTCGACACCGGCAAAGGCTTCACCCTGGCACAGAAAATGGTCGGCAAGGCTTGCGGTCTGCCAGAAGGCAAAGGCGTTCGTCCAGGTACTTACTGCGAACCGAAAATGACCACCGTCGGCTCTCAGGACACCACCGGTCCTATGACCCGTGACGAACTGAAAGACCTGGCGTGCCTGGGCTTCTCGACCGATCTGGTGATGCAGTCCTTCTGCCACACCGCGGCCTATCCAAAGCCGATCGACGTGACCACCCACCACACCCTGCCAGACTTCATCATGACCCGCGGCGGCGTTTCCCTGCGTCCGGGCGACGGCATCATCCACAGCTGGTTGAACCGCATGCTGCTGCCGGACACCGTCGGTACCGGTGGTGACTCGCACACCCGTTTCCCGATGGGCATTTCGTTCCCGGCCGGTTCCGGCCTGGTAGCGTTCGCCGCAGCCACTGGCGTGATGCCGCTGGACATGCCGGAATCGATCCTGGTGCGCTTCAAAGGCAAAATGCAACCGGGCGTCACCCTGCGCGACCTGGTTCACGCCATTCCTTACTTCGCGATTCAGGCTGGCCTGTTGACCGTTGAGAAGAAAGGCAAGAAGAACGCCTTCTCCGGCCGCATCCTGGAAATCGAAGGCCTGGACAACCTGAGCATCGAGCAAGCGTTCGAGCTGTCCGACGCCTCGGCTGAACGTTCGGCTGCCGGTTGCACCATCAAGCTGTCGAAAGAGTCGATCACCGAGTACCTGAACTCCAACATCACCCTGCTGCGCTGGATGATCGGCGAAGGCTACGGCGATGCTCGTACCCTGGAACGTCGTGCTCAAGCGATGGAAGCCTGGGTTGCCAACCCTGAGTTGATGGTTGCCGATGCTGACGCCGAATACGCTGAAATCATCGAAATCGACCTGGCCGACATCAAAGAGCCTGTGCTCTGCGCGCCAAACGATCCGGACGACGCCCGTCTGCTGTCCAGCGTTGCTGGCGAGAAGATCGACGAAGTGTTCATCGGTTCGTGCATGACCAACATCGGTCACTTCCGCGCTGCCGGTAAATTGCTGGATCAGGTCAAGGGTCAGCTTCCAACCCGTCTGTGGCTGTCGCCGCCGACCAAAATGGACGCTCACCAGCTGACCGAAGAAGGCTACTACGGCATCTACGGCAAGGCCGGCGCACGCATGGAAATGCCAGGCTGCTCGCTGTGCATGGGTAACCAGGCACGTGTAGAGCCGAACTCCACTGTGGTGTCGACGTCGACCCGTAACTTCCCGAACCGTCTGGGTGACGGCGCGAACGTTTACCTGGCTTCGGCTGAGCTGGCGTCTGTTGCTTCCATCCTGGGTCGCCTGCCGACCGTCGAGGAGTACATGGAATACGCTGGCAAGATCGACAGCATGGCGGCCGATGTCTACCGCTACCTGTCCTTCGACCAGATCGCCGAGTTCCGTGAAGCTGCTGCGAACGCCAACATTCCGGTCGTTCAAGCCTAACGCTGCAACGCAATAGAAAACGCCGCCCATCGTGAGATGAGCGGCGTTTTTTTATGCCTGAACAAGTATGGGGTTCACAGCTTGGCTTACTTGAGGATCGAGTCGCCCCAATCGCGAGCAGGCTCGCTCCCACAAGGACCGCGCAAAACCTGTGGGAGCGAGCCTGCTCCGGGCGGCGTTCCGACGATAGCGGACTCTCATCCCCCACAGAATCCATCAGGCAGTCAGCGAATAGATCAACGCCGAAATCGCCACCAAACCAACCGCCGTCACGAACACGTTGGACGCTTGGCCACGGAACCGTGCCATCGCCGGCACCTTACGGATCGCGTACATCGGCATCAGGAACAGGATCGCCGCGATGACCGGGCCGCCGAGGGTTTCGATCATGACGAGGATACTCGGGTTCAGCGTGGCGACAATCCAGCACACCACCAGCATGAACGCGGCAGTCATGCGGTCCAGGGTCTTGGGCGCCGGGCGTTTGCCGCTTTTCATGATCAGGCCTTTGAGGCCTTCACTGGCGCCGATGTAGTGGCCCAGGAACGACTTGGAAATCGCCACAAAAGCAATCAACGGCGCCGCAAACTCGATGGTCGGGTTGCTGAAGTGGTTGGCCAGGTACGACAGGACCGACAGGTTTTGCGCCTTGGCTTCCGCCAGTTGCACCGGCGACAGGGTCAGCACGCAGCTGAAGACGAAGAACAGCACCATCACCACCATCAAGGCGTGGGCCCGGGACAGGATCTGCGAGCTGCGCTCTTCAGCGTGTTCGCCGTAACGACGTTTCTGGTCCACCGCAAACGCCGAGATGATCGGCGAGTGGTTGAACGAGAACACCATCACCGGAATCGCCAGCCACAGCGTGTGCAGCAGCGCCGACGGTTCAGGCAGGGTCGACGCGGTGGCCAGGATGCCGCCGTTCCAGTGGGGAATCAGGAACACCGCCAGGAATAGCAGCGCCACAATGAACGGATAGACCATCAGGCTCATGGCCTTGACGATCATTTGCTCGCCGCAACGCACCACGGCCAACAGGCCGAGGATCAATACCAACGACAGCACGGCGCGTGGTGGCGGCATGATGTGCAGTTGATGCTCGAGGAAACTGCCCACGGTATTGGTCAGGGCCACGCTGTAGATCAGCAGGATCGGGAAGATCGCGAAGAAGTACAGCAAGGTGATCAGCGCACCAGCCTTGATGCCGAAGTGTTCTTCAACCACTTCGGTGATGTCCGCGCCTTCGCGTCCGGACAGCACAAAACGGGTCAGGCCACGGTGCGCATAAAAGGTCATGGGGAACGCCAGCACCGCCAGGATCAGCAACGGCCAGAATCCGCCAAGGCCCGCGTTGATCGGCAAAAACAGGGTACCGGCGCCGATTGCCGTGCCAAACAGGCCCAGCATCCAAGTGGTGTCATGGCGATTCCAGCGGGTGAGAGTCGCTGGTGTCGCCGCTACATAGCGCTCGTCGACGCTATTGGCCTGATCTTTCATCCGGTGGGATCTCCGCATTCCGGTCATTTGCTACCCGGTCAGGACGAGTCGGAAAAATCCGACGGGCAGCGCCCTGGCCGAAACAGGGGCGCGATTGTCCGGGATTAATGAACAGAAGCAAAGACTTAGCTGAGGAGTGGTTGTGCGGATCAGATTTCGGAGTACTTTATCAAATAGATGTTTAAAAAAATCTATTTGATAAAAAATCAGCGTCAGGTACTTTCAACCCTGCCTGCTGACCAGCAGCCTAAGTGCGGAGCCCTCCCATGCCACTCGTTCGCGTCGACATCAAAAAGCATCAAGACCCCACTTTCGCCAAACGTGTCGGGCAGTTGATTTACGCCGCCATGCACAGCTCGATTGGCGTGCCGGAAAACGATAATTTCCAGATTCTTGCCGAGCACGATGAACAGCATTTCATCTTTGATCCCGGCTACCTGGGCATCAGTCGAACCGACAGCCTGGTGGTGATTCAGATCACCCTGAGCGAAGGCCGCACCGTCGAGCAGAAGAAACTCCTCTATAAAACCATCGCCGAAAGCCTTAACGCGGAACTGGCGGTGCAGCTGGAAGACGTCTTCATCAATCTGGTGGAAGTGAAGAAAGAGAACTGGTCGTTTGGCAACGGCATCGCTCAATACGCCCTTTGAGCGGCCTGACACGCGACCCACTGCCCCCAAGATGCAGTCATCCACACACCCTCAACACCTGTGAGCCGCCATGCCTCGAGTCTCCCGTAAACAAGCCGAACTCAACCGCGAGATCATCGTCGAAGCCGCCACGCGGCTGTTTCGCGAGCGCGGCCTGCACGGGATCAGCGTCGTCGATGTGATGGGTGCGGCGGGTCTGACCCATGGCGGGTTCTATGGCCATTTCGAATCCAAGGAAGCGCTGGCGAAAGAAGCCTGCACTCGGGCGTTCACGCAGTCGATGGAGCGCTGGAAACAGAAAATCGATGCCAATGACGACAGCGTCTCGGCGCGCACGAGCATCATCGCGCCCTACCTGTCGTCGGCCAATCGCGACAATCCGGGCGAAAGCTGCCCGGTGACGGCGTTTGCCGGGGACATGTGCCATGAAACCGCCGAAAGCGGTTTGCACCAGACCTACACCCAAGGGCTGGAAGCCTTGTTGCAGATACTCATTCCCTTGATGGGCGCCGGTCAGCCCGAAGCCAATCGCCAACAAGCCTTGGTGGAGTATTCCTTGATGGTCGGCGCTTTGACCCTGGCCCGCGCCACACGCGGGGACGGGTTGTCCGATGAAATCCTCGACGCCGCCCGGAATTTTCTGACCTCGCAAGGTTAATCAATCTGACCAACAGCATGTGCGATCCCTGGTAATTGCTAAACTCTTCTGGAATCAGCAATCTGAAGCAACATTCGAGATCCGACATTCAATATCCACAGGAGCCCCGCATGCCTGCAACTGTTCTGGTACTGGTTGAAACCATCAATGACTACTTGCCGATTCTCGAACATCAGGGCTTTCACCTGATTCTGGCCCCGACGCCCGCCGAACGCGTCGCCGCCATCACACGGCATGGCGCCCAGATCGATGCGGTATTGACCCGCGGCCCATTGGGCCTGTACGCCGATGAAATCGCCGCCCTGCCCAACCTCAAGATCATCTGCGTGATCGGCGCCGGTTACGAACACGTCGACCTGCAAGCCGCCGCCGACCGGGACATCACTGTCACCAATGGCGCCGGCGTCAATGCCTCTTCAGTCGCCGACCATGCCATGGCGATGTTGCTGGCGCTGGTGCGCGATATTCACCGATGCGACGCCGCCGTACGCCGCGGCGAGTGGCCGAAGATCATGCGCCCTTCCCTGGCCGGCAAGCGCCTTGGGATTCTCGGCCTCGGTGCAGTCGGCATGGCCATCGCGAAACGCGCCGCCGCAGGCTTCGACATGACCGTGAGCTACCACAACCGCCAACATCGCAGCGACGTCCCTTATACCTTCTGCTCGACGCCGACCGAACTGGCACGCGCCTCGGACTTTTTGATCATCGCCACGCCCGGCGGCCTTGGCACCAAACACTTGATCAACAAACAAGTACTCGACGCCCTGGGCCCCAACGGGTTCATCGTGAACATTGCCCGAGCCTCGGTAATTGCCACCGCAGACCTGGTCAGCGCGCTTGAACAACGACGCATTGCCGGTGCCGCACTGGATGTGTTCGATGCCGAACCTCACGTGCCGGATGCACTCAAGGCGCTGACCAATGTGATCCTGACGCCGCATGTCGCGGGATTGTCCCCGGAAGCGACTCAAGGCACCGTTGAGCTGGTGGGACAGAACCTGATGGCGTTCTTTGCCGGCCTGCCGGTATTGACGCCCATTGCCTTGCCCGCGCCGCTCACGACCGCACACGTTCGCTGAGACTAGAGGACGCCCAACAGCGTCCAGAGGCGCCGGGATTCGGCGTCGGCCGACATCAGTTCGCCCGGCAGCTCGCTCAGGGGCTTGTTGCCCCACTCCACCCCGCACTTGATCAAATACGGGACGGGGCTGTGGGGTTCGGTGCGCGCCAGGTACTCGGCAATCAACGACTTGCGCACAGCCCATTTCGAACCTCCTTCCTGGAAGCACTCTCTCCCGTTGAACCATCGTCCCCCGCGCCTGTTCTTGCGCATCAGGAACACTGATTATCCAGCAACACGCTAACCTATAAGACCGTGCCACGCTTGTGGCGCCCCCGGCGCACCCATTAGATTAGCCAATGATGTCTGGCCTCCAAAATAAGCAGAAGGGATAAGCATGGCGCTTACTGACCAGTCCACCCGTATCCGCACCGGCGAAGAACTCAATGCCAGCCTGATCGATCCGTACCTCAAGGCCCACATTCCGGGCTTAAGTGGCGTGCCTGTGATCAGCCAGTTTCCCGGCGGTGCGTCGAACCTGACTTACCTGCTGGAATACCCGGAGCAGGAGTTTGTCCTGCGTCGACCGCCGTTTGGCCACAAGGCCAAGTCCGCACACGATATGGGCCGCGAGTTTCGCATCCTCAATCAGCTGCGCGACGGTTTCCCGTATTGCCCCAAAGCCTATGTGCACTGCACCGATGAAACGGTGATCGGCGCCGAGTTCTATGTGATGGAACGGGTCAACGGGATCATCCTGCGCTCCGAACTGCCGCCGGAACTGGGCCTGGACTCGGCGAAAACCGAAACCCTGTGCAAAAGCTTCATCGACAAGTTCGTTGAACTGCATCGGGTCGACTACAAGGCTTATGGCCTGGGCGACCTCGGCAAGCCCGAAGGCTATGTGGCGCGGCAGATCAAAGGCTGGAGCGATCGCTACGAAAAAGCCCTGACCCCGGACGCGCCGAAGTGGGAAGCGGTCAAGGCCTGGCTCAACGACAAGATGCCGGCCGATCACCCGACTTCCAGCATCGTCCACAACGACTACCGCTTCGACAACGTGATCCTCGACCCGAACAACCCGATGCAAATCATCGGTGTACTCGACTGGGAGCTCACCACCCTCGGCGACCCGCTGATGGACCTCGGCAACACCCTCGCCTACTGGATCGAAGCCGCAGACCCGGCGCCGGTGCAACTGATGCGACGTCAACCGAGCCACGCCGCGGGCATGCTGACCCGCCGCGAATTCGTCGATTACTACGCCGAGCGCTCCGGCATCCAGATCGACAACTTCGACTTCTACTACACCTATGGCCTGTTCCGTCTGGCCGGCATCGTGCAGCAGATCTACTACCGCTTCTTTCACGGTCAGACCCAGGACAAACGCTTCGCGCAGTTCATTCACATGAACAAACTGCTGGAGCAGATGAGCCTGCAAGTCATCTCGAAATCCAGCCTCTGATCGCGCGGCTCTGATTACATTCCCTGGCCTCTATAACAAGGAAAAACCACGTCCAAGACTCAGTTGTTCGACCTCGACGGCAAAATCGCATTCGTCTCCGGCGCCAGCCGCGGCATCGGTGAGGCCATCGCCAAATTGCTGGCCCAGCAAGGCGCCCACGTCATCGTCTCGAGCCGCAAGCTCGACGGCTGCCAACACGTAGCCGACGCGATCATCGCCGCCGGCGGCAAAGCCACCGCCGTCGCTTGCCACATCGGTGAAATGGAACAGATAAGCCAGGTCTTCGCCGGCATCAAGGAACAGTTCGGGCGCCTGGACATCCTGGTCAACAACGCCGCGACCAACCCGCAGTTCTGCAACGTACTGGACACCGACCTCAGCGCCTTCCAGAAAACCGTCGACGTCAACATCCGCGGCTACTTCTTCATGTCGGTCGAAGCCGGCAAACTGATGCGCGAAAACGGCGGCGGCAGCATCATCAACGTTGCGTCGATCAATGGCATCTCGCCGGGTATCTTCCAGGGCATCTACTCGGTGACCAAGGCAGCCGTGATCAACATGACCAAGGTGTTCGCCAAGGAATGCGCGCAGTTCGGCATCCGCTGCAATGCCTTGTTGCCTGGGCTGACTGACACCAAGTTTGCGTCAGCACTGGTAAAGAACGATGCGATCCTGAAGACCGCGTTGCAGCAAATTCCGCTCAAGCGCGTGGCCGATCCGAGTGAGATGGCCGGTGCCGTGCTTTATCTCGCCAGCGATGCGTCGAGCTACACCACCGGGGTTTCGTTGAACGTGGATGGCGGGTTCTTGTCCTGATTCATTTTTCTGGATGAACAAAAGGCCGTCTTGGGGCTAATGCCGATAAGTTAAAGCGTTGAACGCCGCAATCCTTGTGGGAGCGAGCTTGCTCGCGATAGCGGTTTAACATTCAGCAGGTGTGTTGCCTGCCAGTCCGCTATCGCGAGCAAGCTCGCTCCCACAGTTTTGTGCTCTGATCGGTATTAGTCTTAGGGCTGCTTTTTTGTTCACGTTGATCGTTCCCACGCTCTGCAAAGGAACGCCCAACTAAAGAATATTTATTCCGACGATTGCAATAAGCGAATATTTATTCCATAAAGTGCCTTCTGAAAATAAAATTCAAAAGGCCTTCCATCATGCGCGAACTCGGAATCGGACTCATCGGCACAGGTTTCATGGGCCGCGCTCACGCCCTGGCCTTTCGCAATGTCAGCGCAGTGTTCGAACTCCCCCTCAAGCTCAAACTGGCCGCCCTCGCCGACGCCGATCCACACCGAGCACGGCACTGCGCCGACGCCTGGGGTTTCGAAACCGCACACACCGACTGGCAACAGCTGATCGATGACCCAAAGGTCAATCTGATCGCCATCACCACCCCCAATCATCTTCACTACCCCATGGCCATGGCCGCCCTCGCCGCTGGCAAACCGGTGTATTGCGAGAAGCCTTTGGCGGTGAATCTGCAGCAGGCCAACGCCATGCGTCAGGCGGCGAAAGCAGCGGGCGTGGTGACGCGGGTGGGTTACAACTATCAGCACAATCCGATGATCGGGCTGGCCCGGGAGCTGATCGACAGCGGCAAGCTGGGGCAGATCATCAGTTTCCAGGGTGAGTTCAGCGAAGACTTCATGGCTGACCCCGCTTCGCCGTGGTCCTGGCGTTGCGACGCCGAGCACGCGGGCGGCGCACTGGCGGATCTGGGCAGTCATTTGCTGGCAATGGCGCGCTATCTGGTGGGCGATGTCGAATCCGTATGCGCCGACACACAAACCGTACACCGGCAGCGTCCAGCGACGACGGGCAGCCAGGAACAACGGCACATTGCGGTCGACGATCAGGTCCACGCGTTGCTGCGATTTGCCAACGGCGCGCGCGGTACGTTCAGCAGCAGTTGGCTCAAGCATGGCTACAAGAATCACCTGAGCTTCGAGGTCAGCGGCACCGAAGGCACGCTGGCGTTCGATCAGGAGCGTTTAAACGAGCTGCGGCTTTTTCGCGCCGGTCAGGACGGTTTCCAGCGGTTGCTCGCGGGGCCGAATCTGCCAGGTTACGCGGCGTTCTGTCCGGCGGCGGGGCATCAGTTGGGATACAACGAACTCAAGACGCTGGAAGTGCATGACCTGGTGATGGCGCTGGCCGGCCTTTCCAAGGGTGGCACTGACTTTGAGCAAGCGTGGGAAGTCGAACGCCTGGCGACGGCAATCCGCTTGGCGGCCAACGAGTCACGCTGGGTCAGCATCGAGGACGTCTGAAGCTCAGGCGCCCATGACTTTCGGCAACTGCCAGCCGTAACTCACCGACAGCAATCGCAACGCCAGGCACGCTACCCCCGCCAGCAACGCGCAGGCCACGGGCGGTACACCGCAACGCCGTCCGATAATCAGCACGGCGGCGCCGACAAAGGCCGAACTCGCATACAGATCGGCCTGCAACACCACCGGCACCCGCGCCAGCACGATGTCGCGCAGCACCCCGCCACCCACGCCGGTAATGGTGCCCATGAGCATCGACACAAACGGCGAGATGCCAAAATTCAGCGCCTTCTGCGCCCCGGCCACGGCGAACAACGCGAGCCCGGCGGCGTCCAGCACGATCAACGTCGAACCGGACCAGCTCAGCACCTGTTCATGCAGGACAAATGCGACCCCACCCATCAAAAAGGCCAGCGCCGGATAACGCTAATCGGCGACGGCATTGGGTGGCGTGGCGCCGATTAACAAGTCCCGGGTGACCCCACCGCCCAGAGCGACGATGAAGGCATCACCATCACCCCAAGCAGGTCGAGGTTGCTGCGCATGGCGCTGATCGCGCCTTCAACGGCAAACACCGCGGTGCCAACCAGGTCGGCCACCAACACGATTTTTTCAACACGGGGCTTCAACGATGCAGTCGCCCTGGCTTACTGCGTGACGCAACGGGTCAGCGTCGTTTCCCGGGTCACTTCCTCGGTCACTCGCGCGTCACCCATCACATCGGTTTGCTCAGTAGTTTCGCAAGTGCGTTCCGGAATAGGCGGTGGTGCCGCAGGCGGCAGAGGTGGCGGACTGGCGCAACCGCTGAGAATCGCTACGCAGAAGGCGAGCGACAGAGGCGAAAAAGCACGTTTCCCAAGACTGTTCATAGGCTGTCCCGCGATAAGTAATCGACACTTTCCGCGACCCGACACACCTACCGAGAAGCCGCGGATTGGTCACAGAAAACAATACCCTCGCATTTCTTATAGCCTAGCCAGCCGCCAATGCCAGCAAACAAGGCACTTTACCCCTTTTCAACCCTGAAAAACGACAGATCCTACGAAGCAGCGTCCGACCGCTGGTGCAAGCTGTTGCTCTCGAGCTCATAACGCAGCTCATCAATCAACGTCGTGACCGCTTCCGGGGTTCTGAGGTGCTCGACACTCAACCCACTGACCACCAGATCCACCTGCCCCGACACCGGGTGATACAGTTTTACCGTCACCGAGTTGTCACCCGACACGCTGCAATCACAAGCCAGCGGGGAAAAGTGCTGTTCCAGTTGCGCACGCAATTGCGTCAGATAAATCATCGCGATTCACCCATGGGCCGGCTGACCCCGTCGACTGAAAACCTGTTGAATTGGCCGAGCATGTGACTGTTCCTTAAGCTGTTTCGTAGAGGACACAACACCGGCAAAAGACCCGTGTCGCACCCTTACAGACTAAGAATTGCCACCGTCCGCCAAAACATCCATTTGCACTGCCCGAGCTAGTGCATTTGCACCTTATCGCTGACCCTTTGGTCTCCACTCGCTGGAGAACAAACCGCGCTCCCGTGCCCACACAATCGCCTCGCTGCGACTGTGCACATCCAGCTTTGAATACACCGTCGACACATGGTTGCGCACCGTGTTGGGCGCCAGTTTCAAGCGTGCGGCGATTTCCTTGTCCGCAAGGCCTTCGCAGATCAGGCCCAGCACATCGCGCTCGCGGGCAGTCAGGTCGGTGAAGGACACGCTGGGCAACTGCGGCGAGTTGATGTTCTTCACGTTGGCGAGTTTTTCGATCAGCGTGCGGGTGAACCAGGAGGCGTCTTTCATCACCTCCTCGATCGCCGCCACCAGCTCCAGCTCGGTGCGTTTGCGTTCGGTGATGTTCATCAACACCAGCAGGTAGCAAGGGTTGTCCTGAATATTCACAGTGTCGGCCGACACCGTGCAGTCAATCAAGGTCGAATCTTTCCTGCGGATCCTGACATCGACCCGATCCAGGCTTCCGGCCTTCTCCAGCGCCGCAAAGAGCCGGGTGCGCGCGCCCTTGTCATCGATAAAGTCGATCTCTGCAACCGTTTTGCCGAGCACTTCTTCACTGGGGTACGCGAGGGTATCCAGGAAGGCTTCGTTGACGTCGATCACCACCTGATCCCGCGCATCGCAGACCATTGTCGGTACCGGCGTCAGGCGAAACGCCTTGGCAAACCGCTCCTCGCTCTGACGCAGGGCGACCTCGGCCTTGTGCCGCGGCTCCATGTCGACGAAGGAAAACAGCATGCAGTCTTCCTCGTTGAACTCCAGCGGCTGCCCGGCGACGATCACCTGCTTGATGCCGCCGTCAGCCATTTTCAGCTCTGCCTGCATCTGCGGAATCGTGGCGTGCTCGCGTAGGCGCTCGATCGCCAGGTCTTTCTTTTCGGCACCTTCAAGGATGTCCAACTCATAAGTCGACACCCCAATTACTTGATCACGGGTATAGCCGGTCATTTCCAGGAAGCCTGCATTGACCTTGATGTAACGCAGATCACTGAGACGACAGATCACCGCCGGCGCCGGGTTGGCGTTGAAGGTCTTTTCGAACCGCTGCTCGGCGCTCGCCCACTCCGTGACATCGTCCATGATCAACACCAACAACTCCGGCTCGCCAGCGCTGTCGGCCAGCACCAGGCTGCGCACGCTGTGAACCCAAGTGCGCTCTTCGTCATCGGCCGGCGTCACCTCCACCAGCACATCGCTGAACATCTCGCCTTTGGCAACGCGGCTGATCGGGTAATTTTCTGGCGGCAACGGGTGATTATTGCGATAGCGCAAGGCAAAGCGCTTGGCGTATTCCTTGGCATTGACGCCCAACTCGCCGATCCGACTGACGCCGTGCATGGCCAGCGCGGCATCATTGGCCCACAGGATCGTCTGATCCAGCTCCAGCAGAATCACCCCGTCGGACAAACCGGCGATGATCTGCTGCAACTGACGGCGATTGGTTTCGGTGGTCAGGACGTCCTGGCTCATTGGCTCTCCACGGATGCGGCGGCGCAGTGACGCGCCGCCTGTGAAGATTACGACCGCGGGGGGGTGGGATAGTGCGAAGCAGGTGCAGCGACTGGGCACGTGTAGCAGCTGTCGAGCTTGCGAGGCTGCGTTCGGCGACGAAGTCGTCGCTGGATCCGGCACTGCGGTGTATCAGGACGATCCAGCA
Source organism: Pseudomonas sp. BGI-2 (assembly GCF_004310295.1). Lineage (GTDB taxonomy): Bacteria > Pseudomonadota > Gammaproteobacteria > Pseudomonadales > Pseudomonadaceae > Aquipseudomonas. The sequence continues at coordinate 18,507 of NZ_SISB01000047.1, read as the reverse complement.
TTCAGGATTTACGACGACTGCGTCGCCGAACGCAGCCTCGCAGGCTCGACAGCTGCTACGAACAGTGTGAAGGATGACGATTGAGGTATCGGGTTTGTGACGTGCGCTGATAGTTTCAGCGCACGTCACGGGTTTCAGGCCGCCAACTGGCCGCTGGCAATCGCTGCCGACGCCGCCAGCATCGCCCGCAACAACACCGCACACCCGCCTGCCAGATCATCCGGCGCGGCGTTTTCGATTTCGTTGTGGCTGATGCCGCCTTCGCAGGGCACGAAGATCATCCCGGCCGGGCCAAGTTCGGCGAGGAAGATCGCGTCGTGCCCTGCGCCGCTGACGATGTCCATGTGCGATAGCCCCAGACCTTGAGCGGCGCCGCGTACCGCTTCGACGCAACCCTTGTCGAAGTAAAGCGGCGGGAAGTCGGCGGTGGGCGTGAGTTCGAAGGTCAGGCCGTGTTCTTCGCAGGTGGTTTCGATGACTTCGCGGACTTCGGCAATCATCGAATCCAGCCGCGCCGGTTCCAGATGCCGAAAGTCGAGGGTCATGCGCACTTCGCCGGGGATGACGTTGCGTGAGCCGGGATAGGCTTGCAGGCAACCCACGGTGCCGCAGGCGTGAGGTTGATGGCCGAGGGCGGCGCGGTTGACGGCACCGACGATCACCGCGGCGCCGACCAGGGCGTCCTTGCGCAGGTGCATCGGCGTCGGGCCGGCGTGGGCTTCGACGCCGCGCAGTTTCAGGTCGAACCATTTCTGGCCGAGGGCGCCCATTACCACGCCAATGGTTTTGTGTTCGTCTTCGAGGATCGGGCCTTGCTCGATGTGCGCCTCGAAATAGGCACCGACGGCGTGGCCGCTGACCTTGCGTGGGCCGGCGTAGCCGATGGCATTGAGGGCTTCGCCAACGGTGACGCCTTCGGCATCGACCTTGGCCAGGGTTTCTTCGAGGGTGAATTTTTCCGCGAACACGCCAGAGCCCATCATGCACGGGGCGAAGCGCGAGCCTTCTTCGTTGGTCCAGACCACCACTTCCAGCGGCGCTTCGGTTTCCACGCCGAGGTCGTTGAGGGTGCGCAGTACTTCGACGCCGGCCAGTACACCGAAGCAGCCGTCGAATTTGCCGCCGGTGGGTTGGGTGTCGATGTGGCTGCCGGTCATCACCGGAGGCAGGTTCGGGTTGCGGCCCGGGCGACGGGCAAAGATGTTGCCGACGGCGTCAATGCTGACGGTGCAACCGGCCTCTTCGCACCAGTTGACGAAGATGTCCCGGGCCTGGCGGTCCAGATCGGTCAGGGCCAGACGGCAGACGCCACCCTTGACCGTGGCGCCGAGTTTGGCCAGGTCCATGAGCGACTGCCACAAGCGGTCGCGGTTGATGTGCTGATGGGTGGACTGCAGAACGTCTACAGCAGCGTTCATGATGATCTCCTCAGGCAGTTTTGTTATAGGTTTCTTCAGGCTGATCGTTGTCGTTTTTGAGGCCGCCTTCGCGGGCAAGCCTCGCTCCTACAGGGGTTGTGTCGATCATTGAACGGTGGTTCGACACAAACCCTGTAGGAGCGAGGCTTGCTCGCGAAGGGGCCGGTAGCCATCCGCAAAATCTCATGGCTCCAACCCAATCCCCCGCAAAATCACACTCGTCACCGTCTGCACCGCCCGCTCGAACTGCATGTCCGACAGCGGCTGATGATCATTCAAAATGTTCACCTGATGATCAAAATCCGCGTAATGCTGGGTCGACGCCCAGATCATGTACAGCAAGCTTGAAGGCTCCACCGGGAGGATGCGTTTGTCGTCCACCCACTGACGGATTTTTGCTTCTTTCATCTTGGCCCAGTCATACAGGCTCGCGTCCAGCGCCACGCCCAGTGTGGGTGCGCCGTGGATGATTTCGTTGGCCCAGACTTTCGAACCATAAGGCCGGCTACGGGAGTGGTTCATCTTGGCGCGGATGTAGCTGCTGAGCACCACGCGCGGGTCGTCGAACATCTCGAAGCACAACGCGTCCTGCTTCCAGACTTCCAGCAGATCGAACAGCACCGCGCTGTACAGCTCGGTCTTGGTGCTGAAGTAGTAATGCAGATTGGAGCGCGGCAGTTGCACTTCAGCGGCAATGTCGGCCATGGCGGTGCCGCCGAAGCCTTTTTCGGCGAAGACCTTTTCGGCCCCCAGCAAAATCTTCTCGACGTTACTGCGACGAATCTCGATCTTGTGATTGCCCATGAAGCCTCCCTGACAACAGCGTTGGCCAAGACTAGCATCCGCTCTACCTCGCGGCGACATGGGAAAACGAAACATCGTTTACCCAGGTTCTCGCAGGTAAACTGGCGCCTCTTCGAACTTGCCTCTGAGGTCTTCACGATGCTGCTCAAGAAAGCCCTGACCACCGCCGCCCTCCTTGGCTCGCTGCTCGCCGCCTCGTCGGTGTTCGCCCATGCCCATCTGAAAAGCCAGACCCCGGCCGCCGACAGCACCGTGGCAGCGCCAACGGAACTGCGCTTGGTGTTTTCCGAAGGCGTTGAAGCGACGTTCACCAAGGTCACGATCAGCAAGGACGGTGCCGATGTGCCGGTGAAAAACCTGGCCACCGAAGGCAGTGACAAGAACACCCTGATCGTCACCCCAGCCGCACCACTGGCGGCCGGCGCATATAAAGTCGAATGGCGTGCGGTGTCGGTCGATACCCACAAAAGTGAAGGTGCGTACAGCTTCAAGGTTGGCCAGTAATTCATGACGAGCGCGATGGTGCTGTGCCGCTTTCTGCATTTCACCGTGGTGCTGATGCTGTTCGGGGCCTGGGTGTTCAGGCCTGTGCTTTCAGGCCGTGACACGGCGCTGGATCAGCCGCTGGCGCGAGTGACTCGCTTGCTTGCGGCGGTGGCGCTGGTCAGTGGGGTGTGCTGGTTGCTGCTGATCACTGTCAGCATGGCCGGGGCCTGGGACGCGGCGCTCGATCCATCGACCCTGCGGCTGGTGGTGGGCAACACGTTTTTCGGTCAGGTCTGGCGCTGGCATCTGCTGTTCAATGTTCTGTTGGTGGCGTTGCTGCTGACCCCATTGCGCTCCAGCATGCCCCTGCGCATTGGCCTCGCGAGCCTGCTGTTGGCAACCCTTGCCCCGGTTGGTCACGGTGCCATGCTTGATGGCCTTCAAGGTCAATTGCTGATCCTCAATCAAATCATTCACCTGACCTGCGTCGGCGCTTGGCTCGGCGGGTTGATGCTGTTGGTGATGATCCTGCGGCAACCGACGGGCCATGCAGTCAGCGCAATACTGCTGCGTTTCAGTGGCGTCGGTTACGCCTTGGTCGCCGGTTTGCTGGTGACCGGGTTGATCAACGTACGCGTGCTCACCGGGCAGTTATGGCCGACGCCGTTGCTGTCCGGGTTTGCGTTGATTCTGCTGATCAAGGTGGTGTTGGTGGCCATGATGCTGGGGTTGGCGTTGTTTAATCGGTTGCGGATCAAGGCGTGCGAACAACGCCCGGCGACGCTGAAAACCAGCGTGATCGTGGAATGGTTGTTGGGGATTGGCGCGGTGGCGGCAGTTTCCCTGCTGGGCGCCCTGCCCCCGATGATCGTGAACTGAAACCGATATTTCGGCAAAGACAAACTCAGGCTCTAACCAGCATGTACACCGCGACGATCAGACAAACACTGGCGAACCCAACCTGCAGTGCCCGCGCCGGCACCCTGGCGCAAATCTGTCGGCCGATGATCATGCCAACGATGCTGGCGACAATGAACGCCCCACCCAATGCGTCAATCCTGACCCCGGCATGAAATGCGCCGATCACCCCGACGGCGGAAATCAGACTGATCACCATCAAGGAAGTGGCGACGATGCCGCGCATCTGCACATCGGTCAGTTGCTTGAACGCAGGCACGATCAGAAAGCCACCACCCACCCCGAGTAGCCCGGAAACAACACCGGTCACCGCGCCCAGTGCCGCCAGGGTCGCGGTGCATTTGGCGGTCCAGGAAAAACGCCCGGTCTGCTGATCGAGCATGCAGTTTTTCTGGCCCCAGTTGGCGTGGCCGTGGTCGCTCGGCCCTTCGTCCTGGCGCTCACGACGCAGCATCCGCCAGGCCACCATGACCATCAGCAGGCTGAACAGGACCATCAGGATTTTTTCCGGCAACTGATGGGCGAAGTAGATCCCGACCGGTGAAAAAATCGCCCCCAGCAGTGCGATCAGCAACGCCGCGCGATAGCGCACCAGGCCATGGCGCAAACCATCAATGGCTCCGACCGCCGCCGCACTGCCCACCGCGAACAATGCCACCGGCGCGGCCTGGGTCATGGTCAAACCCAGCCCCAGCACCAGGGCCGGCACCGCAAGAATGCCGCCACCGGCCCCGGTCAATCCAAGGACCAGGCCCATCACCACACCAAAAAAACTCGCCAACAACATAAAACGCTCGTGATCCGCGAAAAAAAGCCGGGAACGCCCGGTATCGATGAGTGACAGGATAGAGCCCGTGCGGATTTTTTCCTTCATGAATTAACGCAGGGCTGGTCAGCGCAGGGAAAATGAAACTACCCTCTTGGCTTGTCCTGAAAGAAAACGGCCACCATGCCTGCCTTGATTGAAGCTTTTTTAGACCCTGCCTCGTCGACCTACAGCTACGTGATCTACGAAGGAAATGGCGGTCAATGCGCCATCGTCGACCCGGTCCTCGACTACGACCCCGCCGCCGGGCGCACCGCCACCACCCAAGCCGACAAGATCATCGCCTTCGTTCGCGACCATCAGCTGCACGTGCAATGGCTGCTGGAAACCCACGCCCATGCCGATCACCTGTCTGCCGCTCCGTATCTGCGTCGGGAGCTGGGTGGCAAAATCGCCATTGGCCAGTCGATCAGTAAGGTTCAGGACGTGTTCAAAACCCTGTTCAACCTTGAGCCGGAATTTCGCAGCGACGGTTCGCAATTCGACCATCTGTTCGCCCCGGACGAGTCGTTCATGATCGGCAACCTCAAGGCCACGGCCCTGCATGTGCCCGGCCATACGCCGGCGGACATGGCTTATTTGATCGACGGTGATGTGATCCTGGCGGGCGATACCTTGTTCATACCGGACGTGGGCACTGCCCGTTGCGACTTCCCTGGCGGCAACGCCAACCAGATGTTCGCCTCGATTCACAAACTGCTGGCCTTCCCCGCCAGCGTTCGGCTCTACGTCTGCCACGACTACCCGCCCGAAGGCCGCGAATCCCGGTGCATGACCACGGTGGGCGAGCAGCGAAAAAGCAACATCCATATCCATGACGGCGTGGATGAAGCGGCATTCGTCGCCATGCGCACCCAGCGGGATGCCGGGTTGGGCATGCCGATGCTGTTGCTGCCGGCGATTCAGGTGAATGTGCGGGCGGGGAATTTGCCGCCTCCCGAGGAAAACGGCGTGACGTATCTGAAGATTCCGATCAATCAGTTGTAACGTGCGTCATCACTGACTCCAGGCTCCAACTACCGACCTTGGCGTTGTACATGAACGTACAGGTCTCTCCGGACCGTATGACATGTTCAATATCATCCGGTCCCAGATCATGGCGGATTCTGGTTTCCTGCAATGCATTGGAAACGACCAATACCACGCTATTTGCCTCTGCCATAGTTGGCAGCGACACCAGCGGTACGTAGTTGCCATGAGAGATCGTGTATCGAATGAATTTTTCACCATTGCCAGGGGCGGGAATCCTGTTTCCCTGTTCGTTAGGCGTGCAATCTTGAACCTGCAATGCCCACTGGCGGGACCCGTCAAGGCAAACAAACGCAACGGCATCGCCTTTGAACAGGGTGACGTGCTTGAGTGCAACGTCACTGCCCTGCAAGTCCAACTCCATTTCAGCGTTTGCATCCGAACACACCAGTAACCTGTGCGGTTCGTCATCCAGAATCGGCGGCAACGTCACGCTTGGTGTCCAGTGCTGATCGTTGATGCTGAGCATCGCATGCCGGATTGGAGACATGCCCTGAATCGCCGGATCACCTGGGCGCACATGCTCAAGATCCTGCAGACCTAAAGCCCGGGCGCGAAACTGGTTGGAATAAATGATGTTATCAACGAGCCGATGACGTAAGGACCAATCACAGTTGATGATGAAGTGCTTCATGATCGGATGGCTGGCAGAGCCCGCTGCAAACCAGGACATCAGTTGACCCGACATGTCCGAGGGTATAAAGAATGGCAACGCGTAGCGCGCGGCCTGAATGGAGCGGAGTTCACCCGCAGGTTTACTTTCTGCCCCGACACGATCAATAAAAGCCTTGAGCTCAGAATCCGAGGGTGTGTTGGAGCCGATCCAGCGTTGATTGACGCCTGGCCAGAAGCTCCTGTCACGGGCGTCATTGTGGTAAGCGATAACTACGTTTTTAAAACCCGGCAGCCCCCATATTTGCGAAATACTCAACTCTTTGTAAGTAGGTGAAATAATCGAATCACCAAAAGAGGTTTTTAAAAGATCTACAAACTCAGCATGAACGGCGGCAGTGAAGTTCTTGAATTCGTGAAAATCGAGGATAATCACCTCACGTCTTCGATCCCACCCTTGACCATACTGATAGTGTTTTACACCTTGAATAATATCGTGCTGAACCGTTCTCCCGTTGGTACCACTGTGAAATATCGAAAAGCGTAAAGGGTCCCCCACCGGGTACCCAAAAAAATATTGAACGCGAATATCCAGAACTCGAATACCCGAATTTAATTGCACATGAGGCGAAACATCCTGACAAACTTCATTGCTCGGAGCGTAGGGGGCCTGTTTATCAAATGCCGAGTTGTGAGTGCCCGGCAAGATTGCCAAGTGGACTGGCAAATTACGCACACCGTTATAAGTACTCATCCAGTGCGTACGATTATTGTTGAACGGTTTACAGACGCCACCGCTTGCACTGCCATTGGGACACCAACCACTGGCAATTTCTACCTCGCCACTGTCACCGACCGATTCTGCCCCTGCCTCAAAAAGCGACTCAGGGTCGATGGATTTAAATTCAAAATCATCTTCAAAGTAAGGTCCAAATACTGGAGGAATAGACTCCTTTAAATTGCCATTCTCATCCAGACCATCAAGGCGCACATCGAGTGCACTGGCCAATAAAACATTATCCCGCGCAGCCTTATCAAACACTTCATACTTCATATTATCTCTCCTGACTGCACAATGCGCCTAACTAAGGAGGGACAAATATAAAGCAAATAACGCTCCAGCCAAATACACTGTTGTAACGTCACATTTAAACGAGCAAACTTGCCAACAAACAAAACCAAATAAAACTACTTAGTTAGTATCATTCCACCCGACGGCAACGGCAGCGCCGTTTTATACCGCACCTGCTTGAGCGCAAAGCTCGATCGAATATTAGCGACACCGGGGACTTTGGTGAGGAAGTCCATCATGAAGCGCTCCAGCGACTGAATGGTCGGCACCAGCACCCGGATCAGATAATCCGGGTCCCCCGCCATCAAGTAGCACTCCATCACTTCAGGGCGATCCGAAATCGCTTCCTCGAAATGCTGCAGCGCCTCTTCCACTTGTTTCTCCAGGCTCACATGAATGAACACATTCACATGCAGCCCCAGCAGGTCGGCGTCCAGCAGCGTCACTTGCTCGCGAATCAGCCCCAATTCCTCCATCGCCTTGACCCGGTTGAAGCATGGCGTCGGCGACAGGTTGACCGAGCGTGCGAGGTCAGCGTTGGTGATGCGCGCGTTCTCCTGAAGGCTGTTCAAAATGCCGATATCGGTACGGTCCAGTTTGCGCATGAGAAAAAACCACCTGTTTTTTATGTTTATGCAGATTTTTTATCCTCAAATGATCTCCAGTGCAATGAAACAGAGATAAATTTTCTTCTGCGCCGGGCCTATGATGTTTGTAGGACAAGATTTCCATAACACGTGGAATGACGGTCAGCTCACTACAAGAAATTCACAAGATCGAGCGTAGAAGCCATGAACCAAGCGTACGAACCGCTGCAACTGCACGTTCCCGAACCATCGGGCCGTCCTGGCTGCAAAACCGACTTTTCCTACCTGCGTCTGACCGACGCCGGCACGGTGCGCAAACCCCCAATCGACGTTGAACCGGCCGACACCGCCGACTTGGCCAAAGGCCTGATCCGCGTGCTCGACGACCAGGGCAACGCCCTCGGTCCATGGGCTGAAGGCGTACCGGCCGAGATCCTGCGTCAAGGCATGCGCGCCATGCTCAAGACGCGGATCTACGACAACCGCATGGTGGTCGCCCAGCGTCAGAAAAAAATGTCGTTCTACATGCAGAGCCTTGGCGAAGAAGCCATCGGCAGCGGCCAGGCCCTGGCGCTGAACGTCGATGACATGTGCTTCCCGACTTACCGCCAGCAAAGCATTCTGATGGCGCGGGAAGTGCCGCTGGTGGACCTGATCTGCCAACTGCTGTCCAACGAGCGCGATCCGCTCAAGGGCCGTCAACTGCCGATCATGTACTCGGTCAAAGACTTCGGCTTCTTCACTATTTCCGGCAACCTCGCCACCCAATTCGTACAGGGAGTGGGCTGGGGCATGGCGTCGGCGATCAAGGGCGACACCAAAATCGCCTCGGCGTGGATCGGCGACGGCGCCACCGCTGAATCCGACTTCCATACCGCCCTCACCTTCGCTCACGTCTACCGTGCGCCAGTGATCCTCAACGTGGTCAACAACCAGTGGGCGATCTCGACGTTCCAGGCGATTGCCGGTGGTGAAGCCACTACGTTCGCCGGTCGTGGCGTCGGTTGCGGCATTGCCTCCCTTCGGGTCGACGGCAACGATTTCGTCGCGGTTTACGCCGCCTCTGCCTGGGCTGCTGAACGCGCCCGCCGCAACCTCGGCCCGACCATGATCGAATGGGTTACCTACCGCGCCGGCCCGCACTCCACTTCCGATGATCCGTCCAAATACCGTCCGGCCGACGACTGGAGCTACTTCCCGTTGGGCGACCCGATTGCGCGCCTGAAGCAGCACCTAATCAAAATCGGTCAGTGGTCCGAAGAAGAACACGTTGCCGTCAGCGCCGAACTGGAAGCCGAAGTGATTGCCGCGCAGAAAGAAGCCGAGCAGTACGGCACCCTCGCCGGTGGCCAGATTCCGAGCGCCGCGACCATGTTCGAAGACGTCTATAAAGAGATGCCGGAGCACTTGAAGCGCCAGCGTCAAGAGTTGGGGATCTGACATGAACGATCACAACAACAATATTCAGCCGGAAACCGCCATGACCACGACCACCATGACCATGATCCAGGCCCTGCGCTCGGCCATGGATGTGATGCTTGAGCGTGACAACAACGTCGTGGTGTTTGGCCAGGACGTCGGCTACTTCGGCGGCGTGTTTCGCTGCACCGAAGGCCTGCAGAACAAGTACGGCACCTCCCGGGTGTTCGATGCGCCGATCTCCGAAAGCGGCATCGTCGGCGTCGCCGTGGGCATGGGTGCCTATGGTCTGCGACCAGTGGCCGAGATTCAGTTCGCCGATTACGTGTACCCGGCGTCGGACCAGATCATTTCCGAAGCCGCGCGCCTGCGTTATCGCTCGGCCGGCGAGTTCACCGCACCGATGACCCTGCGCATGCCTTGCGGCGGCGGCATCTACGGCGGCCAGACCCACAGCCAAAGTATCGAAGCGATGTTCACCCAGGTCTGCGGCTTGCGCACGGTCATGCCGTCCAACCCTTACGACGCCAAAGGCCTGCTGATCGCCTCCATCGAAAACGATGACCCGGTGATCTTCCTTGAGCCAAAACGCCTGTACAACGGCCCGTTCGATGGCCACCACGACCGTCCGGTAACCCCGTGGTCGAAACACCCGGCTGCACAAGTCCCGGATGGCTACTACACCGTGCCGCTGGACGTTGCCGCCATCGCCCGTCCGGGCAAAGAAGTGACCATCCTGACCTACGGCACCACCGTTTACGTCTCGCTAGTTGCCGCGGAAGAAACCGGGATCGACGCTGAAGTCATCGACCTGCGCAGCCTGTGGCCGCTGGACCTGGACACCATCGTCAAGTCGGTGAAGAAAACCGGCCGCTGCGTGATCGTTCACGAAGCGACCCGTACTTGTGGCTTCGGCGCCGAACTGGTCGCCCTGGTGCAAGAGCATTGCTTCCATCACCTGGAAGCGCCGATCGAACGCGTCACCGGTTGGGACACTCCCTACCCGCACGCGCAAGAGTGGGCGTATTTCCCTGGTCCGTCCCGAGTGGGCGCGGCTTTGAAACGGGTCATGGAGGTCTGAATGGGCACGCACATCATTAAGATGCCGGACATTGGTGAAGGCATTGCAGAAGTTGAATTGTCGGTGTGGCACGTCAAGGTCGGCGACATGGTCGTCGAAGATCAAGTGCTGGCCGATGTGATGACCGACAAGGCGATGGTCGACATCCCTTCGCCAGTGCACGGCAAGGTGATTGCGCTGGGCGGTGTGCCGGGCGAGGTCATGGCAGTTGGCAGCATCCTGATCAGCATCGAAGTCGAAGGCGCGGGCAACGTTAAAGAGTCGGCCCAGCCTGCACCTGTTAAAGAAGCGCCGGTTGCAGCGCCGAAAGCTGAAGCCGTGGTGGCAAGCAAACCGGTCGCGGCCGCAGCGCCACGAGCCGCCGTTTGCCAAGGCCCGATGGTCGCTCGCGAAGCCGACGAACGCCCGCTGGCCTCCCCGGCCGTGCGCAAACATGCGCTGGACCTCGGCATCCAGTTGCGTCTGGTCCGTGGCACCGGCCCTGCGGGTCGCGTGCTGCACGAAGACCTCGACGCTTATCTGGCTCAGGGTCAGCAACCGCAATCGACCGTGGCCGCCGCTTACGCCCAGCGTAACGACGAAGAACAAATCCCGGTCATCGGCTTGCGCCGCAAGATCGCTCAGCGCATGCAGGACGCCACGCAGCGCGCCGCTCACTTCAGTTATGTCGAAGAAATCGACGTGACCGCCGTGGAAGAACTGCGCGCGCACCTGAACGAAAAACACGGTGCGACCCGTGGCAAGCTGACTTTGCTGCCATTTCTGGTCCGCGCCCTGGTCGTCGCCCTGCGCGACTTCCCGCAGATCAACGCCCGTTACGACGACGAAGCGCAGGTCATCACTCGCCTAGGTGCTGTCCACGTGGGCATCGCTACGCAAGCCGACGTCGGCTTGATGGTGCCGGTGGTGCGTCACGCCGAAGCCCGCAGCTTGTGGGACAACGCTCAGGAAATCTCCCGTTTGGCCACCGCCGCACGCAATGGCAAGGCCAGCCGCGATGAACTGTCCGGCTCGAGCATCACCCTGACCAGCCTCGGCGCGTTGGGCGGTATCGTCAGCACGCCGGTGCTGAACCTGCCGGAAGTGGCGATCGTCGGCGTCAACAAAATCGTCGAACGCCCGATGGTCGTCAAAGGCCAGATCGTGATTCGCAAGATGATGAACCTCTCCAGCTCCTTCGATCACCGCGTGGTCGATGGCATGGACGCGGCGCAATTCATCCAGGCCGTTCGTGGTCTGCTCGAACAACCCGCCACCCTGTTCGTGGACTGATTTTAGAGGAGCATGCATGCAAACCTTGAACACCACGCTGCTGATCATCGGTGGCGGCCCTGGCGGTTATGTGACGGCGATCCGTGCCGGCCAGCTGGGCATCTCGACCATTCTGGTGGAAGGCGAATCACTGGGCGGTACCTGCCTGAACATCGGCTGCATTCCGTCGAAGGCGTTGATTCACGTCGCTGAACAGTTCCACCAGACGCAGCATCACAGCCAGCATTCGGCGCTGGGCATCAGCGTTTCGGCACCGACCCTCGACATCAGCAAGAGCGTCGAATGGAAGGATGGCATCGTCGATCGCCTGACCACCGGCGTCGCGGCCCTGCTGAAAAAGAACAAAGTCCAGGTCATTCAAGGCTGGGCCAAAGTGATCGACGGCAAAACCGTTGACGTGGGCGACACGCGGATCCAGTGCGAGCACCTGGTGCTGGCGACCGGTTCGAAAAGCGTAAACCTGCCGATGCTGCCGATTGGCGGGCCGATCATCTCCTCCACCGAAGCCTTGGCGCCGACGTCCGTGCCAAAACGGCTGGTCGTGGTCGGTGGCGGTTACATCGGTCTGGAGCTAGGGATTGCCTATCGCAAACTGGGCGCTGACGTGAGCGTGGTCGAGGCGCAGGAGCGCATTCTGCCGGCCTACGATGCCGAACTGACCCAGCCGGTACACGACGAACTGAAAAAACTTGGCGTGAAGCTTTACTTGAAGCATAGCGTCCAAGGCTTTGATTCTGCTAGCAATACACTGCAAGTTCTTGAGCCGGGTGGCGATACCCTGAACCTGGAAACGGATAAGGTATTGGTGGCCGTCGGTCGCAAACCAAACACCCAGGGCTGGAATCTTGAAGCACTGAATCTGGACATGAACGGTTCGGCGATCAAGATCGACAACCGCTGCCAGACCAGCATGCGCAATGTGTACGCCATCGGCGACCTGAGCGGCGAACCGATGCTCGCGCACCGGGCCATGGCTCAGGGCGAGATGGTTGCCGAACTGATCAGCGGCAAGTCCCGCGAGTTCAACCCGACCGCCATTGCAGCCGTGTGCTTTACCGACCCGGAACTGGTGGTCGTCGGCCAGACCCCGGACGACGCCAAGGCTGCGGGCCTGGACTGCATCGTTTCCAGCTTCCCGTTCGCGGCCAATGGCAGGGCGATGACGCTGGAATCCAAAAGCGGCTTCGTGCGCGTCGTGGCACGGCGTGACAATCATGTGATTGTCGGCTGGCAAGCGGTGGGCGTGGGCGTTTCGGAGCTGTCGACCGCGTTCGGCCAGAGCCTGGAAATGGGTGCGCGGCTGGAAGACATTGCCGGCACGATTCATGCGCATCCGACGCTTGGCGAGGCGGTGCAGGAAGCCGCGTTGCGGGCGTTGGGGCATGCGCTGCATCTGTAATTCAGGGAAATTGATGGCGTAGTTGATGGCCCCTTCGCGAGCAAGCCCGCTCCCACATTGGTTTTGTGTACGACAACGATCCATTGTGGGGGCGGGCTTGCTCGCGAATTCTCAAGGGCGACATCATTTATATGCCAATCAGCCGATAGTCCGGGCTGCGAATTGGGCCCGGAATGAAGTATTGTTGTCCCCATCCAGAAAAACGTCAGAAGCCTTGAACCGTTTCGGCGGTTGTTAAGTGATAGAGGGTGTCATGGGTAACGAAAGCATCAATTGGGACAAGCTGGGTTTTGATTACATCAAGACAGACAAGCGCTATCTCTCGTACTGGCGTAATGGCGAGTGGGACAAAGGCACCCTGACCGAAGACAACGTGCTGCACATCAGCGAAGGCTCCACTGCCCTTCACTATGGTCAGCAATGCTTCGAAGGCATGAAGGCCTATCGTTGCAAGGACGGTTCGATCAATCTGTTCCGCCCCGATCAGAACGCCCTGCGCATGCAACGCAGCTGCGCACGCCTCCTAATGCCGTTCGTGGAAACCGAGCAGTTCATCGAAGCCTGCAAAGAAGTGGTTCGTGCCAACGAGCGTTTCATCCCGCCTTACGGCACTGGCGGCGCGCTGTACCTGCGTCCGTTCGTGATCGGCGTGGGTGACAACATCGGCGTGCGTACTGCGCCCGAGTTTATCTTCTCGATTTTCTGCATTCCGGTCGGCGCCTACTTCAAGGGCGGCCTGACCCCGCATAACTTCCTGATCTCCAGCTACGACCGCGCCGCCCCACAAGGCACCGGTGCGGCCAAGGTCGGTGGCAACTACGCGGCCAGCCTGATGCCAGGTTCCCAGGCTAAGAAGGCGCATTACGCCGACTGCATCTACCTTGACCCGATGACCCACACCAAAATCGAAGAAGTCGGTTCGGCCAACTTCTTCGGGATCACCCACGACAACAAGTTCATCACGCCGAACTCGCCGTCGGTACTGCCGGGCATCACCCGTCTGTCGTTGATTGAACTGGCCAAATCGCGTCTGGGCCTGGAAGTGGTTGAAGGTGATGTGTTCATCGACAAGCTGTCCGACTTCAAAGAAGCCGGCGCTTGCGGTACTGCTGCCGTGATCACTCCGATCGGCGGCATCAGCTACAACGACCACTTGCACGTGTTCCACAGCGAAACCGAAGTCGGCCCGGTCACCCAGAAGCTCTACAAAGAGCTGACCGGTGTACAGACTGGCGACATCGAAGCACCCGCGGGCTGGATTGTTAAGGTTTGATCTGACCCCTGCTGCATCAAAGCCCTCCATCGCATTAGCGATGGGGGGCTTTTTTATGAGCGATGATCGGCGTCTGCCTGCGCAATACGCTTACCACCCCGGCCTTTGATTCCACTCGCCTGACCATCCCGTTGCTTACCGGTGCGTGCCTGGGTGATCAGCCCCGGAATCAGCGCGCCTTCAGGCAGGTTTTTCCAGAACCGCGCCGGCAAGTGCCCCTGCATGACTTTCGGGTTCAAGCGCGCCGGGTTGAAGATGTGGCTGTAATAGGTCAACCACATGTCGCTGTGCGGGTCGTCGACGTTTTGTGCCAGTTGCTGCCATTCAATCGGGCACTGCCGCTGGTGGATCAACTGCTCACCATCGTAGTAAACCCCGTCCCTGGGCGTCGCGATCAACCAGCGATGCCGGCCCATGCGCCCTACAAAGTGCTCACTGGCACTGTGCAGGATGTCGTGGGCCGGTTCGTGCCAGGCGACGTACTGCGGCCCCTCACCTTCAGGCATCGCGACAAAACGTACAAATGCATGTAAATGATGAGCTTCTCGCTGTACCTGTTTGATTCTTCTATGAAATTCACTGCCAAGCTTGTCACCGGCCAGCATCGCGGTGTGGTCACCATGACTGACCCGCCACAGCACTTCGTACAACAGACTCCAGCGTTGATCACCCCGGTAACGGGCGGCGCGCTCAAGGGTGTCCAGCAGCGTTCGCGGTATCCGCGCCTGAAACGGGCCCTGGGTTGAGGGTGGTGCATCGTCACTGGCGAACAGATCGGGCACGCCTTCACTGGCCCAACTCACGCGGCTCGGGTCCACCTCATGACTGAGCAGCCAGCGAGCCTGCAGGCGCCAAGTGTCAAACAGGTCGTCGCAATCCAGACTGATCATCCCCATAACCCCATTTGTTGCGGCTGCGGCCGGTCGCGCAATTGCTGATAAAGCAAGTGGCTGGTGACCTCGGCCTGCTGCGGGTGGTAGTCGCTGGTGATGAAGAACGGCTTGGCCTTGGCCAGCACGCAGCGCATTCGCGCCAGGTCTTCGTAGCGAATGCGTCGTTGACGGCGCAACTCCACCAGCCGCTCGGTGGTGCGCAGGCCGATACCGGGAATGCGCGCGATCAACGCTGCATCGGCGCGATTGAGGTCCAGCGGGAACACCTCGCGGTTCTCCAGCGCCCACGCCAGCTTCGGGTCGATGTCGAGCGCCAGATGCCCAGGGCCCTTGAACAGTTCGCCAGCGGTGAAGCCATAGCTGCGCAACAGGAAGTCCGCCTGATACAAGCGGTGTTCGCGCATCAGCGGTGGCGCGGCCAGTGGCACGCTTTTCGGACTGTTGGGGATCGGGCTGAACGCCGAGTAATAGACCCGGCGCAAACTGAAGTTGCCATACAGCGCCTGGGCACTGTGGAGAATGGTGCTGTCATCGGTGTCATCGGCGCCGACGATCATTTGCGTGCTCTGCCCGGCCGGGGCAAATTTCGGCGCGCGCGGTTCGTTGAGTACGGTTTGCACGCCGGTGTAGATGGTTTTCATCGCTTGTTTGATCGAGCCCAGCTGTTTCTCCGGGGCCAGGGTTTGCAGGCTGGCGTCGGTGGGCAGTTCAATATTCACGCTCAAGCGATCGGCATAGCGCCCCGCCTCTTCAATCAGCGCAGGATCAGCTTCGGGAATGGTCTTGAGGTGGATGTAACCGCGGAACTCGTGGTCTTCGCGCAGCAACTTGGCCACGCGGATCAGCTGCTCCATGGTGTAGTCCGCCGAGCGAATGATCCCGGAACTGAGAAACAGACCGCTGACGCAGTTGCGTCGGTAGAAATCCATGGTCAACGTCACCACTTCTTCCGGCGTGAAGCGTGCGCGTGGCACATCGCTGGAGCGTCGGTTGACGCAATACTGGCAGTCGTAAAGACAGAAGTTGGTCAGCAGCACCTTCAGCAAAGAAACGCAGCGCCCGTCGGGCGTGTAGCTGTGACAAATACCCATGCCGTCGGTCGAGCCCAGGCCGCTCTTGCCCTCGGAACTACGCTTCGGCGCTCCACTGCTTGCGCAAGACGCGTCGTATTTGGCGGCGTCGGCGAGAATGCTGAGCTTGTCGATGAGTTCCATGGGGCACGCCTGATACTGTGTGCATATACAGTATAGGGTCGACCTCCAACGCACAAGCCATCAAAGAACCCTTGGTCGGGTCAGATCACATCATGCACTGGCAGAGGTTGGCGCTGTGCCCGGACGGGCTGTACGCCTGGCAGCGTCAGGTCGAACCGTACGCGAAACTCCTTGCGCCCCAACCCCGTCAACGCCAGCGCCCGGCTGTCCAGATCCTGGGTCACCCATTTGCGCTTGATCGCCGCTTGCAACAACGCCGCCCCCAGCGAACCACCCAAATGTGGCCGACGCATGCTCGAGTCCAGGCACGGGCAAGCAAAGCGGCGGCGCAAGGTGTTCAGGTCGTTGACTTCGATGCCCAATCCTTCCATCAACGCCTCACCGCTGTCACTCAGGCGATAAACCTGCTCGTCGGTTTCCAGCAACCAGCCTTTTTCCAGCATCCGGTCATGCAGCAACACCGCCAGCGTACCAGCCATGTGGTCGTAGCAGGTGCGGGCGAATTGCAGGCGATCCGGTGTTCGCGAATCGAAGGTCGGCGCGCTGTTCTGGCCGATCACCATCAGCGCTTCCAGCGCCTGGGCCACGCGCTTGTCCGCGAGGCTGTAATAGCGATGGCGGCCCTGCACATGCAAACGCAGCAGCGCCAGGTCCTTGAGCTTGGCGAGGTGCGCGCTGGCGGTGGAGGCGCTGACTTCGGCAATCGCCGCGAGCTCTGTGCTGGTGCGGGCGTGGCCGTCCATCAACGAACAGAGGATTTTCGTCCGGGCCGGTTCCGCGATGGCCGCGGCCACTTGAGAGACACCGATGTCGTGTTGTTCAACGTTCATATTTCGCTCCCGGACGAATCAAGGCCCTTTCGAACTGGAGATAGTAGCAACACTTTCCCCACCACGAACAAGGCTGCGACCCATGGACCCGATCATCGCTGCGACTCATGCCGATCCCTATCCCTATTACGCTCGGCTGCGCGCCGAAGGTGGGCTGGTGTTTCACCAAGGATTGAAACTGTGGGTGGCAAGTAGCGCCCGATCCGTTGCGGCGGTGCTGGCGCATCCGGATTGTCACGTCCGCCCCGCCGCTGAGCCGGTGCCCAAGGCGATTGCCGACGGCATGGCCGGCAAGGTATTTGGCCAATTGATGCGGATGAATGAGGGTGAACGTCAGCGTTGCCCGAGGTCGGCGATTCAGCCGGGTCTGGCGCTGATTGATGAGAACGAGATCAACGCGTTGGTAAGCGCGCGGCTGATCACGCCGGATGCCGATGGGTTGTACAACGCCATGTTTCGCGGGCCGGTCTGTGTGGTGGCGGCGTTGCTGGGGTTCTCGCCGGCTCAGGGTCGGGCGATCAGCGAGCTGATGGCGGATTTCATCGCGTGCCTGGCGCCGCTGAGTGATCAGGTACAACTGAAGGCTTCCCATGCCGCGGCGGAACAGTTGAGGGGTTATTTCGTTGAGCTACTGGATGATCCGGACAACAGAAGCGCACTGTTCGCCGGAATTCGGACGCGGTTCGCGGGTGAAGCTGAAACGCTGATTGCCAATCTGATTGGACTGTTCTCCCAGACGTATGAAGCCACCGCCGGGTTGATTGGCAACGCGATAGTGGCGTTGATTCAAAACCCGTCGTTACTGCGCGATTCGACGCGCGTTGACCACTTGATCGCTGAAATTCAGCGCTTTGACCCACCGGTGCAGAACACCCGCCGGTTTGTCGCGGCACTGTGCGAAATCGAGGGTGTGAAACTCAATTCAGGCGATGTGATTCTGGTGCTGCTGGCTTCGGCCAATCGGGACCCGCAACTCAATGACAGTCCCGACGCCTTTATTCTGGATCGCCCGCATCGGCGCAGTTTTACGTTTGGTGCGGGGCGGCATCAATGCCCGGGGCAAATGCTGGCGCTGGGGATTGCCAGCGCCACGTTGAGCGAGATTCTGGTGCATCAACCTGCGCTGGATCGATTGGCCTGGAAGTACCGGCCTTCATTGAACGGGCGTATTCCGGTCTTTAGCGATTCGCCGTAAGACCCAGCCCTTTCAAGGTCTTCGTTTAGAATCTCCCAAAACTCCAGTCAGGGCGACGAGACGATGTGGGAAGAGGTTTTAGCGCGGTTCGAGAAAAAAGCACCGGCCAGTGTCATGGCCAAATTGGTGTTGGAGCAGGCTGTTACAGCTGAGTGGGTCGATCAGGTGTTCGAAGAGCA
>NZ_SISB01000046.1 GCF_004310295.1 Pseudomonas sp. BGI-2 | reverse complement strand
GGCGTGGTTCGACCGGCTGGGTCTGCCTCGACTCTGCTGACCTCAACTTCTCGAACCGCCCGGTGCGGACCCGCATGCCGGGTGGTGTGGCAGGGGCGCGGCCAGATGGCCGCCTCCTATGCCGATTTTTCAAGCGCCAAAAAAGTACCCCAAAAGGCTCGCCCCAAGCGTCCGGCCCCTCGCCTGGGCTCGGCGTACCTTCGCTCCGGTATCCATCCGGGGACACTGCCCTCCGGTCTGCTTCGCGGCGACCTACATGCAGCGTGTTCGACTGCATCGAACGGCGCTGCGCGCCACTCCCTGGATGAACACCTCCACTCAGCCTACCGAAAGGGGCGGGTAGATCAAGATCAAAAGCAGGCGAGCTAACGCTCGGCCTATTGAGTGGTGAGAAGCGGATGTACGCCGATCCAATTGTAGGAGCGAGGCTTGCCCGCGATGGCGGCCTGACAGCCGGCCAATCACTTGCAGATGTACACCAAAACCTGTGGGAGCTGGCCTGCGAAGGCGGCCTTTCACTCGACCTATCTTTCCCGGTTGTACTCACCCACCAAATCCAATCCAAAAAAAGCCACCTGTTCCGGTGGCTTCTTTAATTCTTCTGATCAGTCGTAAATCACTTTCTTCTTCCAGTCCGCATCCGCCTCGACGTCTTTGAGGCCTACGTTCAGTTGATTCGCTTCGCTTTCAACCGCTGCGATGTTGTCCATCACCATGGCGTTGGCGCGCGCCAAGAGTTTTTCCAGGTATTCGAGTTGTTCGGCGTAGACCTGGGGTTCCTGTTGTTTTCGCAGGTATTGCACACCGCGTTCGAAAGCGAGGCGGGCCTGGCCTGGCTGGTTTTGTTGCAGGCAGTGCTGACCGAGGTTGTTGAAGAACTCGATGTGCAGCAGGACCAGAATGTGGCGCACTTCGCGGATCCAGCGCTTGGCTTCGTTGGTCGGCAGGTAGCCGTCCTGTGCGGCACGGGTGATTTGGCCGTGCAGGGCTTCGAGCAGGAAACGCACGTCCTTGGCCTTGGCTTCGGTCTGGATCGGTGCCGGCGGGTTGTTGACCGGGATCGATTCACCTTGAGCGGCCAACGCTTCCAGTTCGGTAATCCGCGTCCTGAGGTTGGAACTGGTTTTTTCCAGGTTGAGCAAACGCTGACAGACGTTGAGCTCCAGGCGGGTCAACAGCAGCTTCAGCCCAGGTGTCATCAGCTGACCGGGGAAGGTCTCGGTGATTTCGCCGCAGCGACGCAGGCGATCATTGAGTTCAACCTTGGTACGGACCCTTTCCAGCTTATTGTTTTCCACCACATGGTTCATGTAGCCAATGGCGATCAATAGTGCGATCCCGGCTACGACTAGCAGGGTGATCATGAGTGGTGTCACCGGTAAGACCTCTTTATAGGGTTCGCGATCGAGTGTAGTGGCTTGGCATTTGGGCGCATAGGGCCGCTCGACGAGTTGAATCGGTTGTGGCTGTCTTTACATCGGCCGTCGTTCTACTTATATAAATGCTGGCCACCGTGAATCACATTGCCATCATCTAGAGCGGCGGACTATAACGTCTTGGTGGTTGCCAGAATATAGTCGCCAGAGGTCAGGAGGCGCAAAAGCCTGAATCACGCCTGAAAGCGGGGCGAAGTCATTGATTTAAATAAATTTATATCTGGGGGTTGACGACCCCTCAATCCATCCATAGAATGCGCGCCACTTACAGCGTAAAGCACACAGCGAAACGCGGTAAGGAGTGAATGTTGTACGTGTGTCCCCTTCGTCTAGTGGCCTAGGACACCGCCCTTTCACGGCGGTAACAGGGGTTCGAGTCCCCTAGGGGACGCCATATGCGGGAATAGCTCAGTTGGTAGAGCACGACCTTGCCAAGGTCGGGGTCGCGAGTTCGAGTCTCGTTTCCCGCTCCAATTTTAAGCAGCGTTGCTTTCGGGCAGCGTTGAGTGAAGCCAGAGCCGACATCTCCGGATGCGGATTTGGGCACTGAAATACACACCATGTGTTTCAGTTAGCGTGTCCCCTTCGTCTAGTGGCCTAGGACACCGCCCTTTCACGGCGGTAACAGGGGTTCGAGTCCCCTAGGGGACGCCATTTGCGGGAATAGCTCAGTTGGTAGAGCACGACCTTGCCAAGGTCGGGGTCGCGAGTTCGAGTCTCGTTTCCCGCTCCATATTTAACGAAAACGCCGCTCAGTGATGAGCGGCGTTTTTGTTGGTGCGTCATTCATAAAAAAGGACCTCAAGGTCCTTTATTTGTTTGTGTAGGAATCAAGGCGATCAACGCGTCGGACCCGCTACAACAGCGGGTCCGATAAAGCGATCAGAGCTTCGGCAACTGCCCGATGCGCCCCATCATTTCCGTCACGATCTGCAGGTCCAGCAGGAACTGGTCGACGGTCTTGAACTCGTTGTCGGTGTGCCCTGTGTACTTGACCTCGGGCCGAGCCAGGCCGAATTGCACGCCGTTGGGCAGTTCATGGACTGAGGTGGCGCCAGCGGAGGTGCCGTACTTGTGTTCCATGCCCAGGTTTTCGCTGGCCACGGCGAGCAAGGCCTTGACCCATTCACCCTCAGGGTTGCGGTACATCGGTTCGGCGATCGAGTAGTCGAAGGCCACCGCTACGTGGGTCTTCTTGCTCCAGGTGCCAAGTTTTTCGGCGATTTGTGCCTTGAGCACTTCAGGGGATCTGCCCTTCGGCACGCGCAAGTTGACCGCGAGCTTGAAGGCTTTGTCATCCATGGCGACGTAGGTCAGGGAAGTGGTCAGCGGCCCCATGAAGTCATCAGAAAAACCGACTGCCAATTTGCCACCCAGGTAATCCAGCCCCCAGTTGTCCGCAGCGTAGCGGGCAGCATCGGTGAAGTGGTTGTGCTTGAGCGCGACCTTGCCATCCTGGCTGTGGATGAAGTCGAGCGTCCGGGCTACCGGGTTGACGCCGGACTCGGGCTCGGAGGAGTGGGCGGAAACGCCGGTGATCGTCAGTTTGACGTCCTTGCCATCGACCTTGGCGGTTACGTCGAAGTTGCCGCCATTGCGCTTGGCATAATCGGCGCCAGCCTTCTGCAAACTGGCGGCCAATTCGGCAGGGTTCTCACTCAACAGAGTGACGACGGAAGCCGACGGGATCTGATTGGTGGCCAGGCCGCCAGTCATCGAGATGATTTCCGCGCCTTTGCCCTCGGCTTTACGCTTGGGGAAATTCGCCATCACGGTGCCGTAACCTTTCTCGGCAATCACCACCGGGTAGCCGCCATCCAGTGCCAGGTTGTAGTTAGGTGTCGGGTTGTGTTCGAAGTAATAAGGAATGGCGTCGCCGGTGGTTTCCTCAGTGGTGTCGACCAGCAGCTTGAAATTGCGCGCCAGCGGCAGCTTCTCTTCCTTGATGATCTTCATGGCATAAAGCGCTACCACGATGCCGTTCTTGTCATCCTCAGTGCCCCGGCCATACATGCGATCGCCGATCAGGGTGACTTTGAACGGATCGAGTTTGGTGCCGTCTTTCAGAACCCAGTTTTCCGGCGTTACGGGCACTACGTCGGCATGGGCGTGAATACCCACGACTTCATCGCTGCTGCCCTCAAGGGTGATTTCATAGACGCGATTGTCGATGTTGCGGAAATTCAGGTTGAAGGCTTGGGCCAGGCCCTTGATCTTGTCAGCGATCTTGATGAATTCGGGATTGTCGTGCTGGTCAACGCCGTCGACGCGGAAGGTCGGGATGGCCACCAGTTCGCGCAAGGTCTCGGTGGCAGCGGCGCCGTATTTCACCCGTGCATAGAGGCCAAGCAGGCGATGGATTTCGTTCTGTTGTTCTGGCGTAAGGGGCTTGTTGTCGAGGAAGGCGCTGATGGCCGGGCCGAGGTCGTCGGTTTTTCCGAGGTCGCTCTTGGCGAGGCCTCCCAGGAACTGCCTGAAATCCGTGACCGATGCGTCGCTGAAAGTCTTGAGGATGGTCGCGCTCTGTTGCGGGGTGATGTTGGCCTGCGCTGACAGGGTGAATGACGAAAGGCTGGCCAGTACCAGGGTTGACGCAGCCAGGTGCTTGAGTGAGAAATTCATTGCTGGGGGCATTCCTTTGCAGGCAGTTTGTGAGAAGTTTCTGATTGATGAGACAGAAACGTTTCCAACCTAACACTGTAACCGAGTGTTACGGGAGTCCTGAAGTGGGATCTGTCGCACAGAAATGCAAAAGCGGCGCAGAAACGAAAAAGGCCCGTCAGTCTGACTGAACGGGCCTTTTGCATGGGCGCAGGTTTTACATCGACAGAATCAGGCGCCCGGCGAACAGAATCAGAATCACCCCCATGGTGCGTTCGAACCAATGCCCCATGCGCATGAACAGCAATCGCACCCGAGCACTGGAAAAGAACAGCGCGACGATCACGAACCACAGCGCGTTCACAAAACACATCCACACCCCATACAGCGCCTGAACCTTCATCGGTGTCGTAGCGCTGATGATCGTGGTGAAAATCGCCAGGAAAAACAGCGTCGCCTTGGGGTTGGTCGCGTTGGTCAGAAAACCGGTGGTGAACGCCTTCAGCAGCGTTTGCTCGACGACAGGCTCCTCCGCGACCTTGTCACCTTCAAGCGCGGACTTGGGTTTACTGCGCAACAGGCTGACACCGAGGTACAAAATGTAAGCGCCGCCCACCACCTTGGCCACGGTCAACAACCAAGGTGTCGTGTGCATCAGCGCCCCGACCCCGAGCAGGGTGTAAAGCACGTGCACGGAAATCCCCGCACCAATGCCCAGCGCCGTGCAAATCCCTACCAGTCGGCCGAAACGCACACTTTGGCGGATGGTCACCGCGAAGTCCGGTCCCGGTGCGACCACAGCCAGAAAGTGAATGGTCGCCAGCGCCAGGAACTCGCCCAGGTAATTCGAAAACATCTCAACTCCAAAAAGTTAGGGGTGAAGCATTGCCGCGATAGCCGACAAAGAACGAAAGGCTCAATCGCGGATCCGCTACGCCCGGAGTTACCGAGTGCATGCAGCGCGAATTGAACATGATGAAATCACCCGGCTCAGGACGAATCTCCAGGGTCGGAGTCCCGAGCAGGGCCGGGTCGATGCCGTAGCTGTCGCCACGCATTTCGTCGAATCGATCCGGAGAAATGTCGTGGTCCCACATCTGCAGCGCGCCGCCCTCGGTGGGCATGTTCAGGTAAACGTTGCAAGCGAACTGCGCTTCCAGGCTTCTGGCCTGGTAACTGTCCGGGGCGTCCTTGGCGAAAATGTCGTGGTGGGCAAGGAAGCACACACCCGGTTTCACGACCCGGGACAACCCGACATACATCTTGCGACCATAGAGGTTTTCCAGATGCGCACCCGCCGGCCAGGACTCATCGAGCATGCAGCGCAGGGTGTCGACCGGGGACGAGTAGGGCGCGCAACGTTTGCGCAACTCCGCGATATTGCGCGAGGCATGCTCGAAATAATCCTCGATCAGCGGCGGCTGGTTTTCCGCCTCATAAAACGCCATGCCGATGCGGCCGATGCTCGGCGCATTGATATAGCCTTCGAAACCCGGGGCGAGGATCTTGTCGCCAATCTGAATCGCCAGCGGCCGGGGCAACAGGCCTTTGACGCGGATGGCGAGGACTTCTTCGTTGGCCAGTTTTTTTATGCACGTCTCATCGAGACGCTCGACGTCAAGCATCATGTCTTAGGTCCATCTATCAGATAGTCAACAGAGCCCGCGAACGCGGGCTCCCCCGGGCGTCAGGCGATGACGGGGACGGCATCGCCGGAAAGTTCAATCCACGCTGTAGTGGACTGACAGCGTTCCCTTTTTCAGTGAAAGGGAAGCGATCGTGACCGTGCCCAAATCCTTCAGGCTACGTACGTGGGTGCCGCCGCAGCCGTAGGCGGGCAGTTCACCGAAACCGATTTCCCGGGCGCCTTCGCGCATCGACGTCAGGCGTGGCAGATCATGGGCAACCCATTGCTCGATGCCGTGCTGAAGGATCTCGGCATCCACCTCTTTTGCCGACTCCGCGGGTTTGAATTGCACGCGTCCTTCGCCCGGCCAGTGATGAGCCTTGATCGGCATCCAGCCCAGCGCCTGGACAAAGTGACCGATCAGGTGACCGGCCGAATGCATACGCGAATTGAACTGGCGACGTTGCTCGTCAATACGAATCTGGCTCATGCCCGGTTTCACCGGGCGGTCGACGAAATGAATGATCCGGTCCGGGTCCTGCACCACGCGCAGCACCTGGCTTTCGCCGATCCAGCCGGTATCGCAAGGCTGACCGCCACCTTGGGGGTGAAACAACGTGGCGCGCAGCACCACTGCAAATTCGTTCTCCTGGGGCGTGCAATCCAGGACTTCCACATTGGCCTTGAGGTCATCACTATGGAAAAAGAGGCGAAGCGTCATATTCCATGTCCTCATTAAAGTTTCTATTTTTATTATATGAAGCGTGGAATTGCGTGATAATCCGTTCAAACATCAAAGGACTGTTGCGCTGTGAGCATAAATCTTCCACTTCCACTGCTGGGTGAAATGGCGATCTTCGTCAAGGTTGTCGAGACCGGCAGTTTTTCCGAAGCGGCTCGCCAATTGGGCTCCTCACCCTCGGCGGTGAGTCGCAGCATTTCACGTCTGGAAAAAGCGCTGGCCACGCGTCTGCTGCAGCGAACCACACGTAAACTGCGGTTGAGCGACGGCGGCGAAGAGGTGTTCAAGCGCTGCCAGGAAATGGTCAGTGCGGCCAAGTCAGTGATGGAAATCAGCGGGCAGTTCACCCATGAAGCGGAAGGGCTGGTGCGGGTCAGTGTGCCCAAGGCGGTCGGCCGATTTGTGATTCACCCGCATATGCCGGAATTTCTGCGCCGTTATCCCAAAGTGGATGTGGAGCTGTTGCTTGAGGATCGGCAGGTGGATCTGATCGACGATAACGTTGATCTGGCGATTCGCATTACCGATCGACCACCTGCTGGATTGGTCGGGCGGCAGTTGCTGACCATCGACCATTTGCTCTGCGCAACACCGCAGTACCTTGCGGAATATGGCACGCCGACGCATCCCCATGACTTGCTCAACCATAGCTGCATCTACCTGGGTGAAACCCCGAGCGATGCACGCTGGAAATTCAAGAAAGGCACCAAGGCTGTGACGGTCGGTGTACGCGGGCGGTATGCGGCGAATCACACGGGCGTGCGACTGGGTGCGGTGTTGCAGCACATCGGGATTGGCAGTCTGCCGTACTTCACGGCGCGTTATGCGTTGGAGCAGGGTTTGATTGTGCAAGTGCTGCCGGACTGGACGTTCCTCGCGTCCTACCATGGCGGCGCCTGGTTGTTGCATTCGCCGACGCGGTATTTGCCGCCGAAGTTGCGGGTGTTTATCGATTATCTGGTGGAGTGCCTGGAGAAAGAGCCGACGTTGGGCAAGCCGGGGAAGGCGGGTAAGGTCGCGGCGGAGTATGAGTTGCCTGAGAGTGATGGGTTGCTCTGAAGGTCCTCTTCGCGGGCAAGCCTCGCTCCTACAGGGATTGCGCTTTACTTGTAGGAGCGAGGCTTGCCCGCGAAGGCGTCTTCGGCTACTGCACAAAAAAGGCCCGCATGAATAACCATGCGGGCCTTTTGCATTTCTGATCGGTGATCAGTGCTTGCTGTCCTGGTTCGACATCGCCAGCAGCTGTTTTTCCTGATTCCAGTCGAAAGGCTCGTCGTTCTGTTCGGCTTCGAAACGACGCTCTTCCAGTGACTGGTACAAATCGATTTCATCATCGGGCATGTAATGCAGACAGTCACCGGCGAAGTACCACAGCAGGTCGCGCGGAACCAGGTGGGCGATTTGCGGATAGCGGGTGATTACCTGGCACAGAATGTCCTGGCCCAGGTATTGGCTTTCGATCGGGTCGACCGGCAACAAGGCACGCAGTTCGTCAAAGCGCTCCAGGAACAAGGCATGGCTTTCTTCGGGAACCTGTTCGGCCTCACCTACGGCGACCAGGATGCTGCGCAGGTGGTCGAGCAAGACAAGATGATCGGCAACGACGTTGGACACGAGATAAGTCCTCAAGAGCAAAACGGGCGCGGGAGTATAAAGCTCCTGCGCCCCTTTTTACAGGATCAGCGGACCTTTCCGTCGGCCAGCGCCAGTTCATCTTTGTCGAAATCATCGACATCGATCACCTTGCGGCGCGCGGTTTCTGCTTCACGCAAGGTCTGCGCTTCCACCGGCTGCAACACCCCAGCCTCCAGCGCTGCTTCGATGACGTGTTCCCCGGCAGCCGGTTTGACTTGACCGCTTTTCAGCGCCATGTGTAGTTTTTTCTGCAACGGCTGCGCCGCGTTCAACAGGTTGCAGGCGTGTTGCAGGGCCCCCACTGCGTCGTCCGCCGATTGCGGACGGTAGCAACCGCCGAGCAGTTCTTCGAGGGTTGGATCGCCCTTGGCACGGCCAATTACCGCGGCGACTTCGGCGCCGAGTTTGTCCGATGGCCCTTTGTGGCGACGGCCAAACGGGAACACGATCACCCTCAACAGGCAGCCCAATACCTTGTTCGGAAAGTTGCTCAGCAATTCATCCAGCGCACGTTCCGACTGACCAAGGCTTTCTTCCATGGCCCAGGTAAACAGTGGCGCCATGTGCTCCGGCGAATCGAGGTCGTGGTAACGCTTGAGCGCGGCGGAGGCGAGGTACATGTTGCTGAGCACATCCCCAAGACGCGCCGACAGACGTTCGCGACGTTTCAGTTCACCCCCCAACAGCATCATGCTCAGGTCTGCGAGCATGGCGAACGCGGCGGCCTGACGATTGAGTGCGCGGAAATAACCCTGACTGAGCTTGTCCCCCGGCGAATGTTCCAGGTGTCCGAAGCCGAGGTTCAGCACCAGCGTGCTGGCGGCGTTGCTTACGGCGAAACCGATGTGCTTGAGCAGCAGGCCATCGAACTCGGTAAGTGCCTGATCCTTGTCTTCACGACCGGCGAGGGCCATTTCCTTGAGCACGAACGGATGGCAGCGAATGGCGCCCTGGCCGAAGATCATCAGGTTGCGCGAGAGAATGTTCGCGCCTTCCACGGTGATGAAGATGGGTGCACCGTTCCAACTGCGACCGAGGTAGTTGTTCGGCCCCATGATGATCGCCTTGCCGCCATGAACATCCATGGCGTGGCTGATGCACTCGCGGCCGCGTTCGGTGAGGTGGTACTTGAGAATCGCCGACAGCACCGACGGTTTCTCGCCAAGGTCCACCGCGTTGGCGGTCAGCATTCGGGCGGCGTCCATCATCCAGGCGTTGCCACCGATGCGCGCCATGGCTTCCTGAATGCCTTCGAATGCCGACAGTGGCACGTTGAATTGCTCACGTACCTGCGCGTACTGGCCGGTTACCAGGCTGGTGAACTTGGCCGCGCCGGTGCCGACCGCAGGCAGGGAGATCGAACGCCCGACCGACAGGCAGTTCATCAGCATCATCCAGCCTTTGCCGAGCATTTCCTGGCCGCCGATGAGGAAGTCCAACGGCACGAATACGTCCTTGCCGGAGTTCGGGCCATTCATGAAGGCGGCACCCAATGGCAGGTGACGGCGGCCGATTTCAACACCGGCGGTGTCGGTCGGGATCAGTGCCAGGCTGATGCCCAGGTCTTCCTTGTCACCCAGCAGATGGTCCGGGTCATAGGCCTTGAAGGCCAGGCCGAGGAGGGTGGCCACCGGGCCCAGCGTGATGTAACGCTTTTCCCAGTTGAGGCGCAGACCAAGGGTTTCCTTGCCTTCCCATTCGCCTTTGCAGATGACCCCAGTGTCGGGCATGGCGCCGGCGTCGGAGCCGGCCAGGGGACCGGTCAGTGCGAAGCACGGGATGTCGTCGCCCCGGGCCAGTCGTGGCAGGTAATGGTTGCGTTGTTCGTCGGTGCCGTAATGCAGCAGCAGTTCGGCGGGGCCAAGCGAGTTAGGGACCATCACGGTGGAAGCGAGGTCGCCACTGCGGGTCGCCAGTTTCATCGCCACTTGGGAGTGGGCATAGGCCGAGAAGCCCTTGCCGCCAAACTCCTTGGGAATGATCAGCGCAAAGAAGCCGTTTTCCTTGATGTGAGTCCAGGCTTCAGGAGGCAGGTCCATGTCTTGCCCGATCTGCCAGTCGGTGACCATGGCGCAGAGTTCTTCGGTCGGACCGTCGATAAAGGCCTGTTCCTCTTCGCTCAGCTGCGCTTTTGGATAAGAAAGCAGCTTGTTCCAGTCCGGGCGACCGCTGAACAGTTCACCGTCCCACCACACGGTCCCTGCGTCGATCGCATCGCGTTCGGTCTGCGACATCGGCGGCAGGGTTTTCTGAAACCAGCTGAACAGCGGCGCGCTGAAGAATTTACGGCGCAGGTCGGGCAGCAATAACGGCGCCGCCACCGCTGCAATCAACACCCAGAAAACCAGCAGCAGCCAACCTGGCGCGCGGCTGAAGGCTCCCATCGCGACGATATAGACAGCGACGATGCACAGGGCGGGCAGGGGAGCGATACGACGGTGGGCTAAATAAGCTATCCCGACAACCAAAACCAGTATCCACAACAGCAGCATATTTAATCCTCCGTGAACCAGGGCAAAACCAACCTTCAGAGCTTAGACGGCATCCGCAAAACAGGGTGGTCGGAGCGAGGTGATTGAATTCGTGGGAAACCATCGATGAGTTTTGTAGGTTGGGTTGGCAACACGCCAAGGAAATCGTTCGTTTCCTACGCGGCTATGCGTCCATGTTTGGCCGAAACGTCGTTATCTCTGTGCTAAAGGTGTCGCTAGACTCGTGGCTTCCCCAGGAGATTGTTCTCATGCACGAGTATCTGAGTCCCGGCCGCTTCATCGATAGTGACCACCCCTCGGTGGTGGAGTTCGCCGAAAAGCATCGGGGCGCCAGTCGCGACCCGCTTGAGCAGGCGATCAACCTCTATTACGCGGTGCGCGAGGCCGTGCGCTACAACCCCTACACGTTCAGTCGCGACCCGCAGACCTTGCGCGGCAGTTATGCATTGGCGACCGGGGAAAGTTACTGCGTGCCCAAGGCCACGCTCCTGGCCGGTGCCGCGCGACATTGCGGGATCCCGGCCCGCATCGGCCTGGCGGATGTGCGCAATCACTTGTCGACGCCGCGTTTGCTTGAGTTGCTCAAGAGCGACGTGTTTGCCATGCATGGCTATACGGAGCTGTTTCTAAACGGTCGCTGGGTCAAAGCAACGCCGGCGTTCAACCAAGGCTTGTGCGAACTGTTCAATGTCGCACCATTGGAATTCGACGGAATCAACGACAGCGTATTCCATCCTTTCAATCGCGATGGCGAGCAGCTTATGGAGTACCTGGTCGACCACGGCCAGTTCACCGACGTGCCCGAAGCATTCTTTTTCGAGCATTTGGAAAAGTGCTATCCGCATCTGTTCAGCGATAAATTGCCTGCACAGTTGGGGGACATGCAGAGTGATTTGAGCCGCACCTGATCCGGCGTATGCTGCCTGCGCATTCATCCATAAAGAGGCGGTCATGCTGAAGATCTGGGGTCGGAAAAATTCGTCGAATGTCAGAAAGCCATTGTGGGCCGCCGAGGAACTGGGCCTGACCTATGAAGCCATTGATGCGGGCGGCGCCTTCGGTGTAGTCGATACGCCGCAGTACCGTGCGATGAACCCCAATGGCCGCGTGCCGGTGATCGAAGACGACGGTTTCGTGCTCTGGGAATCGAACGCCATCGTGCGTTACCTCATGGCTCAGCACGCCGATGGCACGGCCTGGTATCCGGCGGATCTGAAGGCCCGCGCCGCTGCTGACAAGTGGATGGACTGGACCACCACAAGTTTTGCCGGCCCGTTCCGCACCGTCTTCTGGGGCGTGTTGCGCACCCCCGAAGACAAGCAGGACTGGTCCGCCATCAATTCAGCGATCAAGGAATGCGATGACCTGCTGGCGATGGCCGACAAGGCGTTGGCGGCCAAGCCGTACCTGTCCGGCGACGAAATCGGCATGGGCGACATCCCCCTTGGCAGTTTCATTTATGCCTGGTTCGAGATGCCGATCGAGCGCGCACCGCAGCCCAATCTTGAAGCCTGGTACGGACGGCTGAAACAACGCCCGGCGTATAAAAAAGCCGTTATGACCGCGTTGACTTAATACTCACTATCGACACACTTGACTGTACTTGTGTGGCAGCGACAAGCACCATTGCGCTCACGCGCCGCGGTTGCATTCGTCGCCGCCCGCCCTTATTTGTCCCTTTCTTCCCTTCTTGGTGCGTAAATCCGATATGAGTTCCGCTCTGTCCATCCGGCAGCTAACCAAAACCTACGGCAACGGTTTCCAGGCCCTGAGTGGTATCGATCTGGACGTCGCCGAAGGTGACTTTTTCGCCTTGCTCGGCCCGAACGGCGCTGGCAAATCCACCACCATCGGCATTCTCTCGACCCTGGTGAACAAGACCAGCGGGACGGTGAATATCTTCGGTCACGACCTGGACAAGAATCCCGCGCAGCTCAAGCGCTCCATCGGCGTGGTGCCCCAGGAATTCAATTTCAACCAGTTCGAAAAGACCTTCGATATCGTCGTGACCCAGGCCGGTTACTACGGCATCCCGCCGAAAATCGCCAAGGAACGAGCCGAGCAATACCTGACCCAACTGGGCCTGTGGGACAAGCGCGATACGCCGTCGCGCTCACTGTCCGGCGGCATGAAGCGTCGACTGATGATCGCCCGCGCACTGGTTCACGAACCACGCCTGCTGATCCTCGATGAACCGACCGCGGGTGTGGACATCGAACTGCGTCGCTCGATGTGGAGCTTCCTCACCGAGCTGAACCAGAAAGGCATCACCATCATCCTCACCACCCACTACCTGGAAGAGGCTGAGCAGTTGTGCCGCAACATCGGCATCATCGACCACGGCACCATCGTCGAGAACACCAGCATGAAACAGTTGCTCGGCCAACTGCATGTGGAAACGTTCCTGCTCGACATCCAAAACACGCTGCAAACCGCGCCGCAGTTGCTCGGTTATCCGACCAAGCTGCTCGACAGCCACACCCTTGAAGTTCAGGTCGACAAGGCCATGGGCATCACCGCGCTGTTCACCCAATTGGCGCAACTGAACATCGAAGTGCTGAGCCTGCGTAACAAAACCAATCGCCTCGAGGAGTTGTTCGTGTCCCTGGTGGAGAAAAATCTGTCGAAGGTGGCGGTATGAGTTCCGAGCTGCAACCCAACCTCGTTGCCCTCAATACCATCGTTTACCGAGAGGTCAAACGCTTTACCCGGATCTGGCCGCAGACGCTGCTGCCGCCGGCAATCACCATGGTTCTGTACTTCGTGATCTTCGGCAATCTGATTGGTCGGCAGATCGGTGACATGGGTGGTTTCACCTACATGGAGTACATCGTGCCGGGGCTGATCATGATGTCGGTGATCACCAACTCTTACGGCAACGTGGTGTCGAGTTTCTTCGGCAGCAAGTTCCAGCGCTCCATCGAGGAATTGATGGTGTCGCCGGTATCGCCGCATACGATTCTGATCGGTTACACCTTGGGCGGTGTGCTGCGCGGCTTGATGGTCGGGGTCATCGTGACGCTGCTGTCGCTGTTCTTCACCGATCTGCAGGTGCATCACCTGGGCGTGACCATTCTGGTGGTGGTGCTGACGGCGACGATCTTCTCACTGCTGGGCTTCATCAACGCCGTGTTTGCACGCAACTTCGATGACATCTCGATCATCCCGACCTTCGTGCTGACACCGCTGACGTACCTGGGCGGTGTGTTCTACTCGATCAGCTTGCTGCCGCCGTTCTGGCAGACCGTGTCTCTGGCGAACCCGGTGCTGCACATGGTCAACGCCTTCCGTTACGGCATTCTTGGCGTTTCGGACATCAAGATCAGCGTGGCGATTACCTTCATGCTGGTGGCGACTGTTGTGTTGTACATCGGCTGCGCGCGGTTGCTGGTGAGTGGGCGCGGGATGCGTACCTAAGAAAGACCGAGTCGCCTTCTTCGCGGGCAAGCCTCGCTCCTACAGTGGATTGGTGACACAGATCCCTGTAGGAGCGAGGCTTACCCGCGAAGGGGTCAGCCCAAACACCACAAAAAAACGGCCTCCAAAATGGAGGCCGTTTTGCATTTACTGCATCCGGCGTTGCTTACGCCGCTTCCACTGCCGGCTGACCCACCAGCGCCAATACATCATCACTAGGCAATAGGCAAGGGCACCCAGCACCAGCCCCATCACCACTGACCCCAACAAAAACGGCTGCCACAACGTAGACAGCTCGCCGCTGATCCATTCCCAGGTCAGCTCGTCCGGCAAATGCCTGGCCGGTACATCCATCAACCACGCGCCCGTCTGATAGGTGCAGAAGAACACCGCAGGCATGGTGATCGGGTTGGTCAGCCAGACCAGGCTGACGGCAATGGGCATGTTGCCCCGCACCACGATCGCAAGGATGGCCGCGACCAGCATCTGCAACGGAATGGGCAGGAAGGCCGCGAACAGACCCACCGCCATGGCCCGGGCGACCGAGTGACGGTTGAGGTGCCAGAGGTTCGGGTCATGCAGCAGGGTGCCGAGAAAGCGTAAGGATTTGTGTTCCCTGATGCTGGTCGGGTCTGGCATGTAACGTTTGAATAAGCGCCGGGGCATAAGGCTTCTCGGTCGGTTAAGGCGGCAAGTATGTCTGGATTCTATGAACCGCCCATTCAGACTTTGTGACAATTAATAACCGTGCACGTGCGGTCGGCCAGCTATGCCTAGGGTGGGACTCTCAAGGACGGGCGTATGCGCACAGGGATGATGGCGCTGGCGTTGGGTCTGCTGGCCCTGCGTTTTTTACCGGTTTTACCGCCGGTCTGGTTATGGATGTTGCTGCCTGTTGTGGGTTTGATGCTGCTGCCGTTTCGAACCTGTCCGTTGGCGTTTTTCCTGTTCGGCTTCAGTTGGGCATGCGCGAGTGCGCAGTGGGCGCTGGATGATCGCCTGCCGCTGAAGCTCGATGGCGAAACTCGTTGGGTCGAAGGTCGGGTGACGGGGCTGCCGCAGAATGCCGAAGGTGTCGTGCGCTTCGAATTGACGGACAGTCAGTCCCGCAGCACCCGGCTGCCCCGACATCTGCGTCTCGCCTGGTATGACGGGCCTCCCGTCAACAGTGGCGAACGGTGGCGCTTGGCGGTCAAATTGAAACGTCCCGCCGGGCTGCTCAATCCGCATGCATTTGACTACGACGCTTGGCTGCTGGCCCAACGTATTGGCGCTACCGGGACGGTCAAGGATGGGCAGCGGCTTGCCGCCGCCCAATGGGCCTGGCGCGACAACATTCGCCAACGGTTGCAGGCGGTAGATGCTCAGGGCCGGACGGGAGCGCTGACGGCATTGGTTTTGGGCGACGGCGCCGGGCTGAGTCGCGAGGATTGGCAGGTACTGCAAGACACTGGCACCGTGCATCTGCTGGTGATTTCCGGGCAGCACATCGGGCTGCTGGCGGGGCTGGTGTATCTGCTGATCGCCGGGCTGGCCCGCTATGGTCTGTGGCCAAGCCGTTTGCCCTGGCTGCCATGGGCGTGCGGACTGGCGTTTGCTGCGGCGCTGGGGTACGGACTGCTGGCCGGTTTCGAGGTGCCGGTGCGGCGGGCCTGCGTGATGATCGGGCTGGTGTTGTTGTGGCGGCTGCGGTTTCGTCACCTCGGTGCCTGGTGGCCGCTGTTGCTGGCGCTCAACGGCGTTTTACTGCTCGACCCGCTGGCGAGCTTGCAGCCGGGGTTCTGGTTGTCCTTCGCGGCGGTGGCAGTATTGATTTTTACCTTCGGTGGACGGCTGGGCCCTTGGCGCTGGTGGCAAACCTGGACCCGTGCGCAATGGCTGATCGCGATCGGTTTGTGCCCGTTGCTGTTGATACTTGGGTTGCCGATCAGCGTCAGCGGGCCCGTGGCCAATTTGCTGGCGGTGCCTTGGGTCAGTCTGGTGGTATTGCCGCCAGCCTTGCTCGGGACCTTGTTGTTGCCCGTCCCTTATGTGGGTGAGGGATTGCTGTGGTTGGCGGGTGGTCTGGTCAACCTGCTGTTCAAGGGGCTGGCATTAATGGCCGGGCAATTGCCCGCCTGGGTGCCGGTCGCGGTGCCGCTGTGGATTTGGGCGCTCGGCATGCTGGGTGCCTTTCTTCTATTACTGCCTAAAGGTGTGCCGTTGCGCCCGTTGGGTTGGCCGCTGTTGCTGCTGCTGGTTTTTCCACCTCGCCCACTGCTTCCCGAAGGCATCGCCGAAGTCTGGCAGCTGGATGTCGGTCAAGGCCTGGCCCTCCTCGTGCGCACCCGCCATCACACGTTGTTATATGACACCGGGCCGCGTTTCGGTGATTTCGACCTCGGCGAGCGGGTGGTGCTGCCGGCATTGCGCAAACTGGGCGTGACCGGGATCGACCTGATGCTCATCAGCCACGCCGATGCCGATCACGCCGGCGGTGCACGAGCGGTTGCCAATGGATTGCCGGTGACGCGGGTCCTGAGCGGCGATCCCGAGGCGCTGCCCGCCGAATTGCGAGCGGGGGGCTGTGAAAGCGGCCAGCAATGGACCTGGGACGGTGTGAACTTCCAGCTCTGGCAATGGACATCCGGCCACGACAGCAATCAAAAATCCTGTGTCTTGCAGATCGAAGCCAATGGCGAGCGATTGTTGTTGACCGGTGACATTGATGCCGCTGCCGAACGGGCGCTGCTCGACAGTCCGCTCGCCGTGTCGACCGACTGGCTGCAATCGCCGCACCACGGCAGCCGCAGTTCTTCTTCGATGGCATTGCTCGCCACGTTACAACCCAAGGCTGTACTGATTTCCCGTGGCCAGGGCAATTCCTTTGGTCACCCGCATCCCACGGTCATGGCGCGCTATCAAAAGCGCGGCATGGCGATCTACGACAGCGCCGCGCACGGCGCCATTCGTCTGCAACTGGGACGCTTCAAGCCGCCGTGGACGATGCGTCTGGAACGGCGTTTCTGGCGCGATCCGCCACCGCCCGACCCATAACCGCGAGTTATGAAAGCCCGACCGGATGCGACATCACAGTCTTCGGTGCATCCAGCCCCTATGTTAGAGTGGCGCACTTTTTCGAGGGGACTGTCACTGTGTGGGAATTGGTCAAATCCGGCGGCTGGATGATGCTGCCGATCATTTTGAGTTCCATCGCGGCCATGGCGATCGTCGCCGAGCGTCTCTGGACCCTGCGAGCCAGCCGTGTGACCCCGGAGCATCTGCTCGGGCAGGTCTGGGTGTGGATCAAGGACAAACAGCTCAATAAAGAAAAACTCAAGGAACTGCGCGCCAACTCACCGTTGGGCGAAATCCTTGCGGCGGGCCTGGCCAACTCCAAGCATGGTCGCGAGATCATGAAAGAGTGCATTGAAGAAGCCGCCGCGCGGGTGATTCACGAGCTCGAACGCTACATCAATGCGCTGGGCACCATCGCCGCCATGGCCCCATTGCTGGGCTTGCTGGGGACGGTGTTGGGCATGATCGATATTTTCAGCGCGTTCATGGGCACGGGCATGGGCACCAATGCCGCCGTGCTGGCAGGCGGTATCTCCAAGGCGCTGATCACCACGGCCGCCGGCCTGATGGTCGGTATCCCGGCGGTGTTTTTTCACCGATTCCTGCAACGCCGGATCGATGAGCTGGTAGTAGGCATGGAGCAGGAAGCGATCAAACTGGTCGAAGTGGTGCAGGGCGACCGTGATGTGGACCTGGCCGAGGGCAAAGCGTGAAATTCCGCCGAAAACCGCGGGAAACGGTAGACATCAACCTCGCGTCGCTGATCGACGTGGTGTTTATCCTGCTGCTGTTTTTCGTGGTCACCACTACATTTACCCGTGAAACCCAGTTGCGCGTCGATCTGCCGGAAGCGGTCAGCGGTTCGCCTGCCGAAGACCAGCAAGTCAAACACCTGGACGTGGCCATCAGTGCCGAAGGCGCGTTTTCGGTGAACAATCAATTGTTGCCGAAGAACGACCTGGCCAGCCTGATGGAGGCGTTGCAGAAAGAATCCAACGGCGACACCAGCCTGCCGCTGTCCATCAGCGCTGATGGCAAGACCCAGCATCAATCCGTCGTCACCGCCATGGACGCCGCCGGCAAGCTGGGTTTCAGCCACTTGCGCATGACCACGGTCGAAGCGGCGCCGACCGCGCCCTGATGGCCATGTCCGATCGGTTACTCGCCGCGTGGTACCAGGGTCATCCGGCCCTGAAACTGTTGCAGCCACTGGAGTGGCTGTATCGGCGCGTGGTGATGAACAAGCGCAAGCGTTTTCTGGCGGGCGAGGGTGAGATCTATCAGCCGCCCGTGCCGCTGATTGTGGTCGGCAACATCACCGTCGGCGGCACCGGCAAGACACCGCTGATTCTGTGGATGATCCAGCATTGCCAGCGTAGCGGCTTGCGGGTCGGCGTGGTCAGTCGGGGTTACGGCGCCAAACCGCCGCAATTGCCGTGGCGCGTCGAGGCCGATCAGAGCGCCGAGATTGCCGGTGACGAACCGCTGTTGATTGTCCAGCGCTCCGGCGTGCCGTTGATGATCGATCCGGATCGCAGCAGCGCCGTTAAAGCGCTATTGGCGAGTGAGCCGCTGGACCTGATCCTGTCCGATGACGGCATGCAGCATTACCGCTTGGCGCGAGACCTGGAACTGGTGTTGATCGACGCCGCCCGAGGCTTGGGCAATAAACGTTGCCTGCCTGCCGGCCCTTTGCGCGAACCAATCGAACGCCTGCAAAGCGTCGATGCGGTGTTGTATAACGGTGCCGCCAATGATCGCGAAGACGGTTTTGCCTTTCAGTTGCAACCCACCGTACTGGTCAACCTGCGAAGCGGTGAACGTCGTCCCCTCGACCATTTTCCCGTAGGCCAGGCGCTGCACGCCGTGGCCGGGATCGGCAATCCGCAGCGTTTCTTCACGACCCTCGAAACGCTACACTGGCGGCCAGTGCCGCATGCGTTTGCCGACCACGCCGAGTACAGCGTGCAGGCCTTGAATTTCACACCGTCATTGCCGTTGGTGATGACTGAAAAGGACGCGGTGAAGTGCCGTGCCTTCGCCGCCGACGATTGGTGGTACCTGGCGGTCGATGCTGCGCCATCGCCGGCCTTCGTGGCCTGGTTCGATACGCAGCTGATGCGCCTGTTGCCGGCTCGTCTTTTGCCTTAACTCCGTTCTAATCCAGGGAATGCTCATGGACACCAAATTGCTCGATATCCTCGCTTGCCCGGTCACCAAAGGCCCGCTCAAGCTCAGCGCCGACAAGACCGAGCTGATCAGCAAAGGCGCCGGCCTGGCTTACCCGATTCGTGACGGCATCCCGGTGATGCTTGAAACCGAAGCCCGCACCCTGACCACCGACGAGCGTCTGGATAAATGACCACAGCCTTTACCGTTGTCATTCCATCGCGTTATGCCTCGACCCGTCTGCCGGGCAAACCGCTGCTGCTGATCGCCGGCAAGCCGATGATCCAGCACGTCTGGGAACAGGCGTGCAAAAGCAGCGCCGAACGTGTGGTGGTCGCCACTGACGACCCGCGCATCGTTGAGGCGTGCAAGGCGTTTGGTGCCGAAGTGGTGCTGACCCGCGAAGATCACAATTCCGGTACTGATCGTCTGGCTGAAGTCGCCGAGAAGCTGGGCCTGGCCGCCGACGCCATAGTGGTCAACGTCCAGGGTGACGAACCGCTGATCCCGCCGAGCGTGATTGATCAGGTCGCGGCCAACCTGGCCGCCCACACTGAAGCGCGCATGGCCACCCTGGCCGAGCCGATCGAGGACGTGGAAACCCTGTTCAATCCCAACGTGGTCAAGGTCGTCAGCGACCTCAATGGCCTGGCGCTGACCTTCAGTCGCGCCACATTGCCGTGGGCCCGGGACGCGTTTGCCAAAAGCCGCGAGCAATTGCCGGAAGGCGTGCCGTATCGCCGCCACATCGGCATTTATGCCTACCGCGCCGGTTTCCTGCATGACTTCGTCAGCTGGGGCCCGTGCTGGCTGGAAAACACCGAGTCCCTGGAACAGCTACGTGCCTTGTGGCACGGCGTGCGGATTCACGTCGCCGACGCGCTGATCGCACCGCCCACCGGTGTCGACACCGTCGAAGACCTCGAGCGCGTTCGTCGCCTGCTGGAGGCCTGATGCGCGTTCTGTTCGTATGCCTGGGCAACATCTGCCGTTCTCCGACGGCCGAAGGTGTGCTGCGGCATAAATTGCGCGAAGCGGGCATGGTCGATCAAATCGAAGTCGCCTCCGCCGGCACCGGTGACTGGCATGTCGGCAAGGCACCGGACAAACGCAGCCAGGCCGCCGCCAAACTGCGCGGTTACGACCTCTCCGCCCAACGCGCGCAGCAAGTGACCCGTGCGGATTTCGCCACCTACGACCTGATTCTGGCAATGGACAACAGCAATCTGCGCAACCTCAAGGCCTTGCAACCGGCCAAGGGCAAGGCCGAACTGGACCTGTTCCTGCGTCGCTACGATTCGGAAATCGATGAAGTGCCGGACCCGTATTACGACGGCGACCAGGGCTTCGAGCAAGTGCTGGACCTGATCGAGCGCGCCAGTGATCGGCTGGTAATCGAATTGAAGGGACGGTTATGAGTTTGCAGGTTCAAACTCGGGTTTCGCTCAAGCCGTTCAATACGTTTGGTGTCGATGTCCAGGCCCGGTTGTTCGTGGAGGCCCACAGCGATGCCGATGTGCGTGAAGCCCTGGCTTACGCGTCGGCCCATGACGTGCCATTGCTGGTGATTGGTGGCGGCAGCAACTTGTTGCTGACCGCCGATATCCAGGCGTTGGTGCTGCGCATGGCCACCCGCGGGATTCGTATCCTCAGCGATGACGGCAGCAAGGTGGTGATCGAAGCCGAGGCCGGCGAGCCTTGGCATCCATTCGTGCAACACACCCTGGCGCAGGGGTTGTCGGGGCTGGAGAACCTCAGCCTGATCCCCGGCACGGTCGGCGCGGCGCCGATGCAGAACATTGGCGCCTATGGCGTCGAGATCAAAGATGTGTTCGCCGGCCTCACCGCGCTGGATCGCCAGACCGGGGAGCTGCGCGACTTCACGTTGGCGCAGTGCAACTTCGCTTATCGCGACAGCCTGTTCAAACAGGAACCGGGGCGCTGGTTGATCCTGCGCGTGCGTTTCAACCTGGATCGCGCCGCGCACCTGCACTTGGAATAC
Organism: Pseudomonas sp. BGI-2; assembly: GCF_004310295.1. Lineage (GTDB taxonomy): Bacteria > Pseudomonadota > Gammaproteobacteria > Pseudomonadales > Pseudomonadaceae > Aquipseudomonas. The sequence continues at coordinate 35,845 of NZ_SISB01000046.1, read as the reverse complement.
GGTCCGGTTCGTCAGCGCCTGACCGAGCAAGGCATCGATCATCCGACCGCCACCGATGTCAGTGAGGCAATCTGCAGCATTCGCAACGAAAAGCTCCCGGACCCGGCCGTGCTCGGCAATGCGGGCAGTTTTTTCAAGAACCCTCTGGTACCGGCGGCGCTGGTCGCGCAGCTGAAAAGCCAATACCCGGACCTGGTGGCCTACGCGCAACCCGATGGGCAGATGAAACTGGCGGCAGGCTGGTTGATCGAGCGTGCCGGCTGGAAAGGCTTTCGAGACGGCGATGCCGGCGTGCATAAGTTGCAGGCGCTGGTGCTGGTCAACTACGGCACCGCCACCGGCCTCCAGTTGCTGAACCTGGCGCAGCACATTCAGAAGGACATTTGCGAACGTTTCAAAGTCGACCTGGAAATGGAGCCGAATCAGTATTGAAGCTACGCTTTAATGACTGATCTCAAAGCCCTGCACACCTTCAACTGTGCAGGGCTTTTTTGTTAATGCTGGGTTAACTTAGCCCCCTAACGATGCATTCATTTGCTCCATCAAAGGCCGAGGCAGACGTTGCCGTTCGCTTTAAGAGAGCCTCATTAGCCTGAGCGGATCTGCGTGATGCCAACCGCCATCCCCTGGCGGCAGATTGCTCGACCCCATAACCCAAATCTATTAATTAGAAAAAATGGCGGCGTGCCTATGATTACCCTGAAGCTCAATGGTCAAGACCATCAACTCGACGTCACCGAGGACATGCCGCTGCTCTGGGCCATCCGCGACGTGGCCGGTTACAACGGCACCAAGTTCGGCTGCGGCATGGGCCTGTGTGGCGCGTGCACCATTCATATCGAGGGCGCTCCGGCGCGCAGTTGCATCACGCCGATTGGCTCGGTGGTCGGCCAGAACGTCACCACCATCGATAACCTGCACGTCGACCCGGTTGGGCAAGTCGTGCAACAAGCCTGGCTCGACACCGCCGTGGCCCAATGCGGTTTCTGCCAGGGTGGGCAGATCATGTCGGCGACGGCGCTGCTCAAGACCAACCCCAACCCCAGCGACGAACAGATCGAAGAGGCGATGGTCGGCAATATTTGCCGTTGCGGCACCTACAACCGCATCAAGACCGCCATCCGCCAGGCATCCACTCACCTTAAGGAGGCCAAGGCATGAGCCAGTTACCGAATGATTTTGCGTTGAGCAACCTCAGCCGCCGCGGCTTCCTGAAAGGGGTCGGCGCCACCAGTGCGCTGGTGCTGGTGGCCAGCTGGGGCTGGCAAGACGCTTTCGCCGAAGAAAAAGAGAAAAAATTCGGCGCCGACGGCATGCCCAATGGCTGGATCGATGATCCCAAGGTTTACATCAGCATTGCAGCTGACGGCATGGTGACGGTGGTCTGCAACCGCTCGGAAATGGGCCAGGGTGTGCGCACCAGCCTGACCATGGTGGTGGCCGATGAGCTGGACGCCGACTGGGCAATGATGAAAGTGCAGCAGGCGCCGGGCGACGAAATTCGTTTCGGTAACCAGGACACCGACGGTTCGCGCAGCATGCGTCACTGGTACGAACCGATGCGTCGTTGCGGTGCTGCCGCGCGGACCATGCTTGAACAAGCGGCTGCCGAGCAGTGGAAAGTGCCGGTCAGCGAGTGCCATGCGCAGCTGCACAAAGTGGTGCACCAACCGACCGGTCGTGAACTGGGCTACGGCGCCCTGGCCGCCGCGGCGGGTGCGCTGGCAGTGCCGGCCCGTGACAGCCTGCGGCTCAAGCAGCCGTCGGAATTTCGCTACATCGGCAAGGAAGGCAGCAAGGCGATCGACGGTGCCGACATCGTCAATGGCCGCGCCATTTACGGGGCCGATGTGCATTTCGACGGCATGCTCTATGCGGTGATTGCGCGTCCGGCGGTCTACGGCGGCAAGGTTAAATCCGTCGATTCCAGCGCCGCAATGAAAGTCCCGGGCGTGATCAAAGTCATTCAAATCGAAGGCCGTCCGCTGCCGTCCGAGTTCCAGCCATTAGGCGGCGTGGCCGTGGTGGCCAGCAACACCTGGGCCGCGATCAAGGGCCGAGAAGCGCTGACCATCGAATGGGATGACGGCCCCCATGCCAGTTACGACTCGATCGCCTACCGCAAAGAGCTGGAAGCCTCGTCCCTCAAGCCCGGCAAAGTGGTGCGCAATACCGGCAACATCGACGACGCCATGAAAGACGCCGACAGCACCCTAGAAGCCTCTTATTACCTGCCGCACCTGACGCAGGCGCCGATGGAACCGATGGTCGCCATCGCCCGGTTCAAGGAGGGTGTGTGTGAAGCCTGGGCGCCGAGCCAGGCGCCACAAGTCACCCGTGAACGGATTGGCGAACGCCTCGGCATTCCATTCGATAACGTCACCTTCAATGTCACCTTGCTGGGCGGCGGTTTCGGTCGCAAGTCCAAGCCGGACTTCATCATCGAAGCGGCAATCCTCGCCAAGGAATTCCCCGGCAAGGCAGTGCGGGTGCAATGGACCCGTGAAGACGATATCCACTGTTCCTACTTCCACACCGTGTCGGCTGAATACCTGAAGGCCAGCCTGGGCAAGGACGGCCTGCCCTCCGGTTGGTTGCACCGCACCGTCGCCCCGAGCATCACCGCACTGTTCGCCCCGGGCATGAACCACGAGGCAGCTTTCGAGTTGGGCATGGGCTTCACCAACATGGCCTATGCGATTCCCAACGTGCGCCTGGAAAACCCGGAAGCGGCGATACATACCCGGGTCGGCTGGTATCGCTCGGTGTCGAACATTCCCCACGGGTTTGCGATCCAGAGCTTTGTCGATGAATTGGCTCACAAGGCCAAGCAAGATCCACTCAAGTACCAGATCAAATTGCTTGGCCCGGACCGGCAGATCGATCCGCGCACCTTGAGCGAAGAGTGGAACTACGGCGAATCACCCGAGCGTTATCCGATCGACACCGGGCGGATGCGTACCGTGCTGGAAACTGCCGCCAAAGCTGCCGGTTGGGGGCGTGAGTTGCCCAAGGGCCGAGGCCTGGGCCTGGCGGTGCATTACAGCTTCGTCACCTATGTGGCGACGGTGATCGAGGTCGAAGTCAAAGACGACGGCACGCTGATCGTGCACAAGGCTGACATCGCGGTGGATTGCGGTCCGCAGATCAACCCCGAGCGGATTCGCGCTCAGTTCGAAGGTGCCTGCGTCATGGGCCTGGGCAATGCGGTGGTCGGGGAAATCAGCTTCAAGGACGGCATGGTGCAGCAGGACAACTTCCACATGTACGAAGTGGCGCGCATGTCGCTGGCGCCGAAGGAAGTGGCGGTGCATCTGGTCACGCCACCGGGCGTTGTGCCGTTGGGTGGTGTCGGCGAGCCAGGCGTACCGCCGATTGCGCCTGCGCTGTGTAACGCGATCTTCGCTGCCACCGGCCAGCGAATTCGCAGTTTGCCGGTTCGCTATCAGCTGCAAGGTTGGCAGAAGGCGCAGGCCTGATGGACAGCGCGGATCTGAACGTCCTGCGCAGCGTGCTGGAATGGCGCCGCGCCGGTCAGCGGGTGGTGTTGTACAGCGTGGTCCAGACATGGGGCACCGCGCCCCGGGCTCCGGGCGCGATGCTGGCGTTACGTGAAGATGGCGTGGTGATCGGCTCGGTGTCCGGTGGGTGTGTCGAGGATGATTTGATTGCCCGGTTGCACGATGGCCGGATCCCGTCTGACGGGCCGCCGGTGCAGTTGATCACGTACGGCGTCACCCGTGAGGAGGCCGCACGGTTTGGTTTGCCGTGCGGCGGCACGTTGCGCCTGACCGAGGAGCGGGTCGGCGATCCAGAGTGGGTCGCCGAGTTGCTGGCGCGCTGCGAGGACCATGAAATCGTCGCTCGCTCGCTGGATATTGCGACCGGTGAAGTGGTTTTGCAGGCGGCGAACAAAAGCGACGTACTGAGTTTTGACGGCAACACACTGCGCGCCATCTACGGTCCGCGTTGGCGGCTGTTGCTGATCGGTGCGGGGCAACTGTCCCGGTATGTCGCCGAGATGGCGCGGCTGCTGGATTTCGAAGTGCTGATCTGCGACCCGCGCAGCGAGTTTGTCTACGGTTGGGAAGAGCAGCACGGCCGTTTCGTCTCGGGGATGCCGGATGAGGCGGTGCTGAACATCCAGACTGACGAACGCACGGCCATTGTTGCCCTGACCCATGATCCGCGTCTGGATGACATGGCCTTGCTGACGGCGCTGGATTCCAGGGCTTTTTATGTCGGTGCCCTGGGCTCGCGGGTCAATAGCCTGAAGCGTCGTGAAAACCTGGCTCAGCTAGGCTTGTCACAACAGGCCATCGAGCGGCTGCACGGCCCGATTGGTTTGCACATCGGCAGCCACAGTCCCGCGGAAATCGCCTTGTCGCTGCTGGCCGAGATTGTGGCGATCAAGAACGGCGTCGAACTGAAGCAGAAGAAGCCGTTGCAGGAGGTTGTATGAGCGAATCCATCGGCGTCATCGTGCTGGCGGCGGGGCAGGGCAGTCGTTTCAGGCAGGTGGCGGGAGAGGACAAGGACAAGCTTCTGGCGGACTGCGCCGGTCGCGATGGCGCTGTTCGTTCGGTGATCGAACAGGTGCTGGTGAATTTGCCGGCCAGCCTTGAGAAGCGCGTGCTGGTGACCACCGACGATCGCCCGCAAGTGATGCGCATGGCTCAGGCGTATGGCTTCGAGATTGTGGTGATCGAGTCGACCGGGATGGGCGACAGCATTGCGGCCGGCGTGTCGGAGTGTCCAGCGCTCAGTGGCTGGTTGATTGTGCTGGGGGATATGCCGTTTATCTTACCGTCGAGTATTGAGCGGGTGGTGGCGGGGATTGCTGATGATTGCGTCAGTGTGCCCGTGCATGCGGGTGAGTACGGGCATCCGGTCGGTTTCGGTCGCAGTTTTGGGCCGGGGCTGATGGGGTTATCGGGTGATCATGGGGCCAAGCCATTGTTTGCCCAAGGCCGGGTGGTTGAAGTGGCGGTGGAGGATGCCGGGGTGTTGTGGGATGTGGATGTGCCTGCTGCATTAGTATTTTCCTGACACACCGTCTTCGCGGGCAAGCCTCGCTCCTACAGGTAGAGGTGTGCCGATGTTTTGTAATCGACGACAATCCTGTAGGAGCGAGGCTTGGTCCGGGCGGTGATCCGACGAAGAACGATAACGCGGTCTATCTGCTGCACCGCCCACATAAAAAAAGCCCCGCCTGGATCACCAGGCGGGGCTTTTTAGTGGCCGATGGAATCAGACGAGCGGTTTAGGCTCGTGTTCTTTTTCCAGGGCTTGCTCGTGTTGCTCTACCGCTTCCTGTACGGAGCGCGGCGCTTCTTCAATGACCGACTCGGCAGCAGGTGCCGCTTCGACCACTTCAGCAACAACCGGTGCAGGCTCGGCAGCGACAACCGCTTCAACCGGAGCAGCAGTGGCAGCCAGTTCGGCTTCCTTCTGCAGACGCTCGGCTTCACGCTTGCGACGACGCACTTCACGCGGGTCGTTCGGCGCACGGCCATTCTCGGTCAGGGCGCTAACCGGAGCTGCTTCAACGACCGGTGCAGCCACTTCGGCAACAACAGGCGCTTCAACCACCGGAGCAGGCTCGGCAGCAGCAACCACTGGCTCGGAGACCATGGCTTCAGCCACTGGGGCTTCAGCAACCGGTGCAGGCGCTTCAGCGGCAACCGGCTCGGCAACCCAGTTGAACGCGGTTTGTTCTTCACGAACTTCGCGGACAGCTTCGGTCACGGTTTCGCTGGAGGTCTCGACAACTGGCTCGGCAACAACCACTGGCTCGAAAAATGGAGCCATTTCAACAACGGGCTCAGCTTCACGAACCGGTGCCACTTCGATTTCCGGAGCAGCAGTGGCTTCGACCGCTGTCGTCGCTTCTACCACTGGCGCTTCAACCGGAGCCGTTTCCAGGGTGGCGGCAGTCGCGCGTTCGGCTTGCTCGTTGGCTTGTGCTTCAGCCGGCGCGCTGATCACGGTGCTGGCAACGGCTGCGGTAACAGCCAGGCCGGCGGCCAGATCAGAAGTGCTTGGCGCTTCGTTGCTGTCATCAGCTTCGCTGCCTTCGGCGGACTCGGATTCTTCCGAACCTTCGATCACGTTGCCGTTGGCATCGCGTTGACGCTCGCGACGGTTGCTGCGACGACGCTGGCCACGGGAGCGGCGGCGTGGACGATCGCCTTCGGCGCCTTCCTGACCGTCTTCCTGCAGTTGCTCTTCGTTGGTCACCAGCTCTTCTTCGGCAACGGCGGCAGTTTGCTCGACACGTGGCTGACGTTCTTCACGCGGTGGGCGCGGAGCACGTTCTTCACGTGGCTGGCGAGCCGGACGCTCTTCAGCGGTCGCAGCAGCGGTAGCCGCAGCAGCTGGAGCCGTGGCATCCAGAGGTTCGCGCAGTTCACGCACTCGTTCTTCACGCTCGCCACGTGGCTTACGGTCTTCACGAGGCGCGCGCGGTGCACGTTCTTCACGAGGAGCGCGTGGTGCGCGCTCTTCACGTGGAGCGCGTTCTTCGCGGGCTACTGCTGGGGTTTCTTCGCGGGCTTCGCGTGGTTGACGCTCTTCGCGTGGCTCACGTGGTGCGCGTTCTTCACGCGGTGCACGTTCCTCACGAGGCTTGCGCTCTTCATCGCGGCGACCGTTACGGTTGCGGCTCTGCTGACGACCATTGCGACGCTCTTCATTGCGGGCAGGGCGCTCGGTGGTCGCCGGTTTTTCAACAGCGGCCGGAGCAACAGGCTCTTCCTTGGTCGCAAACAGGCCGACCAGCGACTTCACCAGGCCTTTGAACAGGCTTGGCTCTGGCACAACGGCCGGAGCAGCAACCGGTGCGGCAACGACTTCGGTCGGAACCGGAGCGTTGGCGCGAGCCGGTGCTGTCTTGACCGCAGCTTCCTGGCGAACCAGGGTGCGGGTCGCAGCGGCTGGCTGGACTTCTTCGACTTCGGCAGCGGCAGCAGCGATTTCGTAGCTGGACTGGCCGACCGCGGCTTCCGGGCTGTCATCGCGCAGACGCTGAACTTCGAAGTGCGGCGTTTCGAGGTGATCGTTCGGCAGGATGACGATGCGGGCACGGGTGCGCAGTTCGATCTTGGTGATCGAGTTGCGTTTTTCGTTGAGCAGGAAGGCTGCGACCGGAATTGGCACTTGGGCGCGAACTTCGGCGGTGCGGTCTTTCAGGGCTTCTTCTTCGATCAGGCGCAGGATCGCCAGGGACAGCGATTCAACGTCACGGATGATGCCGGTGCCGTTGCAACGCGGGCAAACGATGCCGCTGCTTTCGCCAAGCGATGGACGCAGGCGTTGACGGGACATTTCCAGCAGGCCGAAGCGCGAGATGCGACCGACTTGCACGCGAGCGCGGTCGGCTTCCAGGCATTCGCGGACTTTTTCTTCCACGGCGCGCTGGTTCTTGGCAGGGGTCATGTCGATGAAATCGATGACGATCAGGCCGCCGATGTCGCGCAAGCGCAACTGACGGGCGATTTCTTCGGCGGCTTCAAGGTTGGTCTGCAGTGCGGTTTCTTCGATGTCGCTGCCTTTGGTGGCGCGCGCCGAGTTGATGTCGATGGACACCAGGGCTTCGGTCGGATCGATGACGATGGAGCCACCGGAAGGCAGTTCAACGACGCGCTGGAAGGCGGTCTCGATCTGGCTTTCGATCTGGAAACGGTTGAACAGCGGAACGCTGTCTTCGTACAGCTTGATCTTGCTGGCGTACTGCGGCATCACCTGGCGAATGAAGGTCAGGGCTTCGTCCTGGGCTTCAACGCTGTCGATCAACACTTCGCCGATGTCCTGGCGCAGGTAATCGCGGATGGCGCGAATGATCACGTTGCTTTCCTGGTAGATCAGGAATGGCGCGGAGCGATCCAGCGAGGCTTCTTTGATGGCGGTCCAGAGTTGCAGCAGGTAATCGAGGTCCCACTGCATTTCTTCGCTGCTGCGGCCAAGGCCTGCAGTGCGCACGATCAGACCCATGTCGGCCGGGGCAACCAGGCCGTTCAGGGCTTCACGCAGTTCGTTGCGCTCTTCACCTTCGATGCGACGGGAGATACCGCCGGCACGCGGGTTGTTCGGCATCAGCACCAGGTAACGACCGGCCAGGCTGATGAACGTGGTCAGGGCCGCGCCCTTGTTGCCACGTTCTTCTTTTTCTACCTGAACGATGACTTCCTGGCCTTCGCTCAGGACGTCCTTGATGTTGACGCGGCCTTCGGGGGCTTTCTTGAAGTATTCGCGGGAGATTTCTTTGAGGGGCAGGAAACCGTGGCGCTCGGAGCCGAAATCGACAAAGGCAGCCTCAAGGCTTGGTTCGATGCGAGTAATCCGGCCTTTATAGATGTTGGCCTTCTTCTGCTCGCGTGCACCGGATTCGATGTCCAGGTCGTAGAGGCGTTGGCCATCTACCAGTGCAACACGCAACTCTTCGGGTTGAGTTGCGTTAATCAGCATTCTTTTCATGTAGTACCGTCGGTTTCCGGGCTGCCGGAAACGGCGTTCGGCACACACGACTTCTCACGGTCGGTGTCAGGTGCGTCGGGAGTGGTTGGCCATTCCCGTGTCCAGCGATGTCCGGCCAATTGGGCCGTTATCGCGACGTACGCGTCCTGCTTGCTGTGGCTACTTAAGCACTCAGTCAGGAGGAGGAATCAACCAGCGGCTGTGGACGAGATGAAGCGTCTTGATAAAGCCTAATGCTACACAGTCCAGCGGTTGTGCATCTCCACCCTACACGTATCCCTGATAATTCGGGTGCTGCCGCGCGCAGAATCCGCAGCGGGTTGGCATTTACCGTGAGCTCCGAAGGGGGAGGTCACGCATCATGGCTAATTTAGGCGTTGTTTCCGAAGCGTTCGCTCGGGGTCGTCCGTAGCCGACTGCACTTTGTGAACTGGCCGTGAATATTGGCTCGAAAGGCGAGTGAAAACTCTGCTTTGCGGCTTGATTCAGGCCTCATGTCACCTGCGCTCGTTACAGCTGCAAACTCCACCGTTACGTAGCGAAAGCCCCGTAGGACGGCCTCGCGCCCTGGTGAATTGCGTTGGTCAGGGCCGGTTTTTGACCGTTAGTCCGCTGTCCAGGCCGCTTTTGGCGGCGTTCGCGACTATAGCAGCAATGATTAAGTGCTTCAATTCCATAAAAAATTGTTATCATCCGCGGCATGACGACTACTGCCCCTTCGACCCCAGCCGTACAACTGCTGGAGGTCTCGCCGGAATATGCCGGCCAACGTATTGATAACTTCCTTCTCGCTCGGCTCAAAGGCGTGCCCAAGACTTTGATTTACCGCATTTTGCGCAAGGGCGAAGTGCGAGTGAACAAAGGTCGGATCAAGCCCGAATACAAGCTGCAGGCGGGCGATATCGTGCGCGTGCCGCCGGTTCGCGTGCCTGAGCGTGACGAGCCGGTGCCGTTGGCCCAGGGCCTGCTGCAACGCCTCGAAGCCTCGATTGTGTTCGAGGACAAGGCGTTGATAGTGATCAACAAGCCTTGCGGCATCGCGGTTCATGGCGGCAGCGGACTGACTTATGGGGTGATCGAAGCCTTTCGTCAGTTGCGTCCCGACTGCAAGGAGCTCGAACTGGTTCACCGTCTCGACCGTGACACCTCCGGTCTGCTGATGATCGCCAAGAAGCGCAGCATGCTGCGTCACTTGCACACGGCATTGCGCGGTGATGGCGTCGATAAGCGCTATATGGCGCTGGTCCGCGGTAACTGGGCGGCCTCGATCAAGCAGGTTCGTGCGTCGCTCGGCAAGAGCAATCTGCGTTCCGGCGAGCGTATGGTCGAGGTCGACGAGGAGGAGGGCAAGGAGTCTGTGACCGTGTTCAAGGTCCTGCGTCGTTTCGGCGACTTTGCCACCCTGATCGAAGCCAAGCCGATCACCGGCCGGACTCACCAGATCCGCGTTCATACCCTGCACGCCGGGCATTGCATCGCTGGCGATACCAAGTATGGCGATGAAGGTTTCAGTAAGGAAATCCGCGATCTGGGCGGCAAACGCTTGTTCCTGCACGCCTACCTGCTGACCGTGCCGCTGCCGGATGGGGGTGAGTTGAAGTTGCAGGCGCCAGTGGACGAAATGTGGGCCAAGACCGTGGAGCGCCTGAGTGCACCCCTCTGATTACAAGCTGCTGATTTTCGATTGGGACGGCACGCTGGCTGACTCCATTGGTCGGATTGTCGAGGCGATGCATGTCGCGTCCGAACGGTCGGGGTTTCAGTTGCGTGATGATTTTGCAGTCAAGGGCATTATCGGTCTGGGCCTGCCTGAGGCTATTCGCACGTTGTACCCCGAAATTGGCGATGACGAGCTGGTAGCGTTCCGGCAGCACTATGCGGATCACTACATCGCCGCCGAAGCCGTGCCCTCGCCGCTGTTCGAAGGTGTGGTCGAGTCGATGGAGGCGTTTCGTGCCGAGGGTTATCATCTGGCTGTGGCGACGGGCAAGGCCCGTCGCGGGCTGGATCGGGTGCTGAAAGCTCACGGCTGGGAAGATTATTTCGATATCACCCGCGCCGCCGATGAAACCGCCAGCAAGCCTCATCCGCTGATGCTTGAGCAGATTCTCGCCCATTGCGAAGTTCAGTCGGGGCAGGCGCTGATGGTCGGTGATTCGTCCTTCGATTTGCAGATGGCGCGTAACGCCGGTATGCATTCGGTGGCGGTCAGTTATGGCGCTCAATCGATCGAGGCGCTGAGGCTGTTCGAGCCGCGACTGGCCATTGATCGTTTTTCAGAATTGCATGCCTGGCTGAGTCAGCGGGCTTAATGGGTTTTTGCTGGGGTAGATGTCATGACCGACGAATGGAAAGCGCCCGCCAAGGCGAGTGCAGAGAGCGGTGACGAAAAAAGCTGGAAGCTGCTGGAAAAGACCTTGTTGGCCAGTGTCCAGGAGCAGCGCCGGTCTCGTCGCTGGGGGATTTTCTTCAAGCTGCTGACCTTTGTGTATCTGATTGGCGCGTTGATTCTGTTCACGCCGCTGATGGATATGGAAAAAGGTGCGGCCCGTGGTTCCCACTACACGGCGTTGATCGACGTGACCGGCGTGATTGCTGACAAGGAGCCGGCCAGCGCTGACAACATCGTCGGCAGTCTGCGTGCAGCCTTCGAGGATGATAAGGTCAAGGGTGTGATCCTGCGCATCAACAGCCCGGGCGGCAGTCCGGTGCAGTCGGGTTACGTGTATGACGAGATCGTGCGTTTGCGCGGCTTGCACCCGGACACCAAGGTGTACGCAGTGATCTCCGATCTGGGTGCATCCGGTGCTTACTACATCGCCAGCGCGGCTGATCAGATTTACGCCGACAAGGCGAGCCTGGTCGGTTCCATTGGTGTGACGGCGGCCGGTTACGGCTTTGTCGGCACCATGGAGAAGCTCGGTGTCGAGCGTCGGACCTACACGTCGGGCGAGCACAAGTCATTCCTCGACCCGTTCCAGCCGCAAAAGCCTGAGGAAACTCGGTTCTGGCAGGGCGTGCTGGATACCACGCACCAGCAGTTTATCAACAGCGTGAAGAAGGGCCGTGGCGACCGTCTCAAGGACAAAGAGCATCCGGAACTGTTCTCCGGGCTGGTCTGGAACGGGGAGCAGGCATTGCCGCTGGGTTTGATCGATGGTCTGGGGAATGCCAGCTCGGTGGCACGTGATGTGATTGGCGAGAAAGAGTTGGTGGATTTCACCGTTCAGGAATCGCCGTTCGATCGCTTCTCGAAGAAGCTCGGTGCCAGCGTGGCTGAGCAACTGGCGATGTGGATGGGCTTTAACGGTCCGTCGTTGCGCTGATCTCTGGCAGCACAAAAAACCGGCCCAAGTGGCCGGTTTTTACATTTGCACGGTTGTGGTGTTCAGGGGATTTGCACGCCTTCGGCCAGCAGCATGTCGATCAGGCGAATCAGCGGCAGGCCGATCAGGCTGGTGGCGTCAGGGCCTTCGGTGCTTTGAAACAGGCTGACCCCTAAACCTTCAGCCTTGAAGCTGCCAGCGCAGTCGTAGGGTTGTTCAGCGCGCAGGTAGCGCTCGATGCGTGCCGGGTCCAGCGTGCGCATGTGCACGGTGAAGGGCACGCAGTCGACCTGGCAGCCGCCGGTCTCGCTGTTGAGCAGTGCCAGGCCTGTCAGGAAGGTCACGCTGGCACCGCTCGAAGCCAGCAGTTGTTCACGGGCCTTCTCGAAGGTGTGGGGTTTGCCGATAATCCGTTCGCCGAGGACTGCGACCTGATCGGAGCCGATGATCAGATGTGCGGGATGGCTGCGGGCAAGTGCCCGGGCTTTTTCTGTGGCGAGGCGTTTTACCAGCTCAATGGCAGACTCGCCCGGGCGATGGCTTTCATCGATATCCGGTGAGCTGCAGGTGAACGGCAGCTGCAAGCGGGCCAGCAATTCCCGGCGATAAACCGAGCTTGAAGCGAGTAATAAAGGCAGCATGCGCATCTCCTGAAGGCAGGCGCGAATTCTACCGAGGCTTCCAAGTGACGGACAGGGCTGAATTTCCTTTGACATGGCTGGGTGCATCCCTATAATGCTGCGCCTATGTTGAATGACCCGATTCCACCTCACGTTGACCCGCGCAAATTGGCTGACCGTGGCACCACCCTTCAAGGTGAACTGCTGCTGGCCGATTTGGAGAGACTCTGCGACCCGCTTTCCGACACTGTCGGTACGGTGCAGGCTAAATTCGTTTTTGAACGAGATGAACGTAAGTCTGTGGTAATCCACAGCTTTATCGACACCGAAGTCAAAATGGTTTGCCAGCGTTGTCTTGAGCTGGTCACCCTGCCGATCCATAGCGAATGCAGTTATGCTGTGGTGAAGGAGGGTGCGAATACCCAGTCGTTGCCGAAAGGTTATGACGTGCTGGAACTGGGCGAAGATCCATTGGATCTGCAGTCACTGATCGAGGAGGAGCTTCTGCTCGCCTTGCCCATTGTGCCTGCTCATCATCCGGAAGAATGCCAGCAGCCGGCGGGTCTCGATGAGCCCGAACCGAGCGAGGACGAGGTAACGCGGTCCAACCCGTTCAGTGTATTGGCGCAGTTAAAGCGTGACCCAAACGTTTAGGAGTTAATCAATTATGGCTGTTCAGCAGAACAAAAAATCCCGCTCTGCCCGTGACATGCGTCGTTCGCACGACGCCCTGACGGCAAGCACTCTGTCTGTAGAAAAAACCACCGGTGAAATTCACCTGCGTCACCACGTATCGCCAGAAGGCGTATACCGTGGCCGTAAAGTGATCGACAAGGGCGCTGACGAGTAATCACTTGTCTGCTCAAGTCATCGCGATTGACGCAATGGGCGGGGACTTCGGTCCCCGCAGCATTGTTCAGGCCAGCCTTGCTTGTCTGTCTGCTACGCCCTCGCTGCACCTGACCCTCGTCGGTCAACCCTCTCTTCTTGAAGAATTGCTCTCTGGCCAATCGGCTGTGGATCGCTCGCGTCTGTCGATTGCTCCGGCATCCGAAGTCATCACCATGGACGAAAAGCCTGCCCAGGCGTTGCGCGGCAAGCCTGATTCGTCGATGCGTGTGGCGCTGGAGTTGCTGCGCGATGGCAAGGTGCAGGCCTGTGTCAGTGCCGGCAATACCGGTGCGCTGATGGCGTTGTCGCGGTTTGTGCTCAAGACGTTGCCGGGCATCGATCGACCGGCGATGGTTGCGGCGATTCCAACGCAGAAGGGTTATTGCCAGTTACTCGATCTGGGCGCCAATGTCGATTGCAGCGCCGAACACCTGTTGCAGTTCGCAATCATGGGGTCGGTGGCGGCGGAAGCCTTGGGTATCGTTCGCCCGCGTGTGGCCTTGCTGAACATCGGCACCGAAGACATCAAGGGCAATCAGCAGGTCAAGCTCGCTGCAACCTTGTTGCAAAGTGCCCGTGGTATCAATTACATCGGCTTCGTCGAAGGTGACGGTTTGTACCGTGGCGAGGCGGACGTGGTGGTGTGTGACGGCTTTGTCGGCAATATCCTGCTCAAGTCCAGCGAAGGCCTGGCGACCATGATTGCCGGGCGAATCGAAGCCTTGTTCAAGAAGAACCTTGCCTCGAAAATGGTCGGCGCGTTGGCGCTGCCGCTGATGAGGCGCTTGCAAGCCGATCTGGCACCTGCGCGGCATAACGGCGCAAGTTTCCTGGGTTTGCAGGGGATTGTGGTGAAAAGCCACGGTTCGGCCGGGGTCCAGGGTTTCCAGAGTGCGATTTCCCGGGCGCTGATCGAGATCCAGGAAAACCTGCCGGAACGCATTCATGGTCGTCTGGTGGATTTGTTGCTTTAGGCGTTTTCGTCGGACAATGCTTAAATGTGACCGCTCAGTTCAATTTGCCATCCAACTGTCAGTTTCTTGCGTTCCTCCAAGCGGGACGTCAATTCTCCGACGACAAGATCATTAGGGGCTTGTTACATGTCTGCTTCCCTCGCATTCGTCTTTCCGGGACAGGGTTCGCAGTCCCTCGGCATGCTGGCCGAGTTGGGCGCGCAACATCCGGTTGTCCTCGAAACATTCAAAGAAGCTTCCGATGCTCTGGGTTACGACCTGTGGGCACTGACCCAGCAAGGGCCGGAAGAGCAACTCAATCAAACCGATAAAACCCAACCGGCCATTCTGACCGCCTCGATTGCCCTGTGGCGTCTGTGGCTGGCTGAAGGCGGCGCGCGTCCGGCGTATGTTGCCGGTCACAGTCTGGGCGAATACAGCGCTTTGGTCGCGGCAGGTAGCTTGAGCCTGGGCGACGCCGTCAAGCTGGTTGAACGCCGTGGTCAGTTGATGCAAGAAGCCGTTCCGGCCGGGCAGGGCGGCATGGCCGCGATCCTCGGTCTGGACGACGCTGACGTGTTGGCAGCCTGCGCCGAAGCGGCGCAAGGCGAGGTGGTCAGCGCGGTCAACTTCAACTCCCCTGGCCAAGTGGTCATCGCCGGAGCCAAGGCAGCGGTCGAGCGCGCCATCGAAGGCTGCAAGGCTCGTGGTGCCAAGCGTGCCATGCCGTTGCCGGTCAGCGTGCCGTCCCATTGCGAGCTGATGCGTCCGGCGGCCGAGCGTTTCGCCGAGTCGATCGCAGCGATCGACTGGCAGGTGCCGCAGATCCCGGTGGTTCAGAACGTCAGCGCCAGCGTGCCAGCGGATCTGGAAACCCTCAAGCGCGATCTGCTTGAGCAGCTTTACAAGCCTGTACGCTGGGTCGAATCGGTTCAGGTACTGGCCGCCAAGGGTGCTACCCAGTTGGTCGAATGCGGCCCTGGCAAAGTGCTGGCTGGTCTGAACAAGCGTTGCGCCGAAGGCGTGTCGACATCCAACCTCAATACCCCCGATGCCTTCGCTGCCGCCCGTGCAGCGCTGGCCTGAATCAGGAGAAGCCTGCATGAGTCTGCAAGGTAAAGTTGCATTGGTCACCGGCGCGAGCCGCGGTATCGGCCAGGCTATCGCCCTGGAATTGGGTCGTCAGGGTGCCATCGTTATCGGCACCGCGACGTCTGCCTCGGGTGCCGAGCGCATTGCCGCTACCCTGAAGGAAAACGGTATTCAAGGCACTGGCCTGGAACTCAACGTCACCAGCGACGAGTCCGTTGCTGCAGTACTGGCGAGCATCACTTCGCAATTCGGTGCGCCGGCGATCCTGGTCAACAATGCCGGTATCACCCGCGATAACCTGGTGATGCGTATGAAAGATGACGAATGGCATGACGTCGTCGATACCAACCTGAACAGTCTGTTCCGCCTGTCCAAGGGCGTTTTGCGTGGCATGACCAAAGCCCGTTGGGGACGAATTATCAGTATTGGCTCTGTTGTGGGTGCCATGGGCAACGCAGGCCAAGTAAACTACGCAGCCGCCAAGGCCGGTCTGGAAGGTTTCAGTCGTGCGCTGGCGCGTGAAGTCGGTTCGCGTTCGATTACGGTAAACTCGGTGGCCCCTGGGTTCATCGACACCGATATGACCCGCGAACTGCCCGAAGCGCAGCGTGATAGCCTGATAGCGCAAATTCCGCTGAGCCGTCTGGGGCAAGCACAAGAGATCGCGTCTGTGGTCGCTTTTCTTGCATCCGACGGTGCGGCTTACGTTACTGGGGCTACAATCCCGGTGAATGGCGGGATGTACATGAGTTAAATGTGACGGGTTGCTTCAAAAAAATGTCATACGAGCTGTCTAAAATCCGTTATAAAGCTGCAATCTATTTATAGGCAGAGGGCCACCGGGTTTGAGGAGTGAAGCTTTCAGTTGAAAAACTGAAAAGTCTTTCTATACACTTACCCACTGGCCAGCTGCCTGAATTTGTCCATTAGGAGTGAAAACAAGGTATGAGCACCATCGAAGAGCGCGTCAAGAAAATCGTTGCTGAGCAACTGGGCGTTAAAGAAGAAGAAGTGGTCAACACTGCTTCCTTCGTTGAAGACCTGGGTGCCGACTCCCTTGACACCGTTGAGCTGGTGATGGCTCTGGAAGAGGAATTCGAGACCGAAATCCCTGACGAAGAAGCTGAGAAGATCACTACTGTACAAGCTGCAATCGATTACGTTACAAACCACCAGGCTTAATAGCTTGTAATCGTTGCTTGCTGTCATGGAAAAACCGCACTGCCTCATGGCGTGCGGTTTTTTCTTTAGGCCTGATGCAAAGTCGTCATTTGAAAAAGGAGAGTGCTGTGTCGCGTAGACGCGTCGTAGTCACCGGTATGGGTATGTTGTCGCCACTGGGCACGGATGTGCCGAGCAGTTGGCAGGGCATTCTGGCTGGCCGCAGTGGCATTGGTCTGATCGAACACACCGACCTTTCTGCCTATTCCACCCGTTTTGGCGGCTCGGTAAAGGGCTTCAATGTCGAGGAATACCTGTCGGTCAAGGAAGCTCGCAAGCTCGACCTGTTCATTCAATACGGTCTGGCCGCAGGTTTTCAGGCAGTTCGTAACGCCGGTCTGGAAGTCACCGACGCCAACCGTGAGCGCATCGGCGTGGCCATGGGTTCGGGTATTGGCGGTCTGACCAATATCGAAGAAACCAGCCGCACCCTGCATGATTCCGGCCCACGACGGATTTCTCCGTTTTTCGTGCCTGGCTCGATCATCAATATGATTTCCGGTTTTCTGTCCATCCACTTGGGTGCACAGGGACCTAACTACGCCATCGCCACCGCGTGTACCACCGGTACGCACTGCATCGGCATGGCAGCCCGAAACATCATGTACGACGAAGCCGACGTGATGATTGCCGGCGGCGCCGAGATGGCGGCGTGCGGTCTGGGCATGGGCGGCTTCGGTGCCTCCCGTGCACTGTCGACCCGCAACGACGAGCCGACCCGCGCCAGCCGTCCATGGGACAAGGGTCGTGATGGCTTCGTGTTGTCCGATGGTGCCGGCGCGCTGGTTCTCGAAGAACTGGAACACGCCAAGGCGCGCGGCGCGACCATCTACGCCGAGCTGATCGGTTTCGGCACCAGTGGCGATGCGTTCCACATGACGTCGCCTCCGGCAGACGGTGCAGGTGCTGCGCGTTGCATCACCAACGCCCTGCGTGATGCGAAGATCAATAGCGATCAGGTTCAGTACATCAACGCCCACGGCACCTCGACGTCGGCCGGCGACCTCGCCGAAGCCTGTGCGATCAAGTCGGTGTTCGGCGATCACGCCTACAAACTGGCCGTCAGTTCGACCAAGTCCATGACCGGTCACCTGTTGGGTGCAGCAGGTGCGGTCGAGGCGATCTTCAGTGTGCTGGCAATCAACAGCCAGGTGGCTCCACCGACCATCAACCTCGATGAGCCGGATGAAGGCTGCGATCTTGATTTCGTTCCGCACACCGCGCGCAATATGGATATCGATGTGGTGCTGTCCAACTCCTTCGGATTTGGCGGTACCAACGGCTCGCTGGTGTTCCGCCGGTTCGCTGACTGATGGACAGCTGGGTCGACGGTCAGCCGGCTGACACTTTGTCGCTGAAAGATCGCGGCCTGGCTTACGGTGATGGTCTGTTCGAGACCATTGCCGTGCGAGGCGGGCAACCGTTGCTGCTGGACCGACATCTGGCGCGTCTGGTCGATGGCTGTTTGCGCCTGGCGATTGCTGCCGATCATGAGTTGATCCGCAGTGAGCTGCTGGCCTATGCCAGCACACTGAAGGAGGGTGTGCTCAAACTCATCATCACCCGCGGCGACAGTCTGCGTGGTTACGCCCCCGATCCCTCGGCTCAGGCCCGACGTATTCTGCAAGGCAATCCTCCCGCGGCTTATCCTGCCGTTCATGGCGAGCAGGGCGTTCGCCTGTTCCCTTGTGCGACACGCCTGTCCAGGCAACCACTGCTTGCCGGCCTCAAACACCTTAACCGTCTGGAGCAAGTGATTGCTCGCGCCGAATGGCAAGATACGGAGCATGCCGAAGGCTTGATGCTTGATCTGGCGGGGCGCGTGATCGAAGGTGTGTTCAGCAACCTGTTCCTGATCCGCGATGGCGTGTTGATCACGGCTGATTTGAAGCGCTGTGGCGTGGCCGGCGTAATGCGTGCCGAGTTATTGTTTCAAGCCGAGTCATCGGGGGTCCCCACACAAATCACCGACATCAGCCTGGATCAGCTGCAATGGGCCGATGAAGTCTTTGTCTGCAACAGCGTGTATGGCGTTTGGCCGGTGCGCGCCTATGCTGCGCTGAGCTGGTCGGTTGGGCCGCTCACCCGTAAACTCCAAACCATTGCCCGCGCGCTACTGGATGCTTGATACGTGAGACGTAAATTCTTGCTGCTGCTGGAAACCGGATTGGTTCTTGCAGGGCTGTGTCTGGGCGCCTCCGCCTGGAAAATTCATTCGGCGCTGGAACAGCCGCTCAACATCACCCAGGAAGAACTGCTGGAAGTGCCCAAAGGCACGACGCCTACCCGCACTTTCTATCGACTCGAAGCCGATGGCGTCATCAAGGACGCTTTCTGGTTGCGCGTCTATTGGCGTTTCAATTTGGCCGGACAGCCCTTGCACAAGGGCGAATACCGCATGCAACCCGGCATGACCGTCGAGGGGCTGATCGACCTGTGGAAGCGTGGCGATATTGTTCAGTACAGCCTGACCCTGGTCGAAGGCTGGAATTTCCATCAGGTCCGTGCGGCGCTGGCCAAGGATGAAAAACTCGAGCAGACCCTGAACGGTTTGAGCGATAGCGAGGTGATGGACAAACTCGGACACACCGGGATCTTTCCCGAAGGACGGTTCTTCCCCGACACCTACCGCTTCGTGCGTGGCATGACTGACGTCGAGCTGCTGAAGAAAGCCTACGACCGCCTCGACGAAGTCCTCGCCAAGGAGTGGGGCCAGCGCTCGGCTGACGTGCCGTACACCGAGCCCTATCAGGCGCTGATCATGGCCTCGCTGGTGGAAAAGGAAACCGGTGTGCCACAAGAGCGCGGGCAGATCGCTGGCGTGTTTGTGCGGCGCATGGCGATTGGCATGCTGTTGCAGACCGATCCGACAGTGATCTATGGCCTGGGTGATCGCTACAGCGGCAAATTGACCCGTGCCCATCTAAAGGAAGCCACGCCGTACAACACCTACATGATTTCGGGCCTGCCGCCGACACCGATTGCCATGGTCGGCCGTGAAGCGATCCATGCCGCGTTGAACCCGGTGGCGGGCAACAGCCTCTACTTCGTCGCTCGCGGTGATGGTAGCCACGTGTTCTCCGATGATCTGGATGCCCACAATAATGCGGTGCGTGAGTTCCAGCTCAAGCGTCGTGCCGACTACCGTTCCAGCCCGGCACCGGCCTCGTCGCCCGAAATCCAGAATGGCGAAACGCCGGAGGCCGAAGCGCCGATTCCGGCCGCTTCGCCCAACTCCGATCCCGAGACTGTGCCACCCGTAGCGCCGCAAGAGCCCGTTGCTGCACCCGCTCCGGAGCCTGAGCCTGAGCCCGAACCTGTGCCCGAGCCGGACGCAACCGCGCCGCAAAACCCGCAATGACCCTGATTAAGGACTGCCTGTGACTGGCTTGTTTATTACCCTGGAAGGCCCGGAAGGCGCCGGCAAAAGCACCAACCGCGAATACCTGGCCGAGCGCCTGCGTGCCGCCGGTATCGAGGTTGTGCTGACCCGCGAGCCGGGTGGTACGCCGTTGGCCGAGCGGATTCGCGAAGTGTTGTTGGCGCCGGTTGATGAAGTCATGAACCCCGACACCGAGTTGTTGCTGGTGTTTGCCGCGCGTGCCCAGCATCTGGCCGAGGTGATTCGCCCGGCGCTGGCCCGCGGTGCGGTGGTCTTGTGTGATCGTTTTACCGATTCGACCTACGCCTATCAGGGCGGCGGTCGCGGTTTGTCGCTGGAGCGCATCGCGGCCCTTGAAGCGTTTGTCCAGGGTGATTTGCGCCCGGACCTGACGCTGATCTTTGATCTGCCGGTGGAAGTGGGTCTGGCTCGCGCCAGTACTCGCGGTCGCCTGGACCGGTTCGAACTCGAAGGCCGGACCTTTTTCGATGCCGTGCGCAGTGCTTTCCTCAAGCGTGCTGAAGCGGATCCTGCGCGTTATGTCCTGGTCGACGCCGCCCAGCCGCTGGCGCAGGTTCAGCAGTCACTGGATGCGTTGCTGCCGCGTTTGCTGGAGTTGACTCGTGGCTGAAGCCTACCCGTGGCAGGACAGCCTCTGGCAGCAGTTGGCCGGTCGCAAGCAACATGCTCACGCCTATCTGCTGCATGGCCCGGCCGGGATCGGCAAGCGCGCGCTGGCCGAGCGCTTGATGGCCAGTTTACTGTGCCAGCGTCCCTCCGCCCAGGATGCCTGCGGCGAATGCAAATCCTGTCTGTTGCTGAAGGCCGGCAGTCACCCCGACAATTACATCCTGGAACCGGAAGAAGCCGACAAGGCGATCAAGGTCGATCAGGTGCGTGATCTGGTCAGCTTCGTGGTCCAGACCGCGCAGATGGGCGGCCGCAAAGTGGTGCTGATCGAGCCGGCCGAGGCGATGAACATCAACGCCGCCAACGCCTTGCTCAAAAGCCTTGAAGAACCTTCCGGCGATACTGTTTTGCTGTTGGTCAGCCACCAGACCAGCCGTCTGCTGCCGACCATCAAGAGCCGCTGCGTGCAGCAGGCCTGTCCGCTGCCGAGCAAAGCGATGAGTCTTGCCTGGCTGGCCAAGGCCCTGCCGGACAGCTCGGAAGAAGAGCGTATCGAACTGCTGACCCTGGCCGCCGGCTCCCCGCTGGCCGCGGTCAAGTTGCAGACACAGGGCGTGCGTGAGCAACGGGCACTGGTGGTCGAAGGCGTGAAGAAGTTGCTCAAACAGCAACAATCGCCGACGCAGTTGGCCGAAGAATGGAAAACCGTCCCGCAGTTGCTGTTGTTCGACTGGTTCTGTGACTGGTCGAGTCTGATCCTGCGCTATCAGTTGACCCAGGATGAAGCAGGGCTGGGATTGACGGACATGCGCAAGGTCATTCAATACCTGGCGCAGAAAACCGCTCAGGATAAAGTCTTGAGTATCCAGGACTGGATTCTCGCCCAGCGCCAGAAGGTCATGAGCAAAGCCAACCTCAATCCGGCATTGTTGCTCGAGGCGCTGCTGGTGCAATGGGCATCCTTGCCTACCCAGAAGTGATCGTCTGTGCCTAGACTCTGATCATCAGCAATGGAGGTCAGCATGAATGAAGCCGTCAGTCCGGGGCCGCGCAACGGCATTTTGTCCCTGGCCATCAAGGACAAATCCGTGCTTTATGCGGCCTACATGCCATTCATCAAGAACGGTGGCCTGTTTATCCCGACCGACAAGAGCTACAAGTTGGGCGATGAGGTATTCATGCTGTTGAACCTGATGGATGAGGCCGAGAAGATTCCAGTCGCCGGCAAAGTTGCCTGGATTACTCCTAAAGGCGCGCAGGGCAACCGTGCAACCGGGGTCGGCGTACAATTCAACGACGGCGACAACACCGCGCGCAGTCGAATCGAAACCCATCTGGCCGGAGCCATGAAGTCCGACCGTCCCACTCATACGATGTAAGTTGCAGCCTTTTTATGCTCGTAGATTCCCATTGCCACCTCGATCGTCTTGACCTCGCCGCCCACGACGGCTCCCTGGATGCCGCGCTCGATACGGCCCGCCAGCGCGGGGTAGGGCACTTTCTGTGTATCGGCGTCAGCGTCGAAAATACCGCGGACGTCAAAGCCCTGGCCGAACGTTATGACGACGTCGACTGTTCGGTGGGTGTGCATCCACTGGATGTACAGCCGGGTGCCGCGCCGGCGCTGGATTGGCTGTTGCGTGAGCTCAATCATCCGCGAGTGGTGGCGATTGGTGAAACCGGTCTGGACTATCACTACGAGCCAGAAGCCGCGGAGTTGCAGCAGGAATCGTTTCGCTTGCACCTGCAGGCCGCGCAGCAAACCGGTAAACCGGTGATCATCCATACCCGTGGTGCCCGGGAGGATACGTTGAGTTTGCTGCGCGAGGCCGCGTTGCCTCAGGCGGGTGTGTTGCATTGCTTCACTGAAGACTGGGACATGGCCAAGGCCGCGCTGGACATGGGTTATTACATTTCCCTGTCCGGTATTGTCACTTTTCGCAATGCTGATGCGCTGCGTGACGTCGCCAGTAAAGTGCCGGCTGATCGATTGTTGGTGGAAACCGACTCGCCGTACCTGGCGCCGATCCCTTTTCGCGGCAAACCGAACCTGCCGCAGTACGTACGCGAGGTTGCGGAATTTTTGGCAATGTTGCGTGGTGAGTCCTACGAGCGATTTGCCGAGCAGACCACTGAAAACTTCAAGCGGCTGTTTCCGCTGGCGCATGTGAAAGGCTAAATCGCAGGCAAAAAAAACCCGGGTTCTGGGGGGTGAATCCGGGTTAAGACCATTAGGAGTAAAACAAAGGCACGCGGTCCGTTGGTACCTATATCGACGCGACACTTGGGGGAGATGCCCCGCCGACAGTTCAAGTATTGATCAGTATTGCGCCGAGTCCAGTTTGCCGACCCAGGTTTTTTAAACAATTTTGGAATACAGCCGCTTCGGAAGTGTTCTCATCAGCTGGCGAACCTGTGTGAAATGATCAAGAAACACAGATATGGTCGGATGATCCGTGCATTTTGGCGCAAGTTAGGCATAATACGCGGCTTCGAATTTTGACCCCAACAGACCTTTTCTTATGCATAAAGAACCTCGTAAGGTCCGTGAGTTTCGTCGCCGCGAGCAAGAAATTCTCGATACCGCGCTCAAGCTGTTCCTCGACCAAGGTGAAGACAGTGTCACCGTCGAGATGATTGCTGATGCCGTCGGTATCGGCAAAGGCACGATCTATAAGCATTTCAAATCCAAGGCGGAGATCTATCTGCGTCTGATGCTCGACTACGAGCGTGATCTGAACGAGCTGTTGCATTCGGCTGATGTCGACAAGGACAAGGAAGCCCTGTCCCGGGCCTACTTCGAATTCCGCATGCGCGACCCGCAACGCTATCGCTTGTTCGATCGCCTGGAAGAGAAGGTGGTCAAGGGCAACCAGGTGCCGGAGATGGTCGAGGAGCTGCACAAGATCCGCGCCTCGAACTTCGAACGCCTGACCTTGCTGATCAAGGGCCGGATCAGCGAAGGCAAGCTCGAAGACGTGCCGCCTTACTTCCATTACTGCGCGTCCTGGGCGCTGGTGCACGGTGCTGTGGCGCTGTATCACTCGCCGTTCTGGAGCAATGTGCTGGAAGATCAGGAAGGTTTCTTCCAGTTCCTGATGGATATCGGCGTGCGCATGGGCAACAAGCGCAAACGCGATACCGACACCCCGAGCAGCTGAACCATTCAGTTGCCTTATCGCGCCATGATTTCGCTATATGGCGCAGTACCTCAGGAATATACTCAGGCATAGGACTTGCTAAAACTTGATTTGTGAGTCAAGTTTTGCGCGTTCGAATTCCTTTTGCCGGAGTGATCCATGATCGTTGACCGTCAAGGCAGGCGTTTCCGCAATTTGCGGATCAGCCTCACCTCAGCCTGCAATTACGCGTGTACTTACTGCGTGCCTAACGGCAAGCGGCTGGTGGCTGCGCAGGATGAATTGTCGGCCGAGGCCATGGCACGCGGCGTGGCGTATCTGATCGAAGCGGCGGGCATTGAGCGGTTGCGCATCACCGGTGGCGAGCCGCTGGTCAGCCCCAAGCTCGAAGCCTTCATGACCGCCGTCGGCAAGATGGGCCTGGAAGACATCAGCCTGACCACCAATGGTCAGCTGCTGGCAAAGAAGCTGCCATTGCTGGTGGATGCCGGCATCCGTCGCATCAACGTTTCCCTCGATACCCTGGACGCCCGCGCGTTCCGCAGCATTGCCCGTGGCGGAGATCTCGCGACCGTGCTCGACGGGATGGATCAGGCCAAGGCCGCCGGCTTGAAAATCAAGGTCAACATGGTGCCATTGCGCGGGCAAAACCTCGATCAGGTGATGCCGCTGCTCGATTACTGCCTGGAGCGTGGCTATGAGTTGCGCTTCATCGAGCTTATGCGCATGGGCCACTTGGCCAGCGACAACAACGCCTTCCTGCAACAGTTCGTCAGCCTTCAGCAGTTGTTGAGCCTGATCGGCGAGCGCTACGAATACCTGCAAGCCGATGCGCCTGTAGACGCGACTGCCGTGCGCTATGAAATACCGGGGCTAGGCCACTTTGGCGTGATTGCCAACGAAAGCGTTCCCTTCTGCCGGACCTGCTCGCGCCTGCGCCTGTCATCCACTGGATGGCTGCATGGTTGTTTGTCGTCGAGCAATCGCCACTATGTCGGCGATCTGTTGGACAAGCCACGCCATCAGGCATTGCCGGCGTTGCAGCGGCTTCTGGTGAAAGCCTTGGGGGACAAGCAGGAGGTGGCGTTTTCGGGTGGTGCGACCGTCATGAAGATTATTGGCGGCTGATCGGGGCCTCTTCGCGGGCAAGTCGGATCGCCGCACCGCTCGCTCCTACGGGAATGATGCGAAGCCTGTAGGAGCGAGGCTTGCCCGCGAAGCGATCTATCAGGCGACGTTGTTCTAGAGCTGGCGCGGAAGCTGCATCCCATGGCCATTCGCCGGTTTTCCGTCACCGGCCTCTGGAGGGTAGGATGCGTAGCCTTGTTTTGCTGCTGGCCGTTTTGGCGCTGGGTGGCTGCATGAATGTCAGCGATATGGCTGAAGGAACTCGCTACCACATGAGCGATGCTGGGCTGCTGGATCACAGCGACAGTCGTCGGGTGAATAACCTGCGCATCCAGCCGGACTCGTTCATCTACATCGCCCAAGGTGCTTTCGCGCCGCCGGGCAGTGCCTATCCGCGACCGAACGTGGTCGCTGAAGAAGCCTTCAATGGCTTTATCGAATATTTTCCGATGGTCCGCCGCGCGCGCGCCCCCGAAGGCCTCGACCAGGCCATGGGTGAAGCCCGTGCCGCCGGTGCCCATTACTTGCTTTACACTCGATTCGCCAAGGCTGATGACCGTATCGGCAACTCGGACGAATGGCTCGATCAGGAATACGTGGATCGCCTCGGCATCGACAGCGGCGTGATTCAGATCATGTTGATCGAGACCAGCACCCAGTATTTGATTGATACTGCACGTATCAAGAGTCGTGGCGGTTTACTGACGTTCCACGATAACAAGCCACAAGACCTGATTGGCCCGCCGCTGGAGCAGTACGCGCGCAGCCTGATCGGGCTCAGCGACCAGTAATTCAAGGAGAACGCCATGAGTGGCCCGCAAAAAGCCAACGATTTGTTGGGGCAAATCCCCAAAACCAAAGGCTTGCCGCCGGTCCACCTGTGGAACCCCGACTTCTGTGGCGACATCGACATGCGCATCGCCCGTGACGGCACCTGGTTCTACCTGGGGACGCCGATCGGACGCAAGCCGATGGTCAAGCTGTTCTCCACCATCATTCGTCGCGATGGCGATGATTACTTCCTGATCACCCCGGTCGAGAAGGTTGGCATCAAGGTCGACGACGCGCCGTTTGTGGCGATTGGCGTGGACGTGGAGGGCGAGGGTGAAGCTCAGCTCCTGCGCTTCACCACCAACGTCGACGAGACCACGGAAGCCGGCACTGAACACCCGATCCGCGTGGTGATCGATCCGGTCACGCAAGAACCTGCACCGTACGTGCATGTGCGCACCAACCTCGAAGCTCTGATCCATCGCAACGTGTTCTACCAACTGGTGGAGCTGGCCGTGACCCGCGAAATCGACGGGCAACGCTGGCTTGGCGTGTGGAGCGGCGGCGAGTTCTTCCCCATCGGGCTTGAGCCGTGAGACCGCTGAGTTGCTCTGTTCTGGAAAGCGGCCCGCTATAAGCGGGCCGTTTTATTGAGGTTACAAACCTTTGCTCTTGAGCAGAGCAGCATGGTCAAGGTAGAGCTTGACCGGGTTCACATTCCAGCTGTCGACCCCTGCAATCTGATTGACTGCGTCAAAGTGGTCCATCGGGTAATCCGAA
This sequence comes from Pseudomonas sp. BGI-2, assembly GCF_004310295.1. Lineage (GTDB taxonomy): Bacteria > Pseudomonadota > Gammaproteobacteria > Pseudomonadales > Pseudomonadaceae > Aquipseudomonas. Next base: position 9,436 of record NZ_SISB01000046.1, on the reverse strand, counting down.
CGAATCACTTTCCCCAGGTGAGAACTGTATTGACCGACCAACCCGTCGTTAGCGTTCTTCTCTTTATAAAATAACTTCGATAGCGCAATACAGTTCAGGTGGGACGGATCGAGAGGTTGCAGGCTTTGAAAGTTTTGGACGATCCCGCTCCAGGAGTAGTAATACACTCCGTTTTCAATTTCTTTGCCTTCCCCGCCCCAATGTTCCGGTACCCCTTGCGGGTACTTACGATTGAAAGCGGCCAATCCCGTACTGGTCAGGGATTCGAAAGCTGCTTGAGCGTCCTGAGGGTTTTCCGGATGGCCGCTGATCAACGAAATGAAGGTGCCGACTGCTTCGAACAGGGCAAGTACGAGCGCTTCGGGCAACTCTCCAGGCGTCAGCGCCTTGTGCAATTGGTCGGCAATCTCGGAGCCATGATTGGGGCAGCTGACAGAAGTGACTGAAGCGACCTTTTCCGGATGTCGCGCCGCTACGTAGCGTGCGGCCAGTGGGCCTTGGCTGTGGCCGATCAGATTGACTTTGGCGGCTCCCGTTTTCTGCAAAATGCGGTTGACGTGTTCGAGCAGTTTTTCACCGCGCTCCTCGTTACCGTTGACGGCTGGAATGTTAACGGCAAACACCTTGGCACCCGCGCGTTCCAGCGCTTCCTTGATCCCGAAGAAGTAGGGGTAACCGGCGATTTTGTCGAAGCCGAAAAGACCGTGGACCAAAACAATCGGGTATTTCGTAGACGCATCCATGTTCATGCTTATACCTATCGATAGCGGACTCAAGTGGAACAGATGCTATTGACTGCTCGATCTGTCGCGGCTAACCGTAGGTCACAAAGTGAGATCCTTCAAATCGCTTGCCTGGATGCGGTCAGGCACAAAATCAAATTGACACCCAATCGTATGATGATTAGCTTGAACGCCCTTGCGAACGTCGCTGTGCCGTTCCTGCATCGAGGTGCCCATGTCCAGCAGTTTTCATGCGTCGACCGTCGATTGGCTGGGTTGCTGGATAGCCGCAGGCCAGGTCAAGCCCGGTGAAACCATCAAGGTTGAAGCCGACTTGGGTGAGCAGCTCGGCGTCAGTCGCACGGTCATCCGCGAAGCCATCAAAACCCTGGTCGCCAAAGGCATGCTCGAAGTCGGGCCGAAGGTCGGCACGCGGGTATTGCCGGTGCGGCGCTGGAACCTTTTCGATCCGCAAGTCGTGGGCTGGCTGTCGCGCAGTGGCTTGCCGGAAAACTTCGTCGACGACTTGCTCGATCTGCGCCGCACCATCGAACCGATGGCGGTGCGCTGGGCGTGCGAGCGCGCTACGACCGAACAGGTTCAAGCGATCTTGCAGGCCTACAACGCATTGGAACGGGCGGTGGACAGCGGCATCGAATACAACCACGCCGACCAGATCTTCCACGAGTGCATTCTCGCCGCCAGCCACAACCAGTTCATCGAACAAATGGTCCCGGCCCTCGGCGCGCTGTTGGCGGTGTCTTTCGAAGTGTCCGCTGCCGACCCGGACGAACTGCGCCGCACGCTGCCGATCCACAAAGATATGGCCGACGCCATCGCCGCCCGTGATGCCGCGCGGGGTGTCTGGGCCTGCATGACCCTGATCGATAACGCTGACCTGGCGATCAAACGGTTTTACCCGAAAGTCATGGCCGACAAAAAAGCCAGCTAAACACAAAGACCCCTTGTGGGAGTGAGCCTGCTCGCGATGAGGCCGGCCCATTCAATATTGATGTCGACTGACACACAGCTTCGCGAGCAGGCTCACTCCCACAAAAAAAACAACAGCAGGAGGTTTCATGACGTGGAATGCGGTTACCGGACACCGTGCACAACTCGGTGAAGGCCCGTTCTGGGATGTGCCGACCCAGGCGCTGTACTGGGTGGACATCGCCGGCAAGCAAGCCCTGCGGCTGATCGGCGCCAACGTGCAGATCTGGGAAATGCCGGAACACGTGTCCGCGTTCATCCCCTGCGAAAGCGGCGATGCGCTGGTGACGTTAAGCAGCGGCGTGTACCGGCTGGACCTGGATTCACCAGGGCTTGAACCTAAATTGACCTTGCTCTGCGTCGCCGACCCGCAACCCGGTAATCGCGCCAATGAAGCCCGCTGCGATGCTCAGGGCCGGCTCTGGCTCGGCACCATGCAAAACAACATCGGCGAAAACGGCGAAGACCTGCCCATCGTGCGTCGTTCCGGTGGCCTGTTTCGCATCGATCGCGATGCCCGGGTCACGCCGCTGCTCCGTGGGTTGGGCATTCCGAACACGTTGTTGTGGAGCGAGGACGAGACCACGCTGTTTTTCGCCGACAGCATGGACAAAACGTTGTACCGCTGTTTCGTCCACACCGACGGCAACCTGGACACGGCTTACGTCTGGTTCGGTCCCCATGAGCGAGGCGGGCCGGATGGCTCGGCGATGGATGCCGAGGGTTTCATCTGGAACGCGCGCTGGGACGGCAGCTGTCTGATCAGGCTGACGCCGGACGGCCATGTCGACCGCGTGATCGAACTGCCGGTCAGTCGCCCCACCAGTTGCGTGTTCGGTGGCGAAGATTTGAAAACCCTGTACATCACCAGCGCCGCGAGCCCGCTCAACCATCCGCTGGACGGTGCACTGCTGTCGATTCGAGTCGATGTGCCGGGCAAACCCTGCACTCGCTTCGCTGGATAGATCTCAAAATATGGGATGTAAAATTATATATTGAGATTAGTTACGGGTCGGGTTTATAGTCGGCCATCAGTTACACGCACTCACACTTAAAAAAACAAAACAGGTGAAGTGATGCAGCGATTTTCCAAACAGTTTTTTGACCGGACATCGACAGATGCCCGGTTTTTGTCTTGCCTGCAAAAGGGAGTCCTGATTCATGACTGAACGTCTCTCCCTGCCGCCAATGATCGAACCGCCGAAGGGCAAGCGCCTGAAAGACAAGGTCGTGCTGGTCACCGGCGCCGCTCAGGGCATCGGCGAGGCGATCGTCGCGGCCTTCGTCAATCAACAGGCCAAAATAATCATCAGCGACATCCAGGGCGACAAAGTTGAAAAAGTCGCGGCTCGGTGGCGTGATCAAGGCTTCAACGTTCATGCGATCACGGCTGACGTGTCTCGCCAGCAGGATCTGCACGCGATGGCTGAACTGGCCATCGAGCGACATGGCCGGATCGACGTGCTGGTCAACTGCGCCGGGGTCAACGTGTTCCGTGACCCACTGGAAATGACCGAAGAAGACTGGCATCGCTGCTTCGCCATCGACCTCGACGGCGCCTGGTATGGCTGCAAAGCCGTGCTGCCGCAAATGATCGAGCAGGGCATCGGCAGCATCATCAACATCGCCTCGACCCATTCCACGCACATCATTCCGGGTTGCTTCCCGTACCCGGTGGCCAAGCACGGCTTGCTCGGGCTGACCCGCGCGCTGGGCATCGAATACGCGCCAAAGGGCATTCGCGTGAATGCGATCGCGCCGGGCTACATCGAAACCCAATTGAACGTCGATTACTGGAACGGTTTTGCCGACCCCCACGCCGAACGTCAGCGGGCCTTCGACATGCATCCGCCGCGCCGAATCGGGCAGCCGATGGAAGTGGCAATGACCGCCGTATTCCTGGCCAGCGATGAAGCGCCGTTTATCAATGCCTCGTGCATCACCATCGATGGTGGTCGCTCGGTCATGTATCACGACTGAATAAAACGGGATTCAGACGCGGAATTCCGTCTGAAATCCAATCATCATACGATATGACTATTTTCGGTACCGGCTTTCAAAATAACGCTCAAAAAAAATAACAAGGAGTCAGCTTATGAATCGTCGTCGTGGGATCCGTTCCCTGTGCTGTGCCGCTTTGGCGGTTACTGCGGTCTGCCTGAGCAGCACGCTGCTGGCGGCCGAGGAAGTGAAAATCGGCTTCCTGGTCAAGCAGGCGGAAGAGCCCTGGTTCCAGACTGAATGGGCATTCGCCGAAAAGGCCGGGAAAGAGAAGGGCTTCACCGTCATCAAGATCGCCGTGCCGGACGGTGAGAAAACCCTCTCGGCCATCGACAGCCTCGCCGCCAACGGCGCCAAGGGCTTTGTGATCTGCCCGCCGGACGTCTCCCTCGGCCCGGCCATCATGGCCAAAGCCAAGCTCAACGGGTTGAAAGTCATCGCCGTCGATGACCGTTTCGTCGATGCCAATGGCAAGTTCATGGAAGACGTTCCGTACCTGGGCATGGCCGCGTTCGAAGTCGGCCAGAAACAAGGCAGCGCCATGGCCGCCGAAGCGAAAAAACGCGGCTGGGACTGGAAAGACACTTACGCGGTGATTAACACCTTCAATGAACTCGACACCGGCAAGAAGCGCACCGACGGTTCGGTCAAAGCCCTGGAAGACGCCGGGATGCCGAAAGACCACATCCTGTTCTCGGCCCTGAAAACCCTCGACGTGCCGGGTAGCATGGACGCCACCAACTCGGCCCTGGTGAAGCTGCCGGGCGCAGCGAAAAACCTGATCATCGGCGGCATGAACGACAACACCGTGCTGGGCGCCGTGCGCGCCACCGAAAGCGCCGGTTTTGTCGCGGCCAACGTGATCGGCATCGGCATCAATGGCACTGACGCCATCGGTGAACTGAAGAAAGCCAACAGCGGTTTCTTCGGTTCGATGCTGCCAAGCCCGCACATCGAGGGCTACAACACCGCCAGCATGATGTTCGAGTGGGTCACCACCGGCAAAGAACCACCGAAGTACACCGCGATGGACGACGTGACACTGATCACCCGCGAGAACTTCAAGCAGGAACTGGAAAAGATCGGCCTGTGGAACTGAGGGCTGGTTGATTTCATCGGCGGCCCTGGCGACGGGCTGCCTGATCTGTGTGATGAGGTGGTTTTATGCACGCGCAATTACAGACACATGAGCACAGCGTCGGCGGCAGCCTGCGTTTCAACGGGATCGGCAAAACCTTTCCCGGGGTGAAGGCGCTGGACAACATCAGCTTCGTCGCGCATCCGGGGCAGGTTCATGCCTTGATGGGCGAGAACGGCGCCGGTAAATCGACCCTGCTGAAAATCCTCGGCGGTGCCTACACGCCGAGCAGCGGCGACTTGCAAATCGGCGAGCAGACGATGGTCTTCAAGTCCACCGCTGACAGCATCGCCAGCCGGGTGGCGGTGATCCATCAAGAGCTGCACCTGGTCCCGGAAATGACCGTGGCGGAGAACCTGTTCCTCGGTCATCTGCCGGCCAGTTTCGGCCTGATCAATCGTGGTGCGTTGCGACAACAAGCGCTGGCCTGCCTCAAAGGCCTGGCCGATGAAATCGATCCGCAAGAGAAAGTAGGGCGCCTGTCCCTCGGTCAGCGACAACTTGTGGAGATTGCGAAGGCATTGTCCCGTGGCGCACATGTGATTGCGTTCGATGAGCCGACGAGCAGCCTGTCGGCTCGGGAGATCGATCGCTTGATGGCGATCATCGGGCGCCTGCGCGACGAAGGCAAAGTGGTGCTTTACGTGTCCCATCGCATGGAAGAAGTGTTCCGCATCTGCAATGCGGTGACGGTGTTCAAGGATGGCCGCTACGTGCGCACCTTCGAGGACATGAGCGAACTGACCCACGATCAATTGGTTACGTGCATGGTCGGTCGCGACATTCAGGACATCTACGATTACCGCAATCGCCAACGTGGCGCGGTGGCGCTCAAGGTTGACGGTTTGCTGGGGCCGGGGTTGCGTGAGCCGGTGAGTTTCGAGGTACACAAGGGCGAGATTCTCGGGCTGTTCGGTCTGGTCGGTGCGGGTCGTACCGAGTTGTTTCGGATGCTCAGCGGGCTGACGCGCAATACCGCCGGACGCCTGGAGCTACGTGGTCATGAGGTGAAGCTGCGTTCCCCCCGCGACGCCATCGCTGCCGGCATTCTGCTGTGCCCCGAAGACCGTAAGAAGGAGGGCATCATTCCGCTCGCCAGTGTCGCCGAGAACATCAACATCAGTGCGCGCGGCGCCCATTCCACTTTTGGTTGCCTGTTGCGCGGCCTGTGGGAGAAGGGCAACGCCGACAAGCAGATCAAGGCGCTGAAAGTGAAGACGCCCAACGCGGCGCAGAAAATCATGTACCTGTCCGGTGGCAATCAGCAGAAGGCCATTCTCGGCCGTTGGCTGTCGATGCCGATGAAAGTCCTGCTGCTGGACGAGCCCACTCGCGGCATCGATATCGGCGCCAAAGCCGAGATTTACCAGATCATCCACAACCTGGCCGCCAGCGGCATCGCGGTGATCGTGGTGTCCAGCGACCTGATGGAAGTGATGGGTATTTCCGACCGCATCCTGGTGCTCTGCGAAGGCGCGATGCGCGGCGAGTTGTCTCGCGCAGAGGCCAATGAATCCAACCTGCTGCAACTGGCTTTGCCGCGCCAACGCGCTGACGGCGTGGCGAACTGAGAGGTGACTATGACAATCCAAAACAACGCTTTGCCGACCCAGCGCAAACCTCTGGACCTGCGGCGCTTTCTCGATGACTGGGTGATGTTGCTGGCGGCCGTCGGGATCTTCGTACTCTGCACGCTGCTGATCGACAACTTCCTGTCGCCGCTGAACATGCGCGGACTGGGCCTGGCGATCTCGACGACCGGGATCGCGGCCTGCACCATGCTGTATTGCCTGGCGTCCGGGCATTTCGACTTGTCGGTGGGTTCGGTGATTGCCTGTGCCGGCGTGGTCGCGGCGGTGGTGATGCGCGATACCGACAGCGTGTTTCTCGGCGTCAGTGCCGCGCTGGTGATGGGGCTGGTTGTCGGGCTGATCAACGGCATTGTGATCGCCAAGCTGCGGGTCAACGCGTTGATTACCACCTTGGCGACCATGCAGATTGTTCGGGGTCTGGCTTACATTTTTGCCAATGGCAAAGCGGTCGGCGTGTCGCAGGATTCGTTCTTCGTCTTCGGTAACGGCCAGTTGTTTGGCGTACCGGTGCCGATCCTGATCACCATCGTGTGCTTCCTGTTTTTTGGCTGGTTGCTGAATTACACCACTTATGGGCGCAACACCATGGCCATCGGCGGCAACCAGGAAGCTGCGTTGTTGGCCGGGGTGAACGTTGACCGGACCAAGATCATTATCTTTGCCGTGCACGGGGTGATCGGGGCGTTGGCCGGGGTGATTCTGGCGTCGCGCATGACTTCCGGCCAGCCGATGATTGGCCAGGGTTTCGAGTTGACAGTGATCTCGGCTTGCGTGCTGGGCGGTGTATCGCTGAGCGGCGGCATCGGCATGATTCGGCATGTGATTGCCGGGGTGTTGATTCTGGCCATTATCGAGAATGCGATGAACCTGAAGAACATCGATACGTTTTATCAGTATGTGATTCGCGGTTCGATCTTGTTGCTGGCGGTAGTGATTGACCGACTGAAACAGCGCTAACACATCGTAAATGTGGGAGCGGGCTTGCTCGCGAAAGCGGAGTGTCTGGTACGTAGATGCTGCATGTGCCGACGCCTTCGCGAGCAAGCCCGCTCCCACATTTGATCTGTGTTGTTTGCTCCTCCTCCCGTCACCTCCCTGAAATATTCCTTGCTCGAAATACCCCGTTTCGGTTATCACGTTGTACATGATTAGACAGGTACGATTTGACAAGAAACAACGGGTGGTCGACGAACTCATCCGGCGCATTGAAAGCGGCCTCATGGAGGACGGCTTTCTGTTGCCGGGCGAGCATCAGTTGGCTCAAGAATTCAAAGTCAGCCGCGGCACGCTGCGTGAGGCCTTGGCCGAGTTGAAACGACGCAACTACATCGCGACCCAAAGCGGCGTGGGCTCCATCGTTACTTTCGACGGTGTGGTGCTCGATCAACGCAGCGGCTGGGCGCAGGCGCTGGCCGACAGCGGGGCGCTGATCAATACCGAAGTGCTGCGACTCGAAGCGGTGACGCGTCCTGACCTGCTGCCGCGCTTCGGCACCGACCAGTTCATCACCCTCGACCGGCGCCGCCGTTCCACCGACGGCAAGCTGGTTTCCCTCGAACGCTCATTGATGCCCGCCACCGGGGGCCTGGAAAGCCTGCCGCGTGTCGGTCTGATCGACAATTCCCTGACCATCACCCTGGCCGCCTACGGCTACATCGGCGAACGCGGCGATCAATGGATCGGCGCAGAACCCTTGAGCGCCGAGGACGCCGAGTTGCTCGGGCGCCCGGTCGGCACAGTCTTCCTCAAAGCCTTGCGCACCACGTACGACCGCCAGAACCGCTTCATGGAGCAGGTCGAAAGCTTGCTCGACCCGGTGCATTTTCGCCTGCACCTGCAATTTGGAGAATCAAAATGACCGCGCTCGACCGTGCGCTCGGCGCGTTCTACGGACTGGCCCTGGGCGATGCGCTGGGCATGCCGACTCAATCCCTGAGCCGCGCCGACATCAAGACGCGCTTCGGGGCGATCACCGATCTGCAGGACGCCGGCCCCGATCAACCGATTGCCGCCAACATGCCCAAGGGCTCGATCACCGACGACACCGAACAGGCAATTCTGGTCGGTCAGTTGTTGGTGGACGGTGAGGGCCGGATCGAACCGGCCGTGCTCGCTCAACGGCTGATCGAATGGGAAGCCGAAATGCAGGCCAAGGGCTCGCAAGACTTGCTCGGGCCTTCGACCAAACGCGCGATCGAGATGATCCTCGCCGGCCATTCGCCGGAAGAAGCGGGGCGCTACGGCTCCACCAATGGCGCGGCGATGCGCATCACGCCGGTGGGGATCGCGGCGGATGTCGCCAACCCTGAACGGTTCATCAGCGCCGTGGTGCAAGCCTGCCAGGTTACCCACAACACCACGCTGGGGATTTCCAGCGCGGCGGCGGTGGCGGCGGTGGTCTCGGCCGGCATCAACGGCATGGACATGGGCGAGGCGTTGAACCTCGGCCAGCAAATCGCCCAGCGAGCTGAAAGCCATGGCCACTGGGTGGCGGGCGGACGGATTGCCTCGCGCATCAGCTGGGCGCGGACCATCAGCGTCGACAGTGACAAGGCGTTGCTGGCGGATTTGCTGTACGACGTGATCGGCACGTCAGTGGCATCACAGGAATCGGTGGTGGTCTCGTTTGCCCTAGCGCAACAAGTCGCCGTCGGTGAAATGAATGCCTTCGAAGCGGTGTGCATGGCCGCGAGTCTGGGCGGCGACACCGACACCATCGCGGCGATACTCGGCGCGATGCTGGGGGCCTGTCTGGGGCTTGGGAGTTGGCCGGTGGCGATGATCGACCGGATTAAAGCGGTTAACTCGTTGGAGTTGGAACCGTTAGTAAAAGGACTGTTAGCTTTGCGCTGACTGGGCCGACGCCATCACGCCCTGAGCCTTTCCGTCAACGCGGTTTTGCTGTGTCCAGCTCGCTGGTCAACGGTGAGCCGTGCCGGAGCAAGGCCTGTAAATAAACCTTTTCGTCGTACACGGTACTGGTCTTCCAGCAC
>NZ_SISB01000045.1 GCF_004310295.1 Pseudomonas sp. BGI-2 | reverse complement strand
TCTCGCGGAGTAACTTGTGATGCTGATAATCTTGTTGACTATCAGTCTGACTCCACAAGCACCCACACGAATTGCTTGATTCAGTTGTTAAAGAGCGGTTGGTTAAGATCTTTCGTCTCAACCGAGGAGCGCACTCTACAGCACGCTCTCTCAAACTGCAACCCTTAAAAGCTCATGATTTCATTATCAAAATCAATCACTTAAGCTGAAGTCAGCATCAAGCTACTCGTCAGCGGGAGGCGAATAATACACGATCAAAATACGTGGTCAACCCCCGTCTAAAAATTCTTTTCCTTACCAAAGAACCCAGGTTGCCACTATGAAAACATCCAAGGTCCGTACAAAGCATATAAGGCAGTAGAGAACCCAGACCACATCGTCACTGAAGCACCCCTTGATTCGTGGACGCTGTCTGCCAGTCGCCACCGTCAGCTCTGGCTAGAAAACAGCGTCCCACGAAGAATCGCTAGCCGCCCAGAAACAGACGCTGAAAGGAGTCACATCTATGGAAATCCCCTTTTCTCAAATCAGCGAGCGTTTGAACAACCGCCGATTTACGGTAGCGGACAACGCCCACGGGTTATCCGGCGCAGGCACGGTGTTTCATTACCATGTCGAGGAAGATAGTCGCGTCGTCCCAGTCGGGCCCGGAAACACAGCGGGATGAAACCAGCGTCATGATGCCCATGGTGGCAGCATCCAGTTCGATCAGCAGTGCATGTGAGTGGATTCGACTTCGTCAAAGCGATCAAGGCGACCGGTCGCAAACAGCTGATCATCGCCGGCGTCGTGACCGACGTTTGCGTAACCTTTCCGACGCTGTCGGCCCTGGCCGAGGGGTTTGAGGTGTTCGTGGTCACGGACTCTTCCGGCACTTTCAACACCACGTGCAACAGGTTGCGTGGACCCGCATGACGCAAGCGGGTGCGCAAATGATGAACTGGTTCTCGGTAGCCTGCGAGTTGCAGGGCGACTGGCGCAACGACATTGAAGGCTTGGGCAATCTGCTGTCCCAGCGCATTCCGAACTACCGGAACCTGATGATCAGCTACTCGGTATTTACTGCGCGCCAGGCTTAAAGCCTTACTCGCAAAAACCAAAGCCCGCTTTAGCGGGCTATTGGCATGGCGTAAAGGTGAGCCTCAATCGAATTTTGAATATTTTTAATTAGGCAAGAAACGCAATCGAGTCGGCCCGACTACTATCGAAAAAGTTTTCTTTCAGTGTGAAATAACCATGTCCATTACCGGATAGCGCCACCGCTCCTCAATCCTTGCATCATCGGCGCGATAACCAAGCGCAATAACGAGCGGAATAACAGATCCCCGCGGAAGTCTCAGGAGCCTGGCAACCTGAGAGGCAGAAAAACCTTCCATGGGACAGGAGTCGATGCCTTTCGCTGCCGCCGCAAGCATCAGTGTCTGCGCAGCGAAGATGGCATTGCGCGCGGCCCACTGCCGACCGCCGATATGACCGATGGGAATCAGGGACAAAGTGGGCCGAATCAGTGCCGCAAGGAGAACAAGCGGTGACCACAGTGCGGAAGAACCTACTCCAAGGATTTTTTGAAACATCCCAACTTGTTTTCGGTAATAAGCTTTTGAGTCTTGTTCCAGCGTAAGGGAGCTTTCAACATGCGCGAGTTGCGCTCGGGCTGTACGTAGTCCTAACGCGGGATTGGCCACAACGACAATAAAGTCTGCTGCTGATGCGGCTGCTTTCTGTCCGTTGCAGGCCGTTGCGATACTGGCTTTCAAGGCCGGGGCTCGAATCCAGTGCAGCTCATAAGGCTGCATATCCCCGCTTGAGGGTGCAAAAGCCGCTTCAGCGAGCAGCGCATGAACCTCATCCTCTGGGATGGGAACGGAGTTGAATTTGCGAATCGTTCTGCGAAAACGATTCGCAGCCTGGAAGGCGTCCCAAGGACGTACGAAGTCTTGTGTGTTCATCGTTCAAATATCTCAAGGACAGAAGGCGCGTTGTGTTTTCACCCCTCAAATCGTAAGTTAAAGCTTATATTGTAAAAACTCATGTTCTGGGGCCTTCCGTGAGCAAAAGCCGATCGACCGTCAACCCCAGGAAAATCCCCTCCCAAGCGCGTTCTCGTGCCACGGTCGATGCGATTATTCAAGCGGCGACTTGCATTTTGACCAAGGTTGGCTGGGAGGGTCTGACAACAAACGCAATTGCCGAGCGTGCCGGCGTCAATATTGGTTCGCTGTACCAGTTCTTCCCGAACAAGGAGGTGGTGATTGCCGAGTTACAGCGGCGTCACGCCGTGGCAACGCGTGCAGATCTGTTAGAGGCGTTAGAGGTCTTGCCGCACCAGCCCTCTCTTCGAGGCGCGCTGACGCTTATTGTCGAGATGATCGTCAATGAACACCGCGTTGCGCCAGCGGTACACAAAGCCATTCACGAAGAGTTGCCGCGCACGGTACGACACCTGCCGGAGGACAATGATCAGCTTCGCAGACAGTTCTCGGATGTACTAAAACCGTTTATGAGTCACGTGCCTGATCCTGATCTGTCGATCTATCTGATGAGCATTGCAGCGCATGCAATCATCCACACCGTGACTGCTGACCAGCCAAAACTGCTTGGGCATCCAGGTTTTGTTACTGAGGTGGTGATCCTGCTGGAGAACTATCTATGCCGGAGTCAGCTGCAAGATGAAACGCACACACCTGTGAGGTCGCAGACTGACGCCAGTGCACGCCCAACGCTTGCCTCCAGGCCTGAGACATAAACGTTATCGACAAAGCGGTTTCGACTAGAAGCGCGCTACTTTCGCCGGAGCCCACCATTGAATGGCAACGTGCCGATTTTGTCTCGCCCGTGCCTCGCGCATGCACTCTGCGTTACTTGCGAATAACGTTCCAGCTTGTTGAACGAGTTTGCGCCACTCGGTACTGGTAATCAGGCCCTCGCACTCCATGTCGTCAGCAGACCTCAATAGCCTGTCGTACCTGTCCTCTGCATCGATGCGGTTTTCGGAGAGTGTAAAGAGCTCTTGCCAGGTTGTTAGGGCCAGCCTTCTTCGCGCCTCTTTCATCATGCTCCCCCCGGTTGTCGTAGGAAGTAGATATCAACAGCGCTCACGCGTTCAATTTAACTTGACTGCATCCAAAGAGCGCCGGCTATGTTCGCCAGCGAACAGACGAACAGCCCTCCAAGTCTCCACACTGAAGCTGAAAAGCTACGTCCACCAGGCGCTGCTCGGGGCTGGCGCACTGCGTTGGCGCACCTATCAAAACGCACGCAAATGCAATGCGTTTTCAGGCTCAAGACCTTATGAACAGCATATGGACACGCATACAGAAGGTATTTTCCCGCTCGTCCGGCTTTTGGCGAAGCCGACAGTTTCCCCGACCCCGATTCGAATACGAGCCCATATTGCGCTCGGAGCTATTCAGCGCCGACCAGATGGCCAGTCACGGCATCGCCCTGGCCGGGCAGCATCGCCTGACCACGCTGTCCGCACGGGATTCGATGCTGCACAGGCTCGATGATAACGAGGAGCTGCTCAAGCGCAGCTGCACGGCGCTGTCCAACGCGCAACTGTCCAGCCGACGCGTGACTCCGGCAGCGGAATGGCTGCTGGACAATTACTATCTGGTCGAGGACCACATCCGCACCGCCAGAACGCACCTGCCCAAAGGCTATAGCCGTGAGTTGCCACGCCTGATCAACGGCCCGTCTGCGGGGCTTCCTCGAGTCTATGACATCGCTCTGGAGACCATCTCCCATGGTGACGGTCGAGTCGATGAGGAAAGTCTGAGCCGCTTCATTCTTTCCTATCAGACAGTGATGCCCCTTGCGCTGGGCGAACTGTGGGCGATACCGATCATGCTGCGTCTGGCGCTGATCGAAAACCTGCGGCGAGTGGCCTCGCGGGTGATGGCCAACGCCGATGATCGCAATCTGGCTGATGACTGGGCCGAGCGCTTGATCGAAACCTCAGAACGAGACATCAAAAACGTGGTGCTGACCGTTGCCGACATGGCCCGCTCCGCACCGCCGATGACCCCCGCCTTTGTCGCCGAATTCACCCGCAGCCTGCAGGGCCAGAACGCAGCCCTGGCTCTGGCGCTGAACTGGATCGAGCAGATGCTGAGTGAGACAGGCTCCAGCATCGAACGTCAGGTGCAGCTCGATGCGCAACAACAGGCGGCGGATCAGGTGTCCATCGGCAACAGCATCGGCAGCTTGCGCCTCTTGTCCGCCACTGACTGGCGCGAGTTCGTCGAGTCGATGAGTCATGTCGAACAGATTCTCAATGAAGACCCGGCGGCGATCTACCGGGCGATGGATTTCAAAACCCGTGACAGCTACCGGCATGTCATTGAACGCCTTGCTCGAAGAAGCCCCCAGCACTCGGAAATCCAGGTCGCCCGCGCCGCGATCAATCTCGCTGCAACCGGAACCGCCTCAGTCTCTTGCGAGTTGCTGGCCCGCCATGTCGGGTATTACTTGATTAGCGCAGGGTTGCCGACGCTGGAGCGACGGCTCAACGCCCGGGTACCGCTTCATGAGCGCTGGAAACGGTTATTGCAGCAGTCACCATTGATGTTTTATCTGGCGCCTGTGGCTTTTCTGACGCTCATCTTCGCCTGGCCTCTACTGGCCTCTGCGCAGCGCGACGGGCTGCCCGATTCAGCGCTTCTGATGATGGCGATTCCATGCCTGATCATGACCAGCCGACTGGCGATCAGCCTGATCAATTGGCTGGTGACTTTCAGTATGTTGCCGACAACTCTGCCGAAAATGGATTTCGCCAACGGTATTCCCGATGAGGCGCGAAGCCTTGTAGTGATCCCGACGCTTATCGCCAGCCCGACAGATGTGGACGAATTGGTGGAAGGTCTTGAAGTGCGGTTTCTCGCCAACCGCGACAGCAACCTGTATTTCGCGTTGCTCAGCGATTTTCTGGATGCGACTGAAGAGTCACAGCCGCAAGACGCCGAGTTGCTGACACGGGCCCGCCGTGCAATCACCCTGCTCAACCGAAAATACGCGGACGGACTCAGCGACCGATTCTTTCTGTTGCATCGGCCGCGTCGCTGGAACGCGAGCGAACGCGTATGGATGGGTCACGAGCGCAAACGCGGCAAGCTGATTGAACTCAACGCCCTGTTGCGCGGCAATGGACTGGATCGTTTCAACGCCATCGTCGGCGACATCACACCATTGCGAGGGGTGCGTTATGTGATCACGCTGGACACCGACACCCTGCTGCCGCGCGATGTCGCTCGCCAATGCGTGGAGGCCATGATGCACCCGTTGAATCGTCCGTTGTTCGACAGTGCGGGCGAGCAAATCATTTCCGGGTACGCGGTGTTGCAACCGCGAGTGGGCATCAGCCTGACCAGCGCCACGCGGTCGATCTACGCCCGCCTGTTTGGCAGTGATGCCGGCGTCGATCCCTACACTCGGTCGGTATCGGACGTTTACCAGGACCTGTTCCAGCAAGGCTCCTTCATCGGCAAGGGCATCTACGACGTGGACGCGTTCACCTGCGCTCTGGAAGGTTGCTTGCCGGATAACCAGATTCTCAGCCACGACCTGATCGAAGGTTGTTATGCACGATCCGGCCTGCTCAGCGACGTGCAGGTCTACGAGCAATACCCCTCGCGCTATGGTGCCGATGTCAAACGACGGCATCGCTGGGTCCGCGGTGACTGGCAACTGCTGCCGTGGACACTACCTTGGGCGCGCAACGCCGATGGCAAATGGGTGCGCAACAGACTGAGCGTCATGGCACGCTGGAAGATTCTGGACAATCTGCGACGCAGCCTGGAACCGCTAGCGCTGTTGCTGATGTTTGCATGGGGGTGGTTTGCCAGCAGTCAGCCATTGAACTGGACCCTGACAGTCATCGGTTTGATGGTGATTCAACCGTTGCTTCGCGCGGTGACCGATCTGATGCAGCCTCCCGCCGATGTGCCCTACGGACAATACCTCAGGGCGCAGCTGGGTGATCTGGCACAGGATCTGGCCCGGGCGTGTCTGACGCTCGCCTGGCTGCCTTTCGAGATGTTCTACAGCGCCGATGCAATCCTGCGCTCGCTCTGGCGAATCGGCTTCAGCAGGCGCCGGCTTTTGCAATGGCAGCCCTCGCGCGAGGTGGAGCGCACCACCGATAATCAGCTGCTTGGCCTCTATCGCCAGATGGGGATCGCGCCGGTGTCGGCCCTGATCTCACTGGCCCTGCTGGCGAAGGATCCGCAGACGCTGGCCATCGCCAGTCCGCTGCTGTTGTCGTGGCTAGCGGGCCCCTGGATCGCTTGGTGGCTCAGTTCGGCACCCAGGCAGTCGGAGTTCGCACCGTCGACGGCGGATTTGCGCTTCCTGCGAGTGCTGGCGCGCAAGACCTGGGCATTCTTCGATCAATACGTCGGGCCTCAGAATCACTGGCTGCCGCCGGACAACGTGCAGGAAGAACCCAGGCCTGCCATTGCCCACCGCACCTCGCCGACCAATATGGGCATGTCCCTGCTCGCCCACCTGGCCGCTCACGATTTCGGCTACTTGAGTACCGAACGGCTGCTGTCCCGGCTTGCGGCGTCGTTGGACAGCATGGACGGACTGGAGCGTTATCGGCAGCACTTCTATAACTGGTACGACACGCAGACCCTCGAGCCGTTGCGTCCGCATTACGTCTCCACCGTCGACAGCGGGAACTTGGCGGGACTGCTGCTGACCTTGAGCACCGGCATTGCGCAACTTGCGGACGCCCCAATGTTCGGCCCTACCGTGATCAAGGGCCTGCGCGATACCCTGGATATCCTTGCAGACTCCCAGCGCGCCGCGGGCGCGGATGAAAACGCCCTGAACCAATTGAGTGAAGGCCTTGAACATGCCTCGCAAGCGGCGACCACCGAGGCGCTGGCAGACCTGCTACAAACGGCTCACATCACGATCACAAGCAAGCTAGCGGACACCGACAAGGAAAGCCTCTACTGGCGAGAAGCGTTTGCCCGTCAATGCATCGACTGGACAGAAGAACTGCAGCGCTATCAACTCCCTGCCCGCCTGGTCACGGCTGAGTCGCCATGCACCTTGCGCCAGTTGGCAGGTCTGAACCCCGCCGACTGGACCGTCGACCATCATCCTCAAATCGAGCGGGTGCGCAGTGACGCCGGGAAGCGTCTGGAGACCCTGGAGCGTCTGGCGCTATTAGCGACGTCGTTGGCGCAGATGGATTTCTCGTTGCTTTACGACAACCAGCGTGACCTGTTTGTCATCGGTTACAACGCCGAGGAGCGCAGGCTCGACACCGGTTACTACGACCTGCTGGCGTCCGAGGTGCGGCTGACCAATTACGTGGCCATCGCTCAAGGACAAATCCCCCAACGTGCCTGGTTCACCTTGGGAAGGCTGCTGAGTGAAAACGCTGGCGTACCAACGTTGCTGTCCTGGTCGGGCTCGATGTTCGAATACCTGATGCCAATGCTGGTGATGCGCAACTTTGAGGGCAGCCTGCTGGACCAGACTTGCCGCGCCGCCGTGTCGGTACAGATCGAACATGGCAACAGACTGGGCATTCCCTGGGGCGTTTCGGAATCGGGTTACTCCACCGTCGACGCGCACTTCAATTATCAATACCGCGCCTTCGGCGTTCAGGCCCTGGGGCTCCAGCGCGGGTTGAGCAATGACGTCGTGATAGCGCCCTACGCCAGCGCCCTGGCGTTGATGGTCGATGCCGATGCGGCCTGCAAAAACCTGCAACGCCTTGCCCAGGGCTCCTCTGGACGTTTCGGTCTGTATGAAGCAGTAGATTACACCGAGGCCCGCTTACCGCGCGGCCAACACTTCACCGTAGTTCGGTCGTTCATGGCTCACCACCAGGGCATGAGCTTGCTGGCCTTGACCAGCCGACTGCTCGATCAACCCATGCAACGGCGATTCGAGGCCGACCCGGCGTTGCGATCAGCCCTGCTGCTGCTACAGGAGCGCGTACCAAAAGCCGCCGCGCCGTACCTGCAAACCACACAGTCGCCCGTACTCGGCGATGTTGGCCAAAGCAAGGACACCGGGCTTCGGGTGTTCACTGATCCAGGACGCAAACGTCCGGCCGTGCAATTACTCTCCAACGGTCGCTACCACGTCATGCTGACCAGCGGCGGCGGTGGATATAGCCGGCACAATGAAATGGCCGTCACCCGTTGGCAGGAGGACACCTCACAAGACAATTGGGGGATGTTCTGCTACCTGCGCGATGTCCAGACCAACACGGTCTGGTCGGCGGCGCATCAACCGACGTTGCATAAACCTGAGAGCCATGAGGCAATCTTCTGCGATTCCCGTGCAGAGTTCCGTGCGCGCAACCTGGATTTCGACACGCATCTGGAGATTGTTGTCTCACCTGAAGACGACATCGAACTGCGCCGCCTGCATGTCACAAACCTAGCCTCATCGGCCAAAACACTGGAGATCACCACCTACGCCGAAGTCGTGCTGACATCCCCAGCCAGCGACGCGATGCACCCGGCATTCAGCAAGCTGTTTGTGCAGACCGAATTACTGCCTGCGCTTCAGGCCATTGTGTGCAGCCGCCGCCCCCGCGCCAGCGATGAACCAACGCCGTGGATGTGCCATTTGCTGGCGGCACACGGGGTGGACATTGATGCGATCTCGTACGAAACCGATCGCGCCCGGTTCATCGGCCGAGGACGCAGCCTTGTGTCACCTGCCGCCCTTGATGCCAATTGTCAGCGCTTATCAGGAAGTGCAGGCCCTGTGCTCGATCCGGTGGTCGCGATTCGCTGCAGGATTACCCTGCAACCCGGCCAGCAGGCCACTATCGACTTGGTCACCGGCGTAGCCGACAACCGTGACGGCTGCCTCTATCTCATCAACAAATACCGCGACCGCCACCTCGCTGACCGGGTGTTCGACCTGTCCTGGACCCATAGCCAGGTGCTTCTGCGTCAGCTCAATGCCTCGTTGTCCGACGCCCGTCTGTTCGAGCAGATGGCCTCGTCGTTGCTGTATGCGAACGCCTCGATGCGCACCGACAATGCGGTGCTGATTACCAATCGCCGCAATCAGCCGGGACTCTGGGGTCAGGCCATTTCCGGCGACCTGCCCATTGTTTTGCTGCAGGTCCAAAGCCTGGACAACATCGCCTTGGTGCAGCAGCTGATTCAGGCCCACGCCTACTGGCGACAAAAAGGCCTGGTGGTCGATTTGCTGATCTGGAACGAAGATCAGGCGGGTTATCGCCAGCAACTGCAAGACGCGATCATGGGCCTTATCACCTCAGGCAGTGAAGCCACTCTGCTGGATCGCCCGGGCGGGATCTTTGTGCGCCCCGCGCAGCAGATGTCGAATGAAGATCGCGTGCTGTTCCTCTCGGTTGCCAGGCTGGTGCTGAGCGAAGATCTGGGCAGCCTTGCCGAACAGATTCACCGCCGCAAAGTATTGCCGGTGCACGCGTCGTTTGTTGCGACCCGCAATTATCAGGCTCGGTCGGCATCGGTACCACCTAGCCCTCCCTCGCTGCTGCTGAGCAACGCATACGGCGGCTTCAGCGACGATGGCAGTGAGTACATCATCGACGGGCTGGCGACCCATCCGACACCCGCGCCCTGGGTTAACGTGATTGCCAATGCACACCTGGGCACGGTGGTCTCGGAAGCCGGCAGTGCCTATACCTGGGCCGAAAACGCCCACGAATTTCGCCTGACTCCCTGGCACAACGACCCGGTCACCGATCGCAGCGGCGAAGCCATTTACCTGCGTGATGAAGAGACCGGGCACTTCTGGTCTGCAGCGCCTCAACCCTGCCCCGGACAAGGCCCGTACCGGACCCGTCACGGTTTCGGTTACAGCGTGTTCGAACATGAAGAAGATGGCATTTACAGCGAGCTGTGGATCTATGTGGCGCTGGATGCGCCGATCAAGTTCTCGCGGCTGTTGCTGAGCAACCGCTCGGGACGCAGCCGATCATTGTCAGTCACTGGGTATGTGGAATGGGTACTGGGCGATCTGCGCAGCAAGTCGGCGATGCATGTGGTCACCCAATCGGATCCCGCCAGCGGAGCCTTCTTCGCCCGCAACGCTTACTCGGTGGAGTTCTCCGAGCGGGTGGCGTTCTTTGACACCGACACCGTCGATCACGGTGTCAGCGGTGACCGTACCGAATTCATTGGCCGCAGTGGCACCCTCGCCTCACCGGCGGCGATGCAGCACGCCGGGTTGTCCGGGCGCATGGGGGGCGGTGTGGACCCTTGTGCCGCCCTGCAAGTGTCGGTTGACCTCAACGATGGCGACAGCAAGGAAGTCATCTTGCGCCTGGGGGCTGCCTCTTCCAGCAACTCCGCTACCCAGCTGGTGCAACGCTATCGGGGCAGACTGGCGGCCGCAGCGGAGCTGCAGAAAGTACGGGAACACTGGCGCTCATTGCTCGGGGCTATTCGTATAGAAACGTGCGCGCCTGCGGTTGATGTCATGATCAACGGTTGGTTGATGTATCAGGTCATCGCCTGCCGTTTCCAGGCCCGAAGCGGCTACTACCAGTCAGGGGGCGCCATCGGTTTTCGCGATCAGTTGCAGGACAGCATGGCGATGATCCATGCCGATCCGGCAGCCATGCGGGCGCATCTGTTGCTGTGCGCCGGCCATCAATATGTGGAAGGCGACGTGCAACACTGGTGGCACCCGCCGATGAATCGAGGGGTTCGCACTGCCTGCTCCGATGACTTTTTATGGCTGGTGGCCGCCACCAACCGCTATGTTGAAATGACCGCAGACGTGGGTGTACTGGAAGAGACCGCCGGGTACCTGGAAGGACGTCAACTCGGGGCCGGCGAAGAGTCCTACTATGACCTCCCCGGGGTGTCGCACCTGCGAGAGTCCCTGTATCGACACTGCGTGCGTGCCATCGAACATAGCCTGCGTCGCGGCGATCACGGACTGCCGCTGATGGGCTCCGGTGACTGGAACGACGGCATGAATCGCGTCGGCCATCTGGGTGCAGGTGAAAGTGTCTGGCTGGGTTTCTTCAGCTACCAGGTGTTGGAGCAATTCGCGGTGACCGCCCGCCTGCACGGTGATCACGAATTTGCCAAGCGTTGCAGCGACGGCGCGGTGACACTGCAACGCAACCTCGAACAAAGCGCCTGGGACGGCGCCTGGTATCGCCGTGCCTGGTTCGATGACGGGCAACTGCTCGGCTCGGCGAGCAATGAAGAATGTCGTATCGATTCCATTGCTCAAAGCTGGTCAGTGCTGTCAGGGGCCGGCTCTGCGGTGCGCCAGATCCAGGCCATGCAGTCTTTGGATGAGCATCTGATCAAACGTGACATCCGCGCCGTGTTGCTGCTTGATCCTCCGTTTGACAAGGGCGCCCTGGACCCGGGCTATATCAAGGGCTACGTGCCTGGCGTGCGCGAGAACGGAGGTCAGTACACCCATGCTGCCGTTTGGGCGGGCATGGCGTTTGCGCAGTTGGGTGAAGCCGGCAAAGCGTGGGAACTGTTGAACCTGATCAACCCCGCCGACCCTGCCAACAATGCTCAAATCGACACCTATAAGGTTGAGCCCTATGTCATGGCCGCGGATGTCTACGGCGCCGCTCCCCATGCCGGGCGTGGTGGCTGGACCTGGTACACCGGTTCTGCCGGCTGGATGTACCGGCTGATAGTCGAGTCATTGCTGGGCGTACAACGCAGCGGCCGCACGCTTAGAATCGAACCGCTGATACCCGTCGATTGGCCGGGCTTTACCTTGCACTACCGCTTCGGCAAAACCCTCTACCATTTTGATGTGCGTCAGGGCAGTTCGACCTTCACCTCCATGACCCTCGACGGCCAGCCATTGCGTGACGCTACGCTGACACTGGATGACGACGGCCTGGAGCGTTGGGTTCGGGTGGATTGCCGCGCCCGATCACCCAGGCCTCAGGCGCTGGAATACGAGCGTGCCGCCGATGAGTAGACATTGATCACCAACCTTGGCGTGCATGGGAGTAACCTGAGCCGGCACACCCCTGCTCCGACACGGATGCTCTGCCATGCATGCCTCCCACGAACCAAGCGACAATCATCTGCTTGCTGCGCTACCGGCCGTAGACCTCCAGCGCCTTGTTCCGCATCTGGAGCAAGTCAGCCTGACGCTGGGCGATGTGCTGTATGAACCGGGCGACACCTTGCGGCACGTCTACTTTCCGACCGACGCCATCGTGTCCCTGCTTCATGTCACGGAAAACGGCTCGTCAGCCGAAATCGCCGTGGTCGGAAACGAGGGTTTGATCGGCATTGCGCTGTTCATGGGCGGGGAAAGCACCTCCAGTCGGGCGGTGGTGCAGAGTGCAGGTACTGCATTTTGCCTGCCTGGGCAAAAGCTCAAGAAAGAGTTCAACCGTCATGGTGATCTGCTCATGCTGATGCTGCGTTACACCCAGGCGCTGATCACCCAGATGTCACAGACCGCCCTTTGTAATCGCCACCACTCAATCGATCAGCAATTGTGTCGATGGCTGTTGTTGTCGCTGGATCGCCTGCATGGCAATCGCCTGAACATGACCCAGGAGTTGATCGCCAACATGCTGGGCGTGCGCCGCGAAGGCGTCACTGAAGCGGCCGGCAAACTGCAACGTCAAGGCGTCATCGAGTACAGCCGGGGCCAGATCACGGTCCTGGACAGAACGCGCCTTGAACAGCTCAGCTGCGAATGCTACCTGGTGGTCAAGACCGAAACCGATCGGCTGTTGCGTTACACCCGTCGTCAGGAGGAGTGATGCGTTCGAATTGATTGCCGGCGGCAATACCGGCTGTCCCTTAAACCTGTCAGCGAGCGGATATTGGTCCCGCTACATTGGTTCTCCTGCCCCGATTCATTTGAGTCTCGACCCAACACGATAGAGATCGCGTTTTAAAGCGCTGAGACGCGCGTACTTGACGCCTCACGCCGTTAAGTGGGAAAACGTGCGTGGCCCAAATGGAAGCGCTGGCTTACTTCACGCATCAAGGAAGACTCATGAAAACCCTATTGTGTTTGCTGATCGCCACCGGCGTTGGCGCCGCGCTGCAGTACGCCGGAATCCCCCACGGTCTGTTGCTGGGCTCGATACTCGCGAGCGCGTTGATCGCCAGCAACCTGCGATTTTCCCCCACTCTGCCCTTCGGTCTTGGCTACGTGCAAATCGTGTTGGGGATTGCGACCGGTCTGATGTTCACCTCCTGGAACAACCACACAGTGGCGGCCATGTTGCCCAGCCTCGGTTTCATGCTGCTGTGCCTGACGGTCCAGAGCAGCGTGGCCGGTTTCTGGTTGTTCAGAGTCTCGGGATGGAACCTCAAAGACTCCCTGTTATCCGTGTATCCCGGCGCACTCGCCGCCGTCTTCGACTTGATCGAGTCCGAACGCGCGTCCGGCAAAGTGATCGTCGTGCACCTGGTCCGACTGTTGTCGATCACCTTGCTGGTCAGTTTTTGCATTCCCGGGCATGTCGACGTGGCGCTTGTGCAGAGCAGCCCGCTGGACTTGAGCACGGCGCTGACCTTGCTGTCGCTGATCGCCATGTGCCTGCTGCTCGGCCGCTTGCTGTTGAGCGTCGGCGTGCCGGCACCGTTCATGCTCACCGCGATCGTCCTCACCGGCGCCTATATAAAGCTGGGCTACCTCCAGGCGTTCCACCTGCCGCAGTGGAGTGTCGATTCCGCCTCCGTTGTCATCGGCGTGCTGATTGGCTCGAAATTCAAGGACATCACCTTTGCCGAACTTGCCCGCCATGGCCGCGCCGGGCTGATCGCCGTCGGCCTGATGCTGGTGATCGCAGCGGCGTTTGCCGGCGTGGCCGGGCGGGCGCTGGGCAGCGATCCCTTGTCGTTGTGGCTGGCGTACATGCCGGGCGCTATCGAAACCATCGCCATCGTCGCGTTCAGTGGCGGGCTGAACGTGGTGTTCATCCTGACGCATCACCTGGTGCGGATGGTCGTGCTGCACTTTGCACCGGCGCTGATCGTCCAGGCGCGGCGCTGGCGGGCAGAGTGATTGCTTAGAACGGTAGATCGGCACTGAACGAGTTTCTTGCGCGCAAACTCGCAACGCCTCCCGATATGGAGGCGTTGTGCTTTTTGCTGACGGGAGGAAGGGACTAAACGGGAGAGATCGTGGCCAGGGCACCAATCAAAATGGTTAACACCAGAAATCCACCCAGGAAAATTGCCATCTTGCCCATAGGGCCTCCTACATAATGAGTTTACGGTGCAGTGACTGTGCGATTGCGGACCGTGCTGTCATTGTGAGCCGCTGACTGGGTGCATTACAGATGCAGATGGCGAAGGAAAATACGGATCAGAACGTTGATCGTGTAGCAGCTGTCGAGCAGCGCTATGTGGCGAGGGGGCTTGCCCCCGTTGGGTTGCGTAGCAGCCCCAAAATCTCGGCACCTAATGAAGATTTTTGGGAGTGCTCCGCACTCCAACGGGGGCAAGCCCCCTCGCCACATAGCCCCCTCGCCACAGGGTTGGTGATTTACGCTTTCGGCTCGACGTTATCCAACGCCTGATTCACCGCCAGTTCTCCCAGCATCACCACTTGGGTAATCCCCAGCAGGGTCTTGCGGTGTGAGTTGTCCAGCAATGCCGCAAAATTGTTGAGCATGGTGGTGGCCGAACCCAGTGATTCGCTGGCGTTGGTCAGCAGGGATTCGGTGTCGTACTTGGGGTTGGCGAGGAACATGGGTTCGGGTTCGTGGGTGCTGGCCATGATGTGAGCGCCCGGGTTGAGGTAGTGGTCGAGGGCGCGTTCGGCGGCGTCGTGGAGTTTTTTGGAATCGAGGGATTCGTAGGGGGATGCCGGATCGGTATCCGGTGGATTCGGCGTTGGCTTGAACATAGATGAAACTCCTGGAAGAACTAATGAGGAGCCATCACCCTTCGCTACCAAACGAGGGGTGGCGGCCATACGCGGGTTGGTAGACCGGTCCAGGAACCCGGCGCCCCCGAGGGAGCCCTGCGCATGGCCACCATAAAAACAGAGATTAAAACAACCTCTGCAAAAGGTGGCGCTATGCGTCTGGAATACCGGGCTACCAAACCCGATCACTGTTTTTCAGTGACCCAGCAACGATAAAACCCGTGCCCCAGACGCACAAGCCGGCGGATTCTGTCTTACGTGTAGGGGGTGGCGCAAGGCGTTGTAGCCTTGATGCAGTAACAGCAAGCTTCATTTAAACATGTCTGATTTTTCTGTTTAAACAGGCTGTAGGCGATACAAATTGAGAGTGTCATTTCAACAACCACCGCGACATCAAGCGGGTCGTCAACGGCATCAACCAATACACCATATTGAACGACACCAACCCCGCGACCGTAACCTTGAACAACCAGGTCGACAATCGCAGATCAGCCAGTTCAAGCACCACCGCCAACCCCCAAGGCAAAAACACCGTCAACGGCAAAACGATCATCCACGACAGTACCCATTGCTTCCATCGCGCAACAGCTACCCGCCCCTGCACCGGCTCAAACCAGAATTTCGAATCATCGTCTGTACGGTGATAATCCTGCCGCAACCAGGGCAAAGACTCCCCCAACAACGTATGACGCACTTGGGATTCCAGCCACGCCACGACATGCCCCTTGCTGACAAACCGCAAGATGATCGCGTAGCGCAGGTGCGAGCCAACAGGCTTGACCACATCCGTCGCCAGGTAACCCGGAAACTGCCGGTGAGCGTCGATGGCCTTGTTCATCCATTGCTCATACGACGCCTGATGCTGTGGATTGACCTCATGCACAATCACGCTGACGCCAATCTCGGCGTCAGCGCTCATGGTTGCTGCCGCCTGAGCATCGCCCGCTGGTAGATACGTTCGCGCGCCAGAATCATCGGGTCGATACTGGGTGCAATGCCGTCGGGCAAGCGCCCGGGATTGAAATCCAGGCGTTGCTGGGCGAGTTGTTGTTCCTCGACCGGGACAAGCGCATCGAGGGTCAGTATCCCCAGCTCGACTTCATCGTGGCTGCGCGACCAAGGGATCGAACCGTCTTCGATGGCATCCTCTTGCGCCGCCAGTTGCACCACCAGACGCAACTTCACAGATCCCCTGCCCAATCGTTCACCGATTTCATCCTGCAAATAATCGGTAGGCATCGCGGCGGCTTGCTGCTCGCTCAATGCAGGCTCTGCCCGCAACGGTTCAATCCGATAGCGACCGATGTGCTCTTCTCCCTGACGGTTGGTGAACACCAGGGCATTGATGCCAAAGTACTCGCTACTGGCGTAACTGCTCGGCGCGGGTTTGGGTGTCTGGAGGAAATGCTCGGCTCTGGGATGGCTGGCCAGAAAGGTTTGCAGCGGCAGTGGATCCGGCGGCGTGGCGACATTGGCTGCGATGCCTTGCAGAAAACTCAGGAAGTCTTCGGGCGTGGCCACCGGAAAGCCGTCGAACGAGTGGGTCACAATATCCGTGGAGACGCCGTCCGGCAGGGTGAAACGAACGGCCATTCCACGAGGACTGGCCATCGGGTCGCCGTCCTCGGTGGCAGGCACGCCGCTGAAGTTGGAGAACCTCAGCAACACCGGCACCGGCTGACCCTGCAAATGGGCCGCCCGACTTAATACCGGGGCTGATGGCGAAGCCATAAAGGTTCCGCTCAGCAACACACCCTTGGCATGGGTCGCGCGAAAGCCCGGGTGATGGCCGAACGTCGCGGAAAGCGCGTCAAGTAACGCGTCGTAAAGTCTGTCCTGGGACATGGAGATACTTCTCACATTATTCTCGTGGGCGGCAAAGGCAGAGGACGCGGTGAGCGTCCCTGCCAACAGCGCGCCGATCACTAATCGGGTTGGCCGCATCGGATTCAGCCTTGGCGCAGGCCGGGATTGAGGGCGATGTGTTTGTACTCGACAAAGTCATCCATGGCCGCCACGCCGTTGAGGCGCCCCTGCCCCGACTGTTTGAAACCACCCTCCTCAAACTCGTCATACACCACGGCCCAGTCATTGACCCACACCGTGCCCGCCTCCAGTTCGCGAGCCACCCGCAACGCGCGGTCGACATCGCGGGTCCAGACACTGGCCGCCAGACCGAACTCGCTGTTGTTGGCCAGTTCGATGCCCTCGGCTTCGCTGTCGAAGACTTGCAGCGTCAGCACCGGGCCGAAGGTCTCGCGCTGGACGATGGCCATCTCGGGGTCGCTGACCCGCAGCAGTGTCGGGCGATAGAACGCACCCTTGGCCAAAGGCCCCTCGGTCACCGGACCACCGCGAACGATGACTTGGGCTCCGGCGGTAATCGCCTCCTTCACGATTTGATTGACCCGTTGCACGTTAGGCTTATCGATCAACGGCCCCATCTCGCTGACCGGGTCCGCAGCGGGTCCGACGCGCACCGCTTCCAGCCGTGCGGCCAGGCGCTCGGTCAACGCAGTGGCGATATCCCGTTGCACCAGCAGCCGCGAACCGGTCATGCAGAACTGGCCGGCGAATACCGTCAGGGCTTTCACCAGGGTGGGCACAGCGGCCTCCAGATCGGCGTCGTTAAAGACCAGCATCGGCGTTTTTCCACCGAGCTCCAGGCCAAAACGCTTGAGGTGCTGGGCACCCGCCGCTGAAATCGCCCGACCGGTGCTGGTGCTGCCGGTAAAACTGATCACTGGAACCCGGGGCGATTCCACCAGATGGATGGAGCCCGCCGCGCCCTGCTCGCTGAACAGATTGATCACGCCGCGCGGCAACGACAGCGCCTCGCTCATGATCCGCGCCACCAGGCAGTTGGTCTGGGCTGTCTGCCCGGGCATTTTGATAACCGTGGTGCAACCCGCCGCCAGCGCCGGTGCCAGCGAACGAATCATCAGCACCACTGGCGAGTTCCACGGCACGATGATGCCCGCCACGCCTACCGCCTGACGAATCACCAGGGAAATCTTGCCGGGTTTGGGCTCGGCCGCACGCCCATATTCCGCACGCGCGAGGGCTGCGTAATAGCGCAACTTGGAGGGCACCATGCCGACCTCGAACGCGGCTTCGGGCCTGATCTTGCCGTTCTCCAGCGCCAGGGTATCGATCAGCTCTTCGGCGTTGCGTTCGAAGGCATCCGCCAGTTCCAGCAATACCTGTGCGCGCAAGTGGCGGTCATCTTTCCAGGGTGTTTCGGCAAACGCCCGTTGCGCGGCCTCAATGCCTTCTTGCGCTTCGTTCAAGCCGCCTTCGGCGTATCGACCAATCAGCTCGTAGGTCGCTGGGTCGATGGAGTCTTTGTAAACACCGGAGTCCAGCCATTGGCCGTCGATCCAGTTCAATACCGGGGTGCTGTTCATAGCGTCAGATTCCTGAGGGTCAAGCATAGAGACGGGCAATGTGCTCGGCTGTGGCAATCACGGTGATGTTGGTGGCGACCGAGGGCACGTCGGGGAAGATCGACGCGTCCACGACGCGCAGCCCCTGCACACCGATGACCCGCGCTTGCAGGTCGACCACCGCCCGCGCATCCCCCGGTTTGCCCATCGGCGCCGTCGAGGTCGGGTGGTGATAGGTATCGAGACTGGCTTTGACGCTGGCCAGCAAAGCCTCGTCCGAGTCGTTGCCTTGACCGGGGTTGAGCTCGGAATGGATCAACGTGTTCAACGGCCCCGTGGTTCCGATTTTGCGGGCCAGGCGGATGCCATCCAGCAGACGCTGGCGGTCCTTGGGCTCGGCAAGAAAATTCAGGTCGATGTTTGGTGCCACGAAAGGATCACGACTGGCCAGGGTCACCTTGCCCCGGGACAGTGGTCGGGTCAGGGCGACCGCGAGCACGAAGCCGACGCCGGTCGGGCTCTGATCATGAGGAAACAAGTGCGTGGCGGTGATGTGCAGATCCAGCTCGCCATTCTCGGCAGAACGGCTGTGCGTCCAGAGTTTGGCGCCGATGGCGGGCGACTGGCTGCCGATCGCGTCAGGCCTGGCGGCATAGGCGTTGTAGTAGAACGGGTGATCCACCAGGTGCTGCCCGACCGCCAGTTCGGCGACTTGTGGAATCTGCAAGGCATGCAGGTCCTCGCCAGGCCCAACGCCGGAGCGCAGCAGGATCGCGGCACTGCCATAGCTGCCAGCCGAAAGGATCACTTCGCCAGCCAACAACTTCTCACCGTTGGCCAACTGCACGCCGATCGCACGCGTCCCGTCGAACAGCACTTTGTCCACCAGGCTGTCGGTTTGGATATGCAGATTGTCGCGGGCACGCACCTCTTCGGTGAGATACGCCATGCCGGTGTTGACCCGCACGCCGTTGACGATGTTCATCGGGTACGGGCCCACGCCGTGGGCGTCAGCGCCGTCGAAGTCCTCGATTACGCGGTAGCCATTGGCGAAGGTCGCGTAGATGAACGCGCGCTGCATCGGGGTGACATCGGCCTTGCCGAGTTGATGCACCGGCAGCGGCCCTTCGTGGCCGTGCAGCGGGCTCGCACCGCCGCTGTGGGTTTCCAGTTTTTTGAACGACGGCAGCAGCTCTTCATAGCTCCAGCCCGGCAGATCCCACCGCTTGAAATCGGTGGCACGGGCGCGGATGGCCACCGCTCCGTTGATCGCCGAACTGCCTCCCAGCACCTTGCCGCGCAAGGCACCGATGGGGTGGTCGATGTAGCCCGGTCGGGTTTTGTAACCCCATTCGAACTCAGGATTGGCATTGGCACCGACAATGTCGCTGCTGGCAACGATCTCGGGGTAATTTTTCGGGCCGTAGCTATGGCCGGCCTCAAGCAATAACACCTGACGCGTGGTGTTCTCGCTCAATCGACGGGCCAGCACTGCGCCGGCCGAACCACCACCGACAATGATCACATCAACCGGTGCGCTGTCAGCGGCGCGCTTGCCGGCCATACCGCTTGATTCCAACGCCTGCGCCAAACCACTGCCCGCCGCCAACGTCGCAGCGGCCACAACTCCGCCGGCCAGAACCGCACGGCGAGCAGGATTGTTAAGGGTACTCTTCATCCGTCTTCTTCCCTGTCAGACGCCAGGATGCGTCTGTTGGGGAAAAGCATATGGAAGGAAGCGCCGGCTCATAAGCCGCTGAAAAACGATTCCACGTTTCGTTTTTCTCGAACGAAATCAACTTGGTGCCGGCGTGTGAGCCGAAAGCATTTGCTCCCACACTGGCGGGCTGCCGATCTGCTCGATCAGGAAGCTGGTCAGCGCATGCAGCTTGGGCGACGCGCGCTGGGATCGCCGGTAGACCGCCGAGATATTGCCGCCGCGAGGGGCATAAGGTGCCAGCACTTCTTTGAGTTCACCGGCCACAATCGCCTGCGCCGCGAGGAAGGTCGGCAGTATCGCCAGGCCCATGCCAGCCTTGGCGGCTTCCATGAGTTGATGGCCATTGTTGGTGCGCATCCGGCAGCGCACACGGAACGATTCCAGGGTGTTGTTCACTGGCAGCGTCCACATGCCGTGGGGCTCGCGATTCACATAAAGCATGGCGAAATGCTGGGACAACTCTTGTGGGGTTTGCGGTGTGCCGTGAGCGGCCAAGTAATCTGGACTCGCGCAGATGATGTGACGGTTGGGCGTAATGGTCTTGGCGACCAACGAGGAGTCAGGCAACTCCCCGATGCGGATGGCCGCGTCATAGCGCTCTTCGTGCAGGTTGACGTGGCGGTCATCGAACTCGATGTCCAGCCGCAACTCCGGGTAACGCACCGCGAAGGACGACAGAATCGGCGTCAAGTAGCGAATGCTGAAAGCCATCGGCGCTGCCAGCCGCAAGACGCCGCGCAAGCTCGATTGAAACGCCAGCACCGCGTCTTCTGCATCTTCGACGTCGGCCAGAATTCGCACGCAGTAGCGGTAAAACACATCGCCCGACTCCGTCAGCCGGGCCTGACGACCACGTTCCAGCAAGATGCTGCCCAGGCGTTTTTCCAGTTGCTGAATGCGCAAGCTGACCATTGATTTAGCGATACCCAAACGCCGAGCGGCTTCGGAAATACTGCCGGTGTCCACCACCATGACGAAAGAATGCATCTCGGACAGCTTGTTCAAGTTTTAGTAATCCAGAGAAAATCAGGGGCATACCCTGATGCAGATATTTGTGCGGCAATGCAATTTTTGTAGCAACTGGCGAAGCCTGCGTTCGGCTGCGAAGCAGTCGTAAAACCTGAGTTCGCGGTATTCCTGAAACACCGCATCGTCTGATTTCACGACTGCTGCGCAGCCGAACGCAGGCTTCGCCAGCTGCTACGGATCGCGATATGGCTTAACTCACTGGCATTAGGGCATGCCCTCCAGATGGGCATGCCTCCTCTAAGTTTTTATTATGTGAATCAGCGGAATTTTTTGATGGCATCGGCCAACTTTTCCGCCGTCATGATGACGGTCGGGTTCAAGTTGATCAGCGGGATCTCGGGGAAAATGGACGCATCAATAACGCGCAGTCCTTCGATGCCGTAAACGCGCCCTTCCTCATCCACCACGGCACCAGGGTCGTTCGGCAATCCCATCGGAGCCGTCGAACAAGGATGCTGCAAGGTGCCCACGCCTTTTGCCAGCACCGCACGGATTTGCTCATCGCTGTCGTCAGTCGCTGCGCCTGGATAGAGTTCTTCCACGATCAGGCTCTTGAGTGGTTCGGTGTTGGCCAGTTTCCGGGCCAGACGGAAGCACTCGATCATCCTGTTCATGTCCTCTTCACTGGTCAGGTGATTGAGTTCGATGACAGGTGCGTCTTTGGGGTCGCGACTGTTCAAACGCAGGCGACCGCGAGACGTGCAATGCATCAGTTCCAGACCCAGCGAAAAAGCGACACCGGTTGGACTGGTGGCGGGATCGAGCAGGTGTGAGGGAGAAATGCCGATGTCCAGTTCTTTGTCCGAACTGGCGTAGGAGGAATGAGTCCACAACTGCGCCCCCACCACCGGATGATCTTGCCCCTTCAACGCTTCTACTCCACTGAAGTTCATCCAGAAGAACGCATGATCGAGCAGTCGAACACCGACCGGCGCGTCTTTTACCAAGGGGATATCCAACGCTTCAAGGTCTGCCCTTGGACCGATGCCTGAGCGTAATAGAATGGCAGCAGACCCATAGGCGCCAGCGCTCAAAATGACTTCCTTGCCGTGGACTTTTTCACCGCCCGCCAACAGCACTGACTGGACCTTGCGGTCGTCAAACATCACCTTGTCTACGAGGCTTTGATCGAGGATCGACAGGTTCTGGCGATCGCGCACTTCACGCGTGAGGTAGGCCATCCCGGTGTTAACGCGTACGCCGTTGATCACGTTCATTGGATTAGGGCCGGCGCCGTTGTTGGCCTCGGGGTCATTGAAGTCGTCGACTCTGTTTGCGCCGCACGCCCATGCCGCCTCGACCATTGCGCGCTGGACCGGGGTGATGTAATCCAGTGACATCTGATGAATAGGCAGCGGACCGCTGCGGCCGTGCCATTTGTCTTCACCGTGGGCCGTGCGCTCCATTTTTTTGTAATACGGCAGCACCTCGTCAAAGCTCCAGCCTTTCAGGCCTTTGGCAGTGAAGCGCGCAAAGTCAAAAGGCAACGCACGGCAGGCGACGGCTCCATTGATGGCAGAGCTTCCGCCCAGTACTTTTCCACGCGGGGTGTAGACAGATTGCGGTTGCTCGACCGGCGTCGCGAAATAGCCCCACTCGTAACGCTGATCCGTGTTGGCGGCGATGATGTTGCTGTTGTAGATCTCTACCGGGTATTCATCGGGGTCGAAGGCTCGACCCGCCTCAACCAGCAGAACACTCAGTTTGGGGTCTTCCGACAATCGCGCCGCCAATACGGCACCGGCAGAACCGCCACCCAGAATGACGAAGTCGAATACCTTGCTGTGCACAATCATTTTCATATCCCTATTTATCCGGCGACTTTCATTTGCATTGCGGGTCATGTTCAGCGTGTGGTGTTGAGCGCTTCGGTAATGACCCTGGCCACGTCTGCAGGTCGAGACTGATGCGGCACATGACTGGTCGGCAGCGCCGTCGTTGTGGCGTTGATTTTCCGGGCGAGTGCGCGCTGCAGGTCAGGTGCAATCATGCGATCGCGCTCACTGACGATGTACCACGAGGGCTTTTGCTTCCAAGCGGCCACGCTAATGCGCTCGTCGAACGCTTTGGAGTTGATCGCGCCTTGCGTGGCAGCCATCACCCGGCCCTGCGCAGCGGGCACGTCCGGGGCAAAATCCTGCTCCATCCCTTGCTGCGAGAGCGACAGATACCCAGCCTTGTCGACCACGAACTCACGCATGCCCGGCGACGGCGGATAATCTTTGCCGACCTCGGCCGTGGTCTGCCCGACGTCAGGGGCGAACGCGGCCACATAGACCAGCGCCGCAACCTTGTCGTTTGCACCGGCCTCGGTGATCACACTGCCGCCCCACGAATGCCCGACCAACACGACGTTGCCCGGCGCTGCTTCAATAGCGCGGCGGGTTGTGGCCACATCATCGGCCAGCGAATTCAAACCGTTCTGCACGGCCCGTACCTTCACACCGTTGGCCTGTAGCAAAGTGATCACCTTCGCCCAGTCAGAACCATCGGCAAACGCACCGTGCACCAGCACCACGGAAGGATCGTTTGCAGCGTTGGCGCCCAGTGCGGCCAAACCCATAGACATGGCGAGAATCGTCCTGCGAAACATCTGAAGCTCCTTTAGTGAACCAACCGAACGGCGGCAATCTAGGCGCTTTGCTGTCGTGTGAACCAGTCCCGAAAAACGGGTTTCTCTTTCCCATCCATTGGACGATCGTTCTTGTATAGTTGGCCTCTTTTGGCCGAATGGATGCCGTCCGGTGCTCGACCTCAATGACCTTCAATACTTTGTGATGGTGGTGGACCACGGTGGCTTCGCGCCGACTGCACGGGCGCTAGGCATTCCAAAATCCAATCTCAGCCGACGGATTGCGTTGCTCGAAGAACGCTTGGGTGTGCGTCTGATCATCCGTAACACCCGCAGCTTCAAAGTGACGGAATTAGGGCAGACGTATTACGCCCATTGCCGTGCGATGCTCAAAGGGGCAGAAGCCGCTGAAGCGGCTGTGGCCATGACCCGCTCGGAGCCTGGCGGGTTGCTGCGCGTCACTTGCCCAACCGTCTTACTGGAAGAATGCGTCGGCGGCATCATCACGCGATTCATGGCCATGCACCCGCGTGTCGAGGTGCATCTGGAGGCCAGCGATCGGCAGGTCGATGTGGTGGCCGAGGGTGTTGACCTTGCACTCAGAGTACGCCCGCCTCCCCTTCAGGATTCGGACCTTGTGAACCGGGTCATGTCCCAGCGACCACAATGCCTGGTGGCCAGTCCTGCACTATTGAACCGCCTGGGTGAACCCCGAGAGCCGGAAGATTTGTCACGCTTCCCCAGCGTCCATCACGGCAGTCCGCAACGTGATTACAGCTGGACGTTGTTCCATCAACATGGCGGGGAATTTACGATTCAGCATCGTCCGCAACTGATTACCAAGGGACTGCCCATGCTGCGATGCGCGGCGATAGACAGTGTGGGTATTGCGCAGATGCCGATGTCGTTGGTGCATGACTTTATTGAGCGTGGGCAGCTCGTTGTGGTTTTGCCTGATTGGGCGCCGCGGACTGAGATGATTTATGCGGTGTTTGCGAGCAGGCACGGGATGCTGCCGTCGATGCGGGTGTTGATTGATTTTATGGTGGAGCAGTTCAGGTTGCTGGATGATCCGATGCGGGGGATGCGGGGGATGCGGGTGAGTCCGCTGGTTTGATGGTTTGTTTGCCCGCGAACTCAAAGTAACCGAATGCCAGACACAAAAAAGCCCACTGACCGTTACCGGTTCAGTGGGCTTTTTACTGCGTGACGCGTTGAAACAACGCCCTCCCGAGCCGCGCAGATGGACGCGCAATGATCAAAAAATCCGTGACCACTACGCGACAAGCTCAACGTAACTCGACTCCCCTCCTCCAGTCGCGCCCGACAACCAACCCCATACGAATGACAGAGTTGTACGCCCTGCCTGATCAACGCCGACCGTGCCACGAGACCAGCCGGCAAGAATCTCACCCTCCGTAGTCAAGCAATGATAAAGAAGCTCAATGGTATCGCGACCGGTCACGCGTCCGACTTGATTACCCGTGCGGATCCGACCACCTTGGTAAGTGCCCGAAATGGCATCTTCCTCAACATAGTAATGAAATACCGTGCCTGCTCCGGATAGCCCATGGGCGTTGCCCGCTACCGTAAATCTGCGATTGTTCAAACGCTCGCTGATTTGAGAAAAAGGAGTTTCCATAAATGTCGCGTCCTTTAGTCGATATGTTCCATTTCATCTTTCGATGGTCCTAACCTTTACCCGTTTGACCAGCTGCCCGTGAGTGTTCCCGAAAAGGTTCTCTCTACCGGCCCAACGAGAAAAACCGGTCCCACGCCATCCCATTGAACGGTGACTGTTCCGCCATCACATTCAACCTCAACGGAGTTGTCTAACAAGCCACGACGAATTCCATTAACAACGGCGCCACAAGAGCAGGAACCTGAACCGAGCGGAATACCGCCCCAGCGCTCCCAAATGCGCAACCGGATGTGTTTTCGGTCAATGATCTGGACGAAATGTACGTTCGTCCTGAGGGGAAACAGAGGGTTGGTTTCAATTGCCGGCCCGATAGTCGCTAAATCAATCGCCCTTAGATCATCCACAAAATAGGTGCAGTGCGGATTTCCCATGCTGCATGCAGCTGGATCACCCGAAAGTGGCAACACAACAGTATCCAGTTCCTGAGCCAGGGGAACGTCCGACCAGCCGAAAAGCGGGTCCCCCATGTTGACTGAAATGGCGCCGGTTGAGGTTCGTTGACAGGTGAGCAGACCACGGTTAGTTTGTAGCGCTATCGAATTGGAATTTGCTTCGCGCATCAGCATATCCGCGGCTCCCCGCGTTGCGCTGCCGCAAACATCCAGCGTGGAGCCATCTGCATTCCAAAACATCAAGCGCGCATCTGCATCATCGCAATCGAGCACCACTGCGAGTTGATTGAATCCGACGCCGCGGTTGCGATCACCCATTCGCCGGGCCATGGAGCTTGTCACTGGATTGGTCGAGTTTCGCGAGTCCACAACAACGAAGTCATCGCCATTTGCGTGCATCTTATGAAAACTCAGTGGCATAAATAGATCCTGGCGAGGAGACATTGGTGATTTAACGTTTGAAGGCGATCTAGCCCCATCAGCATAATTTTTTCAAGCTGTGTAAGAGCAAGCCTCTTCACCACAAAAAACTTGTCTACTTTCAGCATTTCGTAATCTGCAAGACTAGAATCCCAGGCACAAAAAAGCCCACTGACCGTCACCGATCCAGTGGGCTTTCTGATTCAGCTTCTACTTACAAAGCCATATCACTAGCAGCATTAGCCTTCAGCGCCTTCGCCTTATCAGCAGCAGCCGGAGCAGCAGCCGGAGCCACCACCTGACCAATCGCCGGCGGCGGAGTCAGCTGCAATACCTTCGCGGTGTAAGCCCACTCCTGCGCAACCTTCTCAGGACTGCCATTCAGCTGAGTGCCATAGCTCGGCACGATCTGATGCAGCTTCTCCTGCCAGGCAGGACTCGCAACCTTGTCCTTGAACACTTTCTGCAGCACGGTCAGCATGATCGGTGCAGCAGTCGATGCGCCCGGCGAAGCGCCCAACAGACCGGCAATCGTGCCGTCAGCGGAAGCCACGATCTCGGTACCCAACTTCAGCACACCGCCAGCCGCTTCATCACGCTTGATGATTTGCACGCGTTGGCCGGCTTGCCACAGGCGCCAGTCTTCGGCTTTGGCGTTCGGGAAGTATTCTTTCAGGGCGTTGAGGCGGTCTTCGTCAGACAGCATCAGTTGGCCGGCAAGGTACTCGACCAGCGGGTATTCCTTGATGCCGACTTTGGTCATTGGCCACACGTTGTGCGTGGTGGTGGTGGTCAGCAGGTCCAGGTACGAGCCTTCTTTGAGGAACTTGGTACTGAAGGTCGCGAATGGGCCAAACAGGATGACGCGCTTGCCGTCCAGGACACGGGTGTCCAGGTGCGGAACCGACATTGGCGGTGCGCCAACGGAGGCTTTGCCGTAGGCCTTGGCCAGGTGTTGCTCGGCGATGGTCGGGTTCTCGGTTACGAGGAACGAGCCGCCCACCGGGAAGCCTGCGTATTCCTGGGCTTCAGGAATGCCGGACTTCTGCAGCAGGTGCAGTGCACCGCCGCCCGCGCCGATGAACACGAACTTGGCGTCGGTTTCGGATTTGCTGCCGTCTTTCAGGTTTTTGTAGCTGACGCGCCAGGTGCCGTCTTCGTTCTTGATGATGTCTTGCACTTCGCTAGACAGTTTCAAGTCGAACTTCGGCGTGGTTTGCAGGTGCGCAACGAACTGGCGGGTGATCTCGCCGAAGTTGACGTCGGTGCCGATCGGGCTCCAGGTGGCCGCGATTTTCTGGTTCGGGTCGCGCCCTTCCATCATCAGCGGAACCCACTTCTTGATCACAGCCGGGTCTTCGGAGTACTGCATGCCGGCGAACAACGGGCTCGCTTGCAGGGCTTCGTAGCGCTTCTTCAGGAACTTGATGTTGTCATCGCCCCACACAAAGCTCATGTGCGGTGTGGAGTTGATGAACGACCGCGGGTTTTTCAGCACGCCTTGCTGAACCTGCCAGGCCCAGAATTGACGGGAGATCTGAAAGGCTTCGTTGATTTCAACGGCTTTCGGGATCTGTACGTTGCCCTTGTCGTCTTCCGGGGTGTAGTTCAACTCGGCCAGGGCGGAGTGACCGGTACCGGCGTTGTTCCAGCCGTTGGAGCTTTCCAGGGCGACGCCGTCGAGGCGCTCGATCATTTCCATCGAAGTGCCAGGTTCCAGCTCGTTGAGCCAGACACCCAGAGTCGCGCTCATGATGCCGCCGCCGATCAGCAGTACATCAACTTTCTTTGCCTCTTCCGCGTGAGCGGACGTGATCCCCATCGACAAAGCAAGCCCCAGCAGGGCCGTGTTCATTTTTTTAAACATGTGTAGCACCTATGATAAAACGCCATCCGCCCTTCCATCCTCATTCACGGAGCCCCGGGTTCACGACATTCAGGCAGGACGTCATGGGTGCTCGTACATAAGGATTGGAGGGTGGGCACACAAGGCCGACTGTCTGCATCGACCTCAGTTTATATGTCCCTACTGAACTGACTTTTTATCATTATTGGCTTCAGCTACTTGAGCGACATTGATCCTGTCGGCACGTCTCAAGGACGGGCAAACTGAATAGGTCAAACCAAGTTGGCGCGCAGAATATCACGGCTCGATGACCGCGCGCTTCCGAAAGGACTTATGAGTCTAGTCCAGACGAGGCTCGTTCGCCGCGTTCTGGCCCAAACGATTCAGCACAAACACCTTGGCGTTGTGGGTCATTTGGTCCAGATGCCGGTCGCGCTGCTTTTCAGCATCGACCATTGCGCGCTTTCCGTGTTTTTGCAGCAAGTAGGTATGTATCTGCCGGACCTCTAAAGAACTGTAGATAAATGTGACATCCAACAGTCCCATCAGGCCTTCACTGCTGTGGTCGCGGGTGTTCATCAGCACCTGCGTGCCGCGCACGCCCAGCACCTGAAAATCCATCGACTCGAACCACGGCACCTTGGCAACGGTGCAGGTCAGTTCGGCGTGCGGGTAGCGGCTGATCATGTCTTGCAACATGGCCCGTGCGACACCTCGACGACGATGACCCGCGTCGACGGCCATGTAGGCCACGCCACACGCTTCGGGATCATCCTTGACCGGCAGGTACAGCAGAAAGCCGATGACCTTTTCAGGGTCTTCATCGTCGGTGGCGACGATCAACTCGACCGCAATGCCCTTGGTCCCGCCGAGGGCCTCCAGGTACAGATGCACTTCGTAGCCGACCGCGTACTGATACACGTTGTACAGCGGGTTGCTCGGCGCGATGCCGACCATGCTGATGTCGGTCAGGTTGTCGACGACCATCTGCAGGATCTGGCTGTTGATGTGCTCCGGGCACGGGGTTTGAAAGTGGCTGAGCTGGGGCATTGCGTGACGGACTCCAAGGATCAAGGCGCACCCGTGACGTGAAATGTTGGCATCGGGCGCGCCTATGATAACTGCTGTGGCAGCTTTTCCCTCGACTGACTTACCGAACCTCTTCCACTTCACCCGGACGCCAGGCCTTGGTAAAGAACGGTTCAAGCGGCCCGTATAACCGCAAAAGCATGAACCAGCCTCTGCCCGGCAGCGTCTGAATCCAGTTGCCACGCTTCACGCCTTCCGGCTGTTGAGGGCCGAAGTAGACGGTGGTCGAGCCATCCGTATCGGCCTCGGCGGCTGGTGACGGGTAGCTCTGACTGCCGGCGCGCGGGTAACGTTGCGGGGTATCCAGCATCGATCGGGTCTGGTTGTCGTACACGGTGAACGACCAGAAGTTGGCTTCAGGAATACCTTTTGGCAGCGTCACCTTGTAGGTCTTGGCCCCGTCGAAATACTCCTTCTTCGAGTCCAGCATGGCGAACAAATATTGCGAGCCGATGCCTGGCAAACGCATCGCCATTGCCGGCGTGATGCCGGTGACGCCGTAGAAAAACGCCGAGCGCGCATCCAGGGTGCGGTAGCCCGTCGCCGGGAACGGCTTGGCACCTTCGGAGGTAATCATCGGAATGGGCGTTTCAAATTCACTGCCACTGATGAACAGGAAGTTGGACCAGGCAGAACAGCTATACATCACCGGAATAATGGCCGTTCAGCGAAGAGCGGCCTTGTTGAACCGATGTTTATCAGCCAGGAACGGCTTCATCGCCACAGATTGATCGCCATGCCGCTTGCGCCAGCAATTCCCTGTAGTCCTTCGGGCTGCCAGCCACCCTCCCCGACAACCATGCCCGGCAGTAACTGTCGGCCTGACCAATGATCAGCGACGGCAGCAGTTCGGCAGGAAATGCTCGCAGCTCGTCGCGCCGGCCGGGTTCTGCCAGCCATTGTCCGAGCTTTTGATTACGGGTTTTGTTACGGGCGGCAAGTTCGTCCTTGAATGGGCCTTTGGTGACGGCGAACCGCGCGTGGTACTGGAAACGTGCCCACTCGGGTTGGTTGTCCACCCAATCGACGTAGCTGTGGACCAGCGCGTGCACGCCCTCTTCAGTTGTCTGTGCTTCGGCGAGATAGTTGTCGCGAAGCAGTGCCTGATCGTCCAGTGCGGTGAAAAACAGCGCGGCCACCAAGCCTTCCTTGTTGCCGAAATGATGGTAGATCGCGCCCACGCTGGTATCGCATTCGGCGCGGATCATTTCGATGGTCGTGGCTTCGAGCCCTTGTTCGTTGAACAGGGCCAGGGCCTTTCTGAAGATGTCGCGCTTGAGCTCGGCTCTTCTGCCGGGGTAACTGCGCTCGAGTAAATCTGACGTTTCCATGCTGGACACAGGCCAAAAAAATCCATGACAAGGCAAGCGGCTGCCGATGAGAAAGCTGCGCTAGGTTGACAGATTTCACCGCGACAGAATACTGTTCCGTCACAGAATATTATTCTGTTACGGAACATCATTCTGCAAAACAATCCCTCAGCGAGGCTTCAAAATGAGTCAGTTTCTCAGCATGTTTAACAGCGCCGGCCCGGAAGCGTTCAGCAAAATGGCCTGCCAGGTGGCGCCCTACTTCAGCACCATCAACCCGCTGATCTCGGCGTTGCGTCCGGGCCATGCCACGGTGCAGGTGCCCTTCAGCCGGGAGATCACCAACCACTTGGGCTCGGTCCACGCGATTGCGATGTGCAATGCCGCCGAACTGGCCGCCGGGACGATGACCGACGTGTCCATTCCCGCGGGTGCGCGCTGGATTCCAAAAGGGATGACGGTTGAGTATCTGGCCAAGGCCAAAACAGACGTGACGGCGGTGGCCGATGGTGAGGCAGTGGATTGGCTAACGGAAGGCGACAAGATCGTGCCGGTGGATATTCATGACGCCGAAGGCAAGAAGGTGTTCACGGCGCGGATCACCATGAACGTGAAGCTCGCTTAACTCCCCTTAACAAAAAGCCAGCCTGTTAAAAAAGGTACTGTGAACACAAATCCTGTGGCGAGGGGACTTGTCGGAATGCCGCATCACCCCGTTCGGCTGCGAAGCAGTCGTAAAACCTGGCGACACGGTTAGGCTGAAGAATGCAGGGGGCCGCTTCGCGACCCAACGGGGACAAGTCCCCTCACCACAAGGTTTCACCAGGCTCGAGCTCTATGTGTTAGCAAAGGCCCTCGGTGCTGTACAGGCGCCGAGGGCTTTTATATGGGTTGAGAACGTTACCAGTCGTAAGACATTTCAACCGACGCAACCCGCTCCTGGCCGTAGTTGCAACCGAACGAATAATTGCAGTCCGAGACGCACTCGCGATCAAACACGTTTTGCACATTCAAGCGAGTTTGCAAACCACGCAGGCTTGGGTCGAGTTTGCCCATGTCATAACTAATCGTGGTGTCGTAGACCACATAAAACGGCACGTCGAAGGAGTTGGATGAATCCCCCGGTTTGCGCCCGGTGTATCGTGCGCCCGCACCGAACGTCAGGCCATTGAGCGCCGCTTGGGTGAAGTGATAATCCGCCCACAATGAGGCGGATACCGGCGACTGCGCTTCGTTGCGGTTGGGTTGCATCGGTGGCTGGATGCGGCCAAGGACTGGGCCAAGGACAATCGCCATTTGATCCGACTCGACTAAAGTTGTCCCCCCGCTCGCCGACTCCTTCTGGTGAATTCACCAACGAAGGACCGTGAAATGTATTACACCCGCGAAGCTGAAAAAGACCACCTGTTCAACCGGGTGATCCTGCTCACCGTGGCCTGCTGCGTCGTGCTGATCCTCGCCGGTATGGCCCGGCACGAGGGCATTGCTTATGCCGCCATCCGCTTGAGCCCTGTCGAGACCACTGGCACGGTGACGCAGCTGGACAACATCCTGATGAACAGCGACGGCAAAGTCATCCATTACCGCTACACCGATC
This sequence comes from Pseudomonas sp. BGI-2, assembly GCF_004310295.1. Taxonomy (GTDB): domain Bacteria; phylum Pseudomonadota; class Gammaproteobacteria; order Pseudomonadales; family Pseudomonadaceae; genus Aquipseudomonas. The sequence continues at coordinate 26,394 of NZ_SISB01000045.1, read as the reverse complement.
ACAACGGCCAAGTGCACGACGATCAATACGTCGACGAGCGCTACGCACAGAAAACCGCCTATGAAACCGGCGGCAGCATTGACCTGCTTTACTCGCGCTGGTTACCGGGACAGAACAGCATTGCCCGCGAGCTGAACGGCAATCGTCCGGGGTTTTACATCATGTCGGGTGGCGTGTTACTGGCGATGTTATTCCTGGGGATATCGGCCCGGACGCTGGGACGGATTTATACGATGAAAGAAGAAGACCGGTTTTATTGAGACGTGCCTGAAGGTGGTTCAACCATGAATCTGCAACGCGCAATACAGCTGTTTAATGGCCAGCCCAACCGGGAAGCTAAAGACCCATTGAGCCATCAAGACTTCACCCTTTACTCCGAAACAGCCACCTGATTCCGTCCACGCGCCTTGGCTCGATACAGCGCTTTATCCGCGTTATTCAGCAAACTCTGCAAATCGTTGTCACTGACCTCCATTTCCGCAACACCCAGACTCGCCGATATGCGGTGAACAGGTCCGGTCATCAATCCACCGATAGACTGGATAAGTTGGTCGGCGATGTTAAGGGCGATTTCAATGGACGTATTGGGAAGCAGAATCGCGAACTCTTCCCCACCCAGCCTGCCGAAGACATCGGTATCGCGGAAGGACCGGTTAATGATCACGCCCATTTGCCGCAAGACCTGATCGCCGACCTGATGACCGTAGGTGTCATTGATGTGCTTGAAGTGATCCATGTCCAGCATCACCGCGCACAGGGGTAACCGGTTGTTTTTGCAGTCATGGAACAATTGCTGGGCGTGCTCGAAAAAAGCGCGGCGGTTTTTCAGGCCGGTGAGTTCGTCGGTTTGTGCGGCATAAGTAGAGATGCGATGAGCGCGTTCCATTTCACGGGTTAACTGGAAGGCGGTTTCCAATGCTTCGGACAGTTTGCGTGTCGCGCTGGCCACGAACGAGGCGAACACAATAACGGCCAACGCCATGCCGACTTGCATCGCTGACGTTTGAAACAGCAGCCAGACGGTACACGGCAACAAGACCAGGCCAATGGACGCCAACGTCATGTATCGATAGGACGAGTAACACGACACGGCGCTGACCGACATGCCGACGGCAAAGAGCATGACCAACGCCTGGGACAACAGGTCGTTTGCCGGCATCACCGCTACAGCGCCCGCCCCCCAGATACTGGCGGACAACACCAGCGTGAACCAGTATCTCTTCTCCCAGCGTTGCGGGGTGCGTTCACTTTCAGGGCAGCGAAACCAGGCAACGAACATCAGGATGCGCAGCATCGAAGATGCTGTCAGCAGCCCCATCCACCAGAAAATGACGGTGTGATCAAAGCGCTCCCAGCACAGACCGCACAGCATGAGCGCGGCTAAAAAACTGCCGAAAATCGCAGGGAATGACTGGTGGAATAGCTGATGCAATCGATCACTGCGCACCTGAGCGGCGATGAAAGTATCCTGGTCGTGCCGAAATCCTGGGCCACCCATTTAATCCGCCTGATCATGATGCTGCGACAAAAAAAACGATTGTGGCACCTTGCCACTCAGGCAAACAAACAATTAAGACTCATGGGCACGCGCTAATTAACGGTTATGCGTCCATGCTTCTACTTGAAAGCCCCAAAAAGTAATAGCACACAAGTGCGCTCTCCATGCCTTGTAGTGATCAAGTCAAATGACATCCCGCCGTCACATGCAACTCGTCCGTCCTGCTACGCTTTTTTAGGCCTCGAATGGATTCTGGCGATCATCACCCAAAACGGTTGTTCCCCTGATTGTTGAGGTTGTGCAATGTGAGAGCCCAATTATTTAGCGCCATCCTCACCCTGGCCGTGATCAGTGTGACGACGTATGGGTTTATTGAATGGAAAGCGGTTGAGAGCGCACGGCAGGATGCAGTGTGCAAGACAGCACATCAGCATATGGAAACCCTGCAAATTCGCGCACGAGCGATGGCTGCCGGGCTGTCCGTCGACGCTTATGCCGATGCCGAGAAAGCGGAAGTCGACAAATTAGTCTCCGCCCTGGATACCGCGAAGAATGATGCCGAGGTTGAAGCCGTCATAGACGCACACGCTGCCGAGTTGCAGGCACAGGACGCCGCGTCCGACGCAGAGTTGAAAAACCAGGGGAGTCAGATATTCCTAGAACAGAAACACAAGGAACAACGCATCACCACTGACATCAAGCAGGAAATTGAACGCGCCGAGAAGGCCGTGGCTGATGCCTGTCGTTAACGCTGCGGCGCAACCATGCGGAACCGGATATTGATGTCGTCAGAAACGAAGCCATTGGCCCACTCACCCTCGCCGACCCTGAAGTCGCTACGTTTGAGCGTTAGCTGGCCATCGAAAATACCGATAGCATTCTCTGCCTTCAGGACGATCGGAACGGCCACCTCTCGGGTGACGCCTCTGAGCGTGAGTTTGCCGGTGATCGTGTAGTGGTTGTCAGCCAGCGCTTTCACTCCTGTCGACTCAAACGTCGCCTCGGGATACTTCTGCGCGTCGAACCAGGCAGGCTTTTGCAGCTCGGTGTTCGCGTCTTCGCTGCCGGCGTTGATGCTGTCGAGCTGAATGGTGAGCGCAGCGTGGCCCGCTGAGGGGTTGGCCGTGTCGAAATCAAGCGTGGCCTTGAACTTGCCGAAAGTGCCATACACCCGCGAGCTGAACTGTTTGTAGGTAAAGGAGATGGTGCTGGCGGTTTCATTCACTTGCGTGTATTCGGCCGCGTCGGCACAGGGGAAAAAGCCGAAGGCAAGCGCAGCAGCCAGTACGGATAACGACGGGAATCGAAAATTCATGGGGGCGCTCCGGTCGTGGCACTCGCTGGCCAGCGATAGGTGGACTAAAGCAAAGAACCACCGTTTATTCCACCTCGCGCCGAGACTTCCGACCACCTGTCGGCAACGCGAACCAGCGCCCGATACCGCCACCCGCGCAGGTGTTTAATGACTGAAGCACTCACCGCATCGGGAGACTGGACATGAAGATCGTCGTCATCGGTGGCACCGGGCTGATCGGCAGCAAGCTCTGCCAGAACCTGCAGGACCTGGGGCATGAAGCCCTGGCGGCGTCGCCGAGCACCGGCGTCAACGTCATCAGCGGTGAAGGGCTGACGGAGGCGTTAAAAGGTGCGGACGTGGTGGTCGACGTGGCGAACTCGCCCTCTTTCGAGGACCACGCGGCGCTGCACTTCTTCGAAACCGCCGGGCATAACCTGATCGCGGCGGAGAAGATCGACGGCGTCAAACACCATATTGCCCTGTCGGTCGTCGGCACCGAGCGGATGCTCGACAGTGGTTACTTCCGGGCGAAAATGGCCCAGGAAAAACTCATCAAGAAGTCAGGTATTCCCTACACCATCCTGCGGGCCACGCCGTTCTTCGAGTTTATCCATGCCATTGCTCACTCCGGGCGCGAGGAAGGCGACACCATTCATTTGACGTCCGCCGCGCTGCAACCGGTGGCCTCGGCTGATGTGGCGGCGGTTCTGACGGACATTGCGTTGAAAGCGCCGATCAATCAAACCGTCGAGTTGGCCGGCCCTGAAAACCGCCCCCTCATCGAGTTCGCGAGCGATTACCTGAAGCACACCAAGGACCCGCGCCAGACCGTCGCGGACGACACGGTTCCTTACTTTGGTGCGCCGATCAATGACCAGTCGCTGACACCGGGCGTCAATCCCATCGTCGGCGCGACGCGGTTTCAGGACTGGCTTGAGACTCATTAGATGACAAAGCCAAGTCAAACTGTGAGGCGTGGCCGTTGCGCTAGACCACCGCCTCAACCAGCTGCATCGGCGTCATCTTCGTGACCATCATCATCACGATCACAAACATCCCCGCAAAACCCGCCACGCCCATCCAGAACCATTTCTTGTAGACCGACCGGTATTGCGCGTCGAGCCCCTCGCCGGTTTCCACCGCGCTCAACGCTATCACGTGCAGGCGCTTCTGCAGCACCAACACCGGAAGCCACAGCGAACCCACGCACAGGAAAATGATCAACGAAGTCAGAATCCACTCCGTGGACATGGGCAGCCCGGAGACTTTCATCAGCAGATAACCCGTGGCGATCTGAATAAAGCCTGCCGGGGTGGTAATCCAGGTGTCGAAGCGCACCACCATCCTGGCCACGTGCGCGATGACTTGCGGGTTGGCCGTGCGACTGGCCGCGATCAAATAGAGGTACGAGCCCATGCCGAACCCGAACAGGAATATCGCGGCAACAACGTGCAGGTACTTCAGGCACAGATAGAGCATGCTCAGCCCTGCTCGTCAGTAAAGCGCACGGACAAGTGCAGATTGGCCGGGTCGTTGATCGCGGCCATGTACTCGTCGACGCTGATCTCGCCCACACAAGGACGGGCGCCGGGGGCCGGTGCGTAACCCGCGACCAGTTTTGCCGCCAACGCGACGGCCGCGCAGCTGGGGATTTCAGGGCCCTTGTCGTTGTGCGCCGTCAATTGCACGGTCATGGACAGCGGTTGCCCATCAACGCCCTGCCCTTCGACGTCGATGTACATCGCACTCAGGCCATCGCCGAATCGCTCGAACCACGTCCCCCAGCGATGCAGCCGTGCCGCCCAAGCCGCAGAATCACGCACCAGCCCGATTCTCAGCGCCTCGGCGAGCACGTAGTTGGCCACGCCACCGAGTTTCAGTCCCGAGCCTGCCTTGAAACTCAAGGTATGCGCGCCGTAGCGGCCGGCGAAAATATCCATGTCCGGCACATCGACATTGGACAGAACGCGGGTCCCCAATTGAGGCATCTTGCGCAAGGTCAGGTCCTGCCAGCCCGACACTTCGTGCACCTGGCCATTCTTGAGCTGCTTGATCGGTTTACCCGCGTAGGCCAACACACCTTCGACCGTCGAAAGGCCCGGCATCTGGGCCGAGGAAGAAATGCCATGCTCGATCGAGTCGATGCGTTTGAAGCGATAGCAGTATTGGTCGATGAGCGCCGACGACAGCGTCGGCACTGAACTGCAACCACTGAGAATGGCCACGCCGGCCTGCTTTGCGTGGGCGTCGAGCACATCAATGCCATTGACGAAGGTGCGGCAGTCCGCCAAATCGCAGTAGCTCACGCCCGCGTCGATGCAGCTTTTCGCTACGGCATAGGATTGCCCCTGAAACGGGCCGCCGGTATGGACCACCCACTGAATGCCCATCGCGCTCAGCGTTGCCCCGAACCCGGTGCCCATGGCATCGCCGCACCAACTCTCGCAGACACGGCCGGACTGGGTTTTGAGTTCATCAACCTTGCACTTCAACTTGTATGAGTCGCGGCCCGAGATCACCAGTTCTACGCCCGGCATCGCGACTAAATGCCTGCAAACGATGCTGCCGAAATTTCCGTAGCCACCGATCACCATCACCCTGAGTGCCATTTAACGCTTTCCTTGACCATTGGATCGTGTAGCTGATTCCTGCAACCGACACAGGACTTCGAGTATCAGTAATCAGCTGGGTTGAAAGTGGCTCTGGATATTTCTGAAGAGCCTGTCGAGGAACACTTCGTCCATCGTTTTGAATCCTGCCTTTAGAAATGCCGGCGTGCTTTCTCCTCCGACCAGTTCGTTTCGGATCTCTTCGAACACTTCCCTGTCCTCCGCCAAAACACCAACAACCACTTTATCAGCGCCGTGCTGGAACAAATTGGATCGCCTGGCACTATCCCACCGGGTCTGGTTCAAGGCGCAACATAACTCGAAGCGTGCAAATTGGACCTTCGCATTATGAGCAGCACCCAGAAAACTATCTGCCCATTGTGAAACGAGTACGCATACACGTTGACTCAACGGCGAAGAGAACTGCTCATAGCCGGCTAAATTTTTCCAGACCGATTTTGTCGATGCTTCAAAAGCGAGGGTCCAGAAAAGCGCTCCTGCAACTCGCGTCGGAGACGACCGAAGGACCAGTGAATAGTTGACCAGTTTATTCATGGTTTCCCAACGCCCTGCCCTCGAAAGACCTGCCCCGTAAGCGTTGAAGATCAGAAATGCCGGGTACATCCGCATCTTGTTTAACGTGAGGTCACTTGCACTGGACTGCTGAGCGAAACTCAATAACGCCTTGATCACTTCAAGCATTAGCGAGTGGTCGATGTCCTTCCCCCATCGTCCCAGAACCGTAGCAACGCGGGCCAGACCTTCGACTAGCTGCTCGCAGGTCGTAATCAAATGCGAAACCGGCTTTGCCGGCATATCTGCCATCAACACTTCCAGGTTTTCAGTAAGTCGCTTGGTCTCTTGCGCAATCAGCTCATCCAGCTGGATCAGGTGTTCCGGTTTGCCAAGAAAGCCTTTAACCATTCCGACAAGGAGTTCAATGCTTTGCGGACTCTCAAGCCTGGACTCGGCAATTGTGTGCACTTTGTTCTTCAACTGAGTGAAAAACCCATCAGCGTTGGTGCCCTTCACCAAGATGGCACTGCGATGTGCAATAAGCGCCGCAGCCCGTTCAGCAGGGGCGCCTTGCGTCAGCCAAAACGTTGTATAGCGCCGGCCGCCGGCACGCAGTATTGCGGTGCGCAAGGCCTCGTCCCACACACCCGACCAACCGGCAACGATCAAACCGAACTCATCAAACAGTCGATGAAGCAGTGTGTTTACTGCGTCCGGGTAACGATTAAGCTCATCTTCAGTATTCAGAATCCGCGTATCTTTGTAGTCACCATGCAGCTTCAGCACATAACATCTGGCGTGGATCAATGGCTCGGCACCTGAGAGCGCGTCCTCAGAGGAAATGACCGTCGGTTCGATACCAATCTCGCGCAGCGCATTTTCCATCAACCGGTCAAAGTTAGTCGTGATCACGACGCGTACATGACCCGACTTGACCAGCTGAGCCAGTGCTTTGTGAGCCGCGGTGGGAATCTTCTCGCCATTCTCATGCTCTTGCGCGGTCGGCTCCACGTAGGCCTGGATCAGCGCCCGACGCTCAGCCGCCGTCGTTGCCAGCTCTGCGAGCAATGTCGAATAGTTTGGCTCAACGTTTTCTGTCGCCCTGTACCAAGCCGCCCAATCAGGCTGCGGCCCAATACCGCGGGCCTCTGCTGCACGTCTGACCAAATCCAGGGTATTTTCCCAACCGGTCGGGATTTTGGCTGAACGGGACAGTCCGGAACCGATCAGAACAGCGTAAACGCCTTTATTCTCCGCCAAGGAGAATGCCAGTCGCGATGTAGCGTCATCAGAGATCAATGCCACCAGGTAATCCTTGAAAAGTTAATGTGCAACGACTTCAGCCGGCGCTGCATTGAAAATCGGAATGGGTATTGAATGTCTCGAACAGCCGCGCGAATTCGGCAATCGCCGGCTGGTTATCCCGTTCAAACACCTGATCAAAATCGTCGCGCCGCCTCAGGCACTCCTCACACAATTTAGACAGCCACTGAGGCGTAATAAGGGTGAAATCACACTTGTCTACGACAGTGCCAGGCTCATGATGCGTGGTTTGTGTGATCAATCTGAATCGTCGCCCCGGTGCGGGTTCAGGTGATTCGGCATTGAAGAGTTGATCCAGTCGCAGTTCTTCAGAAAAGACCGCTTCTTTCATCTCCAGAATCACGCTGACAAACGAATGGGTCCCGGGAAATTTTTCCAGGCAAATATGGCTGGCATAACCCACCGTACGGGCAACCAATGCGGTTGTTTCACGCAGACACCGCGCCACATTGGAAACATCGAAGGGATAGGTTGTTTGCCTGGACTTCCTGGAGTTCTCCCGACTTGCCGGTACACCCGCAGTCACTTGGACAGGCTTATGCACCACATTCCAGATCGGGTTCTCGCGGATGATTGCTTGCTTTTCCGCTTCGGCAGCCAACGCCTGAGTGGGGAACCGTTCGATTTTTATATAGGCAATGTCATCCGCCCATTGGGAAGACCGTCGGTGCTGCGATAGCCGCGAGGCGGTACTCAGAGAGATGCCGACATAAAGCATTTTATCGGTCTCATCAAAATGTCGGTAAAGCTCTCTGCCTTGTTTGTCTCGTGCAGTCATGATCGATTGGCGTCCCTGATCCCGTGTGAATACCCTTTAAGATGAAGCTTCCTGACCCAGCTACAGAGGGAACAGCGATCCAATGTTTTTCGCTTTAGGTTTAATGTTTCCACCCGGCTCATATATAGCGATCAGCAACGATTCAATCACCAGCCGATCGACATCACATTCAAGTGCAACAAAACGCATATACGACCAACTACTCCACCAGTCCTTACTTTTGTGTGGCGACATTTCATCATGAAGCCTTGCTTTGACTTTCCTGCCTGTCTCGCCCACGTAGACAGCCTTGCCTTTTTCCGAGAAGTAAACGTAAACAGCCCCCAAGCCTGCATCGCCCAACTCCCCGCGAGCTTCAAACTGCTTTCTGGTTTTAATTTCTGCACAGTCTTCAAACCACGAGCGCGCGATGGCTGCGGTGGTCGCCAGAGAGTCACGTAGTACAGTTGTGGAAATAGGCATCTTTCATCTCAAATTTTCGGCAGCTTCATGTTGCCGACAACATCGGCGGCCCGAGGCTACTAATTAGCCATCACTCTGTCCAGCGCTGAACCCTCTCCGATCCGCGCCTCAAAAACCCGACAAACGCCGTGACCTTCGGCGACGGCAAGTGCTCGCGCGCCGTGACAGCATTCAGATCCTGTGGCGGTCCAATCCATTCAGGCAACACCAGGCACAACCGCCCCGCTTCCACATCGGCCTGCATGCTTTGATCCATCCCCAGGCTCAGCCCTTCACCGGCACACAACGCATCTTTCAGCAGGGCCGGATCGAACAAGCGTTACCGTGGCACTCACGCAGGCCGAAGGTTTGGGCTGGTGATTATTAATTCATCGCTCATAAGGATGGGCCGCCCAGTGGCCCATTGCTACCCATGCTTTTAGCTCCGTTTCAGGATGTTTTCTGCCACGCCCGCTGCAACAACCTGATGACCTCCGCATCCGAAGTCTGGGAAAAATCCATGTACCAACGGCCAATCGACATCAGCCACTCGGGAATCAACGGACAAATCAGCTCATCCACTTCACTGCGCAGCGCCTCCGCCGTCTCAATCGGAGCAACCGGCACGGCGACGACAATCCGAGCCGGCGCATGCACCCGCACCGCGTGGACCGCCGCCATCATCGAGGCGCCTGTCGCCAGGCCGTCGTCGATCAGAATCACCACCTGATCCTTGAGCTGCACCGGCGCCCGCGTTCCCCGGTAAGCCTGCTCACGTCGCAACAGCTCCCGGGCTTCCCGGGCAACCACGGCATCGAACGTAGCCGTATCAATCGGGTGCACCCGCAGTGCGTGTTCGTTGAGGATCTGTATGCCGCCACTGGCAATCGCGCCCATCGCGAACTCTTCATGGGACGGCACTCCGAGCTTACGCACCAGCATCAGGTCGAGGCGAACCTCCAGGGCGATGGCCACTTCATAGGCCACCGGCACCCCGCCACGGGGCAAGGCGAGAACAATGACGTCGGGGCGATGAGCGTATTTGAGCAGCGGTTCAACGAGACGCCGACCGGCTGCGGCCCGGTCTTGCAGAATGGTGGGCGATGAGGGACTCATTGGAAAACCTCCTCAGGCGATCACGCCTGTCGGTTTGCGTCATAGGGTCACTCATGATTGTCAGTCTGAAGGTGGCTGACAGCAAGTTCAGCCACCCATGCACCGGAACGTATGCACCGGCGTCAGCGCGAACTCATACAGGGCTTTTTACAGAAGTGTTTAAAGTCTGGAAGCATCCGGCCTTCTGACTCAAAACAAAGCGACCTCCCCGATGCAGGTTTTAATAATCCCCTGCACAAAGAAGGTCGCACCTTTCAGACTCAGGACAAGCCCGCAAGTTTTACGCAGTGAACCGGCCTACCGTGCGTTCGCTACTGTCCGCGGAGAAATAACGATGGAGTCCTGTATTTTCAGACGCTGAGTCAATGCCAGCATCGTAACGAAACCCAGTGCAATCAGGAGCGGATACGCCATCAACAGTTCGGAGAGAGAGTATTTCCAGGCCAACGGGCGCCCGACCCCCAGCATGGCCGCATACATCCAGGACACGGCCGACAGCGAGCCGCAGAACAGCGCCATCATCCGTGCGCTGAACCCGAGATTGAGCAGGGAGCCCGCCTTTTGCAGTGCGGGCAATACCAGGCGATGCAACAAGATGCCGTTGTAACTCAGCAACACGACAATAATCACTTTGGCGTGAAGCTTTGGATTCATAAAGTAATTCATACCTTTTTCCAGGTAATCAATACCGATGACGGCGATGCCGGTCACCCACAACGCTATCAATGCAACGATGACAGACTTCTGAAGACTTTCCATGTGAGCATTATCATGTTCAGTCAATGTTTTTCGTTTTAACAGGTCTCTAACCATCGCCATATCACTGGTCAACACCAAGCCAATGGCCACACAACACGCCACTAAATGAACGTAAATAACGCCCAATCGCAACAACTCCATAAACTCTTTATTTTCGAGCAGGCTCATAATTGTATTTATCGCCACGGTACTTTCTCCACCTTATTCGATAGTACAGATCGATAGTTAACAGGGCATCCAACGTTTCAAAAGCCTGTGCGATCATACTTTTATAAGATATGCCAAATCATAGACTTGGCACTGCTTAGCCCATTGATTTGCCTGGCGAATCAATGACCGGCTATTTATTGCCTCCTGAATTTCAGGTAAAAAAATCCCCATTAGCATTCAATGCCCTTGAGGTTTATTTTCCACTTCTTTTCTGCGGCTGCAGGAGCAGGTCTTGGGTGACGTGCTGCAGGATCAGAGGCCAGGGATCCCGGAATGTTCATTTTTTGAGCAGCCCACCGACAAACGGCGGCTATTGTGAACGTCCCAAACGCCGGTACTAACGTATCAACTTCTCTGTCAGCCCCATGACAACTGAGCTGGTGAATTACAGGGACTTCCAATATTGTTTATTGGATCCATTAGTTGTTAGGTAACTTACGAAAAATTCAATAACGAGCGGCTCGCATTTAGGGCCTTCCCCTACTGAAACAGTCATACTTTTACCCTTCCACTCGCCGAGGAAGGTGAAGACCTGATTACTGGCAGAACTTGCGTCGCAGTGCCGGGCATCGATCAGGGACAGATCGCTGGGGCGCTTCCCTACACCAACCGCTCAATCCTCTGATGCTGCCAGACCAGTTTGTAATACGCCGTCTGCAACATCAGCATCCCCAGATACGCCACCGGAAACGCCATCCACACACCCTGCAAGCCGAACCGCGCGTCCAGCATATACGCCACCGGCAACTGCACCCCGACCACGCAAAAAATCGAAATCGCCATCGGCACCATCACAGAACCACTGGCGCGCATGATGCCGCCGACAATCGCCTGGAAGCCAAAGACCAACAGACTCCACAGCATGATGTGCAACAGATGCTCCGCCATCGCCCGGGTGGAATTCTCCGTGAGGAACAACCCCAGCAACCAGTGCGACAACAGATAACCCAACACCACCAGGCCACCGGTCAGGCACACATTGATCAACAGCCCCGTACGCAGAATCGGCGCCATACGCTCAAGCCGCCCTGCCCCAATCGCCTGAGCGCCAAGAATCGATGCGGTGATCGCAATCGACAACGCCGGAAACTGCACGTAATTGACGATCTGCGTCACCGCCCCATACGCCGCCGTCGCCTGCGAACCGTGCTGATTCACCAGCGCCAGAATCACCAATTCCGACACCGACAACACCACCATCTGCAACCCGGTCGGTAACCCGATGCGCAACACCTTGCCGAGAATCACCAGGTCCAGACGCATCGCCGCAAACATCTCCCGATCCGGCGCCAACGGATGTCCCTTGCGAATCAGCCTCCACGCCAACCACCCCATCGCCGACAAGTTACCCGCCAACCCGGCATACGCCGCACTCTGAATCCCCATCATCGGCAACCCGAACCACCCGCGAATCAACGCTGGTGTCAGCGCCAGGCCGATACACGTCGACACCACCAACGCGATCAGCGGCGACACCGTATCGCTCACCCCGCGCAGCAGTTGGGTGAAGAGCACGTAGACCAGCAGCGACGGCATGATCCACATCATGACGTGGGCGTAGGACACCGCGTCGTCGAGGACGTCGGCCGGAGTGCCGAGGCCTTGCAGGGCGGGTCTTGCGAAGACGCTGCCCAATATCGCCGCTACCAGACCGATCATTGCGCCCAGCAGCAAGGTAGTGCCAGCGATGGATTTCACCAGATGCGGCTCGCGGGCGCCCCAGGCTTGGCCGATGAGCACACCCGCGCCCGCGCCGAGGCCGATGACCAGCGCAATGAAGAAGAAGACGATGGGGAACATGCCGGAGACGGCCGCCAGGGCTTGGGTGCCGAGCATTTGGCCGATGTAGATGCTGTTGATCGTGCCCGACATGGATTGGAGGAAATTGGAGAGGACCATGGGGGCCAGGAAAAGGAGGTAGGTTTTCCAGAGAGGGTGGTTGGTTGTGTGGGTTTGCATTGAGGGTCCGTCTCGGGGTGGGGCTGGCAATTTGCGAATTCTACGCTAGGGAGCGGACACCAACTCGCTCCGATTTCGAAGATTTGGAGAGTATGGACGATGTCAGCTTTCGGCCAGAAGCCTGTCTCTACGCATCAAAATAATCTGAACCGCTTTTAGACGCGCTCACCTAATGATCAGCGTGTGGATAATCCCACAGGCAATTTGCCAATACCGGCATACTCTAAGAGGTGTTCAACGTGGCTAAAGACGAGAAGAAAAGCAAAGGTGACGCTTCGAAAGCCAGCAAGGATTTGAAAGACAAAAAGTCATCACCGGCAAAGAAATCAGCTGCGGCCTCGGCTCTTTCGAAATCTTCCGAAAAGAAAGACAAGAAAAAAGACGCCGAACCAAAGAAATCTGCAAAAAAAGCTGATAGCAAGCCAGAAAAGGCTAAGAAATCAGAGAAGGCAGAAAAGCCGGCGAAAAAGAAAAAGTGATATCTGCTATCTGCTAGGGCTTTACGCCCTAGCTACTTCAGGCTGTGTTGCCTTCGATAGCTATCAATAGCCGTAAAATTTCAGGCTTGGTTAGTTACGTGTTGGTTGCAACCGCCAACCCGGCGGTGACCTGCGGCCGAAGTAAGTGGCTTTACGCTTCACGGTCACCCACCATCGATTGCACCCCGCTGCCCGCTCACATCTCTCCTGCTGCGCTCCCCACACCCTCACACCTGATCCATAGCCTCGACCACTCCCTTATCCTCACCCAGGAACCCTCCGCTTTGATGGTGCCACAGCCGCGCATAGACACCGTTCTTCCCAAGCAATTCGGTGTGAGTGCCCTGTTCGATGATGCGACCGTCATCCATGACAATGAGCCGGTCCATGGCCGCGATCGTGGACAGCCGATGGGCTATCGCGATCACGGTCTTGCCCTGCATCATTTCATCAAGGCTTTCCTGAATGGCCACTTCGACTTCCGAATCCAGCGCGCTGGTGGCCTCGTCAAGAAGCAGGATCGGGGCGTTCTTGAGCATCACACGGGCAATCGCGACGCGTTGGCGCTGGCCGCCCGACAGCTTGATGCCGCGCTCACCCACAAGGGTGTCGTAGCCGGTATGGCCTTGCCGGTCGCTCAGTTGGCTGATGAACCCGTCGGCCTGGGCATTGGCCGCGGCGCTGCGAATTTGCGCGTCGGTCGCATCGGGACGACCGTAAGCGATATTGTCGCGAATGGAACGGTGCAGCAGGGAGGTATCCTGCGTGACCATGCCGATGGCGCCGCGCAGGCTGTCCTGCGTCACGTGTGCAATGTTTTGGCCATCGATGCGAATCTCCCCGCTGTCGACGTCATAGAAGCGCAGCAGCAAGTTGATCAGCGTGGATTTGCCGGCGCCAGAGCGGCCAACCAGGCCGATTTTTTCGCCCGGACGGATGCTCAGGTTCAGGCCATCAAGCACCTGGCGTTCGCCATTGTAGTTGAAGCTCACCTTATCGAAGGTTACCGCGCCGCCGGAGGTCACCAGCACGCCCGCTCCCGGCGCGTCCTGCACCTTGGCGCCTTGGGTCAGCGTCTCCATGCCATCCTGAACGGTGCCGATGCACTCGAACAGTGAGGTCATTTGCCACATGATCCAGTGCGACATGCCATTGATACGCAACGCCATGGCGGTGATTGCCGCTACGGCACCCGCGCCGACCTCACCCTGGTGCCAGAGCCACAGGGCATAACCACCTGCTGCCATGATCAACGCCACCACCAATGCCTGGTTGACGATCTCGAACTGGCTGACCAGGCGCATCTGGCGAAAGCCGGTTTGCTTGAAATCCTCCATCGCTGCACGCGCAAAGTGCGCTTCACGATTGGAGTGGGAGAACAGCTTCACCGTCGTGATGTTCGTGTAGGCGTCTGAGATACGCCCGGTCATCATCGATCGCGCATTGGCCTGCTCCTGCCCGACTTTTCCCAGGCGGGGTACGAAGTACAGCATGGCCAGACCGAACAACACGATCCAGGCAACGAAAGGCAGCATCAGTTTCAGAGCGAAGCCGCCGGCCAGTGCGATGATCGCAATGAAATACACCCCGATCCCGGGTGCGATCTCGATAAGGGTGAATAGCACGTCGCGCACCGCTAGCGCAGTCTGCATCACCTTGGTAGTGACTCGGCCGGAAAACTCATCGGAAAAAAACGACAGGCTTTGCCGCAGCATCAGGCGATGGAAGTCCCAGCGCAGCCGCAACGGCAAGTTAATCGCCAATATCTGGTGCTGCACCATGGTGCGCAACGCCACCAGCCCGACACTGGCCACCATGACGATGCCCATGCCCCACAACACGCGGCTCTCCTGTTCTGCCGCTTCACCGCCTGCCTGCCAGGTCGAGAGCAGGTCCACGACCTGCCCGAGGAAGGAAAACAGCCAGGCTTCATAAATCGACACACCGGCACTGAGCAGCGCAAGCGCAAGGATGTAACCGCGGGCGCCCCGGGTACAGGCCCACAGGAAGCGAGCCAGGCCGTCGGGTGGCGGTGGTACCTCGTCAGGAGGAAAAGGGTCGAGTCTTCGTTCAAACGCACGAAGCATGGTGGTCTCCAAAACGATCAAGTGTAGGAGATTCTGTCATTGAACGGTTGCTTTGAGGGTTTTGCGAAGTTGAGGTATGGCGCTGAACAGCAGAAGGCCCCTTGACCGGTTACAACGCAACGCATCGGAACGGCTAAGCTTTTTCGAATGAACCTCGTCTTTCAAGGAAGACTCCATGAGCAGCGCCCCCCTGTCTGAACTGGATGCCGCTCTACCCGGTCTGGCTCGCAAGATCCGCGTACTGGATGCCCTGTCCTGGCCGGATGGCGTCGAGGAAGTCTTCCTGGCACATTGGCGCGCAGGCAAAGCAGCATTGCCTGAAGTCGAGCAGCACCCACGCGAGCACAGCGCCGACATAGCCGCCCTGGAAGCTTTTATCGGGCGTTGCGATCAGGGGCATCCAGCCGGGAACTACCTCGCCATGACAGCGCGTAGCTATGCCACGGCTGGACGTATGCTCGGTGCGATTGGCACTCCCGCCTTCACTCAATATTCATCCGCGTTGTACCGGCGCCCGGATTTCTATTATCCGGGCCAGAAACTCAGCATGCTGGACGCGGCCCATTTCTTTCTCACGACCACCGACGCCCTGCTGGGGGGGGCCCGGATTCCACCGACTCAGGCTGATATCCCGGCCGAGGCCTTCGCTGCCTGGATGCAGCCGGAACTGGACCGTTTCTTTGGCGAGGGCCGGGTCGCGGTCGTGCTTGACCCGACCCTCGCTGCCAAGGCGATCGCCGGGGCAAGCCGCATTCGTCTGCGTAGCGGCGCACTGTTCTCTGAGCTGGATAAAAATCAGCTATTGCAGCATGAGGCCTTCGTGCATGTCGCTACCGCCCAAAATGGCGCGCTCCAGCCCAACCTAAAAAGCCTGGGTTTGGGAGCGCCCCGCACGACTCAAACTCAGGAAGGTATTGCCACCCTGGCAGAACTGTTCACCGGCAGTATGGACATCAGCCGCTTGCGCCGCCTGGCCCTGCGCGTGCTGGCGGTCCAGCAAGCGTTGGACGGCGCCGATTTCATACAGGTCTTCGAGGGTTTTCTTGCTGCCGGCCAGTCGCAAGAGGAGTCCTTCCGCTCAACCCAGCGGGTCTTCCGTGGCGCCGACCTGCGGGGTGGTTCGGCGTTTACCAAGGATGCCGCCTACCTGACGGGTTTGCTGGGTGTCCATACCCTATTGCGCATCGCGATCCGCGACAATCGGCCGGAACTGGTGGGTCATTTGTTTGCGGGACGCCTCAGCCTGGCGGATACCGTACGCCTGGCGCCTCTATTCGAGTCCGGCTGGCTGCAGGGACCCACCTATGTACCGGCCTGGGCCTGCGATCTACGTCTACTCGCCGCCAACCTGGCCTTCTCCGCTTTTATCGCCCAGATAAAACTGGATGTGCTCGATCTGGAAGTGCTCATGGTCTTTGCCGATGACCACGAAAGCGATGCCAGCGCGATGTGATCACGGTACCGATACATTCGCACTGTTTCAGGAGGGAAAAATCATGCGAAGGATTATCGCAACGGCAGCGCTCTTGCTGGCTTTGGGCGGGTGCGCAACATCACCTATGCGGGTTTCTGAAGCTCGGTCAGTGCCGGCCGACAAGATGTACGCGTTCAAAAGCCAGGGTACGAAAGATCCGGGACGCCTGACCATCCTCCGTGATGAAGGGTTTGTCGGTGCGGGATGTGACGCCGTGTTCTACATTGATGGTCAGCGCGCAGCCAAGATAGGTCCCGGTCAGAAGGCGTCTTTCGTTTTGCCGGCCGGTGAAGTGAATCTCGGTGCCGGGCTCGCCGAATCTGGATTATGTGCGGGTGCAGCGATCAAAACCGTTGCGGCCAAGATCAAGTCAGGGAAAGAAGTGGTTTATCGAATCAACTGGGATACGCAAGGTTTCGACTTGGGCCCCTACGTTGAATATGGACGTTGAGCCCGGACAGCTCCAGCCTGTTTCGCACGCCACCTTCAGTGAGTGATCGGCAACACCACACCACTTGTCTTATTTCAGTTCCGTTCTTATCTCGGTTCCGGGTACGAAAAGTTTACTGGGATCATCAACCTTCTTCAGGTCAACCAAGGCTCGGCAAATGCAATGTGAGAATTGTTTCTGCAACGTTTCGGGGTCTTTCCAAGCCATTTCCGATGCTTGCAAATGTTGCCCCTCGGGCGATTTATAGCAGACACAATTGTCCAATCGGGTGACGCCATTATCATTTGTGCTCTGACAAGCAGTAGTAAGCAAAGAGATCGCGATGAGCATGACGAAACGTTTCATTGGCTCCCCTCCGAGGCTGTGGTGAAGGGCTGACTCTCAGCAGGATGTTGTAACGGCGTGGTGGCCGCTGAAGGCGGTTATACGCCATGGACGGAAAGCCCAATCTGCTCAATAAGCCCGACAGTAGGTGGAAGCTTAGCTCTCATTTTGCGTCGCTCCATTCACTGGCTAAATTTGGCCGAATACAGTCATTAAAGGATCGTGTTCAACACCCATTTTCTGTCCCTCCCCACTCGGCTGTTTTGCAGAGCGTGGCAGCTTTGGCATAGACAACGGCTCGGCTTGATCTAGCCTTGAATGAGATCACGCGGGAGAAAAATGCCATGCCCCTCGCTCTCAGAAATCTACCCACATTTGCTTTGGGTGCCTTCTTTTGTATAGCCGCGTGGGGTCAAGAGGTAGCAGACACCCATTCCCCACCGGCCATACTCCCATTGGAGTCTGAGACGGGACCAAAACTCATTGCCTATCCGCCGCTCCCCGCGCCGCTCGCCCGCGGAGTTGTCATCATCCAGTATCGAACCGAGCACGCCCGGATGATGCCGGTATTTGGCAAAACGGCCGTTGAAGTATCACCACGGCTCGGTCACCTTCACGTGACCGTCGACGACTGGAAAGGTACATGGGCGCACACCAGTGAAGACCCGATTATTTTGGTTGGGCTGACGCCTGGTTCTCATAAGGTGCTTCTTGAAGTGGCTGATCCGAGTCATAAGATTCTGACCAGTACGGAGGTGAGTTTTGTGGTTCCGGAGAAGAAACCTTGAAACAAAGGGGAATGACTTATTTCGGTCACCGCTGGCAATCCTGCCGTATGTGGTTCAACAGTAGACAACCGCGTTACTGGACCTCACTGAACCCACTGTTACTGCTTGCAATCCAGGAGTAGATTATGGCAAATATCGCATCTCCCGCAGAGCTCTCGTTTTTCTCAGGCATATGGCCTGTCCTCCCCTCAATTCTTTGGATATCACTAATACTGTTCGCAATATTATTATTTAAAAAAGAAATCCAACAAATACTTCACCATTTCTCATGGAGACTTAGAACCGGGGCAGCTTTAAAATTATTTTCCATAGAGCTCGGACAAAGCTATGTATCACCATCGGCCGACCTCATCAAAGACGAGTCAGCACTTGATAGTTACGTTGACAAAAATAATGAGCGCAAGATTCAGAGGCAAATGTACTATCAACCCAATCGAAACATCCAGCTTGTACATCGTATAGCTCCATCCGAAAACCCCGGAATGTTATATGACATCCATCTCTACTTAATCACTCATAAGGACGGGACTTTATGCAACGTTGCTAAAGTCGAGTACTACTTTGGGCCGCACTGGGGGAACCTAATTTTCATCTCCGTCGACCGCGGCAGGGGTTTTCCAATTAGCACCTCGGCTTTCGGCACTTTCATCTGTACCGCAAAACTTTATTTCACTGATCATGATGAGGCATTCGTTAGTCGCTATGTCGATTTTGAAATGGGCGCTATTGGCAATAAAAAATAATAACGCAGTAGCTATCCACCTACCAGATGCGCCGCCAGCGCTCGGAAAACGTCGGCGACAAGCAGAAACTTAAAACCAGATGAAGTGACTAACAAAGGACAAATAGAGGCGACCCAATATCAGATATGAAATCTAATTAAACAAAAGCACATTTAGCAGCTTAATGGGTACACGGCTCGGTATTCAGTCATTCGAAGCTGCATCGCTTCTAGCCTATGCTTCGATCATCCAGATCTCGAAAATTGGCAACCCAATGAAACCCTGTGATGAGAGACGATGAACACAGCGTTGGAGTACACCTACCTATGCATGAAAAATGGAACGGACCTTTTCCTTCGTAATGTTCGGTACATTCTGGATCTCTGTTTTCCTGGTGAATCATTTGACGACCAACTTCGCAAGACATGGATGACAGAATCGCTCCTATGTTCTGCTCCCGAAGAAGGTAAATCGGTCAAAGCATCATGTTGGCGAGCTTGCTCTTCGTGCTATCTGACGCCGCAGCTAGACTTACTTTCTGATGCATTTATAGTCGCATTGGGTACCAAAGCGCAGACACGCTTGAGGTCTCTCGGCTTGCATTTTTTCCCCGCTGCTGCAGCTTCTCCTCCGGGTTGCAATTTTACTGGCTCAAGAGACTCCTGGCGTGAAGCGGCTACGATTTTGCGTGAGCTGCGCACGATTTGAAGGCTATACGGATTGGAGGCAGCAAATATCGCTTGTTTAATGGCCATGCCAATCCTGGTCTCAACTCCTACGATAATCTCGGAATCGGCTCCTTGCTCGCCTAACCTAATGAAGCTTATAGTCCGCCCCGTCGCCCAAAATGGCGATTCAGGTTTGGCGACCTGATCATAGAGAATGCGAAGGCTATCCGCTTTATTGCAGGGGTCAACGCACCCGCAAAGCCGCTATTATGGCGGCTGTGCGCGGGAGATCTTCGGGTCTGCCGGTTTTCTCTGTGCCGGTTCGCCAACCTGCGCACAGCTGTCACCCAATCGTTTGGCGACGACTGAGTGTCGGCCTTGAGCCAATCAAACAGAGATCTTCAAATGAATAGATATATGCCCCTCACCGGAATCGACCTGATCCCGGCCTCCCTGCTCATCGACACCCAAGCTCCACTCGACGTCCTGCAAGCCATGGCCGATTACCGCATCCGCACCGTCACGCAGGTGCTGGAAAACATCGCCTTCCGCGCCGAGCTCGGTTGCGACACGGTAGTGTTGACGGACTTTTCCAAACTGCTGGCCATTCCGTTGCGCGATGGCTGTGACTTGATGGATGTGATCGGCCGGCGCTTGCGGGCGCAGGCGGCGGAGTAACGAAAACGGGCGCCTTATCAGGCGCCCGTTTTGTTTGTACTCCGCAATGCTTTACTGGGACGTAGCATCAGACGACACGACGAAACCCACCGCTCACTGCAAAGGATTGCCATGTGAACACTTCCGTCATCCCGCCCTCCCTACTCAACGCCCTGATTTGGCTACTACCGCTAATGCTGGTGTTGACGCTGCTGCAAACTCGCCTGTTCAAAGGCTGGTTCGGTGAACAGCTAGTACGGTCGCTCGCGCACTTTCAATTGGATCGTCAGGTTTACCGCCGCCTGCATGACGTGACGCTGATCACCCCGGACGGCACCACGCAGATCGACCATGTGTTTGTTTCACCCTTCGGCATTTTCGTGCTGGAAACCAAGAACATGAGCGGCTGGATCTTTGGTGGTGAAAAGCAGGCTCAGTGGACGCAACAGATCTACAAGAAGCGCTTCCAATTCCAGAACCCGGCCCACCAGAACTACAAGCACTTGAAGGCACTGCAAGCCGTGCTGGGTATCGGCCCGGAATATGTGCATTCGGTTATCGTGTTTGTCGGCCCGAGCACCTTCAAGACCAGGATGCCGGCTAATGTCATCCGCGGCAGGGGCTGGGTCCGTTACATCAAGTCTTTCCAGCAAACGGCGTTCAGCGAGGCGCAGGTGACGGCCATGTTGGATACCCTGCAAGCAGGTCGCCTGGCGCCGACGCTCGCGACCCGGCGTGAGCATGTGCAACGTCTCAAGCAGCGCAACGATCCATCCGCCTCTCGCCAATGCCCGCGCTGCGGCAGTGCGCTGGTGGTGCGTACATTCAAAAGCGGTCCCAGGGTCGGTCAACAGTTTTGGGGATGCAGCACATTTCCCAAGTGCCGGACGATGCAGCCCATCGCGCCCAACAACTAAGCTTTACCAAGAGGCCACTTCGCAACTCTGAAAGTCAGGAGGCGAACAATGAGCAAACAACCTCAACCCCGTAGCCGCTCCAACCCTCAGCCCAGATCCCGCCCGGTTGTGCCCAACCTGCCTGGCAAAACGGGCGACAAGTCCGGGGGTTTACGCGGTAACTACCCGCCGAAGAAGCATTGAACTCCGGTACAGGCAATAAATCCGAGAATCATCTGGCCGGCCTCCCCTACCTCACGGTATTTACCGACGAACCCGCCCCGTCCCCAGAGGTCAAAGCAGTTGATGGCATCGCCAATGATCAAAGGCTTCTAGCCTATTTCATCCAAGGACGAAGCCAGTCGTTCACACACTGTAGGGTGCGCCGGATCATTTCAGTAGGCTCGGATTCTGCCGGGGGCAGGTGCAGACTGCTGCTCACATCCAATGCTCCCGTATCGGAGTACGAAAATGACTCAGTCAATGCGGTTCTTCCTATCCATCGTCCTCGCGACTGCCTCACTGGCATCGGCGAGTTTCATGAACTCTGCCGGTGCGGCAACCGCCGAGGATCTGGATACCGACTCTCGGCAAGCGTTGCAAACGCTCTACAAGACTCATCCCTTTGCCGAGACCATGTCGCACAACGCCAAAGCGATACTTGTTTTCCCGAAAATCATCAAGGCCGGCCTTGTGTTTGGTGGCAGCTATGGCGAAGGCGTTTTGTTCAAAGGCAAGACAGTTGAGGGTTATTACAACTCCGTCACCGGGTCATGGGGGCTGCAGGCAGGTGCCCAGTCGTATGGCTATGTGGTTTTCCTCATGACCGATAAAGCCGTGAGCTATGTTCGCGAGACCAAGGGGTGGGAAATCGGCGTAGGGCCCACCGTCGTTGTAGTGGATGAAGGGATCTCGAAGAACCTGTCCAGTTCGACGCTGAAGGACGATGCCTACGCGTTCATATTTGACCAGCAAGGGTTAATGGCCGGAGTCAGCATCGAGGGCACGAAGATTTCCCTGATCAAGCGCTGAAAGCCGTCTATCAAGGCGCCTTGCGTTGTCTGCAAGACGCCCCGACAGAGCGTTATCACCGTCCTCGCCAAGAGGTGGCCTGATGAATCTTCTAACCAGATGCAAGGGTGTATGTATTCTTCTGGCGCTGTGCGTGGCGGTGTTCCTGACACTGGTGATTTCCTGCAGCACATTGCCGAGAATAGTGCCCGACATGGCTCGCGCGCCCTCTGCGCCAGTGCAACTCGACGGGGTCCACGGACCTCTGTCAGCCGAGCGCAGCAAAGCCATTCTCGACCGACTCAAGTCCACAGGCGCAGAAACCAACATCTTTGATGTGCACCTCGCTATCGAAGAATCCGTTGTCGGTAGTCCGCTAACGGAAGGAAACAAGGTCGACTTGCTGCAGGACGGCCCCTCCACCTACCAGTCGATGATCAAAGCCGTGGAAGGTGCGCGCGACCACATCAACATGGAGACCTACATCTTCGACGATGATGAAGTCGGCCAGCGCTTCGCCGCCGCACTGATCGCTCAGCAACACAAAGGGGTGCAGGTCAATCTGATCCGTGACAGCGTCGGAACCCTTGGAACACCCTCAGCGTTTTTCGCTCGATTGACCGAAGCGGGCATCAAGGTGCTGGAGTACAACCCGGTCAATCCGGCGACGGCCAAAGCGGGCTGGGACGTGAACCAGCGCGACCACCGAAAGCTGCTGATAGTGGACGGCCGTATTGCCTTTCTTGGCGGGATCAACATCAGCAGCGTCTATTCGGGGGGCTCGTTCAGCTCTCACTCGAAGACTCGCCCCAATGGTGATTTGCCCTGGCGCGATACCGACTTGCGCGTCGAGGGGCCAGTGGTTGCGGATCTTCAGAAGCTGTTCATCGAAACATGGACGACCCAGAAAGGTGAACCGCTCGCCGCTCGCCAATACTTTCCGCCACAGGAGCGCAAAGGCACCGAGGTTGTTCGCGCCATCGGCAGCTCGCCAGATGAGCCGTTCAGCCTGATCTACGCGACCCTGATTTCGGCGCTGCATAGCGCGCAGACCGAGATATGGCTGACGAACGCCTACTTTGTGCCCGATCCGCAGTTGCTGGCGGCACTCAAGGAGGCGGCGGCACGTGGCGTCGACGTCAAACTGGTGCTGCCCAGCAGCACTGATTCGTCGCTGGTGTTTCATGCAGGACGCGCTTACTACAGCGAGCTTCTGAAGGCCAACGTCAAGCTTTACGAACGCCGTGACGCGCTGCTCCACGTCAAGACGGCAGTCATCGATGGCGTGTGGTCGAGTGTCGGCTCCACCAACTTCGACTGGCGCAGCTTTCTGCACAACGATGAAGTCAACGTGGTTGTGCTGGGCACCGGGTTTGGAAAAAAGATGCAGGCGGCATTCATGGCTGATCTGGCCAAGTCGAACGAAATCAAGCTGGAAAAGTGGCAGCGTCGCTCGCTCGCGGTGAAAGCCAAAGAGCAGATGGCGCTACTCTGGGAATACTGGCTCTGAGTCGAGTGGCGCATCGCCGGGATGCGCTCTCCTGCTCCCTGATGGGTATTTCGTCAACTTACCGAGTCACTGCCGCACTCCGAGTACCCCCAAACGCACTCGTACCCAACCAGCGCCACAAACTTTCCGCATCCTTCACCGCGCCATCCACACGCAACTCTCGCGACTGAAGCACCTCCCGCGGTGTGCGGTCGCCCGTCCACACTTCGGTCAACGCGCGTACGCTGGAGTCCACGACCAGCGTCAGTTCGCGGCCCGGGTCGTCGCGACATAGATCCGCCACACCCTGCTCCACCACCAGCCACCACGCTTGCTCGCCGGGCCGCGCGTCGCGGAACGTGAACTGGATGACCACCGGTCGGGACGGGAACGTTTCGATGCGCACAAACCGGCGCACGTCCCACATCAGCAATCCGGCGTCGAGTTCGTCATCGCGCAGGCGACTGCCGATCCAGCGCGCGCCCCAATGCCCTAGCGCCATGATGATGGGGCGCAATTCCTCGCCCGCCTCGGTCAGGCTGTACTCCCAGACTTTACCGGTGGCCGTGCGGTGTATGACGCCGATTTCTTCCAAATGGCGCAGCCGCTGTGTCAGCAGGTTGGTGGACATCCGTGGTACGCCGCGGTGCAGTTCATTGAAGCGTTTACTGCCACACAGCAACTCGCGCACGACTAAAGGTGTCCAGCGCTCGCAAAGGGCTTCAGCACCGCGCGCGACCGTGCAGAACTGACCGTAGCTCTCTTCCATCGCCTGGACTCCGCAACTGTAACGCTTCAGTTTTTGAACTAGCCCCGCTTCTCCGCCACGCGCACGCTCAAGCCTTCGAAAGCCAAGAGCCAAAGGAGAACGCCATGACAACGGTAGCCATCATTCAGCGCCCGCCCGTGCTGCTCGATCGCAGCGCGACGATCGCCCGGGCCGTGCAATCGGTCGCTGAGGCTGCGACGGCGGGAGCCTCGCTGATCGTTTTGCCCGAATCGTTCATTCCCGGTTACCCGTCCTGGATCTGGCGGCTGGCGGCGGGAAAGGACGGGGCTGTAATCGGCCAGTTGCACACGCGGCTGCTGGCCAACGCCGTCGATATCACCAACGGTGACCTGAGCCAATTGTGCGAGGCCGCAAGGGTTCATGCCGTGACGATCGTGTGCGGCATCAATGAATGCGACCGGTGCAATGGTGGCGGCACGCTCTATAACAGCGTAGTCGTTATCGGCGCGAACGGCGCCGTGCTCAACCGCCACCGCAAGCTGATGCCGACCAATCCGGAGCGCATGGTGCATGGCTTCGGTGATGCCTCCGGGTTGCGCACGGTCAATACACCGGTCGGCCGCGTGGGTGCGCTGATCTGCTGGGAAAACTACATGCCGCTGGCGCGCTATTCGCTGTATGCCCAAGGGGTGGAAATCTACGTCGCGCCCACCTACGACACCGGCGAGGGCTGGATCAGCACGATGCGTCACATTGCGCTTGAAGGCCGCTGTTGGGTGCTCGGCAGTGGCACCGTGCTGCGCGGCAGTGACATCCCCGAGGATTTCCCGGCGCGTACGCAGCTGTTTGCCGATCCGGATGAATGGATCAACGACGGCGACTCGGTGGTGGTCAGTCCTCAAGGCCGGATCGTGGCCGGTCCCTTGCACCGGGAGGCCGGCATTTTGTATGCGGACATCGACGTCGCACTCGTGGCGCCGGCGCGGCGGGCGCTCGACGTCACCGGGCATTACGCGCGCCCTGACATTTTCGAGCTGCAGGTGCGGCGCACGCCGGCGACAACGGTGCGCTATATCGACGAGTGAACAAAGGCAACGTCGGTATCACTGGCCATTGATAAAGGAGTCATGTCATGAGCAATGAACGGTCTTACAAGGGCAGTTGTTTTTGCGGCGCAGTCGAGTTCACCGTCAGCGGCGAGCCGGCCGGAATGGGCTATTGCCATTGCGAGTCGTGTCGGCATTGGTCAGCAGGGCCGGTCAACGCCTTCACGTTGTGGAAACCCGACGCGGTGCAGGTGACACGGGGCGCCGACAACATCGGCACCTACAACAAGACACCGCGCAGTTATCGCAAGTGGTGCAAGACGTGCGGCGGGCACCTGTTCACTGAACACCCCGAGATGGGTTTGATCGATGTGTATGCCGCGGTCATTCCGGATCTCGCGTACTCGCCGGGGGTTCACGTTCACTATCAGGAGACGGTGCTGCGGATCAAAGATGGATTGCCGAAGTTGAAGGATGTCCCCGGTGAATTAGGCGGATCGGGTATCAGCGTGGAGGAATAGCGCGGGCAAGCTAAGTGTCTGGAATCCCATACCGGTTGCTGTCTGTTCGACGCTCAAGCAGCGGAACAAATAAAAACGGGCACCCTGAAGGCGCCCGTTTTTCCATCATCGCCGCTGAGTTAAACCGATGCGATTTCACCGCCTGGCCAATTCACACACCGATGCTCAATCTCGCGATCAGTGCGATTTTTTTGATCCTGAGGTGGCAGCGTTGTGCAACCCTTTGGTGTTGTGATCGCCTGGGGTCGAGGTCGAAATGGCACCGGCCTTTGTGACGCCGCGGGTATCTCGGGATTGGGCGATGCCTGAAGTCGTAGAGCCATGACCGCGACTTTCTCCGCGATCATTGCCGTAGTGGTTTCCGCTTTCACCACGGTCTCGAACCGCCTTGCCGGCATGATCGCTGGCCAGTCCATTACCACGGCCATTACTGTCAGCGTTGCCGGAGTGACCTGAACCGCTGTGACCGCCACCCGTGCCACCGCCATGGCCGCCGCCATTGCCACCGCCGTTACCGCCTCCGTTGCCACCACCACCACCACCAC
>NZ_SISB01000044.1 GCF_004310295.1 Pseudomonas sp. BGI-2 | reverse complement strand
CAAAACCCCAGGCATGGCAGTCAAGGAGCTATGGGTCTATCTGTTGGCACACAATCTGATCCGAATGCTCATGGCACAATCAGCGCTATTAGCTGACTGTTTACCTCGCGAACTGAGCTTCAAACACAGCCTTCAGCTATGGCTGGCGCTGCGACAATATGGCAGCCCTGAAGACGAGAATGGCCTGTCGAATTTATTGATGTTGATTGCTCAGAGACGCGTCGGAAACCGGCACGGTCGTATCGAGCCGCGAGCCATAAAACGAAGACCTCAAGCCTACCCCTTGCTGACCAAACCACGTCGGTCAGCAAGGGCAGATGTCAGGAAAAACGGGCACGCAAAACATGTTAAGTAAGTGCCATTCAAATCCGTCCCCTTTTTAAGAGTTAAATTGGCGCCCCAAAAGAAGGGGATAAGTGGTCATGGCAGTATTCGGAAGATCGTTGGGGGGAGCAAGAAGTTCTCTTGAAAGGACCCCGCAGCGGGGATATCGAGGTGTTTAAACCATGAATATATTAGATTTGTTACAGCAGAATTTTCATCTCGCAGACGGCGGGATAAAATCGGCCCAACTATTAAAAAAATCAACTGAAGAAAGTTTCATTTTTAAAAACGATTACATTATAAAAAAAACTAGCGATGCGTATAAAAAAGAACTCACCACTCAAAAAGCAATTGCAAACACAACTTCATCGTTAATGCCAGGATTTGAAGAGCTTATAAATGCGCTTTCAAGTATGGCGCCTGAGGCAATACTATCAATGCGTTTCATTGACAGTACCAGTTGGGACGGTCGCATTTTTTATGATGAAAAAAATACATTTATTGGCGCAATAATTGGAAAAAAGAAAAATAAAAATTGGGAGACGCCCCCGAACTGGGACGGTTCAGAGGAAATGCTACGAACCTACAACGCCCAAAAAGACAACTAAAAACCCTAATGAAACGGGACACCCATTAGCCGGTCTCCAGTCAAGGCTAAAGGGTTTCTTCTTTCGTTTAAAGGCATGTCGAATTTGGATAGAGCGAAAGAAGGCGGCGCATCATTACATAATGAAGGATGCGGTTCCTCAACAGCTTCAGTTGCACTACTTAAGACAAAATGGTAAGGGACCGCTTTTTGAGCTAAGTCGTAAACTCACCTTCCGACCTTAAATGGCAAGGGCCGAGAAGCAGTACACTCCTACGGACATAGACCACTACAAACTGTGTCTCGATAGAAACGAGACGCTTGAAAAGTGCACCATGGCGTCGCAGCAATAACTCGTAGCTGTATAAACGCCTTTGATGGTCTGCTTCTGGCCCAGAGCGTGTAAAAACGTCAGATTGGGGTTTCTACATCGGCACCTGGAAACCGCGCTCAGGTTCCGCAAACCGATCAAGGCCATGATGTTTTCGGGAACCGTTAAACCCGTTCAGCTGCCTTTTAAGGCTCTTTGGATGGGATAAAAAGACCGGGTTTTACGCCGTTAACGCTTTCATCAAGCCAGTGGTGCCGATTATTTTCATGACCCGCTTCAGATTGTAGGCGAGCACATTCAGGCTCATCTCGGCACTCACCCCATTGAGCTTTCGCGTCAGAAAATGCGTCGCCCCCATCCATTGCTTGAGCGTCCCGAAGGGATGCTCAACAGTTCGTTTTCGGACTCGCATCATCTCTGGTGCTTTGCTCAGCCGAAGCTGCATTTCCTCCAATACGGCTTCATGCTCCCAGTGTCGAACTCGTCGTTCCGTGCTCGGTGTGCACTGCAATTTCAACGCGCAGCCCTGGCATTTCGAACTCCAGTAACGGTGCAACTTCAGGCCTTTTTCAACGTAGGAATAGTGCCAGATCAGCGCCTCTCCAGCCGGGCAAATGTATTCGTTTTTTGCCGCATCATAGATGAAAGCATCGTTATTGAAACGCCCGTCAGCCTTGGCTCCCGAGGTCATCGGCTTGGGCACATAGGCGGTGATGCCGGCATCGTGACAAGCCAGGATTTGTTCGCTTTTGAAGTAACCTCGGTCAGCCACTACCGACAACGAATCTGACGCCATCGCCTCGCGGGCCTGCTTGGCCATCGAGCTGAGTTGATCGCGGTCGGAACCGACGTAATACTGGGTATTTGCCTCACCGGTGGTGCGGGAATCGCTGTGCGGGTGGGCACCAAAGCCCTGTCTACCGTCAAGTCTGGTACAGCCATCAAGTACCTCGAAGAACTGGCCGCGAAACTGATGACGTTGAGCGGCAAACACAGCCTGCCGGCACACGCTGAAGTGTCGAAACCGTTGATTGCCAGTGCCAAGAATGTGCCAATGAAGCCGACCAAAACAGCGGCGATTAAAATCGACGAGGCTGCCGCCAACGGGTCTAAAAGTCAGGTTCCGAAAACAACGGATACGCCGAAGAAGGAAGTGAAAGATGCTTCTTCGTTTCCGCGTGGCAAGAAAGAAAAACAGACCACCCTCACCCCCAAGGAAAAGGTCGACGACGTTTCGACGCAGTCGAAGACACCCGACGATAAAAGCGCCACCTGCGCCAAGAAAACCTGCACCAATGGTTGCCCCGTATCGATGGTCACGGGCGAAGAGCTGCTGACCCTGACCGATGGCGAGCTCGGTGGTTTGTTGCCCTTCAGCTGGACGCGCCTCTATCGCACCAGCGCCGCAGAAATCGATTGCGGCCTCGGCTACGGCTGGAGCCATGCTTTGGCCCAACGCGTCGACATCCACGAAGACGAAGTCATCTGGACCGACCACGAGAACCGTGTCACCACGTTCCCGCTGCCAAGCGTGCAGCGTCCGGCGATCACCAACAGCCTCTCGGAAGCGGCTATTTTCATCGGTGACGACCCTTCCGAGCTGGTGCTCACGCAGGCCGGTGAACGCAAACAGTTCTACCACTTCCGCTACAACAGCAAGGGCGCTACGCTGATCGCCATCAGCGACGATTACGGCAATCGCCTGCACATTACCCGTGACATCCACGGGCGAATCAAGCGTGTCGATAACGGTGCCGGTCGCGCCCTCCTCGTGCGCTATGACCGCAAGCACATCGTCGCCATCGACTATCAGCAGTTCAGCCCGGCGGACAATCTGGAAGATGCCTGGAGCACCGTTCAGACCCTGGTCACCTATGGCTATGACGCCCAGAACCGCCTGATCGAAGCCCGAAACGCAGCGGGCGAGTCAGAACGCTACGCCTACAACGATCAAAACGTCATTCTTGAGCGCCAACTGGCTGGTGGCGCGAGCTTCTACTGGGAGTGGGAAAAGGAAGGCAAGTCGGCACGCTGCATCCATCACTGGGCGAGCTTCTCGCAGATGGACGCGCACTACGTCTGGGATGATAAGGGCAGCGTCACGGTTACCAACGCCGACGGCAGCGAAGAAATCTACACCCACGACGATCAGGCCCGACTGGTCGCCAAGGTTGACCCGGATGGTGCCGAACACCTCAAGGCCTACGATGACAAGGGCTGGTTGATTGCCGAAAAAGACCTGCTCGGCGCAGTCACCGAGTACCAGTACAACGAAGCTGGCCGACTGGTCGCAGTGATTCCACCGGAAGACGCCCCCACCACTTACGAGTACTACCACGGGTTTGTCCGTGTAGTGAACCGTGGTCCGGCAACCTGGACCTATTGGCGTAATGATCAGGGCGACATCACCGAACAGATCGACCCGGACGGCAACTCGACCCACTACAGCTACAACCGCCAGGGTCGTCTGTTGGAGATCCGGCATCCTGATGGCAGCCGCCATCAATTGGGCTGGAACAACCTCGGTCAACTGCTCGAAGAACAGCTGCCCGACGGCGGCCAGCGAAAGTATCGCTACGACGCGCTGGGCCGACAGATCACGCGGCAGGATGAAAGCGGCGCGATCACCCACTATCAATGGGACGCGGCGAACCGCCTCGCACAAATCACCCTGCCCGGCGGTGCAACCCGTGCGTTCACCTATAACGCTTACGGCAAAGTCACCACCGAGCGCGATGAACTGGGCCGCGTCACCCGCTACGAATATGCGGATAACCTGCATCTGGTCAGCCGCCGCATCAACCCGGACGGCAGCCAACTGCGTTACCGCTACGACAACTCGCGCCTGTTGCTCAGCGAGATCGAGAACGAACGTGGCGAGCACTACCACCTCGATTACTACCCTAACGGTCTGATCCAGCAGGAAACCGGCTTCGACGGTCGCCGCACCGCCTACGAATACGATCTCAACGGCCAATTGCTGAAGAAAACCGAATTTGGCGACGACGGCAGCGAACTGGTTACCGAGTACCAGCGCGACGCCGCTGGCCGCTTACTGGTAAAAACCCTGGCAGATGGCGAAGAAATTCACTACAGCTACGACGCACTGGGTCGCCTGGTAAATGTCGACGACGGCCACTGGCCTCTCGCCTACGAATACGATCTGCAAGACCGCCTGATCACCGAACACCAGGGTTGGGGCACCACGCGTTACGAGTACGACAAACTCGGCCAACTGAGCCATTGCCGCCTCCCCGACGGCAGCAAACTCGACTACCGCCATCAATCCGGCGGTCGCCTGAGCAGCATCGACCTCAACGGCTCGCGCCTGACCACTCACCAGTTCAGCGCCGGCCGCGAGCATCAACGTCAACAAGGCCTGCTGCTCAGCCAGTACCAGTACGACGAACAAGGCCGACTGCAAGCCCACACGGTGGGTCAGCAAGATCGCAACCTGTTCCAGCGGCGCTACGCCTACGACGCCAATGGCAACCTTGCGGGCATCGACGACAGCCGCAAAGGCAATCGCAGCTACCACTACGATCCGCTCGACCGACTGATCAACGTCCGTGGCAGCACCCCGGAAAGCTTTGCCCACGACCCGGCGGGCAACCTCCTGGGCCAGGGCGACCAGCCAACCGCTAACCTAGCCAACGTCAAAGGCAATCGCCTGCTCATGCAAGGCGACCGCCACTACGACTACGACGCCTACGGCAACCTGGCGCGCGAACGTCGAGGCACCGGCCAGAAACTCGTCACCGAATACCGTTACGACTGCCAACACCGCCTGATCGGCGTCAGCCTCCCCGGCGGCAGTAATGCAACCTACAAATACGACGCCTTTGGCCGCCGCATCGCCAAAACCATCGATGGCCACACCACGCAGTTCCTGTGGCAAGGCGAACGCCTCATCGCCGAAAGCGCCGACAACCGCTATCGCAGCTACATCTACGAACCGGGCACTTTCCGCCCATTGGCCATGCTTGATGGCGAAGGCCCGCTCAAAGCCGAACCGTTCTACTACCAACTCGACCACCTCGGCACCCCGCAGGAACTCACCGACTACAGCGGCCAGATCATGTGATCGGCGAAATACCGCGCCTACGGCAACCTCGCCACCCTCGACATTGCCGAAATCGACAACCCGCTGCGCTTCCAGGGTCAGTACTTCGATGGGGAAACGGGCTTACATTACAACCGGCATCGCTACTACAATCCGGGCACTGGACGGTATCTGACGCCGGATCCGATCAAGCTTGCGGGTGGGTTGAACAACTACCAGTACGTGCCTAACCCTACGGGGTGGGTGGATCCGTTGGGGTTGGATAATTGTCCGGGAGCCGATAGTTGCAAGCCTGATCTTGGGGGTGAAAACTCAACAAAGAAAGCGGCTGTCGACGAAGGCCAACCTGATGCTCCTGAAGCAGATAGGAAAGCCCATCAATTTAACTCTTTTCACAATTATAAAGTCCCTGAAAACCTATATTTAAAGAGTGACAAGGTACAGTTCAACAGGGCTAACAAAGATCTCATCAAAAAACTGAACGACGATCCAGCATTTCGGAAAAATATGTATCGCCGAAACCCTGATCTAAAGACTTGGGTAGAAGACCCAAAGCGCAACATGGGTTCCAGTCCAACGGGCTATACTTGGCACCACAACGAAAAACCTGGATTATTGCAACTTGTCCACAGAGCAGACCATGCTGGCGAACACTCTGTATACCACCCCACAGGAAAAGGTGGACGGGACATCTGGGGTGGTGGTAAAGAAGGCCGCGAAGGTAAAATTAAAACGGAATAATTGGAGTTTGAACCATGCAACACAATCAAACCATAAAACTATCCGAGCTAATTGACTTTTTAAAAACACAGAAAAAAACCCTTACCTATTGCGTTTATGGAAGAGGGTCCTCGGACCAGGCAACGCTGGAAACCGAATGCTCAATTGATGAGTACTCAGAGATCACCGATGACGACGAAGAAATATTCCCAGAGAGCATCACTCAAAAAAATCTAGAATTTTGGTTTACCGATGAGCTTTTAGAGGACGTGACGTTCAACGCACTTAAGCAAAAAGCATCAGTAACAAACGAAGAAATATTAAGAGCAATAAAACATTACAACGAATACGACAGCTTCATGAAACTATAAAAAATCGGACAAAAAAATAGACGGTTTTATGTTCATTACAGAAAATAAATCCGTCCCTTATGACCAATTTTAGGACTGGGGGGGACTCCAATAAAAACTAAATTTCAGATCGCGCTGGAAAACAACGAGCCGGCAGAGTTCTTCAAAGGTCAAGGGCAATATTTTTCCCGAGATCTTGACTGGGGAGACCACCTCTACATCAACAACTGGCAGGGGCTCTGCGGGCACCTTAAACTGAAAGACAACCCAAATGAAATACTGCTTGAAGTATTCAGTAAATACTTAATATCGCTGAAAAATACCTATGAAGATGCGGACTCGTTACTACTAAACATCAGTTGCTACTACTCAATGCGAAAAGACACACCTTTCATGTCCGCCGATGGTTTTGATTTGGTATCAAACCTTAACGAACCAAACAAAAAAATAATCGGAGATCTATTTAAAATATTTCGTAGTGAGTACGCCAAAAAAAACGCCGGCAAACCCGTGATAAGTCTCGATCAATTCCTGTCTGAAATCAAAACAAATGGCTGTAAAGTTGACTTAGAAAAACTGTAGAACGTAAAGCAGCGAGGGAAATTGGAGGCCATCTGCTATTTTTTTGGAGACAACCAAACGCGAACCAAAAGAAATAGCTTTAATTGGATCAGAGAGTATCACCCATGACAGGCGGGTGGGGACGTTGTTGAAAAACTTAGACGGGCGGAAAATAAACCCAATGAAAACCACGTTCGAAACTGCCTTAGATCAACATGAAATTTCCGATTTTTTCAAAGGAAATGGTATCTACTTTGCTAGAGGATCCGACTGGGGCGATCATCTATATGTAGGCAACTGGGCAGGAATGTGCAGCGTACTTAAAACCCAGAAAGCTGCGCAGGGCTTATTGACGACTATATTTGAAGAGTACGCGAGACACCTCAATGAAAACTACGAAGACGCTGAAGGTCTACTTTCCAACATAACAGCATATTACATAACAAGACAAAAATACCCATTTCTATCCGCCGACAACTACGACCTAATCAAGAGTCTCGACAACAAAAGCAAAGAAAATATTGGCCGCCTATTTAGACTCTTAAGAAAAGAACACGATAAAAAAACTAAAGACTTACAGATGCTTTCATTCGAACAACGACTTCAAAAACTAAAAAACAAAGACTGCACCATTGATCTTGAAAATCTTTAAATGACAGAAAGCCGCTCCCTTTTTTTTAAAATCAGCCCCCTCTTTAACCGAAGCCAATTTTTATGAGTGGGAACATCTTCAATGATCAGCAATTTTGAGAAAGCGCTAAACAGAGTCGAATTCCCAGACTACTTCAGAGTATCCGGCATCTATTTCACAAGAGGTCCTGACTGGGGCAATCAACTACACATCATCAACTGGCAAGGGCTTTGCGGCTTTCTCGAGACACAAAAAGATCCCGTACAAATTCTAAAAGGCGCGTTCGAAAAATACGTAATTACCGTAAAAAACAGTCTAGAGGACGCAAACGACCTTCTCGAAAATATAGGCTGCTATTACTATATGCGAAAAAAGGACCTAGCCTTATCTGCAAATGGGTATGACCTAATTCTGGATATGTCTAGCAATGAAAAGCGGACAATATCTAAATGCATGGAATTTCTGCATCAAGAAAGAAATAAAACGACGAATGCGCAGGACATTGAGCTTTACAGCTGGAGACTATCAAAGCTTATTAATGATGGCGGCCCTAGCGATATCGCGAACCTTTAGAGAAAAAATGAAATTCTATGACACGCTAACAAGCATTACCGAGCGCTTCTCTATTGGTATAGAACTGGAAACTGGAAAGCCCTATGTCTCGATACCCGTCAGCAGTCGCCTGGTGGATTACGAAGAGTACTATCGAATAGATAGAGTTGCTTATGATCTCTACATGTCTGATCCAACTGCAGCTTTAGAATTTGTTAAGCTCTGCAGGAACCGGAAAGTCGATTACCTGCTCATCTTTGCGCCCGGCACAGATCGCGGAGAGGCTAAATAAGCTCTGAAAAACTCAAAAAAGAAAAAATCCATAATCAGGGTCTCAAATGGTTCACACATGACAGGAGTCTACCGATGCCTTTTGCCGATCTGCAAAATGCGATTAAGCGTGCCGGGTTCTCCGTCATCGAATTCTCGGACCAGCGCGCATTTTTCGGCTGTTGGTCGCTGAATGTCGAAAGTCAAGGAACTACCTACCTGATCGTCAATGAAGGACGCGAAGGTTGGATGATGTTTTATCGAGCGAGTGCAGTCGATGCATTTACGGAGCTGGATAAGAAAGAATCGGCCTGGATGGACGATGCCGATAAGGTAGCCCAATGTCTGACTTGGCTCTCTGACTGTCTGTGCCCCACAAAACGACAAAATTCCGAAAAGCAGAAAAAGCAGGAAAAGTGAGACAGTCGCCACTTGCAGAACGTCTACCTATCAATCAATCAAACAAGCAGGATCTCTCGTGAATAAACACCAGATCGGTCTTTCAAACGGGTGGGTTGCAGAATTCGAAAATCAAGGCGAATTTCGCATGTCAGCTGAAGGCTGGAATTTGGTTTTGCAAGGACCGGATCAGCGAAGCATCCAGTACTTCAGAGACAAGATCATTGTTGTGAACGACGACGATGGTGCTCAGGCAAAATCATGTATCCGGCTCTCAAACGATGGCGTTTACGGCTATTTGAGCACTGGGCTGGATCAAGGCTGGGTAATTGATTTTGCGCGAGGCATGATCGCTCCGCACAGGGTTAGCATCTCCCACAGCCATGACGGATACGATGAAAGCATCTCGATGTACGAACAACCTGCCTTCAAACGTGCACGCGAATATATAAGTGTTAAAGGCAAGTACATTTATCTGACTTTCCCCCTCACTAAAGATGAAGATTTCCCAAAGGTATGGGAGGAATATCTGCGGATTCGGAGACGGCAACTGGATGAGCTTTACTTCAGGAATTGATCCTGGAGTACTGGCTCGGCTCGATCCTATCGACCCGTGCTTCGGAAATCCCCAATGCTCTATCGGCTTCCAAAAAAACGGGCATTTTAAGATCACCCGTTTCTTCATACATTCGCGACCAACAAACCTTCCTCAACCTCATACTTAACAACCACCCGATTCTTATAAAGCCGCTCACTCACCAACACCTCACTCCCCTGCCCCTTACTCCTCACCTCCCGCCATATCTCATTCTCCCGAAACACCCGCCCGCCCTCGCGCGAAAACCGATGCCCAACCTGATAAACGTGATACCGAAACTCCCGCACCCGATCACACAGCAACTCCCCCTCCAACTGCTGATCCCCAACATTCAATTTCAACTGAAAATGCCGGTCCGTCGGGTTATGCAGCACCAAATCAATATAGTTATTAAAAATGGCCGCCCCGGAGCCGAACGGCAACACCCGCCCTTCATCAGGAAACGGATCAAAGCTGTGGTTCGACCGTTCAACCACCTCCAGCGGTGAGTGAATGGCCATCCAGTGAATGAGGTTACTCAGTTGGCAGATTCCACCGCCGATGCCGCTGCGTGCTTCTCCAAATGACAGCTCCATGCCTTCGACATAACCGAGTTTGCGGGTCGGTCGGCCCACCAGGCGGCAGAAGGAAAAGTATTCGCCGGGCGCGATGACTATGCCGTTTATCGATGACACGGCCCGTTTGAGGTTGATGACTTTGTTGTGTTGCAGCGCAAGGTCGGAGTTGCCGAGTTTACGAATCAGCTTGGAGGTGTGTTTGAGGTAGCGAAAGGGCAAGCGGGATTCGGCGTTGATCGAAACGGCGTATTGCCGGCTGGAGAAGCGCCAGGCTATTTGCCGAAACAGTCTTTTTTGCCACACGCGCAGCCAGTAGAGGGCCGGGTGATAAAGGGAGAGTGGTTTCATCCGTGTCAGAACGGCGGCGGCCGTTTTCATCCTTGATGTGTAAAGTGCCGCGCATCTTAACGTATTGCCGCAGGTGCGTATTGCCCCGAGGAGGTGTTCGCCCAGTGTAATGGCCTCGGCAATCCCTGCACTGGTAAAGAGCCCTGCCACTGGGCGAACGGGAAGTATTTTAATTGAAGTCGGGGAAGTTGTCCGTATACATAATCATGAAATTTATCGATACCACATGAATTAAATGTCATTTCAAATATGATTTGTACGACAACAAAAAACTCACCAGTTATACCGTTAAAACTGATTGTTCTTATACAAAAAAGTTGTACAAGAACAATCAATATATAGAGCTAATACTCAGCTTTCGTGTTTGCTGGTCACTTTGAGGATGTCGGTGTAGGTCACTACGACACTCTGTCCAACTTTCAGGTCTTTCAGTTTTGCTTGAACTTCGGGCCTTACGACATCAATGGTCTTGGATTGGCCGGCAGGGTTTTCGAAGGTCACCTGGTTTTTCTTCAAATCGATTTTGGTGATTTTCAGCTGAACCTGCACCTGACGGTAGGCTTCGCCGCCAGGGTTGTCGCTGCCGGGAGCGGCACGGACTTCGCCAGCGCGCTCGACAGTGCCTGGCAGGCCTTTGTCGACATCCGTGTCGAGGTAGGCGGCGACGGCGCTGGTGACCTTGACGTCGACTTGATCGCCGACTTTCAGGTTGGCGAGGTTCTTGGCCTTGTCGGTCAGTTGCACATGAACCTGACGACCTTCCGGCCCTTCAAGGACGACCCGGTGATTCGCCGCATCGACCGAGACAACTTCGGTCGTGACCTGATCCGCTTCCACAACGGCAGACAACGGAATGTCCGCAGCCATGGCGCCAAGGCTGGTGGCAGATAGCAACGTAGCTAGGGTGATGGCTTTAGTCAGTGCGTGGAGTTTCATAAGCAATACTTTCCCTGTGATTTGGTGGCAGCAGACGGCTCTGGCCCGTGGGTCAGCGCCGACTGTGCAAATCAGCATAGACGCAGTTCAGGGAGTTTTTGCAGTTTCTTGCGCGGTGGATTCGCCGCTTTCCGTGCCCTTGCCGCTGTCCTTGCGCCGAGTCGGGTCTGTGGGACGCAGGGCATCGTTGTCGCGCTCGACTTCGCCGGGTGGTCGCGGTTCGTCGGGGTGTTTTGTGGTGTCGGGTGATGGGGATTTCATGATGGTTCTCCTCAGGCCTCGGGATCATTGACTTCCTGGGCGACGTTCACCGCGGGCGAGTCTTTGTGGGATAGCTCGGCCTTGGCCTTCAAGGCCTGCCATTGTTCCAGGTCGATGGCGCCCTGCCCCAGCAAGTCGTCGGCCACCCGCAGCAGTTCGCTGTAATGGGCGTCGGGGGATTGCTGCCAGTAGGCCTTGTCTTCGAACAGGCGCTGCCAGGCATCGAGGTCGGGTGGTTTTAGGTCTTCGCTCATGAGTGAGCTCCTGCGAGGCGTTCTTACGGTAGAGGCTTGGGCGGCGTTTGGAGTTCCGGGGGATTTGGCGGGGAGCAAGATCAAGAGCTCGCAGCCTCGTTTCACTCGACAGCTGCTACAGGGGTTAGTAGCCGGTCATTTCGAGGTAGCCCGTGCCGCCGTTGAATTGCACGGGGCCTTCCCAGTAAGGAATGCGCAAATCCATCCAGGCATTGGGGTTGAGCGCGGTGATGGAGATGTCGAGGTGCTTGGCGGGGATTTTGATCGACCAGCGCACCGGCATTTCACGCCCGGCGACTTTGGTGGTGTCTTGCGGTGTGAGGCTGATGTCGGTGGCGTGCAATAACTGGGTCTGGCCCTGGGCGTCGATCCAGGTGCCGGTGAGGTAAGGCGCGCCGTCCTTTTGCCGCATGCGGTAAAGCATGACCTGTTCGCCGCTGTCCAGGTGCAGCGAAAACCAGTCCCAGCCTGTTTGATTGACGGTCAGGGGCTGGCTGCTCCATTCCCGATCAAGCCACGCAGGACCACTAACCTGATAAGTCTTGCCATCGATTTCCAGCGCGCCACTGGCCTGGAAAAACGGTTGGCTGTAGTAATACGACGCCTGCCCTTGTTCGGATTTCTGACTGAAACCCTTGTCACCCTGAAGCACCAACGGACGGGTGGACGTCAGCCGCAATTGGTAACTGAAGCCCTTGTCCCGAGCGCTGAGTTGCAGATCCGCCAAGGCCTCGGAGCCCTGACTGCTGAAGCGCCAATCGTCGATCCAGGCATTGAAGGGCGCGAGACTCACACCCGCCTGACCCACGCCGCCACGGGCGTAGCGTTCGGCCGCGTGATGGGCCGTTGCCGATGTCACGGCTGCGTGCCCCAGCCAAATGGTCTGATTGCCCCAGCCCGGTTGCTCCGAAACAGCTTTCAAGGCACTGCGAAACAACGTCCATTGCACGCCAAACTCGCGGCCCTGATCGTCCTTGAGATTGGCCGTGACGTACCACCATTCGATGCGAAAACCGTCATGCGGCCCATGATCGACCGGGAAGCTGAAGACCCGACCGGGCACCACCGGGGTAAACGCGGCGGCCTCACCGCCGAGCCCGGCGAAGCCTTTATCGTCAGGCGCCGAGTTGTCGCAGCCGCTCAACAACGCCAAAAACAAGACAGCGACCTTAATCCTCATGCGCAAACGTCCTCAACAGGTCGGCCGGTTGCGTGCGATACAGCGAATACAGCGGCCACGCCGACGCCAGCAAGGTCGCGAGCAACGCCAGCCCCATCAACTGCAACAGCTGCAACGGAAACACCCGCAACGGCAATCGCCAGCCAAACGCTTGCACGTTGATCACCGTGTCCAGGCACCACGCCAACGCGATCCCCAGCGGTAAGGCCAGCACCAGCGTCAGCACCGCCAGCAACCAGGTTTGCCCAAGGTTGAGCAGCATCAATTGCCGTCGCGTCACGCCCAGCGCCCACAGCGGCGCGAGTTGTCCGAGGCGGCTCTGGCTCTGGGTCAGCAAGCTGATGAACAGCGCCACGCCGGCAACGGCCAGGGTCAGGCTGTTGAGCGCGGCGGTGGCGGCGAAGGTGCGTTCGAACACTTGCGTGGACCATCCCTTGAGCCGCGCCTGATCGACGATTCGGCTGTCGTCCAGGGTGAAGCGTGCTTGCAGCGTTTTCAGGAATGGCGGAATCAATGCCGGCTCGATGCGCAGGTTGAAACGATTGGGCGTGAGCTGCGGCCACCCGCGCAGCAGATGGTTGCCGTTTACCAGAATATGGCCCTTGGGATTGCCGTAGTCAGCGTAGATCCCGACGATCCGTGGCGACCACGGGCCGCCCGGCGTGGGGAGGGTCAAGTGATCGCCGAGCCGCACGTTCAAGCGCCGGGCCAGTTGTTCGCTGAGCATCAGCGCATCGTCCTTGGCCAAACGGTCCCAGGGGTTGTCGCCCAAGGCTTCCAGCAGCGGCCAATGTTGGCGATAGGTCGGGTGATCGATCACGCCGAAGACGTCCGCCGGCCAGCCCTGCAACTGGATCGACACTTGCCAGTTGGGCAGCACGGCCGTCAATGAAGGTTGCTGTTTGAGCCAGGTGTGCAGTTCTCGGGACTGGGCCGGGTTTTGCGGATTGACGTAGAGCTCGGCGGTCAGGCGTTGTTCGAGCCAGTCACTGAAGGTCTGGCGGAAACCGGCGGTCATGCTGCCGGCGCCGATGTTCGCCGCCAGTGCCAACAGCAGCGCCATCAGCGCCAGGCTGAGCGCCGGCAGTTGCTGACGGCAGTCGGCGAGAAACCATTGGCCAAGCACCGAATGACTGCGGCTCAACGCCAGGTTCAAGACGATATTCAGCACCACCGGCAAGGCCAGTGCGGCACCGATCAACAGCGCCGCCATCAGCACAAAACCACTGGCCAGGCTGTCCCCCCAGAACAAGGCGATGAGCGCAATGACAGCGGCCAGTGCCGCGACCCAACCCTGGCGTCGTAACCAGCGTGCGTGAGACTGATGCCAGGCTTGCGGATCGGCCAGCGCCAGCAAGGGCAAACGCGCCGCCCGCAACAAACTGCTGGCTCCGGCCAGCAGCGCGCCGAACAGACTCAGGCCCACGCCGCTGAACCACCACCACGGACTGAGGCTCAACTGCCCCGCCACTTCGGCGCCATACAAACCGCGCAGACTGGCGGCCACATCCGGCAACAGCACGCTGGCCAGCAGGTAGCCGCTGGCGACACCGGCAATGCCGCCGATCAGCGCCAGCGCACCGAGCTCAACCACCAGACAGGTAATCAGCATGCGTGCGCTGACCCCGCAAGCACGCAGGGTTCTGAGCAATCCCCGGCGTTGCTCCAGCGCCAACCCGATCGCGGCGTGAACGATGAACAAACCCACCACGAAGGACAGAAAGCCCAAGGCATCGAGGTTCAGATGAAAACTTTCAGTCAGCCGCGACAGATTGTTTTCTTCACCGCTGGTCTTGAGCTGCAACTGGCCTTTGTATTGATCGGGCAGTGCTGCGCTGAAATCCTTGGGCAACAGCAGGCGCGACAGTTGCTCCGGCAGACCAAGAATCTGCTGGGCGAAGCCGATGTCCACCAGCAACAGGCCGGGGGCCATGTCGGTTTGAACCTGCAGCGGCGGCAATGCCACGCCGCTTGCGCTCAGCGGCTGTTCACCTTCATGCAGACCCAATGTCTGCTGGGTCTGCGGCGAAATCCAGGTGCGGCCCGGCGGGGTGAAAAACTCGACAATCTGCTCGATTGCCAATGATCGCCCCGCCACCGCCGAACCGGCCGGCAGCGACACCGGCTCGATGCCCATCAGCTGCAAACGCTGGTCTTCATGGCCCTTGAGCGTCACCCGCCCTTGCAGCACAGGCGAGACCGGCCAGCCCGCGCGGCGCAGGTCAACAAACACTTGCTGGGAGAAGGTCGCGCCGCTCGGCGCGCTGAGGCTGGCCTGGGGTTCACCGCCGATCAACTGACTGGCTCGGGCATAGCTTTCCCGCGCCTGACTGTTCAGCGCTTCCACGCCGGTCAGCAAGCTGGTGGCGAGCCAGAGCCCGGTCAGCACACTGAAAAATTGCACCGGGTGCAGACGCCAATGGCTGAGCAGCGCCCGCAGCGTTTCGCGAAAGACTCGCACCTCAGCGCTCGCCCGCGCCAGCCAGACGGCCGCGGTGCAGCACTACTTTTTCCGCCAGGCGTGCTGCAACTCGATGGCTATGCGTGACCATCAACAAGCTGGTCGGGCTGTCGTCGAGCAATTCCAGCAGTAACTTCAATACCTCATCGCTGGTGGCTTCATCGAGGCTGCCGGTAGGCTCGTCGGCCAAGAGCAATTTCGGCTTCGACGCCAGGGCGCGGCCCAACGCGACTCGCTGCTGTTGCCCGCCGGAGAGCTGCTCCGGATAACGCCGCAGCAAATCACTCAACCCCAATCGCCGCACCAGATGCGCTTGCCAGCGCGGATCATGCCGCCCCGCCAGCCGCGCTTGAAACGCCAGATTGTCCTCCACACGCAAGCTGCCGATCAGGTTGAACTGCTGGAACACCAGGCCGATTTCGGTCCGGCGCCAGTTCGCCAGTTGCCCTTCGTTCATCTGCTCCAGTCGATGCTCGCCACTGCGGATGCTGCCCTGATCGACCTTGTCCAGCCCGGCGATCAAGTGCAGCAAGGTGCTTTTACCGCTGCCCGACTCGCCCATCAGCGCCAGGCTGCTGCCGGGTTTCAATGTCAGGTCGACACCTTGCAGCACCGGCAGTGGACCTTGCGGAGTGGCGTAGCTTTTGAAAACGCCTTGGACCTGAAGCATGGGCAAGCCTGTTTGATGAGCGTGGGGCAAGGATAGCGGCCTTGCATGGTTTTTGTCCGTTGCGGATTGCTGCCCTGATCGGCCGCCGCCCTAACCTCGAGACTGGTCTAACCATAACGATAAAAAACGGAGACGCCATGCCTCGTTTCACTTTAAGCCCTCGTGGCCTGCTGGCCTGCCTGATCACGGCTTGCCTGACGCAAGCGGTGTACGCCGCCGATGTACCGGCCGATGCCAGTTCGATCACCTCATCCAACAACGCCGCCGTGCTGCAGCACCTGCCTTTCAGTGACCGCACCGATTTTGAATCGGTCAGTCGCGGTTTGATCGCGCCGTTCAAGGGTCAGGTCAAGGACGCGGCCGACAAGGTCATCTGGGATATTGCGGCTTACGATTTCCTCGACAAGGATCAGGCGCCCTCTTCTGTCAACCCGAGCCTGTGGCGC
Organism: Pseudomonas sp. BGI-2; assembly: GCF_004310295.1. Taxonomy (GTDB): domain Bacteria; phylum Pseudomonadota; class Gammaproteobacteria; order Pseudomonadales; family Pseudomonadaceae; genus Aquipseudomonas. The sequence continues at coordinate 43,541 of NZ_SISB01000044.1, read as the reverse complement.
CTGGCCCAGCTCAGCGCTCACGCCGGGTTGTTCGAAGTCAGCCCGAAAATCTATCAGGTGCGCGGCCTCGATGTGGCCAACATGACCATCATCGAAGGTGACGACGGGCTGATCATCATCGACCCGCTGACCATGGCCGAAACCGCCAAGGCCGCCCTGGCGCTGTATTACCAGAACCGCCCACAGAAACCGGTGGTGGCGGTGATCTACAGCCACACCCATGCCGACCATTTCGGTGGCGTGCGCGGGGTGATCGACGAGGCCGACGTCAAGGCCGGCAAGGTCAAGGTGTTCGCGCCGTCCGGTTTCATGGAACACGTGATGAGCGAGAACGTGTACGCCGGCAACGCCATGAGCCGCCGCGCGCAGTATCAGTTCGGCAGCCTGTTGCCTCGGGGTGAAAAAGGCCAGGTGGATTCGGGCATGGGCAAGAGCCTGCCCACCGGCGGCACCATCACCTTGATCGAGCCGACCGACCTGATCAGCAAGGAACTGGAAACCCGCAACATCGCCGGCATCGAGGTGGAATTCCAGCTCACGCCGGGCACCGAAGCGCCGTCGGAGATGAACCTCTACCTGCCGCAGTTGCGCGCCTTGTGCATGGCCGAAAACGCCACGCAAATGATGCACAACATCCTCACTCCGCGTGGTGCGCCCGTGCGCGATGCCAAGGCCTGGGCGCAATACCTGGACAGCAGCCTGGCGCGTTATGGCGACAAGAGTGACGTGTTGTTCGCTCAACACAACTGGCCGACCTGGGGCGGTGAGCGGATTCGCACGTTCCTCGCCGATCAGCGCGACATGTACGCGTTTCTCAACGACCGCACCTTGCACCTGTTGAACCAGGGCCTGACGCCGATGGAAATCGCCGAGAACATGCAGAAACTGCCCGGCGCTCTCGACCAGAAGTGGTACACCCGTGGTTACTACGGTTCGCTCAGCCACAACTCGCGGGCGGTGTATCAGCGTTACATGGGTTTCTACGACGGCAACCCGGCCAACCTCAATCCGTTGCCGCCCGTGGAGACCGCCAAGCGCTCCGTCGAGGCCATGGGTGGCGGCGCGGCGGTTGTCGAGAAGATGCGTGCGGCGATGGCCAAGGGTGACTATCGCTGGGCGGCGCAGTTGGGCAATCAGCTGATGTTCGCCGAACCCGACAACGTGCCGGGCCGCAGCGCCCAGGCGGATGCGCTGGAGCAGTTGGGTTATCAAAGCGAGAACGCAACTTGGCGCAACATGTACCTGACCGGGGCGATGGAATTGCGCAGCGGCGTGCCGCAGCATGCCGGCAGCTCGGTGTCTGTGGACATGGTGCGGGCGATGACGCCGGAGATGTTTTTCGATTACCTGGCGATTCGTCTCGACAGCGACAAGGCGGTGGGACATGACCTGACGTTGAACTGGACGTTTGAAGATCAGCACAAGGATTTCAACCTGACCTTGCGCAATGGGGTGCTGACTCACCGTACAGGGCTTAATCCGGCGGCGGATGCCAGTGTGAGTTTGAGCAAGGCGACGCTCGAACAGATCAGCCTCAAACAGCTGGATTTCCCGACGGCGATGCAGAAAGGGTTGATCAAGTTGCAAGGGAACGGGAAGAAGCTTGGGGAGTTGCTGACGAGCCTGGATAGCTTCAGTCCGCAGTTCAATATCGTGACGCCTTGAATGGGTGACGCGGGAACACCGCGTCGCGCCCTTCGCGAGCAGGCTCGCTCTTACAGGGGATTTGTGAACGCCACAGATCTACTGTGGGAGCGGGCTTGCTCGCGATAGCGGTCTAACGGGTTATGCAGCAATCACTTCAACCACCGGCATCCGCCACACCTGCTCAATCACCTCCCGCCCCGGACCATACAACCGCAACACCAGGGTAAACGCCCCACTCGCCGGCGTCGGCAGCCAGTTGCTCTGGGCTTGCGGTGCCGAAGGCTGCATCACCAGTGTCAACCCGCCATCCGCGTCCGCCTGCAACTGATTGCGACTGCTCAGGCAATAACGGTCAATCGAATTGGCCACCAGTTGCCGGTCTGGCAGGTCATACAGCGTCAACGACCAAAACTCGCTGACCGGTGGCAACTGCCCCGGCGCGAAGCGCAATCGGTACTGACGACCACCTTGTAGCGGCTGGCCCTGGTTGTCCTGCCGAGTGCCGGTGTAAAACGCCTCTTCCACGCTGTTGCCGTAGATGCCGACGTGCGCGGCGACGGCGCGGTTGAGGGTGTTGCCCTGCAACGCTTCTCGGGTGCCAAACAGGCCGAGGGTGGTGCGAACCTGACTCACCGCTGCTTGCAGTTGCGCCTGCGCATCCTGAATCCCGGCGATCAAGGCCTGACGCGTTTCCACCGGCAGGGCCGCGACATCGAAACCCTGACCCGGAACGATACCGATACGCGCGAATCGCGCACGCAACGCATCCTCGGATGGATGAGTGGGACACAACGTCAGGATCTGGTTCAGCGCCGCGATGAACGACGGCCCCAACCCGGTTTTGCTGTCCCACACCGGCCACGCAACCGCGGGCGCCGCGGTAGGTGCCGGACTGCCGGTGTACTCATGCAGCGCACGCAATCGATAGTGCTGCTGCAACGCGCGCACCGCCGGCAAGTCATCAGCGTTTTTCAAACCGGTACGCCCGAGCACCATGACAATCTCGGTCTCGCTGCGCAGCACGGCCTTGATACCGGCCGGTGTCGGCCCTTGCCAGTCAGGCCCGGCGATCAGGTAGTCCTCCGCCTCGCGCCCGGTGCTGAGCACGCCGACGTAGGCAAAATTGTGGGTGTACTGGTCGACCAATTGGTGAACGTAGTAACGATCATCGTCGACCGCCGGCACGCTCAACACTTGCGGTTCGCTGCGCAGATCCAGCCAGGCCCAGGAGTACGGCGTGTCGTTGTTCGGCGTGACGATTTCGCGGTTTTTCGGGGTGTACAACTCGCTGTAATGACGGAAGCGATTGAACCCGCCGACGTATTCCGGTGCGGCAGGATTGAGCAGCTGTTTTTCCAAGGTCTGATAGTGCATCAGCATCGGGTAGGCGTAGATCCACGCCTCCCGAGTGATGGCCCGAGTGTCGTCCGCGTCGGCGGCCAGCAACCAGCGTGGAAACATCAGACTTCCTCCCAGCACACCCATGCCACCGAGTACGCGACGACGACTGAAGATCAGGTTCATGGCTCGACCCTCGCGATCGTCGGCATCCGATAACTGCCGTCCAGCGCTTCGGGTTTGGGCAGGTACAAGCGCAGCAACAGATTGAACGGGCCTTCAGGCGTCGGCAGCCAGTTGCCCTGATGCGTTTGCGCTGGCGCGGTGGGTTGCAGAATCAGGGTCAGGCCGCCGTCAGCGTCGTAGTGCAAACCGGGACTGCGATCGCCCAAGGCGTAACGCTGAATCGGGTTGGCCGCGAGCAATTGGGTTTTGCTGTCGTACAGGGTCAATGACCAGAAGGCATTCACCGGCGGCAACTGGCCGGCGGGGAAATGCAGGCGATAGCTTTTGCTGCCGTCCAGCGTCTGGCCTTGCGCATCGTGCAACGCCATCGGGTAGACCGCTTCCACCGGATCGTTGGCGTAGATGTAGCGCCACGCCACCGCCGCTCGGGTCAGGTCATCGTCGCCGAATTTGCCGACATTGGTCGGCGAACGGAACCAGCCCTGCTGCTCCACCGATAGCTGGCTCGAGGCGACACGGACTTGTTCGCGGCCGGCCTCTGCGCCTTGAGCGATTGCTTCGATCAAGTCCATCGGCGGTTGGAAGGCTGCGCCGGGCTTCACGCCAATGGCAGCGAAACGCTGCAGCTTCGAGCGTTCACCGGGTGTCCATTCATGCAGCGGCGCCAAGGCATTGAAGGTGCCGAGCAGCGCCTGCGCCGGTCCATGTTTCGTCTCCTGATACGGCGGCAATTGCAGCGGGGCCAACGCTTCGGGCGTCGCTCCACCGAACGTTTTGGATAACGGTTGCAGCGCATAGCCCGTCAGCACTTTTGCCGCATCTTTCTGGTCGGCTTCGCCCTTGACCTCGGTGCGCCCGAGCAGGAACACCAGCCGACTCGGCGAGCGAATCAAGCCGCTGAATCCCGCCGGCATGTCGCCCTGCCAGTCCGGTCCGGCGATCAGGTAACGTCCCGCCTGGTTGCCCGTGGCGCGAGTACCGATGTAATCGAGGTTGTCGGTGCGCATGTCGACTAGTTGGAAGTTGTAATAACGCCCTTCCACCGCTGGCACTTGCAGAACCATGGGCTCGCCGCGCAGGTCGAGCAAGGCCCGGGAATAGAACGTGTCGTTGTTTGGCGACACCACTTTGTTGTCCTGCGGCCCGAGCAATCGCGGTTCGCTGTAGAGCCGGTTGAACGGCAGTCTGGCGGCGATGGCGGTGAGCACTTTGTCGTGTTCGACCGTGGCGTAGGCGAAAACGTAAGCCTCTTGCGCCAGTGCCTTGGCCTGGGTTTGATCGAGGGTTGCAGCGTGGACAGAGCCTAGGCTTGCGCCCAGGGCGAGAGCGGATATCCAGTAGCGCACGGCAGGTCTCCTGGTAGATAAACATCGGCACACACCGTTCCCTGTGGGAGCGGGCTTGCTCGCGAAGGCGGTGTGTCAGGCAACTTTGATGGTGACTGACACAACGCCTTCGCGAGCAAGCCCGCTCCCACATTAGGTTTATGGGGTGCTTGAAATCGCGGTTACTTGGCCCAGCGGCGCAAATCCGATGGGGTGTAATCATCGGTCTTGGCAGCGAAGCCGACGCGCATCGGTTCGGTCTCTTCGTTGGCCAGGCCACCGGCGTAGTAGCGGCCGGAAATCAGGTCGTAGGAGGTTTCCAGCACGTTGTAGGTGAAGCCGTGGTCGTACTGCTGAATCGCGTGCAGTTCACCACTGCGCCACAGTTCTCCGCGACTGTCGTACTGGTCCGACTGCGCGATCTGCCAGCTGTCCTCGTCCACATAGAACCGGCGCTTGGCGTAGATGTGCCGGGCGTTGGGCTTGAGCGTGGCTTCCACCACCCACACCCGGTGTTTCTCATAACGCGCCAGATCCTGATTGATGTGATTGGGTTTGATCACCTCGTCATACTTGAGCCCGTGGCTGCCAATCTTGTAGCTGTTGTAAGGGATGAACAGCTCCTGTTTGCCGATCAGTTTCCAGTCGAAACGGTCCGGCGCACCATTGTAGCCGTCGATGTTGTCGGCGGTGATCAGGCCGTTGCTGTAACGGGCGCTGTTGTCATACGCAATCATCGGTGCGCGACGCACCCGACGCTGGCCCGGCAGGTATTGCCACGCCGAACGCGGCTCGGCGACCTGGTCGATCGGTTCATGCACCAGCACCGCTTCGCCGGACAGACGCGCCGGTTCCAGCACGCGGCTCTTGAACATGAACAGGATGTTGGCGCCCGTTTCCAGCCCGCCCACGGTGTCCGCGAAGTTGATCAGCGACTGGTTGCGCACGTAACTGGTGGCGCCGTTTTCACGCACCAATGCCGAGCTGCTGATGCGCTCGTAACTGCCGCCGCGATAGCGGGTCATGTGGTTCCACATCACCTCCAGACCTTCGGTGGGCAGCGGAAACGGTATACCTCGGGCGTAATCGTGCAAGCCGTTGCCGCCGTCGGCCAGGCTGGTTTTGGCGACATTGTCGCGGCTCTGCGCCAGCACATCCTTGGGCAGATTGGCGCTGCGGTGCGTCGGGTAAATGTTCATCTTGTAGCTGTCGGGAAAACGCTTGAACAACGCGATCTGCCCAGGGCTGAGAAACTTCTGATACTGCGCGGCGTTCTTCGAATCGATGGTGAACAACGGCTTCTCAGCGGCATACGGATCGCTGTAACCGCCCTTGCTATCGACGGTGCCGGCGTTGCTCGCCAGGCCTCCGCTCCAGGCCGGAATGCTGCCGTCGGCGTTGGCCGCCATTTCCGAACCCATGGGGGTCAGGGTTTTGCCAAGGGCGGCGGAATCGGTGCCTTTGGCCTGAGCCAGGCCGACGGTGCAGGCCAGCGCCAGCACGCACAATTGCATACGCATATCGGTTCTCCTTAGAAGTCTGCCTTGAAGCTGACGGATGCGAAGTCGCGGTCGTCGAGGGTGCTGTAGTCGTTGGAGCCGAAGAACGCGTTGTAGGCCAGTTCCACGCTGTAATCGTTCATGTAAATGCCGGTCAGGCTCAGGCCCAGGGCTTGCTGACCTTCCTGAAACGGTCCTTGCGGATCGTAGGAATAACCCGAGACGTCATGCCGCCAGTTGACCGCCGGAATCAGGTTGATCCCGGGCAGCACGTCGCTGTATTCGAGGCTCGCGCGCAGGCGATAACCCCACGACCAATCGGTGGCGAACCCCTTGTCGGTGCAGTACTGATTGGTCACGCCAGAGGCCACGGTGTTGCAAGTCGTGCCGTTGCGCGGCGCACTGCGGCCGAACGCGGCATTGCGCCCCAGACGCTCGTCGCCAAGATCGTCGATGTGCACGACACCGGCCTCACCGAACAGGCTCAAACGGGTCGCGCCCAGGATGTGGTCGAAGGCCTGGGTCGCCGAGCCGGTCATCTGCCACACGCCTTTGCGCACCCAGCCGTCGTAGCGGCTGCCACGGTTGGTGTTGAACCCCGGTGGCAGGTCAACCCAGGAACTGCCGCCCGGCCCGGAAATCACCGCGACGTTGATGTCCGGTGCGTTGATCGCCAGCGGCATGTTCGGCCGATAGCTCAACTCACCGGCCAGGGAAATTCCGCTGTTGGGTTCGACGCCATTCAGGCTGATGCCGTACAGGCGAATGTTCTCCGGAAACGCCGCCGCGTAGCTCGGCGCCTGAACGCCACCGGGAAAGGTGCCGGGCAGGCTGGTGTTCCTCGCATCAAGGGTGAAATACGGCAGCCGCGAGTGATAGTTGATGAAGTAGATCGAGGCTTCGGCATCGTTCAGCGCGTGGATCATGTTGCGCAGGGCGAAGCCGAACTGGCCGTTATCGGACGGTGATTCGTTGCCACGAGAGGTGGCGTACAAGCCAGCCGCCTGCATCTGTTGATCGGTCTGCACCTGGCTCAAATACAACGGCCCGCAACCCTTCTGGATCGCATCACTGCTGGCGAAAAACGTGCCGCAACCGTCGAGTACGCTGGGGCGCCAGTTGTATTGGTAGAAGCCTTCGAGGTTGAGGCTGTCGGTCAGGCCGAAGCTGAACGACACCATCTCCACCGGCAACTGCCCTTCCTTGATTTCCACGCCCGGGCGGTTGAACGCCGAGACGTCCAGCGGGTTGATCACGTTGATGCCGTTCTGGATCAACAGCGACTCGCCCCACGACAACACCTGGTTGCCGACCTTCACCGTCAACGGGCGTTCGGCCACCTGAAAATCCTTCCAGACATAGGCGTCAAGCATCTCGAAGCCCTTGAACTTCGACAGGTCGTCCCACCCCGAATCGTCAAAATCCTTGAACCGGCCTTTGCGGGTTTCATAGGCGTGGTCGTACCAGTATTTGAAGCGTATGAACGCGCCCTGGCCCTGGCCATCGAGACTGAAATCGGTGAGGCCCTTGAAGGTCTGCGAAATGGGATCGCCCTTCTCGAAGTTCAGCCGATTATCGTCGGCGCTGACGCTGCTGCCGTTGGCGCGCACGCCTTGGGCTTGCAGGGCATTGGCGCGGGTCATCAGGCTTTTGTCGGGGTTCTGCGTCGACCAGCTGCTGCCCACGGACAACGTGGTTTTGGTCGACAAGCTCCAGTCTTCGTTAATGTCGAAACTGGTGGCGTAACTCGGACTTGTCAGGACAGCAAGAATCGCCAGCGCAAGGGGTTGCGGGCGGGTGTGGCCAAGCCGATGCGGTCGCTGGAGGACTGCGGCTGTGGCCGAGCTTGTTCTTATCATTATTAGGCTCCGGTCAGGATTACTCAGCCCGGACACGGTGCCCAACAATCCACCGCTACACGCAAGCGATGGCCGACAAAAAATAATCATCACGGTGCATCTCGGTGTCTTTGATGACCTCTTCGCGGGCAAGCCTCGCTCCTACAGACCGATGAGTTTCTGTAGGAGCGAGGCTTGCCCGCGAAGACGGCCGTGAAATCGCTTCCGCCAGCAAGCCGTGCTCTTACAGATTCAGTCGAAACTGCTTGGGGGTGATGCCGAACTGTTTGCGAAAGGCCCGAATGAAGTTGCTCGGCTGGCGGTAACCGAGGCGTTCGGCGATGCGTTCGATCGGCTGGTCACCGGCCGTCAGCCAGTGCCGCGCCATGTCCAGGCTGTCGCTGCGAGTGTGTTGCGCCGCCTCGGTTTGCCAGTGGCGGAGCATGCTTTGATGCAGAAACGGATTCGCACCGAGCAAGGGTTCGTCAAGGCTGGCCGACGGCAGTTGCAGGCACGGATGCGCGCCCTCTTGCACCTCAATGCCAACGCTGCGCAACCAGTCGCCGGCCGCTTGCTGCGGTGTCAGGCTGACACCGACAAACATCTCCCCCGGCGCCCGCCCGACGCGCCGGGCGATGTTGCGCACCAAGGTCAACGTCGCGGCGTCCAGACCATAAAAGTGCGGCTGCCCGTGGGCGGCGCGCAGGTGCAGTCGGGCCTGCCCGTCAACCTCTTCGAGTTCGGCCACCACGTAGTTGGTCACCCGTGGCAGGAACCCGGTAAAACAGGCCAGGCTGGCACGCAATGTCGCGGCGGAGTCCAGCAGGATGTTCAAGCCTTGCAGACAGGTGGTCGCCATGCTGTTCACCAATTCGCAACCGAACGTGGCAGCAACGCCCGCGTGCTCGCATTCGCGCCACAGCTGTTCGACCAGGTGCGCGGGGATGTGCTGACCCTGTCCGTCGAGCCACGACAGGCTGATGCCGGCGCGCTGCAGTAACTGGTCCTGGCACAGGCCGGACTGCCGGGCATGGTTGAGAATGGTTCGGGTAAACGCACTGGAAGCGAAGGATTGATCAGGCATGGCAGGCTACGGCGAGAAGACAGGGTTGTACTTATGCCAGTCGCCGTGTTATCGATCAAATGCATTAAAAGTATCCGCCGAATGCAGGAGACGCATGATGGACTTACGCCAGCTTCGACACCTCGTGGCCCTCGCCGATTACCGCAGTTTTGGCCGCGCCGCCGAGGCGATCAATCTCAGCCAGCCGGCATTCAGCCGCAGTATCCAGACCCTTGAACGGGACCTTGATTGCGCGCTGGTGGAACGCAGCAGTCGCGAGTTCCGCCTCACCGGCCAGGGCGAACTGGTGTTGCAACACGCCCGGCGCCTGCTGGCCGGCAGTCAGGCATTGCACAACGAATTGACCCAATACAATGGCCTGACGGGTGGCGAGTTGCATTTCGGCTGCGGCCCGTATCCGGCGCAGCTGCTGGTGCCCGAGGCGCTGGCAGAGTTTATCCAGGCCCATCCGGCGATCCGCACGAGTTTCCACCTCGGCGACTGGGAACAACTGGCGCTGTGGCTGCGCGAGCAACAGATCGAGTTCCTGGTGGCCGATTCGCGTTATTTCACCGGCGATCCGCGGTATCAGGTGCAACTGCTGCGACCCCGGCGCGGGCGGTTTTTCTGCCGGATCGATCACCCGTTGGCGACACGGAAAAACCTGACCCTGCGTGCCCTGCTCGGCTATGCCGTGGTCGGTACGCGGATTCCACCGATGATCCGCAAGATCCTGGCCGACGTGCAGGGCGAACCGGACTTCAACCCCAGCGTCGAATGCGCGCAATTCGACGCGATCCGCCGAGTGGTGATGCACTCCGACGCCGTCGGCATCGCGACCATGGAAGCCCTGGCTGAACCGGCCGAACAAGGACTCATCCGCCTGCTGGATTTTGTCGACGTCCCCAGCGATGACCCCGGCCTGCAACTGCACTACGGCATTGTCAGCCGCTCCGGCTACTCGCTGACACCGGCGGCGTTGGCGATGGTCGATGCGGTTCTGGCGGTTGACCAGCGTTTGCTGGCGGTGGATCGGCCGCAGTAAAGTCGCATCCCCGCTATCCCTGTGGGAGCGAGCTTGCTCGCGAAGACGGTGTGTCAGTCACACTCATCACTGGCTGACACAATGCCATCGCGAGCAGGCTCGCTCCTACAGGGGTTCTGTGCAGCTTTTGGACTAGGCGCGACGTGCGAGCGACTGCACCGCTCGCGGCGCGCCCAGCGCACGCAGCAGGCAATGCATCGCTTCCTCCCGGCTGCGCTCGAAGCGGTAACGGGCTTCGATGTACAGCGCCAGTTTCAGCTCCACCGGTTCGTCCAACGGCAACGGCACTTGCTGCAACCCCAGCACGGTGGCGACCCGGCTCGGCAGGCTCATGCCGAACGGCTGCCGATCGGCGATCAATTTCGCCGCCAGTGTGCTTTGGGTATTCACCGCCACCGTTCGGCGCAGGCTTTTCAAACCGAGGTACAAATCCACCGGGCTTAGGCCATCGCGACGGCTGGAAATCTGGATCTGTGGCTGCTGCAGATACGCTTGCAGCGTGCGCGGCGGTTCCTTGAGCGCGTCGCCGTAGGCAAACACGTAATGGTCGGCCGGCAACACCTGCTTGTGCAGACCGGCGAGCCCGGCCAGCGGTTGATCGAGGTCGATCAGAATGTCGAGCTTGCCGCTCGCCAGTTCCTGCAAGGCATCGCGACGGCGAGGCTGGAAGTATCGGACCTGCCAGTCGGCATGCGGCGCTTCGAGCAAGGCGTCTAGCAGCACCGGTTGCAGGCAGTCCAGGCAACTGATGCGCAGCAACGGGTTGTTCTGCCGCGCGGCCGGAATCATGCGCAAACCATCGCGCAACGATTCCAGGGCGGCGCGCACATAGTCGGCCAGACGATGCGCCACCAGCGTCGGCGTCACGCCGAGACGGCTTTTGATGAACAGCGGATCGCCGCACAGTTCGCGCAGGCGCCGCAGCGCGTTGCTCATGGCCGGTTGCGACAGGCACATCACCTCGGCGGCGCGGGTGACGCTGCGTTGCTGATAAATCGCGTCGAAGGCGAGCAGCAGGTTCAGGTCGAGCTGGCGTAAATCAAGCATGGTCTTGCTCCGGCAAATCGCTTAACGTCGGGCAGCCTAACCAGTGTCCCGAAACAAGCTGTGAGCCCTACATGACAAAAAGCGATCAGCCACTGCTCCATCAACCAGTGCCCAATGCGTTTTATGCGCCGACCTTGCTGCCGGCCATCGAAGAACTGCTGGGCAGAGGCATTGCCCGGGAAACCCTCGAAGGCCTGTTTCGCCGCAGCCTGTTCGAACTGCGTGCGCCGTTCATGCGTATTCCGTTGTTCCTTTCGCGTCGCTTCTGGGCGTTTGCGCTGGAGCAGACTGGCGACCCGTTGATCGGTCTGGCGGCGGGCCGACGCTTCGTCTCCACCGCCACCAATGGCCTGACTTACCTGTTCGACGTCGCGGCATCACTGGAAAGCGCCTGCAATTATTTCGAGCGATTCTTTCCGTTCTTCAACGGGCACTTCCGGGCGCAGATCGTGCGTGACGATGACGGCGTCGAGTTGCGGCTGCTGGACTGCGGCAGCTTGAAAGCCTGTGCGTCGACCACCGATTACATCGTGATCAGCCTGTGCAGCATGCTGCGTCGCAAATTCCTCGCCAGTGGGCTGGAGCGTGATCCGATTATCGAGATCGGTCTGGCGTGGCCACGTACCGCCAACCCGCAGGCGCATGAACAGGCATTCCGCGCGCCGGTGAAGTGGGCACAGCCACATCATTCGATCCGCCTCGATCCGCAGTTGTTTGTGACAGCGTTGACGCCGGGCAACCATGAGCTGGAACAAACGCTGGTGGACCTGCTGGAGCAGACTCGGCGCAACAGCGAACCGACGTTGCTGGAGCAGGTCAGCGACCATCTGATTGCGGACCTTGCCCGCGCAAACTGGCAGCAGTTTTGCGCCGACCATCACTGGCTGGAACGCACGGCGGCGCGGCGCTTGAAGGCCTTGGGCTGGAGTTTTTCCGAGTTGCAGGACGAGTATCGCCGTTGCCTGGCCGAGGATCTGTTGCAGGCAGCGGATCTGGAGTTGGTGGAGATATCGGATCGGCTGGGGTACAGCGATGTGCAGAGTTTCAACCGCGCGTGTTTGCGGTGGTTGGGGTGTGCGCCGGGGGTGTACCGGACGAGATGGGCACAATCTTCAGATTTGTTCTGACCGGCAGGGCCTCTTCGCGGGCAAGCCTCGCTCCTACAGGGTTTTGTGAACGCCGCAAATCCTGTAGGAGCGAGGCTTGCCCGCGAAGGGGCCGCCCCAGACACCTCATAACCTCACTGCCCCACCGCCACACTCGTAGCCGCCTGCCCCGGCGTCACAATGCTCTTCAGGTCAATGTACTTCCACTCAGGCTTGGCCCCCAGCCGCGCATTGAACCGGTAGTTGAACGTAAAGTCGTCCGCCGTCGGCACGCTCAACGGCTTGCCATAAACCGCCTCGATCCCCGCCAGGTCATACCCCATCAACTGCAACAGCGTCGGAAAGATGTTGTAGTGACTCGACCGATTCTTGTTCGCGGTCAGCGCCTTCTGCCAATCCAGTGTGCGCAACTGATCCCCTTGAATCACCACCAGCGGCACCAGGCCCTCTTCCTCCACCGGATCTCCGCCGCAGTGCGTATTCAACCCGGGGTTGCCCCGCTCATGCAGGTCTTGCCCGTGGTCCGAGGTGTAAATCAGCAGCGCATTGCTCATGTCCGCCTTGGCAAACACCCGTGAGAAAAACTCCCCAACGTTCCACAGCAACGTGTTCTTGTAGGCATTGCGGTACAGCACCCAGTCATCCGGCTGACCGTTGAAGCCATCCCGCTTGCCGGTGTCCACGATCTCGACAAATTGCCCCCGGGGCAACGTCGGACGATACGCCATGAACGCATCCGGGTACTTGTCGTGCACCGGGAAATGCGCGCCCACCTTGTTGATCACCACCAGCTCAGGCTTACCGTCGTTGAGCAGGTCGATCAGCTTCGCCGCTGTCGCCATGTCGCGATCGCGCACGCTGGTCTGGTCGAATTGCACAAACTCGTCGATGTCCTTTTTCTCGGCATCGTTCATCAGGTTCTGCAAGTTGCCGCCGGTACGCTGGGCATCGATGTAGACGGTGCGCAGGCCGGCTTTCTTCGCGTACTGCCAGATCGACGGCATCGTGCTGTTGATGCGCATGTAGTCGGCGCGGGTGCCGCCGTAGCGCAGGGTGATGTTGGTGTCGGCGCTGCAATTGGCAATGGACGCGGCGTAACCGTAATTGAAGATCTCGACCCCTGGGCGCGGTTCCTTGAGCTTGCTGTGCACACCGAACGGCGCGTTGATGTCCAGGTAGTTGCCGGAAATGCTTTCATCGATGATCAGCACGATGTCGTGCCCCGGCGGTGAGTCGTTGCGCGCCAGGCTCACTGATTCGCGCGGGCCGACGGTGTTGTGCAGGGCTTCGTAGGTAAAGAGGTTCAAATAGGCCAGCGGCGTGTACATGATCGGCAGGCCGCGGGCACCTTCGCCGGCTCGTACGAACAATACCGCGCTGAGCAACAGCACCCCGAGCACCGGCGCCGCCACCAGCAACGCACCGGGCAACGGCATGCGCCGCCGCGGCTTGAGCCCGATGCCAAACAGCAGAAGCAATCCGGCGACCACCCCACTGATGATCGCGTCGCGGTATTGGTACGCCGCCTCCTGGATGAACCCGCCGGAGTACACCAGCGACACAAAGCTGCTGTACGTCAGGTAATCGGCCGTGACGCGCGTATAAACATCGAAAAACACCGCCGAGACAAACATCGCCAGGGCGAACACATGCCGGAGCAGTGTCTGGCGAATGTAGGCAGTCATGAAAAGCGCCACTGTCAGCGCGATAAACATCCCGCCAAACAGCAGCACCGGGAAGCCGATGCCCATGGCGCTGAGGCGTTCCAGGTAATAGTCGTAGCTCTTAACTAAATAGAGAACCAAGAGCAGTTCTTTGAGGTATCGAATCATAGTATTTCCGATGCTCGCGGCCGTCCGTTGGCCAATAGATTGTCGGCCATTTTTTGACACTAGCACCGGGACATCAAAGCGCAAGAAATGTCGGGCTTTTCGACAAAGCGTCAAAAAAACGTTGACTCAAATCTGACACACCTGACCGGCTGTAACCCTTGTATTTCAAGCCTTACGACCGTTTATCGTTTTCTTCGAAATGTGAAAAACCTGCCAAAACCGCGGCAAATCCAGCTGCGGCAAGCACTTGATGGCAAATCGCCCCGAAATTGGGGCTGTTATAGCAAAGCAACATGTCATTTTGCTGACACGTTTTCCCAGCGCTGGGCTATACCCCTTTTGACAGTCTTATTTCAGTTCTTTCAACCGTCTTACGAGGCACGCCAATATGGACGTGAGCGTATTTGGTACGGGCTACGTCGGCCTGATACAAGCAGCGGCACTGGCCGATGTCGGGCATCGCGTCTTATGTGTCGACATTGATCCGAACAAGATCAAACAACTGCAACAGGCCGTGCCACCGATCAGCGAACCGGGGTTATCCGGCACGCTGGAAGAGAACATCAAGGCCGGCCGTTTGCTGTTCACGACCCAGGCCAGCGATGCGGTCGAACACGCTGAGCTGATTTTCATCGCCGTCGGCACGCCCGCCGACGAAGACGGTTCGGCCGACCTGAGCCACGTCCTGAATGTGGCCCGCCAGATCGCCAGTTACATGGAGGCCGATCGCACACTGATCATCAAGTCCACCGTGCCGGTCGGCACCGCGGACCAGGTGGCCGCCACCGCCAACGAAGAACTGCATCGCCGCGGCAAGAGCGCCTTGAACGTGCGGGTGGTGTCCAACCCCGAGTTTCTCAAGGAAGGCAGCGCCCTCGCCGATTGCATGCGCCCGGACCGGATCATCGTCGGCACCGACGACGACGAAGCCCGCGGCCAGCTGAGCGAGCTCTACGCGCCGTTCTGCCGCAACCATGAAAAAATCATGTTCATGGACAACCGCAGCGCCGAGCTGACCAAGTACGCGGCCAACGCGATGCTCGCCACGCGCATCAGTTTCATGAACGAACTGGCCAACCTCACCGAACTGCTGGGCGCGGACATCGAAGCGGTGCGCAAAGGCATCGGTTCGGACCCGCGCATCGGTTATCACTTCATCTACCCCGGTTGCGGCTTTGGTGGCTCGTGCTTCCCCAAGGACCTGCGCGCCCTGCTGCACACCGCTGAACACAATGGCATGCCGTTGCGTCTGCTGCGCAGCGTCACTGACGTCAACGACAGTCAGCGCCACATCCTCTTCAGCAAACTGAAAGCGCAATTCCCCAACGGGCTGGCCGGCAAATCCATCGCAATCTGGGGCCTGGCGTTCAAGCCCAACACCGATGACATGCGCGAAGCCCCCAGCCGTTACCTGATGGAAGCGCTGTGGGCCGAAGGCGCGAGCGTGCAGGCTTATGACCCGGAAGCCATGTCTGAATGCCGGCGCATTTACGGCTACCGCAATAACTTGCACCTGTGCGCCACCCGCGACGACACCCTGGAAGACGCCGACGCCTTGGTGATCTGCACCGAGTGGAAGAATTTCCGCGTGGTCGACTTTGACTTGCTGGCGAGCAAATTGCGTTCACGGGTGATCGTCGACGGTCGCAACCTCTACAACCCGGAACAAGTGGCGGCGGCCGGTTTGCACTACAGCGGCATCGGCCTGCGGCACATCGTTCCCGAGGCGCCGCGACCATGAAGATTCTCGTCACCGGAGCGGCCGGTTTCATTGGTGCCCACTGCGTATTGCGGCTGATGCGCGACGGGCACGACGTGTGCGGGCTGGATAATTTCAACGACTACTACGACCCGCAACTCAAACACGACCGCGTGGATTGGGTGCAGGAGCAGGTTGGCGTTTTCCAGCTCGCGACGGTTGACCTGGCCGATGGTCCGGCCATCGAGGCACTGTTTGTCCGTGAAAAACCCGAGGTGGTGATTCACCTCGCGGCGCAGGCCGGGGTGCGTTACTCCCTGGAAAACCCTCGGGCTTACCTCGACAGCAATTTGAACGGGTTCCTCAACATCCTCGAAAGCTGCCGCAACCACCCGGTCAAGCACCTGATCTACGCCTCGTCCAGTTCGGTGTACGGCGCCAACCAGCACACGCCCTACTCGGTGAAGGACGGCGTCAACCACCCGCTGTCGCTGTACGCCGCGACCAAGAAAGCGAACGAGCTGATGGCCCACAGCTACAGCCATCTGTTCGGCATTCCCTGCACCGGCCTGCGTTTTTTCACCGTGTACGGGCCTTGGGGCCGGCCCGACATGTCGCCGATCCAGTTTGCCCGGGCGATTGCCGAAGGTCAGCCGTTGAAGTTGTTCAACTACGGCGAGCACCAGCGCGACTTCACCTACATCGACGACATCATCGAAAGCATCACGCGCCTGATCGAACGTCCACCGCAAGCCAACGCCGAATGGGACCGCGAACAACCGGACCCGGCCAGCAGCATGGCGCCGTGGCGGATCTACAACATCGGCGGCCAGCACCCGGTTGAGCTCAAGGATTACCTGGCGCTGCTGGAAAAACACCTAGGACAAAAAGCCCTCGTCGAGTTGCTGCCTTTGCAGCCAGGCGATGTGTTCAACACCTGCGCCGATGCCAGTGACCTGGCTCGGGCAACCGGATTTCAGCCTTGTATCGAGCTGGATGAGGGACTCGGGCGCTTTATCGCCTGGTTCCGCGATTACTACCCACTGCCTATCGCCCACGCGCCGCTAGCGGCTGAACTTCAGCGGAGGATTCCATGACTGGACATGAAAAAACGGTGCCCGTGCAACAGATGCGCCAAGACAAGCGCCTCGACCCGGAGCACCGAATGCGCCTCGATACCGCGATCCATATGCAGGGTCGCGGCTGGATGACCGGCCGTGACGGCGGTCGGCCGTGGACGTTGTCGCGCACCAATCGCGTTGTCGCCTGCTTCGGTGCGCTGGTGATTTTGGTGATGATCTCGCCCATCCTGCTGGGCCTGGCACTGGCGATCAAATTCAGCAGCCCGGGGCCGGTGATGTTCGTGCAAAAACGCACGGGCTACCGCGGTCGCAAGTTCGGCATGTACAAGTTCCGCACCATGGTGGCCAACGCCGAGGAGCTTAAGGAGTCCCTGCGTCACCTGAACAAGCACGGTGCCGACGCGATTGATTTCAAAATCGACAAGGATCCGCGCATCACCGGCATCGGTGGCTTCCTGCGGCGAAGCAGCCTGGACGAGCTGCCGAACCTGATCAATGTGGTTTTAGGCGACATGCGCCTGGTGGGCCCGCGCCCAACCTCGTTCAACGCCTACCGCTACAAGGACAATCACCTTGCACGCCTGAGCATCTACCCCGGCATGACCGGCCTGTGGCAGATCTCCGGGCGCAGCAATATCGACTTCGACCAGCGCGTTGAGTTGGACCTCAGCTATATCGCCGAGCAGAGCCTGTTGCTTGATCTGAAGATCCTATTGAAAACCCCCTTCAAAGTGTTCAGCGGCCACGGAGCGAGTTAAATGGACGGTTCATCAGCCAAAAGCCTAAGCATTGCCAACCCGAGCGAGTCCAATCTGACTTCGACCGTGCTCGATCTTGATCTGCGGATCCTGTTCCTGACCGCCGCCAACCCCGGCGCTGGCACCACCACCAGTGCCCTGGCGCTGGCCAGCCAACTGGCGCAAATGAGCAGCGGCCAAGTGCTACTGGTCGATGCCAGCCATTCGGCGACCAACCTCACCCAGCAGTTGGGGCTGACTAAAGAGCGCGGTTTTCGCGACCTGCTGTTCAACACCCAGAGCCCGCCACTGCTGCAGGACTGCGTGGTGAATGTCTCCAGCCTGCCCTTCCACATCCTGCCCAACGGCCGGTTTGTGCGCGGCAACGAACACTTGACACCCGAACTCTTGGGCCCGTTGCTCGATCAGCTCGGCAGTCAGTATCGCTTTGTGGTGATCGACGGTGACGCGGTGTATTCCGCCGCCGACACCATGATCATCAGCACCCAGGTGGACGGCGTGATCATGGTCGTGCGCTCTGAAGACACGCGCTGGGAAGTGGCCCAGGCGGCGGTTCAGCGCCTGACCCAGGCCGGCGCGAAACTGGTCGGCAGCGTCTTCAACCGGCGCAAGTACTACATGCCGAAGTGGCTGTACAAAAACCTGTAAAGCAACCAGAAAGGGATGACGACATGAACGCCAAAATGCTTGTCCTGCTGTTGCTGCCGCTTGCAGGTTGCTCCAGCACTTCCGAAACCCAGCACATGCCGGTGAATATCCTCACGGCCGCGCCGGCCAATGCCCAGGCCACCGACATGCCCAAGGTCGAACAGACGTTGCGGCCACAGGATGTGCTGGACGTGATCTTCCGCATCAGCACCACCGGATCGAGTGCCTACCGCATCCAGTCCGGTGACCAGGTCGGCCTGAACTTCACTGCCGCCAGCCAGCTCAACGGCAATCAACTGGTGCTGCCCGATGGCACCATTGAACTGCCGGGCGCCAACACCTCGGTGAAAATCGCCGGGCTGTCGTCCGAAGAAGCGCGTCAGGAAATCCAGCGTGTCTACCAACGCAAGCAGCTGTTCCAGCCTAACCGCAATCAGCTGTCCGTGCAGGTCCTCAGCCCGCTGAGCGAAGAGGCGAACCTCAAAAGTGCCCTGAACCACCCGGGTACCGGCATGAGCCGGGAGATCACCGTGGGCACCGACGGCTACGCAAGCTTCCCGGAAATCGGCGCCGTGCCATTGCAAGGCATGACCGTCAATCAACTGGAAACCTTCCTCAACAAACGCTACGCACAACTGCCGGGGCGGATGACCGTCGACGTGCTGCTCAAGTCCACCGCCGGCAATGAAATCTACGTGCTGGGCGAAGTCGGCCAACCGGGTTCCTACCCGATCCGCCGGCCGGTCTCGGTGCTCGAAGCACTGACCCTGGCCCGTGGCAGCAACACCAAGGCGCGGCTCGATTCGGTGGTGATCATGCGTCGCAACGGCAACCAGGTTCAGGCCGTGCGTTATGACGTGGAAAAAGCCTTGTCGGGCGATGCGTCGCAGATTGCGTACCTGCAACCGGACGACATGCTCTATGTGCCCAAGACCAAACTGGCCAGCGCCGGTGAGCTCGCGCGGCAACTGGCGGACGTGGTGTTGTTCCAGGGCGTGGGCTTCAGCTTCGGCTACCGCGTCGACAACAAAGACAGTGACAGCAACTAACTCTCAGGTGACCGACCATGAATCCAAAGGAAAACTACCTGCACGAGTTCTTCAGGATCTTCTTCGCCAACAAGCAGTTGGTGAAGCGAGTCTTCCTGCTCTTTGCAGTGATCGCCCTGGTCTTGCCGTTGGTGCTCAAACAGAGCTTCGATATCACCGCCCAGGTGATCGTGCAGTCCAAAAAACTCTCCCAGGGAGACGCCACGACGTCCCTCAACCAGGAGAACGCCTCGTTCATTCCACCGTCCCTGGCGGACATGGAAACCGAGAGCAATATCCTGCGCTCACCGGCGTTGATTCGGCAGACCATCAGCGAGTTGCGCGACAAGGGTGAGTACACGCCCACCCCTGGCGTGTTCAACAAACTGGTGACCCAGCCGATCAAAGAGTACGTCACCACCCCGCTGCGCGAATACGTGATCAACCCGGTGAAAGCCACTCTTGGCCTGGAAACCGATCCGGTGCGCGACACGGTGCTGGATGCACTGACCCAAGAGGCGATGGACAGTCTGAAAATCGAGACCCTGCCAGGCTCCAACGTGATTTCCATCATCTACAGCTTTGACAATCCGGCCCAAGGCACCAAGTTTGTCGCAACCTTGCTGCAGAACTACCTGACCAGCCGTCAGGAACTGCAGTCCATCGACTTGCCACAATCGTTCTACGAAACCAAAAAGAAGCAGTACCAAGTGCGGCTCGATGGCCTGGAAGGCACTCGGCTGGCCTTGCTTGAAGAAGTCGGCTCGTCCGATCCAAAGGAAGAAATCACCTTCCGCCTCAACGCCATCAACACCGAGGAGCAAGCGCTCAACCTGTACCGCGACCGCCTGCTGCAAAGCCAACGCTGGCTCGACTACCTGAAAACCAGCCTGGCCGCTGCCAGCAACTCCAAACTCAACGACTACACCTTCCCCTACACCTTCACCACCACCGTGGATAACGTGGCGTTTGAAGATCGCGAGATCAAACAGATGGGTGAGGCCCTGACCACTCAGGTCAGCCGCTACATGAACGACCTGGCGATCTTCCAGCCAAGCAGCGAGCCGATGTTGCTGACCCGCGAGCAAATCGCCCGCACCCGTCAGCAGTTTCTGAAAGTGGTCAGCAACCGGATTCAGGAGCGCACCACCGACCTGGCCGTTGTCAGTTCAGTGATCAACCAGAAAACCGCGCGCATTGCCGAGTTCAAAGACCGCATCCACCAGTTGCAGAAAACCCAGAGCAAGCTGCGGCAGATGGACACCGAGATCAACGGCTTGCACGCGGCGTTCTCGACTTACGCCCAGCGCTTCGCCGAAAGCAGCACCTCTCGCTCGCTGGACAACGACCTGTCCAACGCACGGGTACTCAGCCCGCCGTATGAGCCTACCGAAGCCGCGTTCCCGAAACCGATACTGATCATTCCGTTCGGCTTGTTCACCGGTCTCTTGCTGGCGATTGCCCTGGTCTACGTGCGTGAGTTCTTTGATCACCGTTTCAAACACCCAGCGCAAATCACCCACGAACTGGGCTTGCCGGTGCTGTTGGTGATCAACGATCAAAACGTGGAACCGACCAATCCGCACAGCAACTGGTCCGTGCCTGGCCTCGTGCATTGGGTGCGCAATTGAACGCGCCGCTCATCCCTTCCCTGCCGATCATTCATTTGCTCAGCAGCGGTGGCTTCTACGGGGCTGAGCGGATGCTGCTGGACCATTGCCTGGCGACGCCGGGGCAGCACCAGGTGCTGTTTCTCGATGCGCCGCCAGACCTGATCGCACGGTTTCGCCAGGCGGGGGTCGACTGCCGGAGCTGCGCGGGGCTGGGGCCATTGCTCGCGCATTTGCACCAGCGCCGGGCGGAACGGCCGTTGATCAATACGCACAACTTCAAGGGCCTGTTGTTTGGCTGGGTGGGCGCAACGTTGTTGCGCCTTCCGCTGGTGATTACGCAACACGGTTTTACCCCGCGCAGCCGCAAGCAGAAGTTCTACACCTGGCTGAGCCTGCAACTGTGCCGCACCGCGTCGGTAACTCGCGTGGTCTGCGTCGCCGAAAGCATTGCCGTGTTGTGCCGCCAGGCCAGTGTCCGTGCGGAAAAGCTGCAAGTGATTCCCAATGGTTTACCGGCGGCTACCGGACTGCTGCCGCACAGCGTGGACCGCCAGCGTTGGCTGGCCGGTTACGTCGGACGGCTGAGCAGTGAAAAAGGCCCGGACTTTTTTCTCGATGCGCTGATTCCACTCTGTCAGCAACACCCGCAACTGGACGCCGTGATGCTCGGCGACGGCCCGGAACGGGAGACGCTGCTGGCGCGCATCAACGAAGCAGGTTTGCAAAACCGCATCACCCTGCCGGGTTACCAGACCGACATGGGTAAGTGGTGGCAGCAACTCGATGCGCTGGTGATCAGCTCGCGCACCGAAGGCACGCCGATGATTCTGCTCGAAGCGATGCAAGCCGGCGTGCCGGTGGTGGCGTTTGGCGTCGGCGGGATTCCCGATGTGCTGCAAGACCGGCACAACGGCCTGCTGGCGACACCTGCCGACAGCGCCGCCCTCGCCCGCCAGATCGGCTCGTTGTTGACTGAACCGGCCATGGCCCGCGAACTGATCGACAACGCAAAACGTACGCAATTGGACCGTTACGACCTCAAGGCCCTTGCCGAACGCTGGTCGCAACTTTATCTCCGTACTGCACGGGAGGCACGCGCGTGATCTTTCCGCTCTCGATCGTCAGTTTGTTTGGCCTGGTCTGCCTCGGTTTGCTGGCCAGCCCTTATCCGTATCTGGCGCCGGGGGCGGTGCTGGCCCTGGTGGGTGTCGCGCTGCTTTACCGCAAACCCGCCTGGGGCTTGCTCGGGATCGCGGCACTGATACCGTTCGAAGGTTTCTTCAAGGACAGTTCGCTGTCGGGCACCAAGTTCCTCGGCGCCTCACTGGCCGTGATCCTGATGCTGCAACTGGCCATCCACCAGCTCCCGTCCGAGCGCCTGCGCAGCAACATCTGGCGCTACCTGATCTGGTTCATGGTCTTGTACCTGCTGAGCGTGATCAACACCGATAACATGGCCATGTCGATGGGGCATCTGCGGGAACTGAGTGTCGGCCTGGTGCTGTTTGTGATCACCCTGCTGATCGGCCGCGAGCTGAACATGGACCTGTTCGCCAGATTGGTCACGCTCAGTGTCACGGCGACCTGCGTGCTGGCGGTGTTCTCCAGCAAGTATCAGGACCAGGGTCGCGCCGCAGGCCTGCTGGAAGACCCGAACGCCTTTGCCATGCTGATCGCCTTCGCCGTGCCACTCGCCTTGCTGCTGGTGGTCCGCAGTCCGAACTTTTTGCATCGGCTGTTCTGGGTCGGGTGCTGCATTTTGCTGCTGGGCGGCATGACCAAGACCGAATCCCGTTCGGGGCTGGTGGTGCTGTTCCTCAGCCTGATGATTGGCGCCTGGCACTACCGCGCCGAGCTGAAACGCATCCGTCCACGGCATCTCGGGTTCGCGATGCTGGGTCTGGTGATCGTGATTCCGCTGGCCCTTTATGCGATGCCGAAGGGTTACATCGAGCGCATACAGTCCTTGAGCATTTTGAGCGCCGGCGCCAAGAGTCAGGATCAATCCCTCGGCCGTCGCGCCTCGTACATTGTGGTCGGCAGCCAGATGATCCGCGAGAACCCGCTGCTGGGCACCGGCCCCGGGACGTTCCCGCTGCACTACGCCACCACCGGGTATGCCAAGGCGTTTTCGGCCAACCGCAAAATCGGCGACTTGTACCGCCGCGCCCACAACACCTACCTGGAAATCTTCAGTGAACTGGGGATTCCCGCCGGCCTGCTGTTTGTCGGCATGCTCACCCTCGGCTTGTACAACCTGGTCCGCGCCCGTCGTGTGTGGATGCAGCGACGCAACCGAGAGCAGGCGGATTTGCTGACGCACCTGAGCATGAGTTTTCTGTCGCTGACCCTGTTTTTGATGTTCCTCAGCGCACCCAACCAGAAGTACGTGTGGATCATGCTCGCCCTGACCAGCGTGCTGCGTTTGAAAGCCGAAGAAAGCCCACTCGTGGAGGCCAAGGCATGACCCGCATCAGCATTGTCATTCCGATGTACAACGAAGCCCCACACATCGCCCGGACCCTGCTGGCTGCGCAACGCGCCGCCATCGCCGCCGGAGTGCAATGCGAACTGATCGTGGCCGACAACGGCTCCGAGGATCAGGGCCCGCACATCGCCCGGCAAATGGGTGCGCAAGTGCTGGTGCTGCCGGGCTTGCTGATCGGCGCCTTGCGCAATCGCGGCGCTGCCGTCGCCAGCGGTAAATGGCTGGCCTTCCTCGATGCCGATATCGAAGTGCCCGAGGACTGGCTGACCCTGTTATTGAGAATCGAGCCTGCGGTTCATGTCGACGTCCTCGGACTGGATTTGCACACCCCGGCGCAAGCCCCCTGGTATGCCGATGCCTGGCAACGCCGGCTGTTGCGCCCCAGTGCGGAAACGGTGCAAACCGTGCGCTGGTTGCCCAGCGCCAACCTGCTGATGCGCCGCCATTGGTTCGACAAGATCGGGGGCTTCAATGAAAGCCTGCGTACCGGCGAGGACAAGGACTTCACCATGCGCCTTTCCCACGCGGGTGCGCGCCTGCTGTCGGTGAACCAAAGCGTCGCCCTGCATTGGGGTTATGAAGCCAGCTGGCGCGAATGGATGGGCAAGGAATTCTGGCGTCAGGGCAGTCACCTGCAGTTACTGCGCAGCAACGGCATGAGCCTGCGTTTGCTGCGCTTCCCGATGCTGTCGATAGCCGCCTGGGTACTGGATATTGCGGCGCTTTTTGCCCTGCTCAACGGCCAGGTCCATCTGACGCTGTTCTTCTTGCTGGTGACCAGTCTGCCCGCGCTCGCCCTGAGCATGCGCCAGAGCATGAAACACCGTGACCTGGGCCTGACGCTGCAACTCTGGGGCCTGCATTGGGTGCGTCTGCAACTGGCCGGTGCCGCGTTCATCCTCAGTCTTTGTCATTGGAATGCCAGGAGGCCCGCCCGTGGCTGAATTCTTTTTCTGGATGTGCCTGTTGCTGCCGGTTTACGCCTGGCTCGGCTATCCGCTGCTGTTGACGCTACTGGCGCCGTTGTTTGCTTCGCGGCGTCATGCGCCGCCGGAACCGATGAACATCAGCATCGTGATTGCCGCGCACAACGAAGCGCGGCACATCGAACACAAGCTGCGGACCTTGCTCGCTCAGGATTATCAGCCAGCCTCGCTGCAGATCATTCTGGCCAGCGACGGTTCAACCGATGACACCGTGGCCTGTGCACGCAAGGTCATCGACCCGCGCATCACTATTCTCGACCTGCCCCGCCAGGGGAAGACCGCGACCCTGAATGCCGGCGTTGCGTTGAGCACCTGCGATATTCTGGTGTTCACCGATGCCGACAACCAATGGTCCCGTGACACCCTCGGTCACCTGCTTGCGCCCTTTTGCGACCCGCAAGTCGGTGCCTGCGCCGGGCACATGGTGATCCCGGTCACCGGCGGTGGCCTGAGCATCGGCGACAGCCTCTATCGGCATTACGAAGGCTGGGTGCGCAGGGTGGAAAACCGCACCGGCTGCATGGTTTCCGCCGACGGCGCCCTGCTCGCCCTGCGCCGTGAGTTGTTCCAGGACATCCCGGCCGAGGTCAACGATGACTTCTTCATCAGCACCTGCGCACCGGTGGCATTCAAGCGAATTGTCTATGTGCCCGAGGCACAGGTAATCGACCAAGGCGTCGATGAAGCGGACAAACAATTGCGCCGTCGCCAACGGGTCACCGTCGGGGGTTTGCAAAGCCTGGCCCAGCGCAGCGAGCTGCTCAATCCGCGGAAACATGGCCTGTATTCGATTGCCTTGATCAGCCACAAATTGATCCGCCGACTGGCGCCGATCCTGTTGCTGCCGCTGTTACTGAGCAATTTCTGGCTGTGGGAAGAACACGGTTTCTATCGCCTGAGCCTGGTCGCGCAACTGCTCGGTTACGCCGTGGCCATCGCCGGTTTGCTGGATTCGCAACACCATTTACCCAAACCCTTTCGCCTCGCCGCGTTCCTTCTGGTGACCCTGGCCGGGATGAGTATCGGTCTGTGGCAGTTCCTGCGGGGGCAGCGGTACGCCCAGTGGAACCCTGAGCAAAACCGTTGAGAGGACTGAGCCATGGCGATCAGACAATTATTAAAACGCACCAGTGGCTGGCTTTACCTCAACTCGCCGGTAGGGCGCACTCAACTGCAAGGCGCTGGCGTGATCCTGATGCTGCACCGGGTGCTGGCCAGCGACCAGGCCGCCGAGCTGCCCCACCGCAATGAACTGTGCGTCGGGCCGAAGGCGTTCGAACACTTGCTGGTATGGCTGAAAAAACACTTCGACTGCGTGTCGTTGATGGACATCTTGCAACCCGGCACGGTGAGGTCGGACCGACCGAAAATCACCCTGACCTTCGACGACGGTTGGCGCGACAACGCGGTGAACGCCTTCTCGCTGCTGCAAAAATATCAGGTGCCAGCGAGCATTTTTCTCTCCACCGATTTCATCGGCAGCCGCCAGCGATTCTGGTGGGAGAGCATCGGTGAAACCCTCTGGGGTAGCCACGGTGAACGGGCCCGGATGCAATTGATCGATTGCCTTAAACAGGTTGATCGGCCGTTGCCGGTGCCCTTCGATGAACTGGACGTGGAGCGTCGCAGCCTGGCCTTGCTGCATTTTCTGCACAGCCTGAAAACCCTGAGCCCAGCTGACCTGAATCGACTGACCGATGAGTGCCCGGACGAGTCATTGCCCCAGGCGCTGGACTGGCATCAGGTGCGCGCGCTGGAAGCCTCGGGGCTCGTGCGGTTCGGCCCGCACGGCGCCAGCCATTCGATTCTCACCGGCCTTGATGATCAGCGTTTGCATGAGGAGCTGAGCCGCAGCCGCAACGCCTTGCAAAACAGCTGCAACCGGCCTCTGCCAGTCTACTGCTACCCCAACGGCGACAATGATGCGCGGGTGCGCGAACACGTGGCCGACCATGATTTCCCGTTCGCCCTGGGCACGGGCACCGGGATTTATCGGGGCACCGAAGATCCCTTGAACTTGCCACGCTTCGGCGTCAGCCAACGGGTGGCACGCAATCCGCAGTTGCTGTCCTGGCGCCTTTATCGCGGGGCACGCGCATGAGCCGCAGCCATTACCTCAAGCATCTGGCCCTGAGCATGGGCACCAAACTGGCAATGATCGGTTTGCGGCTGATGCGCAACGTGTTGCTCGCCCGAATCCTCGGGCCGAGCGAACGGGGCTTGTTTGCCCTGCTCAGCACCCTGCCTGACTTGATCAGCGCTGCCACCAGTGGCGGGCTGAACTCGGCGGTGGGTTTTCAGGCGGCCAAGCAGCGGCCCATGGGTTTGCTGCTGAGTCAGGTGCTGGTGTTCGGTTGCCTGCTGGCGGGTCTTTTGACCTTGCTGGTGGTCGCCCTGATGCGCGAGTTCGGCAACGAACTCGACATCACCACGCAATTGGGCCTCCTCGCCTGGCTGCTGCTGTTGGCTGTGCCATTGACCGTACTCAAGAGCGGACTGCTGACGTTGCACAATGCATCCGGCGGCGTGGTGGCATTCAATGCGTTGCGCCTGATGGAATCGCTGGTGCCACTGCTGTTGTTTCTCGCCTTGTTCTGGATGTGGAAAGACTCCGCGCTGGAAGCGGCGCTGATCAGTTGGCTGTCCGGCATCAGCCTGGTGGTGCTGGCGGGCTGGTTCTGGCTCAAACGCGATCAGCCGTTGAAATTGCAGTGGGACCGCGCCAGTCAGAATGAGCTGCTGCGCTACAGCGCCCGCAGCCATCCGGACCTGCTGTTCCAGCAAGTGATCCTGCGCTCCGATTACCTGTTCATCGGCGCCCTACTCGGCAGCACCGCGCTCGGTCATTACGCCATGGCCAGCGCCGCCGCCGAGTTGCTGCTGATCGTCCCGGAAGCCGTGACCACGCCGCTGATGAAACGCCTGCTGCAACAGGAAGAAGGCATCGACAAAGTCACGCCGCTGGCCTTGCGCCTGACCGCCACGGTGATGCTCGGCGCCTGCGTGACCATGGCCGTGATCGGCGAATGGCTGATCGTGACGCTGTTCGGCGTGGCCTATCAGCCGGCCTATCCCGCCTTGTTGGCGCTGCTGCCGGGTCTGCTGGGCCTGTGCTACGCGAGCATCCTGCGTCTGGACTTGCTGGGTAAAAACCGCCCCGGCACGATTTCGCTGTTGATGGGCCTCGGCGCCTTGCTCAATTTGGCGCTGAACCTGGTGTTGATTCCGGCTTACGGGATCGTCGGCGCGGCGGCGGCATCGTCCATCGCCTATGTCGCGGTAACCCTCGCATTGCTGGTGATGTACTGCCGGTTGAGCGGTGTGCCGGTCTGGCAAACCCTGATCATTCTGCCCAGCGATGTAGCGCCGATGCTGCAAATGCTGCAAAGGAAGTCGGCATGAAACGCCTGGCCCTGCTGTTGAGTCTGGGACTCTCGCTGAGCGCTCAGGCGGCGCCCATGCGTTGGGCCGACATTCGCGACGGCAGCCTGTACCTGCAACCGGATCGCCCCGACACCTTGACCATTCGCTGGGCACCGGCGTGGCAGGCGGACGCCAACGAAGAACGCCTGTACCTGCTCGATGGCCAAGGCAAACTTCAGGGCGAGCGCCTGATCGCTGCCAGTGAATCGCGCGGCAGTCAGAGCTGGCCGCTGGCGCCGAGTGCCTCCAGCTATCAACTGGAAATTCCGGGCTACAGCTTCCGTCGTTACAAGGTGGATCACGACGACAGCACGGTGGCGCTCTTCGCCCCGGCCAAGGTGCATTTCAGCGCCGAAACCCGCAATGGCGATGAACTGTACTTCAAGGTGGCGCCGGGTGAACACGCGGTGCTGGCCGGCAAATTCCACGGTGGCGTCAGCGCCCTGCAAGCGCAGCGCGTGGGCGACGGCAAACAAGTAGCGCTGGCGCTGAAACCGTATCGCGGCTATTGGCAATTCGATAAGGTCGAGTTGCCCGTCGCCACCGAGCCACAGGTCTGGCGCCTGCGCCTGCAAGGCAGCGGCAAAGTGGCGTTCTGGCTCGACGGCACCGCCAACCTCTTCGCCCAGAACCCGCAGCAGCTCAAGCCCCTGCGCGAGGACGATGGCCAAGTCCGGTTGACGTTGCACAACAAAGAGCTGGGGCCGACCCCGAATCTCGGCATCGCCCTGCCCTACGTCAAGGTGCCGGAATCGAGTTATGCAGTGCTCGATGCACTCAAGCCACAGGCGGGGACTTATTACAGTTTCGTCGACATCACGGCGAAGAATCCGCACTACGAAGACGCTTTCCGCAAGTTGTATCAGGACCGCTTCGGCATTACCCAAGACATCACGTTATTGGCCGGGAGCCAGCGTCAGGCTGACCTGCGCGCCGACACCATGAGCAACGCCGGGCTCGACGCCTGGCTCGCGACCACTCGGGCTCTGGGTGGCAAAGGCACGCACTACATCGGTTTTGCCGACGAGCCGAACCTTAACTACCCGGACTACGCCAGCTACCAAAGCATCTTCAACAGCATGGCCCGGCAGGTGCGCAGCAATCCCGCCAACGCCAAGGCCGGCGTGCGCATTGCCATGCCCGCCAGTTCACGGCTGGTCAACGGCCCGTTTGCCGACAACGCCGCCGACAAGCGCGGCATCGATTGGGCCAAGCGTTTGCTGGCCGAATCCGGCGACAACATCGATGCCCTGGCCTGGCACGAATGGATGATTCGCGACCTGCTGGCGACACGGGTCTACCGTGACAGCGTGCGCCGCGCCGCCGAACTGGTCGGCCTCGACGCCCAAGGTCGGCCGCGCAAAGCCTTGCTGCTGGACCAGACCAACATGTCCAGCGGTTCCAGCCTCAGCCCTTACGATCAGGAAACCGACTTCGCGTCGTTGTGGTGGGCTTCGGTCGTTATCAACTCGTCCCAGGACGGCTTGCTGGAGATGCTGGGCTGGTTCCAGGCCGCCGACGAACCGAACTACCCCAAAGGCATGTTGCGCGTGCTCGGCGAGAATTCCTTCGAACTCAAGCCCGTGGGCATGGCCCAGCAGTTCATCCGCGAGCATTGGCTGCGCGACGTGATGAGCCTGGAGAATGACGCTTTCGAGGTCGACGTGCTGGCCATGGCCGAAGACCTCAAACGCAGCTTGCTGGGAGTCAACAAAGGGACGCGCTTGCAGCGTGTGGCCCTGACCGGGGCGCAGTGCCCGCTGGCCAACGGTTCATTGCGCTATTTCGGTGCCGACAACCGTGCCCGCGACGCGCCGTTCAATTGCCAGGACGGTCGCGTCAGCTTCGAGCTGCCAGGACGGACCCTGTTTACCCTTAGCTGGAGCACCTCATGAATTGCCACGAATTGAATAGCGACGCCGGTCATTGGCCGGGCCTCGCATTACTCCACTTACGGCCCGTGCCGTCAGGAGTCAATACCATGAGCGTTTTGCAGAAACTCAGCCGCCACATCAAACAAAAAGGCTTGCGCGCCACCCTCAGAAAAATCTGGAAGCACTACGTATTTTCCCTCGAAGAACTGTTATGGATGGAGCGCGACCTGGTCACCCCGGTTCCGCCGAATAAACTGCGGCCCTACCCGCCGCTGCGCCTGGAGACCATCACCGAGCAAAACGCGGTGGCGTTCACCCGTCACTTTGGCGATCGCGTGGAAACCATGGCCGAACTGGCCCGCGAGGGTCATACCGGGCACATGTACCTGGATGAAAACGGCGATACCGTGGCCTTCATCTGGGGCTGCGCGCGCAACTATCACGACCGTCATTACTACCGCTGCTGGTTCCCGGTGAAGGAAGGCGAGTTCTTTGAATTTGGCGGCGAGCAGATCCGCGCCTACTGGGGCACGCTGTTGTCGCTGGACCTTCAGTTGAACCTTTGGAAGGCCATGCAGGCAAAAGGCTGCAACACAGTGGTGGATGTCTGCGAGTTCCACAATGTCCCGGCCCTCAAGCTGCACATCCGCATGGGGTATCAGGAACAAGGGCGGATCATGAACGTCTACGAGCTGTTTGGCCGCTGGCGCTTCTTCCGCGAAACCCATTACAGCGGCTCACGCCTGGATGCCTTGCGCAAACCGGCGCGTGAACCTGCCCCGGCAGCGGTGACCTGACCCTATGGCAGCACGATTCGAATGGCGCACTTCACTGTGCGCCGCTGACTTCCCGGCAACGGCTTATGAAGCGTTGCGTCTGCGAGTGACGGACCACACGCCGTTCAACACCCTGGCCTGGATGCGCGCGTCCGAACAGACACTGACAACCGGGCAACGCTTGCACGTGTTGCTCGGCTGGCATGGCAAGGAACTGGTCTTGTGCCTGCCGTTGGTGGCCTGCGTCGAACGTTTCGGCAGGCTGCCGTTTCGCGTGCTGCATCACCTGGGCTATCCCCTCGCCGACCGCCTCGCGCTCCTCGCAAAAACGGACTCGGAGAATATCCGCAAGGCACTGATCGAGATCCGTCGACAGCTGCCCCATGCCCTGCTGCAACTCAACGAGTTGTCGGAACCTGTTGGCGAAGAAAGCGCACTGACCGAGTGGATGACCCACAGTTCGACCGGTGAACGACGCCTCAGCTGTCGAGTGCCGGTGCATGTGATCAGCGACGCGGACCACCAGGAAGTCTCTGGCGACCCGCGCTACAAACTGCGCCGCGCACGCAAACGCATCGCGGCGTGTGGCGCCCAGGTTCGGCGGATCACGCCCGACGCGTCGACCATGGGCCCGTTGTTGCAGGCCATCAGTGAAGTCGAAGCGGTCAGTTGGAAAGGTGATGAAGGCGTCGGGATTTTCGCCGACGAACGCCACCGACAATGGATGGACCGTGCCTTCACCGCCCTCGCCGAACAGGGGCTGGTGCGGGTCGTGGTGTTGGAGCTGGACGGGTGCTGCATCAGCTACCGTCTCGGATTGCTGGAGCAGGGTCGACTGTACGATTACAACCTGGCGTTCCTGCCGCAATACGCCGATCTGGGCAGCGGTCGGGTGCTGCTCGATGAATGGATTCGCTGGGGGCTGGACGAACACTGGCGCTGGATCGATGCCTCGCGGGTGAGCCTGGAAAACTCCAACCATCAACTGCACGAACGCATGACCGGGCAACTGGAACACTGGCGCTGGAGTTTCTATTCCTGGCGCCCCAGCGGCCTTGCGTTGGGCCTGGCCCTGAGACTTTGGCAGTGGCTCAAACCCGTGCTGCAGAAACGGCGAGCCAAACGTGCAGCAGCGGCCGTTGCCGCCGCACCGGCCCCCGTCGCCGCGGTGGTTAAAGCGGCGCCGCCAACCGACAACAACAGGGAGAGCGAACATGCCTCGCCAAGTCATAGTCAACGCTGACGATTTCGGTCTCAGCCCGTGCGAAAACGCGGTGATCCTCGGTGCGTTCCAGGCGGGGGTGATCAGTTCCGCCACGGCCATGGCCAATATGCCGGCCTTCGAAGCGGCGTGCGTCATGGCCCAGCACCCGTTACTCAAGGACCGGATCGGCCTGCATTTCAACCTCACCTACGGGCGCCCCTTGAGTCAGTCGATTCTGGGTCGATCGAACTTCTGCGACCGCAACGGGGTATTCGATCTCAACCTGCCCCGCCACCGCTTCTGGCTTAGCCGCCGGGACCGCGACGCGGTGCTGGAGGAACTCAAGGCCCAATGGCAACGCTGCGTGGACAACGGCGTACGGCCCAGCCACATCGATTCCCATCAGCACGTTCACAACATTTGGCCTATCGGTGAAATCGTCGCCCGCTTCGCCGCGAACCAAGGTGTGGCCGTGCGCCTTGCGCGCAATCTGGGGCAAAACCTGAGCCTGCCAAAGCGCGTATTCAAGACGATGCTCAATATTCGTTTGCAGAGTCTGGCCGGTGTGACCGCGGATTATGTGTGCACCCCGGTGGACCTGCGTAACGACGCCATGCCGACCGACGGTGTGCTGGAAATCATGGCCCATCCGACTCAGCTGGGGGCTGATTTCGGCGATGCCTATTTGCATTCAGAAGAGTCGCTGACCCTTGTGCTAGAGCGGCGTCTTCAAGGTGTTCCACGGGTTTCCTATGGGCGAACACCCATTTGGTGACAGGTGAAGCAGCGCTCGAATGAGTTACATAGGTTGCAACATATTCAAAGCCGGCGCTTTGAACCAGCAACCTTGATCTATACCCATCAAAAAAACGTTTCCACCCACACCGTGGCTTAGGCTAAGGAGAGCGTCATGAGCATCATCAAAAAGCTTCGCGAACGCATAAAACAAAAGGGCCTGAGCCGCACGTTCAACACGCTGTGGAAACGCTACGTGTTCTTCCACTGGGAGCTTTTATGGATGGAACGCGACCTGATAAGCCCGGTACCGCCGCACAAACTGCGTCCCTATTCGGGTGTGCGCCAGGTGACCATTACCCCGGAAAACGCCATCGCTTTCGCCAAGCATTTTGGCGACCGGGTCGAAACCATGGCCGAACTCGCGACCGAAGGCCACACCGGGCACATGTACGTTGACGATGACGGCCACGCTATCGGGTTTATTTGGGGCAGCGTGCGCGATTACCACGACCGCCACTATTACGGCTGCTGGTTCCCGGTCAAACCCGGAGAGTTCTTCGAGTTCGGCGGCGAAATGATCCGCGCCTATTTCGGCACCAGCCTGTCGGTGGATGTCCAGGTCGCCCTCTGGGACACGATGCGCGCCCAAGGCTGCCACAAGGTAGTGGACGTCTGCGAAACCCACAACATCCCGGCGTTGAAGCTGCACATCCGCATGGGCTATCACGAACAGGGTCGCGTCACCCACGTCTACGGCCTGTTCGGCCGCTGGCGCTTTCACCGCGAAACCCGCTACACAGGCTCGCGCCTGGACCCGCTGCGCAAACCGGGACGGCCGGTGGTGACGGCGGCGGCAAACGCCTGATTTCTGATAGAGAGACCGAGTTGCGGCCTTCGCGGGCAAGGCTCCTACAGGGGATCTCCAGCGCACACAGGATTTGTGTTCGACGACGATCAAATGTGGGAGCGGGCTTGCTCGCGAAGACGGTGGACAATTCAGCATTGATGCGACTGAAAAATTGCTTTCGCGGGCAAGCCTCGCTCCTACAGGGGATCTCCAGCGCACACGGGATTTGTGTCCGACGACAATCAAATGTGGGAGCGGGCTTGCTCGCGAAGACGGTGGACAATTCAGCATTGATGCGACTGAAAAATTGCTTTCGCGGGCAAGCCTCGCTCCTACAGGGGATCTCCAGCGCACACGGGATTTGTGTCCGACGACAATCAAATGTGGGAGCGGGCTTGCTCGCGAAGACGGTGGACAATTCAGCATTGATGCGACTGAAAAATTGCTTTCGCGAGCAAGCCCGCTCCCACAGTAGATCTCCAGCGCACACAGGATTTGTGTTCGACGACGATCAAATGTGGGAGCGGGCTTGCTCGCGATGGCGTCAGTGGGAGCGACACCTTTCTTAGCGCTTCACAACCACCAACGTAAAACACAACGGCAACTGCGCCGTCTGCTTCTCATAACGGTCATAGAGTTCCTCGCGGTTGGAATGCGGGTACTCCTTGAAGTGGCTGATCTGCAGCCCCGCCTCGAGGGCGCCGGTGACGATTGCGCCCAGGGTGTGGACGAACCAGTAGGACGGAGCGGCCGGCTGCTCGACTTTGCCTTCATAAACAATCGGCTGGTCCTGCACGAACGGCTCGCTGCGAAAGTAAGAGCTGTCCAGGCGATAAGGATCGGCAGCTTCGGGGTCGACCATTTCCAGGAATGGATGGGTTTCGTACACCACCAGCGCACCGCCGGGCTTGAGGGTCTGGGCGACATGGCGGAAGAATTCGCCGATGTCCGGCATCCAGTTCAATACGCCAATGGTGATCAGCGCCACGTCGAAGCGCTCATGAAGTTCAGCCGGCAGGTGATGAATGTCGGCCTCGACGAATTCGGGCTCATGCGGCGAGCGGGACGCCAGCTCTCGCGCCTGATCGAGAAACGCTTCGGACTGGTCGACGCCCACCACGCTGCGAGCCCCCAGCGCAAACAGCGAGATACTTTCCCGCCCGTTGTTGCAGCCCAGTTGCACCACGTCCTTGCCATCGACGCCGACCTGCTCCAGCACACCGCGGAGTGTGTCGTCGATGCAGCAAAAATCGCGCTGACTGACCGCCTTCACCAGGGCTTGCCAATCGGGGGTGTCTTTGTGGTGTCGGGCGGAGTCGTTCCACGCATCGCGGTTGCTGGCGATGGCGTTTTCTTTGGTCGGCATTTCCATTGCGCACTCCAGAGTTCGGGGCTTTGTTGACCGGCACGAGTCTAGATCAGTGCTCTAAGAAACCCCATCGGGCGTTTGTTGGAATGTTGTAATCCGGGCATCGCGAACGCGTGCCCGTACGGCAGCTATAGTTAATGGCCTTGGGGAAGTGCGGGAAAACCGATTTCGCAGGTGTTGCCATGAAAACAACTGATTTGACGCTGCTGTTCGCCCTTAGCCTGACCACCATCACCGGCGCCCAGGCCGACGACACGCTGACACCCACCACCGATTACAGCAGCAACTTCAACTATTACGGGGCCGACCAGCCGTTCGCCCACCCGGTGCCGCCCTCCCTGAGCACGGTGCCGCCTCGGTCGTACAGCCCGACGGCCCCTCAGGATTTCATCCCGATTGCCAGCCAGCATGAGTTCTACGACTCAGTTTTGCCGACGGTCGCGGATGCCTCCGTTCGAGTATTCATCCGCTCCTACGATCCGGAACGCGGGGTCTACGTCAACGAAGAAGTCCTCGACCCCCGGTGCGTGCTCGAATGCCTTAGCCGTCAGGGGGCAACGTTGCAATAAGGCTCACCACTGGCGTTTGTCCGGGCGTGCCAGGCCGAGTTTCTCGATCCGGTAACGCAGCATGTCGCGGCTCAGGCCCAGCAGCCGTGCAGACTTGGTGACGTTCCAATCGGTCTTGTCGAGCATCTTGCGCACCATGTCGCGCTCGACTTCCGGCAGGTTCATCGAGTCGGTGCCGTTGTACACCGGACGCGGCTCGTGGTGCTGTGCTTCCTGCAGGATGATCGGGTCATCCACCAGGCTCAGGCACACGTTCAACTGATGGACCGCAATCGTATCGCTCTGAGCCAGCAGCACGGTTTGCTCAAGCATGTTGCGCAACTCACGCACGTTGCCCGGCCAGCTGTAGCTGAGCAGCAATTCTTCAGCCAGATCGCTGAAGTGCAGGTTCGGTTTGCCATAGCGTTTGCCGTGGATTGCCAGGAAGTGCCGGGCCAGCAGCAAGATGTCTGCGCCACGGGCATACAGGCGGGGAACCTTGATCGAAATAATGCGCAATCGGAAGAACAGGTCACGACGGAACTTGCCCTGTTGCACCATTTGTTCGAGGTTGCAGTTGGTCGCGCTGATCACCCGCAAATCGACCTTGCGCTCCTTCACCGAGCCGACCCGGCGGATGGTCCGGTCTTCCAGCAGCTTCAGCAACTTGGCTTGCAGCAGCAGATCCATTTCACCGATTTCGTCGAGAAACAGCGTACCGCCATCAGCCGCTTCCACCAGGCCAACACGACGGTCCTTGGCGTCGGTAAAGGCGCCCTTCTCGTGGCCGAACAGTTCCGACTCCACCAGATTGGACGGGATCGACGCGCAGTTGAATTCGATGAACGGACCTTTGCTGCGCGGACCGTCGAAGTGAAGCGCCCGTGCCACCAATTCCTTGCCGGTACCGGTCTCGCCTTCCACCAGCACCGGCGGCAGGTCGGTATTGGCCATGCGTCGCTCGGCGTCGAGCAATTGGGCGATGGTGTTTTTCAGGTATTGCATCGGAGCCGATTCGCCGATCAATGCCTGTACTCCTGACTTTTGCGCCTCGCG
Organism: Pseudomonas sp. BGI-2; assembly: GCF_004310295.1. GTDB lineage: Bacteria > Pseudomonadota > Gammaproteobacteria > Pseudomonadales > Pseudomonadaceae > Aquipseudomonas. The sequence continues at coordinate 7,478 of NZ_SISB01000044.1, read as the reverse complement.
CTCCTGATAAAACGACAGCGTGCGCTCCATTCGATCAGTGGCCAGGGCCTTGTCCAGCAGCAGCTTGAGCTCCGGCAAGGCCACTGGTTTGGTGACGTAATGAAAAGCGCCCTCTTTCATCGCCACCACGGCGTCTTCGACGTTGCCGTAGCCGGTCATCATGATCACTTTCAGATCCGGCGCGCTGATGCGCAGCTTCTGGATCAGGTCGTGACCGCTCATGCCCGGCAGCGAGTTATCGGTCAACACTACATCAGGGGTGAACGTACCCAGTTTTTTCAACGCCTCTTCAGCCGAGTGGCAGACCGTCACCTCGAAGTCTTTGCGCTCCAGGTAGGTCTGAATATTCTCGGCCAGGAGTTCATCATCCTCGACCAGCAGTATGCTGTGCTCCATATTCCCCTCCCGTTGCCACTTTGAAATTGAGACAGACGCGGGTTCCTTCCTGCTCCTGGCTGGTCAGTTCGACCGAGCCGTCAAAACGCTCCATTATTCGTTTGACGAGGGCCAGGCCAACGCCCAACCCTCCTTGTTTGGTGGTGAAAAACGGCTTGAAGACCATCTGTTGCTGCTGCTTGGTCATGCCTTTGCCGGTATCACTCAAGGTCATCCGCACCTGTCCGGATCGGGGCTGTTCAATCTCGATACTGAGCGTGCCGCCCTTGGGCATGGCCTCCAGGGCGTTGGCAAACAGGCTATTAAGAATTTGCGTGAGCAGCACCTGTTGGCTGACGACCGGTGGACAGGTTTGCGGTGTGAAGCGCACTTCCACGTTCGAGCGTTTGATCAGTGCGTCGAAAGCACTCAGGGTGTCATCGATGGCCAGCACCAGGTCCACCGTTTCGGAGTCGTCGTTCATGGGCCGCAACGACACCAGCAACTCGCGGACCCAGCGCGACATGCGATCGACCTGGTTGATGATGTCGCCGATGTTCTTTTGTGCATTCTGGCTGGCGATTTCCTGGGCCAGTTCGGCGCTGGAGCGAATGTTCGCCAGCGGATTGCGCAGGCTGTGGGCGACCGCCGAGGACATTTCACCCAGGGCGACAAAGGTCTCGTTAGTGATCAGTTGTTTCTGCTGGCTCTGCAGCAACATGGACGCGCGCCGCACAATCCAGAACAACCCAAGGTAGATGACCAGACCACCGACCAGGGTCGCCAGCCAGATTGCCCTGAAGCCACGCTGAATGCGCTCTACCAGATCCACCGGCTCCTTGTAGATCTCGACCATGGCGATGACTTTGCTTTTGTCGGCATTGAACATCGGGATGTAGTTTTCGATGAACAGGTGCTCGGGCTCACGCAGCAGTTTCTGCTCTGGACGCTCGTCGTCGATCTCGTGGTAACTGGTGGACACCGCTTCCTTCATTTCAAAGGATTCATCGAGTTCATCATCGTCTTCGATGCGCACACCGATCAGCTGCGGGTTGGTCGACCAGACCACGGTGCGATCCAGGGCATACACGTTGGCTAACAGAATGTCCGGCAGATGCTCCACATGATCGAGAAACTCGCCACGCGAAGACGCACGGGTTGTCGGAAGGACGTCGGGATAAGCGTTGTCATCGCGCGGGTCGAGCATTTCACCCATGGTTCTGACCGGATTGATCGAGGCATGGCGGATTTCCGCATCGCCGATGGCCTGAACGAATTGCGCGGTGAGCATGGAGTCGCGTTCGATGCTTTCGGTGACCACAAAACGCGTGGAAATGTAGCCGAGCCCCGCCGCCACGGCGGCAATGATGAAAAAGCTGACGAAGGAAAACCAGCGCAGTAGATTGAACTGTCCGCCCCGGCACGGCTTCCGTGCTGCCGGTGTGTCCGGCGCAGGAATTTTTTGTTGTTCCAGCGTCTGCATGAGAGTGTCCTGGAGACTTGCATCAAGCCTTTTCAGCCGCGTCAGCGATCAGTGTAGGTGGCATTGATCGTGGTTGACGGCTCCACTGATAGTATTTCGCCGCTATTGCACCTGCGCCGCTTGCAGCGGTTGTTGACGATCGGTTTCTTCCTGCAAAAATCCCATAATTGACTGCGCCGCTTTCTCGTCCAGACGCAGGTTGGGCATCGGGATTCTGTCGAAACGTTCAAACAGCTCCACCGCGATCGGGTCCTTTTCAGCGAGCATGCGGTCCGGTTCACGAATCCAGCGGCTGAGCCAGGCCGGGTCGCGCTGGCGAGTCACGCCGATCAGGTCCGGGCCGATGCTGCGCAGACCGATGCCCTGCCCGTCCAGCGGCCCCAAGCTGTGGCACGACGCGCAACGGGTGCGAAACAATTCTTCACCATTGCTCGGCGGGCGAATCTCGGGCGCATCGGCGTAACTTTCTCCAACGCTGGGCTTCTTCCAGTTCTGTAAGGTGTTGGCCAACTGATCGGCTAGGATCCACGGATTCTCGAACGGCGAGGCTTTCATCCAGCGGCCCGTGGACTGGTTGCCGACGATCAGGCTCAGGTTGTGGTCTTTGCTGCGTCCGTTGTCGACGCCTTCGATGAACAGCCCGAGTTTTTTGCGCAGATCGGTGACGTCTTCGAATTCGCCGGTCAGAAACTTCCAGCCCGGCCCGACCTTGAAGCGTTGTGCGTAAGCCTTCAGCACCTCGGGCGTGTCGCTGAGTGGGTCGATGCTGACGGAGTAGAAGAAAATGTCCTGGCCGACCCGGTCGCCCAGCAACGTTTGCACCTGACGCAGGCGCGCGGTTTCCAGCGGGCAGGAGTCGCTGCACGAAGTAAATATGAAATTGATCACCACCACCTTGTCCTTGATCAAATCATCGAAGAACCGCACCTGCCGACCGTCCTGATCGGTCAGCAGGGTGTTGGGGAAGTAATCGCCGCCCCAGGGTGTCGCCGATTCCGTTGGCGCCAGTACCCCTTCGCGAGCGAGCAGCACCAGACTGGCCAACAGGCAAGTGACCAGGACCAGAATCAGGTGCATACCCAAGGCGCGGGAGCGCGGCGTATGCGCTGGTGTGTCGGCTCCCCTGCGTTTCATTTTTTCACCGTCACTTGTGGGCCAAAGGTCAGCCCCGGCTGACGCATAAAGGCATCGAGTTTTTCCGGGCCGAATTCTTCAAACAGCACCCGCTGCCGAGTGAACGGCTGAGCGCCAAAAAACGGGTTTGGCTTGGCGTTGGTGGGGTAATTGAAACGGGTCTTCAGAGTCGCTGTGCCCGGCGTCATAGTGAGCAGGACGCTCAAAGGCGTTATCAGGCTGAACCATTGGAAGGAATGCCGCGCTTTTCTGTCCATCACCAGCCGCCTCGAAGTCGTGAAGGAGGTAGTGGTGGTTTTGCAAGGACCTCGCCAGATCTGTAACAGATTTGTACAAGAGCAATAACACTAACAAAACAATGGCTTAACAACACCAATGCGCCCTGATCGGAGAAACGACTGGGGCCTGGCACCCGCTAACGGGGAAAGTTCATACCCATTGTCAGGGAATCCGTTTGAACGACAGACAGACGCTAGTGCCCTCACCTTCACGACTGCCCAGAGTCACCGCTCCGCCAAAACGCTCCATGATCCGCTTCACCAGCACCAGCCCGACGCCCAGCCCACCCTGCTTGGTGGTGAAGAAAGGCCGGAACGCCATGCTGCGCTGTTCTTCGTTCATGCCTTTGCCAGTGTCGCTTACGACGACGCAGATTCCTCGGGTATCGGTCGGCTCCAGGGTGATGGTCAGCGTGCCGCCCCTGTCCATCGCTTCGACGGCATTGGCCAGCAAACTGTTGAGGATCTGCGTGAGCTGCACCTGCTGACTCAACACCATCGGCGTCTCCTTCGGCTCGAACACCACCTGCACCCCGGCCTTGGCAATCTGATGCTCGAAAGCCATGAGGCTGTCATGCAACGCCGCCACCAGATTCACCGGCTCGGCTTCATCGTTGAGCGGGCGTAACGACTGCAGCAATTCCCTGACCCACTTCGACATGCGGTCCACCTGACCAATGATGTCGTTGATGTTCTTGTGGGCCGGGCCACTGTCGAACTCCAGCGCCAGCTCGGCGCTGGAGCGAATGGTCGCCAACGGATTGCGTAGGCTATGGGCAACCGCCGATGACATCTCCCCGAGCGCGACAAAGGTTTCATTGGTGATCAGTTGTTTTTGTTGGGTCTCCAGGAGGATCGCCGCTCGCCGCACGATCCAGTACAGACCCAGGTAGATCAGTCCGCCGCCCAGGGCCGTGGCCAGCCAGATCAGGACCAGGCCGCGCGCCATGCGGTCGATCAGGTCTTTGGGTTCCTTGTAAATCTCGACCATCGCCGTGACGGTATCGCCATCGGCATCGAACAGCGGAATGTAGTTCTCAATGAAGATGTAGTCCGGCGGCGTGACGAACTTCTGCTCCATGCGGCTTTTGTCGACGCTGTGATAACTGGCCGACACCGGCATCCTGGAAGAAAAGGCCTGGTCGAGGTCATCGTCGGCATGGATCGTGGTGCCCATCAGTGCCGGGTTGGTGGACCAGATCACCATGCGGTCAGGGGCATAAATGTTGGCCAGGATCACGTCGGGCAAGTGCTCGATATGGTCGAGGAACTCACCACGGGCACTGGCCCTGGCCAGTGGGTCGACTTCGGGAAAGTCTTTGTCTTTGCGCGGGTCCAGCAGTTCGCCCATGGTCCGCACGTTAGGGATCGAGACATGCCGAACCTCGGCCGAGGCAATCGCTTGAACGAACTGGGACGTGAGCAACGCATCGCGCTGCACACTTTCGGTAATCACAAAGCGCGTGGACACCGCGCCCAGCGCGACCGCCACCGAGCCGATCACCGCCATGCTGATGAGCGAGAACCAGCGCAGCAGATTGAACGGCTGTTTGCGCGAGCTCAAGCGGACATCGCCCTCTTCTTTCTGGAGGGTTGTGGACTGACTGGTCATGGATGTTGTTCCCGGAAACTCCCTATAGGGTTATAGCCCACTGTCTGGTGTTTGCCCGACTTCGGGGTTTGTCCCCCTGTTTAGGGTCGCCCCCCAACCGGCCAAGCGAGATAAACGCGGTACATTTCGGACAGGCTGGCAACCTGGGCAATACGGTCGCAGCACACGCAATAGAAAACGCCCCGATCAGCCAACAACTGACGGGGCGAACATATCGACTTGGTGGTGTGCAATCTCATCCGTGGGGAGGGGATTTAGCGGAACGCCGCACCGCCCCGTTGGGCTGCGAAGCGGCCCCAGAAAGAAACCGCTTCACAGCCCAACATCAATTACCCACTCACCACAACAGACCGCACCTACCTGGGCAGATCAATCTTATCCAACACCCTATTTGCGGTGATCTCCGCCATCATAATGCTGTTGGAAATACCCAGCAGCGCGTAGCGCGACTCGCCCTCCAGATGATCCACCAACTGATGGACCATCACATCGACCGAGGCCAGTATTTCAACCAGATAAACCGCCAGGGTTTCGGCCGTAGCCTCTGGGTCCACAGAAAACAGGGTACTGCGTGTTCGCGCGGTGGCTTTGATGTCGGCATTCGACGGGAAGTGAAAGTCCAGAGCCCGCTCGGCGGCCTCATTGAGCTTCTTTGAATCGGGTTCGTACGGGGAGGCCGGATCGGTGTCTGGCGGATTTGGTGAAGGCTTTATCATTTGCTGAGTGTCCTAATGGTGTGCCATCCCTCCTGCTGCTAAACGAAGAGGGTGGCAACTGCACGCAGGTTAGCAGACCGGGACACTCAGCAATCCGGCGCGCCCAAGGGCGCCCTACGTACAGCTACCATCAAGTACAGGCAATGAAATACCTGCATGACAGATGCACGTACAACCGAGAAATCCCGGGCTGCTAAACCCGATCACTGATGGGCAGTGACAGGAATAAAGTTACCGAGGGACTCCAAGGCGCACAAGCCGGCAGATTCTGGCGCAGCCGTAGGCAACGGCGCAAGATTTTGTAGCTTTCAGGACGTAACCTTGCGAGCAGTTAAACAAGCACTCTCCAGAGATGTTTAAAACGCTAACACGCAGCTTCTACTTGCAATAGTGAAATGGGAGGGCTGCGTCAAAGGCCAAGCGGATGGCAACTATAAATTGATCTTTAGTCACCATTTTTACCTTTGTACATTTAAGCAGGGGCTGTGCGCATTGTCCGTACAACGAGCGTCCTCTACCACCTCAGTAAAGGTCACATCGCGTATGCATAATATTTCCAGAAAACCGAGCTGCGCGAATGATTGCTCGTTCATTAAAATCCGAATCTTTCACCATGGAGGGCTCATAGGAATAACGTAAACCCGCGAGATCGTACACGGCAACTGGCCAGGCCAGATCTTGCAAGTCAGCGCCGCCGGCCTAGCCGCCTCCATCACCACCTACGCCACCGACAGCTCGGCACTGGTCGGCAGCAACAAACCGTATGCGGCGATGATGCAGTTTGGAGGGGAGCAGGCAGACTTTCCGTATCTGTGGGGCGACGTTCCAAGTCGCCCCTATCTACCGGTGGACCTCGACGGTTCATTACAACCGGAAGCGGAAGAGGCAATAACGCATTAAGCCTTGGACCATTTAAAAGCAGTGGTCGTGCGGTAAATCACAATCAGCCACTACTAACCCTGAGGCCTCATTTTGATTGGTTTTTAGTTCGTGCTTTTCACTATTCGATACGACGGTATCCTTCGTATATTCTAAAGCATTGTAATCGCCATCATATTTTATTAACGCTGTGTCAGCAGGAGACGAAACCTTGTCCATACTGAGTTGCGTCGACAATGCGAAGGCGGCCAAAAGTGAAAAGCCAGCGAACGAGGATTTGATAAATATCATTTTAACTTCTCCAGCAGCACATTTAGGGAGCCTTATGTTGTGCATGTGGGGAAAATTACACACCTGTAAGATCTAACAGTTTTTTATAATTGTTCGAAATATCTTATAGCGTAAGTTATCCAGCAGTAGTTAGAGGTTTAACGGGTTTCACTGCTAATCCTCCAAACGAATCACGTGCCATGCTTCGGACGCCGACGGCGGAGGCTTGATAAGGGTAGGTCAATAGGCCCGGCCAGATCCTACAAGTCAGCGCCGCCGATTTGGCCGCCGCCATCACCACCTACGCGCCCGAGGGCTCGGCGCTCGTTGGCAGCATCAAACCGTATGCGGCGATGATGCAGTTCGGTGGGAAACACTATGGTGCGACATTCCGGCTCGACCATACATGCCCATGGAGGCTACAGGCGCACTGCAACCCGAAGCAGAGCAAGCCAAAGTCGTTCAACCTCTATTGCCACGAGGCATCAAGCAACCGGTGACTCGGCGGGTAGGCGTACACAAGTCCAGAGGAAACAATCGTCTTCAGGACAACGGCATATTAAGCCCCCATCAAGGGCAAAGGGTTCTTGCCGTAAAACTGTACAACCCATGGGTCAGGTTGCTTGCTCCCGCTAGTGCCACCCCAAGCCCGAGTTTTTCGCGCTCGGCATCAATCTTTGCCCGACTTCGGGTTTTGTCCCCCCCAACCAATTCCCCGCACACCCCACTGC
>NZ_SISB01000043.1 GCF_004310295.1 Pseudomonas sp. BGI-2 | reverse complement strand
CGAATACGACCGCCTCATCGGTCGCAACCCACGTTTCTGGATCGACATGGACGATGCAACGTTCAAACAAGTGGTCAGGGAGATGCATCAACGCGTCGCCGGCATCGATACGTTTCAGCGGCCGAACCTGATGGCCAGGTATGTGACCTATGTCGATTGAGCTACAAAAGATATGCAGCGCATTGCGCGCGAAACACTCTATGGGGAATGGCTGCCGGGGACTACTAAGCGTACTAAGAGTGAGCGCAGGTGCCGAACGCGAATGACCTGTGGCGAGGGAGCTTGCTCCCGTTCGGGCTGCGAAGCAGTCGTGAAATCTGATCGAAGAGTATGGCAGGGAAAACGCAGGGGGCCGCTTCGCGGCCCAACGGGGCAATCCCCCTCGCCACAGAAGCCCCCCTGCTACAGGGTCTGTGGCATTGTGGAGAAATTGGCTCAGGTCGACCCGCTACTCAATCCCCACCTGATTCCGCCCATTATTCTTCGCCAAATACAGCCCCTTGTCCGCCGCCGAGATCAATTGCCGGCAATCACTGCCCTGCTGCGGGATCATGGTCGACAGGCCGATGCTGATGGTCAGGCTTGAGCCTTCGGTGGGGAAAATGTGCGGAATTTTCAGCGCTTCCACGGTCAGGCGCAGTTTTTCCGCCACCAGTCGCGCGCCACCCGGCGTGGTATTGGGCAGCACCAGGACAAATTCTTCACCGCCGTAACGGGCTGGCAGGTCCGACGGCCGGGCGCTGGCGTCGCGAATCGCGGTGGCGACTTTACGCAGGGCTTCATCACCTTCGAGGTGGCCAAAGCTGTCGTTGTAGGACTTGAAGTAGTCGACATCGATCATCAGCAGCGACAATTGGCTCTGATCACGCAGCGAACGGCGCCATTCCAGTTCCAGGTATTCGTCGAAGTGCCGGCGGTTCGACAGCCCGGTCAAGCCGTCGGAGTTCATCAACCGCTGCAACACCAGGTTGGTGTCGAGCAACTGCTGCTGGCTGACCCGCAACGCGCGGTACGCCGCATCGCGCTGCAACAAGGTCATGTAGGAGCGCGAGTGATAGCGAATGCGCGCCACCAGTTCGATGTTGTCCGGCAGTTTGACCAGGTAATCATTGGCCCCGGCCGCAAACGCCGCGCTCTTGATCAGCGGGTCTTCCTTGGTCGACAGGACAATGATCGGAATGTTTTTGGTCGCCGGATGGTTTCGGTACTCACGCACCAGGCTGAGGCCGTCCAGGCCGGGCATCACAAGATCCTGAAGGATCACCGTCGGCTTGATGCGGATCGCCTGCGCAATGGCCTGGTGCGGGTCGGCGCAGAAGTGGAAGTCGATATTCTCTTCGTTCGACAACCCGCGGCGCACCGCCTCGCCGATCATTGCCTGATCGTCCACCAACAACACCATGGCGGCGTTTTCGTCGGTCTTGAAGTCGTCGAGTTGTAAGTCATTCATGGGCGGTCACCTGAATACTGCCTAGGCCAGAGTTGCTGCGAAAAGCCTTCATTTGGGGAAAATCTCCAGCAATCGTGGCGCTATCTTGTCCAGTGGGCGAACTTCCACGGCGGCATCGATGGCCGCTGCCGCTTTCGGCATTCCGTAAACCGCACTGCTTTGTTGGTCCTGAGCGATGGTCATGTAGCCCTGTTGGCGCATGAGTTTAAGCCCCTGCGCGCCATCGCGTCCCATGCCGGTGAGCAAAACACCCACGGCATCGCCGTTCCAGTAACTGGCCACGCTCTCGAAAAACACATCGATCGAGGGCCGATAGATCTCGTTGACTGGTTCGGCGGTGTAGGTCAGCGTGCCGTTTTTTAACAAGCGAATATGGTGATTGGTGCCCGCCAGCAACACCGTGCCGGCCAACGGGGGCTCGCCTTCCTGGGCCAGTCGCACCTTCAGGCCGCTGGCGCTGCTCAGCCATTCCGCCATGCCGGCGGCGAACACCTGGTCAACATGTTGCACCAGCACGATCGCGGCCGAAAAATCTTTTGGCAGGCCCTTGAGCAAGACTTCCAGCGCCGCCGGCCCGCCTGCGGACGAGCCAATCGCGACCAGACGCTGACGCGAGGCCGAACTGCGCAGCGGGCTGGGGGCCGATCGCTCCCGATTGCCCTTGTCACCAATCAGCCAGCCAATGTTAATGATCTTGCGCAACAATGGCGCCGCCGCCTCTTGGGCATTGCCGGCACCGAGAGCCGGGGTGTCGACCACGTCCAGCGCGCCGTGCCCCATGGCCTCGAACACCCGATGCACGTTCTGCTGCCGGTCGACCGTGACGATGACAATGGCGCAGGGGGTCTCGGCCATGATCCGCCGGGTCGCCTCCACGCCGTCCATCACCGGCATGATCAGGTCCATCAAAATCAGGTCCGGGGTGAATTCGGCGCAACGTTGCACCGCCTCGGCGCCATTGCCGGCGACCCAGACCACTTGATGCGCCGGTTCGAATGCCAATGCGCGGCGCAGGGCCTCCACCGCCATGGGCATGTCGTTGACGATGGCTATTTTCATGCCCGCGCTCCTCCGATGAGCTCAACCACTGCATCAAGCAGGGCGTCGTCATGAAAACTGGCTTTGGCTAGATAATAGTCGGCTCCGGCGTCCAGTCCGCGACGACGGTCTTCTTCGCGATCTTTATAGGACACCACCATAACCGGCAGTGATTGCAGGCGATTGTCCTGGCGCAACAAAGACACCAGTTCGATGCCGTCCATGCGCGGCATATCAATGTCAGTAATCAGCAGATCGAAATCCTCCGAACGCAGGGCGTTCCAGCCATCCATACCGTCGACCGCCACGGCCACGTCGTAACCGCGATTGAGCAGCAACTTGCGCTGTAACTCGCGAACGGTCAACGAATCGTCGACCACCAGAATCCGTTTACGAGCCGCCTCGACGGCCTGGCTGCCTTGACGGGTAATCCGCTCCAGACGCCCGGTATTGAGCAGTTTGTCCACCGAGCGCAGCATGTCTTCGACGTCGACGATCAGCACCACCGACCCGTCGTCGAGCAAAGCCCCGGCGGAAATGTCCTGCACCTTGCCCAGACGTTCGTCCAGCGGCAATACGACCAATGTCCGCTCGCCAACAAACCGCTCCACTGCCACGCCGTAAATCGCCTCGCGCTCGCGGATCACCACGACTTTCAGGGTTTGTTGCCCACCCGGGCTCGCCGGCCGCTGCAACAACTGACTGGCGGCGACCAGCCCGACATGCCGGCCTTCGTGCCAGAAGTGCTGACGCCCTTCGACCTGAACGATGTCCGCCGGTTCCAGATCACACATGCGTTCGATGTGCGCCAGCGGAAAGGCGTACGCCTCATCACCGACTTCCACCACCAGACTGCGCACTACAGACAGCGTCAGCGGCACTTCGAGGTGAAAACGACTGCCCTCGCCCGCCGTCTGCTCCAGCACCACTGCGCCGCGCAACTGACGGACCATGTGCTGAACCGCGTCCAGGCCGACGCCGCGCCCGGACACTTCGGTGACCTTGTCGCGCAGGCTGAAACCCGGCAGGAACAGGAACGTCAGCAGCTCTTCTTCGCTCAACTGGGCGGCGGTTTCCGCCGGGGATAACTGCCGCTCGATGATGCTGCGGCGGACCTTTTCCAGATCGACGCCGTGACCGTCATCGCTCAACTCCAGCACCAGCAGGCCCGCCTGATGGGAGGCGCGCAGACGAATCAGACCTTCTTCAGGCTTGCCGGCCAGCAAGCGTTGTTCGGGGGACTCGATACCGTGATCGACGGCGTTGCGCAGCAAGTGCGTCAGCGGCGCTTCGAGCTTTTCCAGGACGTCGCGATCAACCTGGGTTTTCTCGCCCTCGATCTCCAGCCGCACCTGTTTACCGAGGCTGCGACCGAGGTCGCGGACCATGCGCACTTGTCCACCCAACACGTCGGCAAACGGCCGCATGCGACAGGCCAGCGCGGTGTCGTACAACACCTGCGCCCGTTGACTGGCCTGCCAGGCGAACTCATCCAGTTCGGCGTTTTTTTCCACCAGCAATTGCTGCGCCTCAGCCAACAGCCGCCGGGCATCGCCCAGGGCTTCCTGGGCTTCGAGGCTCAAGGCATGTTCCTTGAGGTGGACGTTGAGGTTTTCCAGCGCCCGCAGGCCATTGTTCTGCATACGCTTGAGGCGCTGCATCGTGGCCAGGTGCGGCTTGAGTCGCTGGGTTTCCACCAGGGATTTGCTCGACAAGTCGAGCAGGCTGTTCAGGCGTTCGGCCGTGACGCGCAGCACCCGTTCGCCAGTATCTGTGGTGCGCCGGGTTCTTTTCGCTGGTTCTACGGGTGACGGTTCGGCGACCGGAACCAGCTCTTCGACCTTTGGCGCGAGCGCTTCGGGCTCTGACTCGGCCATAAAGGGCGCTATCGGCGTGCTGATCGGCATGGCCAACGCCAGCGGATCCAGCAACCGCGCCATCAGCGCCACATAGGCCTCGATGTCCGCCGCCCCGGGATTGTTATTCGGCGTCGCGATGCGCATCAGCAAATCGGTGCCTTGCAGCAAGGCGTCAATGTGCTCGGGCCGCAGGTACAGGCGCCCTTCCTGCGCGCTGACCAGGCAATCTTCCATCACATGCGCAACGCTGACGCCGGCATCGACCCCGACAATCCGCGCCGCGCCTTTGAGCGAGTGGGCAGCGCGCATGCACGATTCAAGGTGATCGGCCTGGGTCGGATCGCGCTCAAGCGCCAAAAGCCCTGCGCTCAGCACCTGGGTCTGGGCTTCGGCTTCGAGGCTGAACAGCTCCAGCAGCGAGGCGTCGCGCATTTGCTCGGGGGTCATGTGAGGCTCCGGGTCACGGCGGACAGCAACTGTTCTTCATCCAGCCAACGCAGGCTGCGACCTTTGAATTGCAACACGCCACGGGTGTATTTGGCGCTGGCCTGAGTGCCGGAGCGGGACGCCGCCTCGAGGAGGTGTTCGTCGATGGCGTGAATCCCGTCCACTTCATCCACCGGCACCACCACCGGCCCGCCGTGGGCGGCGATGATCAGCATCCGCGGCATGACCCGCGCGCCGGACGCCACGCTGCTGGCGCCGTCGAGCCCCAGCAGCTCCACGAGCGACAGGCACGCCACCAGAGCGCCGCGCACATTCGCCACGCCGAGCAAGGCCCCGGAGCGCTGGTGCGGCAAGGAGTGAATCGCTTGCAGCGGCGCCACTTCCACCAGGCTGCGGGTGGCCAGGCCCAGCCATTCTTCGCCGAGACGAAACATCAGCAGCGAGCGGGTTTTCACGTCGATTTCGGCCGTCGTCGAGACCTGCTCGCGATCGTCCTGTTGCAAGGCGTAGCGGTCGAGCAAGCGCGTGGCAGCGGCGGAATACACCGCGCAGTTGCGGCAGTGAATGTGCTCGATCAGCAACGGGCAGGACTTGTCGCCGTGGATACCGATGCGGTTCCAGCAGTCGTCGATGGCCTGGGCATCTTCATGGGTGAGGCTCAAGGTGGCGGAGGCCTTCATCGTTTACGCTCACTGTCGGCGGCGCGCTCGCTGCGGGCGGCGCGGTCCTGCAATCGTCTGGCACCCGTCGTGTCGCCCAACGATTGCAGCAACGCCGCCAGGTGCATCAACGCGTCGGAATGTTGCGGGTCGAGGTACAACGCCTTGCGATAAAAACCCTGGGCCTCCAGAACTCTGCCGGCGACATCGCTGAGCAAGCCCAGCCAGTAAAAGACCTGGGCTACTGGCTCGTGACTGCGCAAATAGCTCTCGCACGCGGCGCGGGCTTCGGCGCTTTTGCCTTCGTTGGCCAGCGCGGCAATGTTCGCCAGCAGCGCGGCGGCGTCCGGGTTGGCGGTTTTCGTTGCGGCAGGTAACGGCGTCACCGTTGCGAAGGGCCGGCTGCGAACGGGCGGCGGGATCACGCTGCGCGCCGGTTGGCGCACGGGCAGAGGCGTCGGAACGAAAGCCGCAATGGGCGCAGGCTCTGGTGTGCTCTGACGACTGAACGCAAAGGACTGTGGGATGCCGATCGAACACATGCCGAAACGGCCGAGCAAACTGCCCTCGGCCGGACCGATAAACAGCACGCCGTCGACATGGGTCAGGCGCTTGAGCACTTCGAACACTTGCTGCTGGGTCGGTTGATCGAAATAGATCAGCAGGTTGCGGCAAAACACAAAGTCATAAGGCGGCTCGTTGGCCAGCAACGTCGGATCCAGCAGATTGCCGACCTGCAAACGCACTTGTTCAAGCACTCGCCCACTGAGGCGATAGCCCTCGTCTTCGGCGGTGAAATGCCGCTCGCGAAACGCGATGTCCTGACCACGGAACGAATTCTTGCAGTACAGTGCGCACCGGGCTTTTTCCACCGACAACAGGCTGACGTCCATGCCTTCGACCTTGAACTGGTGCGGCTGGAACCCGGCATCAAGCAACGCCATGGCGATGGAATACGGTTCTTCACCGGTGGAACACGGCAGGCTGAGAATCCGCAGCGCGCGCATGTTGTTGATGTCGCTCAGACGTTTGGCAGCCAGTTTCGCCAAGGTGGCGAAAGATTCCGGGTAACGGAAAAACCAGGTTTCGGGGACGATCACCGCTTCGATCAGCGCCTGTTGCTCGTCCCGCGAACCCTGCAAGGTGTGCCAGTACTCATCGGCCGTCAGCGCGCTGGACGCCGTGCTGCGCTGGCGCACCGCACGCTCGATGATCGCCGGCCCCACCGAGGTCACGTCGAGACCGATGCACTCTTTGAGGAAATCGAAAAACCGCTGATCGCTGCTCATGGCCGCTCCTCAAACAGCGCCAGGTCCAGTGGCGTCGACGGAAACAGCAGCGCGCGAACCTGCTCATCGAGCAAGTCGGCGACCCGCACCCATTGCAGCAAACCCTGAGCATCTTCGCGCACCGGCCCGAGGTACGGCGCCTGGCGATTGTCCAGGCCATAAGGCTGAAAATCCGCCGGGTTGCAGCGCAAGGTATCGGTGGCCTGCTCCAGAATCAGCCCGAGCAATTGCGCCTCAGCGGTTTCACCCGGGCGGTAATTGACCAGCACCAAGCGTGTGCTGGTGCGGGCCTGGGCCGGTTGGCCGAAGGTCAGCGCACTGAGGTCGATCACCGGCACCACCGCGCCGCGATAGGCGAACACCCCGGCGACCCAGTCCGGAGCGCGGGGAATCGGCTTCAACGGCAGCCGCGGCAGCACTTCCGCCACCTCGATGGCCTGCAAGGCAAAGCGCTCGTTGCCGATGCGGAACACCAGAAACAATGATTGCAGCGCCGGCTTCACGGCGGTGCGTTTAGCCGTGAGTTCGCTCATCAGACTTTGAATCGCGAAACGCCGCTGCGTAGCCCTACAGCTACCTGGCTCAGTTCATCGATAGCGAAACTGGCCTGACGCAGGGACTCGACGGTCTGGCTGCTGGCATCGCCCAACTGCACCAACGCATGGTTGATCTGTTCGGCGCCGGTAGCCTGCGCCTGCATGCCTTCGTTGACCATCAACACCCGTGGCGCCAGCGCCTGAACCTGATGAATGATCTGCGACAGTTGCTCGCCAACCTGCTGCACTTCGGACATGCCGCGGCGCACCTCTTCGGAGAACTTGTCCATGCCCATGACCCCGGCCGATACCGCCGACTGGATCTCGCGCACCATCTGCTCGATGTCGTACGTGGCGACGGCGGTCTGGTCCGCCAGACGCCGCACTTCGGTGGCGACCACGGCAAAACCGCGGCCGTATTCACCGGCTTTTTCGGCCTCGATGGCAGCGTTGAGAGACAGGAGATTGGTCTGGTCGGCGACCTTGACGATGGTCACCACCACCTGGTTGATGTTGCCGGCCTTCTCATTGAGGATCGCCAGTTTGGCGTTGACCAGATCGGCCGCGCCCATCACCGAATGCATGGTCTCTTCCATACGCGCCAAGCCTTGCTGCCCGGAGCCGGCGAGCACCGAGGCCTGATCGGCAGCGGTGGACACTTCAGTCATCGTGCGCACCAGATCTCGGGAAGTGGCCGCAATCTCACGGGACGTTGCGCCGATTTCGGTGGTGGTGGCGGCGGTTTCGGTGGCGGTCGCCTGCTGTTGCTTGGAGGTGGCGGCGATCTCGGTCACCGACGTGGTGACCTGCACCGAGGAGCGTTGGGCCTGGGACACCAGCGAGGTGAGCTCGGCCATCATGTCGTTGAAGCCGGTTTCCACGGCGCCAAATTCGTCCTTGCGAGCAAGGTTCAAGCGGCCGCTCAAATCACCCGTGCGCATGATTTCGAGGATCTGCACGATGCGGTTCATGGGCGCCATGATCGCGCGCATCAGCAACAGGCCGCAGAGGCCAGCGGCCAAAACCGCCACCAGCAGGGAAATGCCCATGATGACTTGAGCGGTGAGCACGGCGTCATGGATGTCCGCCATGGCCTGATCTGCCCTGACTTTGTTGTACATAAGAATGTTATTTAGTTTCAGACGCCCCGCAGTCCACGTCGGGGTCAGCTGTTCGTTGAACAACTTGATGGCGTCGGCTCGCTGGTTGCGCTGATGCAAGTCGAACACCGCGGCCAGCATCTTGCCGTAATCCTGATGGATTTTTTGGAAAACCGCGAACTCAGCTCTGTCTTCTTCGGTAGTCACAGTGCCGCGATAGTTGTTGATCGCTTCCTGCACTTGCGCTTCATAGCGCTTGAGGTCAGCGACATCTTTGGTACTGATACCCTGCCCTTCCTTCAGACCCAGCATCTCCTCGATGTGGAGGAAGCTGTCGACCCAAGCGCCACGAATCATCGAACTGTAATAGACCCCGGGAAGCGCGTCTTCACGTACGCTGTCTTCGCTGACCTCGATCTTCAACAGCCGCGAATACGAGACGACGACCATCAGCAACATGATGGCGATAATCACCGCAAAGCTCGCCAAAATGCGTTGGCGCAATGTCCAGTTCTTCACAGTCAGTCCTCGGGGTGCGGTTCAAATGTTGCGGAGTATAGCTGAGGGTGTTCCATTTATAAGACAGGTGTCATGCCACTGCTGCATGTGGCGATAACCCGTTCTGTGGTTTATCTGTCGGCCGAGAGGTCTGTTGTGTGCGCCACCTACTCCAGAAAGAAGGGCTGCACCAAAACTGCCGAAGAACAAAATGGGCTGTGGATTGCTCAGTAGGATTTGTTGGGGCTGAGACGCCTTCGCGAGCAGGCTCGCTCCCACTTGGACCGCGTTTGTTTCGACAACCCGGTCAACTGTGGCAACGAGCTTGCTCGCGAAGAACGTAGACGTGGTTTATAGACTGCGCTTGTGATGTGGAGAGCCAGATTTAAAACCCGCCCCCCCCGAACAACCGCTGTATTTTCCTCGTTAACCACGTTTAACCGTAATGTTATCAATGAGAAATTGGCCATTCGTCCTGATTTTTATCTTCCTGATACCTTCGAGACGACCGGAATCAACCATTCTTTCGAGAAAAGTATAGGGTGTTCCAACAAAATGCTGAGCATTGAGTTCATTATCGAACTCGTCAAAAAACCACACATCCACATAAGGGATACTTGATCCGATATTACCGCCAGCCACCCAAAAAACCACCGAAGTTGCGACACCCACAACTAGCTCTAGAGAATACACCATCCTACGGTCGGCAAAAACATCAAAATTATATAGCAAGTTTCCTTTTACCTGTTCACCATTCCAACCGATATTGGCAAATTCCAACGATTGTCCCGGGTCTGACTTTTCGAGTAACGTCACATTAAAAATACCGGTCGACATCACCTCCTTGACCTCTGTAATTTTTTGCAGTTCTACGGACTCAAAATCTTCTGTTTCTTCAGATGGAGCAGATCTGAGACTGATAACCGAGACGGAATTTTCAGTCAGGTTTGCCGTACACACAAAAGAACCGGTGCGATCAACTGCAATATCCACAGGGTCGCGTCCAACACCCAAACGCCCAACCTCTTTGAATGTATTGAGATCAATGACGCTGACACCACCTTCATCAAGAGCAACATACGCATGCTGATCATCATGGCTTATCGCGACAGCCCAAGGTGAACTCTCAACAGGAGTTGTCGAAACCACTCGTTCATCTTCCAGATCGACAAGTGAAATAGTTTTATTTTGAATATCACATACACAAAGGAGACTACCATCACTGTTTATGGCAACGTCGATTGGGTTTTTTCCGACTTCAATACTATTGATCACCTCTCCAGTGATTACATCCAGCACATTGACCATACCATTGTCACTTGAAAAATAAGCTTTGGTCCTGGTGGGACTTATTGCAATCGCTTGTGGTGATTTGGCATCCCATATTGAGTGCAGCACTTCCTTCGTTTCAAAATCCATAATCAATAACTGGGGCGCGCTCAGCTTACAAAAATAGAGGCGTTTCCCGTCGGGACTAAACTCCACTGAAACATCGGAGCCAGTTTTTTCGATAGCAGACACGACCTCCAGAGTATTGACACTAATAATAAATGCACCATTCTGCCAACACACTACAATATATTTATTATCTGGGCTCACGGCAATTGCGCGAACCGCCACGCCAACTTTTATGATCTTGATGACCTTCAGTGTCGCAAGTTCGATTATCGTGACTTCGCCATCAGGATGATCGTGAGTAACAATGGCAAGTTTTCCATCACGACTACAAGCAATGCCGATTGGCCTGTCGCTGACCGGAATATCGAATCTATTATTTGTTAGTGCCGAGGTGCTGTTGACTGGGTTTTTGGTCATGGTAATGGCTCCTGCCAATGGGTTTGACAGGACAATTGAGAACCCGAAACCAGCTCCCCGGCTACTGTCAGATCTGACAGTAGCCGTCGAATTCCGATGAGAGGTGATATCTGATTTTCGACATGAACCAGGCGCCTGGATCGTCCTACATCGCAGCCTGACGCACCTGCTTCTCCAGCTCCGCCTTCAACCCCGGCTCCAGCTTCAATTGCCGCGCCAGCTCATCCAGGTAGGACTTCTCCATGAAGCTCTCCTCATCCACCAGCATCACGCTGGCGATGTACATCTCGGCAGCCATTTCCGGGGTGCTGGCCGCGCGGGCCACTTC
Organism: Pseudomonas sp. BGI-2; assembly: GCF_004310295.1. GTDB lineage: Bacteria > Pseudomonadota > Gammaproteobacteria > Pseudomonadales > Pseudomonadaceae > Aquipseudomonas. The sequence continues at coordinate 49,034 of NZ_SISB01000043.1, read as the reverse complement.
TGTCGGGTCGAGCGGCTTGCTGAGTTCGGCATGCAGCCACTGCTGCAATTCCTGATCGTTGTCGAGTTTGGTGAATTCGCCTTCTATCAATGCACGCTCGCGTTCATCAACGTGGCCATCGGCTTTGGCCGCGGCAACCAACGCCTTGAGAATCGCCTGGCTGTGCAGTTCTACTTGCGCCGGGGGCAAACGATCGAGTGTTTGCGGCTCGGTTTTCGGCGCAGTGCCCTGCTGAGCCTGCCAGTTGCCATACGCCTTGTAGGCAATGACGCCGAGGGCCGCGAGGCCGCCGTAGATAGCGACTTTGCCGCCGACGTTGCGGGCCTTTTTGCTGCCGAGCAACAGGCCCATGGCACCCGCCGCCAATGCACCACCACCCGCGCCCGAGAGCAAGCCGCCGAGGCCGCCCGAACCACCGCTGCCGCCGAGCAATCCGCCCAATCCTCCGCTGGACGCTTTGTTTTGAGCGCCGCCGGCTTTGTTTTCCATCAGGTCCTGACCGGACTTGAGTAGTTGATCGAGCAATCCACGCGTATTCATTTTGCCGCCTCCACGAAAGGGGTTAACCGGACACTAAGGCCACCAGCCTAGAACGAAAGTGCCCGGCGACCGGGGACGAGAGTGCTTCTGGATGTTGCCTGGAAAAAAATGGCCATCGATTAAAGCGATATACACTCAAGCGAATCTATAAAAACCGCCCACCGGGTAATTTCCATGATGACCTTGCGTCAGATTCGTCACTTCATCGCCGTGGCCGAGACCGGATCGATCTCCGCCGCCGCACAAACCGCGTTCATTTCCCAATCGACATTGACCCTGGCGATCCAGCAACTGGAGGAGGAGATTGGGGTTGGCCTGTTCAACCGACACGCCAAGGGCATGAGCCTGACGCACCAGGGCCATCAATTCCTGCGCCAGGCGCACCTGATTCTGGCCACGGTGGACAACGCCAAACGCAGCCTGCAACAAAGCACCGACCAGGTCGCCGGTCAGTTGATCATCGGTGTGACCAGCCTGGTGGCCGGTTACTACCTGGCAGATTTGCTCACCCGTTTCCAGCGCGCTTACCCCAACGTCGAGATCCGGGTGATGGAGGACGAGCGCCCTTATATCGAGCATTTGCTGGTCAGCGGTGAAATCGATGTTGGCGTGCTGATCCTCTCCAACCTCGAAGACCGCCACGCCTTGCAGACGGAAGTGTTGACCCACTCACCCCATCGGTTATGGCTGCCGGCCCAGCATCCGCTGCTGGAACACGACAGCATCAACCTTGCCGATGTGGCCCGCGAACCGTTGATTCAGCTGAACGTCGATGAAATGGATCGCAATGCGCAACGCATGTGGTCGGCGGCCTCGCTGCAGCCGCGCATCACATTAAGAACCGCCTCAACGGAAGCCGTGCGAAGCCTGGTCGCCGCAGGATTAGGCGTTTCGATCCAGCCTGACATGACTTACCGCCCGTGGTCACTGGAGGGCGACATCATCGAAGCGCGACCGATTGCCGATTTGAGCCAGACCCTCGACGTCGGCCTGGCCTGGCGTCGCGGCACCGCGCGCCCAGCGCTGGTGGACCCGTTCCTGACCGTCGCCCGTGAGCAACCCCGCGGCGGGCGCAAGCCATCTATTTAATCGAATGCCACCTTCAGTATTTAGAATTTGTCGACCTCGGGCCTGAGCACTAGTCTTGCTGCATCTATAAGACGGTCGGGGCCCAGTCACAGGGAGCACCATGGCCACACAAGAAAAGAGAACCCGAAAAATGGCTGGCGCGCAGACCCCGTTGTTCACCGCGTTGTTGATCGATGGCGAATTGGTCGCGGGCCAGGGTGTTGTCGAGCCGATCCTCAACCCGGCCACCGGGGAAGTGCTTACCCACATCGCGGAAGCCAGCACCGAGCAAGTCGAAGCCGCCATCCTCGCCGCCCACCGCGCCTTTGCCGGTTGGTCGCGGACCACACCGCAGCAACGCTCGAACCTGTTGCTGGACATCGCCAACGCCATCGAAAAACAAGCCGACCTCCTCGCCCGCCTCGAATCCCTTAACTGCGGCAAGCCCTTGCACCTGGCCCGTCAGGATGACTTGAGCGCCACAGTCGATGTGTTCCGCTTCTTCGCCGGCGCCGTGCGCTGCCAGACCGGTCAGCTCAGCGGCGAGTACCTGCCGGGCTACACCAGCATGGTTCGTCGCGATCCGATTGGCGTGGTCGCGTCGATTGCGCCGTGGAACTACCCGATCATGATGGCCGCGTGGAAAATCGCTCCGGCCCTCGCCGCTGGCAACACGCTGGTGTTCAAGCCATCCGAACACACGCCGCTGTCGATTCTGGCACTGGCGCCAGCGCTGGCCGAGATCCTGCCGCGCGGCGTGATCAACATCGTTTGCGGCGGTGGTGAAGGCGTTGGCAGCCATTTGGTCAGCCATCCTAAAGTACGCATGGTGTCGCTGACCGGCGATATCGTCACCGGGCAAAAAATCCTCCAGGCCGCCGCGAAAACCCTGAAGCGCACCCACCTTGAGCTCGGAGGCAAAGCGCCGGTGATCGTTTGTAACGATGCGGACATTCAAGCCGTGGTCGAAGGCGTGCGCACTTACGGCTATTACAACGCCGGCCAGGATTGCACCGCCGCTTGCCGGATTTATGCACAGGCCGGGATTCACGATCGCTTGGTGGCCGAACTCGGCGCGGCGGTCAGCAGCCTGCGCTTTGCCGGTAAACGCGACACCGACAACGAAATCGGCCCGCTGATCAGCACCCGCCAGCGCGACCGCGTGGCCAGTTTTGTCGAACGCGCCCTCGGCCAGCCGCACATCGAACGGGTGACCGGCGCGGCGGTGCATTCCGGCGCCGGCTTCTATTACCAGCCAACCCTGCTCGCCGGTTGCAAACAGAGCGATGAAATCGTCCAGCGCGAAGTGTTCGGGCCGGTGGTCACCGTGACCCGTTTCAATCAACTCGAACAAGCGGTGGACTGGGCCAACGACTCGGAATATGGCCTCGCCTCGTCGGTCTGGACCCAGAACCTCGACAAGGCCATGCAGGTCGCGGCGCGGTTGCAGTACGGCTGCACCTGGATCAACAGCCATTTCATGCTGGTCAGCGAAATGCCCCACGGCGGCCTGAAACGTTCGGGCTACGGCAAAGACTTATCCAGCGATTCGCTCCAGGACTACAGCGTGGTGAGGCACATCATGGCGCGCCACGGACAGCATCTCTGACTACGCTAACAACAAGCCGCTAACGGCATGCTTCACCACGTTCACAACTGCCCCGACCATAATTAAAGAAGAGGGAATTCCCATGTTCGTGCACAAGACCGCACTGCTCAGTGCAATCACCACCGCGCTGTTGGCCAGCGCCAGCCTCCAGGCCGCCGAACCGCTGAAAGCCGTCGGTGCCGGCGAAGGTCAGCTGGATATCGTGGCGTGGCCCGGCTACATCGAACGTGGCGAAAGCGACAAGGCGTACGACTGGGTGACCGGTTTCGAAAAGGAAACCGGCTGCAAGGTCAATGTGAAGACCGCGGCGACTTCCGATGAAATGGTCAGCCTGATGGCCAAGGGCGGTTATGACCTGGTGACAGCGTCGGGCGATGCCTCCTTGCGGTTGATCGTCGGCAAGCGTGTGCAGCCGATCAACACGGCGTTGATTTCGAACTGGAAAAGCCTCGACCCGCGCCTGAAAGATGCGCCGTGGTACGTGGTCAACAAGCAAACCTATGGCACCCCGTACCAGTGGGGCCCTAACGTGCTGATGTACAACACCAACGTATTCAAAACCGCGCCGACCAGTTGGGGCGTGGTGTTCGATGCGCAGAACCTGCCCGATGGCAAGCCCAACAAGGGTCGCGTGCAGGCCTATGACGGCCCGATCTATATCGCCGACGCGGCGCTGTACCTGAAAACCACCAAGCCGGAACTGGGCATCAAGGACCCGTATCAACTCACCGAAGCTCAGTACAAGGCTGTACTCGATCTGTTGCGCGCCCAGCAGCCATTGATTCACCGCTACTGGCACGACACCACGGTGCAGATGAGTGACTTCAAAAACGAAGGTGTAGTTGCGTCCAGCGCCTGGCCGTATCAGGTCAACAGCCTGATGAACGAGAAACAGCCGATCGCATCGACCATCCCCAAAGAAGGCGCCACCGGTTGGGCCGACACCACCATGCTGCACACCGAGGCCAAGCACCCGAACTGCGCTTACAAGTGGATGGACTGGTCGCTGCAACCGAAAGTCCAGGGTGACCTGGCGGCATGGTTCGGTTCGTTGCCGGCGGTTCCTGAGGGTTGCAAAGCGAGCGAGCTGCTCGGAGCCGAGGGTTGCAAAACCAACGGCTTCGACCAGTTCGAGAAGATCGCCTTCTGGAAAACCCCGCAGGCTGAAGGCGGCAAGTTCGTGCCGTACAGCCGCTGGACCCAGGATTACATCGCGATTATGGGCGGTCGTTAACACTGCCCATCTATGGCGAATGAGCATTTGTGGCGAGGGGGTTTGCCCCCGTTGGGTGGCGAAGCCGCCCCAGAACCAGCCACCTCGGTCTAGCAGATAAACCGCGTTCTCCGTTTCATGGCTGCTGCGCAGTTCAACGGGGGCGCCACAGTGAGCATTCCAGCCCAACAAGCACATTGATCACGATTCAGATTTTTCAGAAGTCCAGGCAGGGGCCGCTGTGATGGCCCTCGCCTTTTCGGAGCACCGCACCATGACGCTTGCAGTCCAGTTCACCAACGTTTCCCGTCAGTTCGGCGAAGTGAAGGCCGTTGACCGGGTTTCCATCGATATCCAGGACGGCGAGTTCTTTTCCATGCTGGGCCCTTCCGGCTCGGGCAAAACCACGTGTTTGCGCCTGATCGCCGGTTTTGAACAACCGAGCGCAGGCTCCATCCGTATTCATGGCGAAGAAGCCGCCGGGCTGCCGCCATATGAGCGAGACGTCAACACGGTGTTTCAGGATTACGCGTTGTTCCCGCACATGAACGTGCTCGACAACGTCGCCTACGGCTTGAAAGTCAAAGGCGTCGGTAAAGCCGAAAGGCAGAAACGCGCCGAAGAAGCCCTCGACATGGTTGCCCTCGGCGGCTACGGCGAGCGTAAACCGGTGCAACTGTCCGGCGGTCAGCGCCAGCGTGTGGCCCTGGCCCGCGCCCTGGTGAATCGCCCTCGCGTGCTGCTGCTCGATGAACCGTTGGGCGCCCTCGATCTGAAGCTGCGCGAACAAATGCAGAGCGAGTTGAAGAAGCTGCAACGCCAACTCGGCATCACCTTCATCTTCGTCACCCACGACCAGACCGAAGCGCTGTCGATGTCTGATCGTGTAGCCGTATTCAACAAGGGCCGCATCGAGCAGGTCGACACACCGCGCAACCTGTACATGAAACCGGCCACCACATTCGTCGCGGAATTCGTGGGCACGTCCAACGTGATTCGCGGTGATCTGGCGAAGCAATTGAGCGGCAATCCACAGCCGTTTTCGATTCGCCCGGAACACGTGCGCTTCGCCGAAGGCCCGCTGGCCAGTCACGAGATTGAAGTCAGCGGCTTGCTCCACGACATTCAGTACCAGGGCAGCGCCACGCGCTATGAACTGAAACTGGAAAACGGCCAGACCCTCAATATCAGCCAGGCCAACGTGCAGTGGCTGGACGTCAGCGCCCAGCATCAGACCGGACAACGCATCAGCGCACGCTGGGCGCGCGAGGCGATGATCCCGCTCCACGACACCGTCGTCGGTGGGGTGTGAGATGACCTCCGTGGCTATCCCTCAAACCCCGGCGGGAGGTTCGCCGTTACGCAGGTTTTCCAACCTGTTGTATCGCCGACCGAATTTTTACCTGTCGCTGCTGCTGGTGCCGCCGCTGCTGTGGTTCGGCGCGATCTATCTCGGTTCGCTGCTGGTCCTGCTGTGGCAAGGCTTCTACACCTTCGATGACTTCACCATGGCGGTCACCCCCGACCTGACCCTGGCGAACTTCGCAGCGCTGTTCCAGCCGTCGAACTTCGACATCATCCTGCGCACTCTGGGCATGGCCGTTGCCGTGTCGATCGCCAGCGCCATCGTCGCGTTTCCGATTGCCTATTACATGGCGCGTTACACCACCGGAAAGACCAAGGCGTTTTTCTACATCGCGGTGATGATGCCGATGTGGGCCAGTTACATCGTCAAGGCCTACGCCTGGACCTTGCTGCTGGCCAAGGGTGGTGTGGCGCAGTGGTTCGTTCAACACTTGGGGCTGGAGCCGCTTTTGCAATTTGTGTTGGGCATTCCGGGGGTGGGCGGCAGCACGCTGTCGACCTCGCATCTGGGCCGTTTCATGGTGTTCGTCTACATCTGGCTGCCCTTCATGATCCTGCCGATCCAGGCTTCGCTGGAACGCCTGCCGCCGTCTCTGCTGCAGGCTTCCGCCGACCTCGGTGCCAAGCCACGTCAGACCTTTATGCAGGTGATTCTGCCGCTGTCGATTCCAGGCATCGCGGCCGGTTCGATCTTCACCTTTTCGCTGACTTTGGGCGACTTCATCGTGCCGCAACTGGTGGGCCCACCGGGCTACTTCATCGGCAGCATGGTCTACGCCCAGCAAGGCGCGATCGGCAACATGCCGATGGCGGCCGCCTTCACGTTGGTGCCGATTGTGCTGATCGCCATTTACCTGTCCATTGTCAAACGACTGGGGGCCTTCGATGCACTCTGACAAAGCCTCTATCGGTCTGCGCATCGCGGCCTGGGGCGGGTTGGTGTTTCTGCACTTCCCGATTCTGATTATCTTCATGTACGCCTTCAACACCGAAGATGCGGCCTTCAGCTTTCCACCCAAGGGTTTCACCCTGAAGTGGATCGGCGTGGCGTTCTCGCGGCCCGACGTCCTGGAGGCGATCAAGCTGTCGGCTGAAATTGCCGCCATCGCAACGCTGATCGCGATGGTCCTCGGCACCCTCGCCTCGGCGGCGTTGTACCGGCGCGAGTTCTTCGGCAAGCAAGGCATCTCGCTGATGCTGATCCTGCCGATTGCGCTGCCCGGGATCATTACCGGTATCGCGCTGCTGGCGACGTTCAAGACGCTGGGGATCGAGCCGGGGATGTTCACCATCATCGTCGGCCACGCGACCTTCTGTGTGGTGATCGTCTACAACAACGTCATCGCCCGGTTGCGTCGCACTTCTCACAGTTTGATCGAAGCGTCGATGGACCTTGGCGCCGATGGCTGGCAGACCTTCCGCTACATCGTCCTGCCGAACCTCGGCTCGGCGTTGTTGGCCGGCGGCATGTTGGCGTTTGCGCTGTCGTTCGACGAAATCATCGTCACCACTTTCACCGCCGGCCATGAACGCACCCTGCCGCTGTGGCTGCTCAACCAGCTCAGCCGCCCACGGGACGTGCCGGTGACCAACGTGGTCGCGATGCTGGTGATGATGGTGACCATGCTGCCGATTCTCGGCGCGTATTACCTGACCCGGGGCGGTGAAAGCGTGGCGGGCAGTGGCGGGAAATAACTGACAACTCAATAGGTGAACCGAATCTCGTAGGAGCGAGCGGTGCGACGATTCGACTTGCCCGCGAAGGCGGTGTGCCAGTCAACATCAATGTTGGATGTAATGGCCTCTTCGCGGGCAAGCCTCGCTCCTACAAGGGATTCGGTTTCGGCAGAAAAATAACAGTTTCGATGAGGACAACGTCATGCAAACCAAACTATTGATCAACGGCCAACTGATCGACGGCGAAGGCCCCGCCCAACCGGTGTTCAACCCGGCCCTCGGTCGTGTGCTGGTGGAAATCAACGAAGCCAGCGAAGCCCAGGTCGATGCCGCCGTGCGTGCCGCCGACAGCGCCTTCGAAGGCTGGTCGCAAACCACACCCAAAGAACGCTCATTACTGCTGCTCAAACTCGCCGACGCCATCGAGGCCCACGGCGAAGAGCTGGCCAAACTGGAATCGGACAACTGCGGCAAACCGTACACCGCCGCGCTGAACGACGAGATCCCGGCGATTGCCGACGTGTTCCGTTTCTTCGCCGGTGCCAGCCGTTGCATGAGCGGTTCGGCGGGCGGCGAATACTTGCCCGGCCACACCTCGATGATCCGCCGCGACCCGGTCGGTGTAATCGCCTCCATCGCGCCGTGGAACTACCCGCTGATGATGGTCGCCTGGAAAATCGCCCCGGCCCTCGCCGCGGGTAATACCGTGGTGCTCAAGCCGTCGGAACAAACCCCGTTGACCGCCCTGCGTCTGGCTGAACTGGCGTCGAAAATCTTCCCGGCCGGTGTGCTCAACCTGGTGTTTGGTCGGGGTCCTACGGTGGGCAGCCCACTGGTCACCCACCCGAAAGTGCGCATGGTCTCGCTGACCGGTTCGATCGCCACCGGTTCGAACATCATTTCCAGCACCGCCGACAGCGTCAAACGCATGCACATGGAACTGGGCGGCAAGGCCCCGGTGATCATCTTCGACGACGCCGATATCGACGCCGCCGTGGAAGGCATTCGCACCTTCGGCTTCTACAATGCCGGCCAGGACTGCACCGCGGCTTGCCGCATCTACGCGCAGGAAGGCATCTACGACAAATTCGTCGAGAAACTCGGCGAAGCGGTCAGCAGCATCAAGTACGGTTTGCAGGATGATCCATCGACCGAGTTGGGTCCGTTGATCACTGCGCAGCACCGTGACCGCGTGGCCGGGTTTGTCGAGCGTGCCGTGGCGCAACCGCATATCCGTTTGGTCACCGGCGGCAAGGCTGTGGAGGGCAATGGTTTCTTCTTCGAGCCCACCGTGTTGGCTGATGCTCAGCAGGACGACGAGATCGTGCGTCGCGAAGTGTTCGGGCCGGTGGTGTCGGTGACCAAATTCACCGATGAGGCACAAGTGCTGGGTTGGGCCAACGATTCGAACTACGGACTGGCGTCGTCGGTCTGGACCTCGGACGTCGGCCGTGCGCATCGCTTGGCAGCACGCTTGCAGTACGGCTGCACGTGGGTCAATACGCACTTCATGCTGGTCAGCGAAATGCCTCATGGCGGTCAGAAACTGTCCGGCTACGGGAAGGACATGTCCATGTACGGGCTGGAGGACTACACCGTCGTTCGGCATGTGATGTTCAAGCATTAAAAGCTTCGTCGGATCGCCGCCCGGAGCAAGCCCGCTCCCACAGTTGATCGCATGCCCCTGTAGGAGCGAGGCTTGCCCGCGAAGGCGTCACCTCGGCTTCAAGGAAGAAACCGGCATCACGCACCACCAGGTTTCAAAGCCAGAAAACCAAAACAATAACCACCGATCCGGGCAGCGCCTTCAAGGCCCCGCCACGGTTTCGGACATCCGAAATCTGCCGATTTTCCGGAGCTGACACACCATGAGTACACCCGAACTCTCCCCATTCGTTGCCGACAGCGATGCCGAGCAGCTACGCAAACTGGGTTACACCTCGAACTTCAATCGCAGCATGAGCCTGTGGGAAAACTTCGCCCTGGGCTTCACTTATCTCTCTCCGGTCGTAGGGGTTTATACCCTGTTCGGCCTGTGCCTGGCCGCCGGTGGGCCACCGATGTTCTGGGCCTATTTGCTGGTCGGTTGCGGCCAGTTGCTGGTGTGCCTGATCTTCGGTGAAGTGGTCTCGCAGTTCCCGATTTCCGGCGGCGTCTACCCGTGGGCCCGTCGCTTGGTGGGCAAGCGCTGGGCGTGGATGGTCGGCTGGATCTACTCCATCGCCCTGTGCGTCACCATCGCTGCCGTTGCCGTCGGTGCCGGCCCGTACCTGGCCGCGATGATGGGCTTTGAACCGAGCAACAGCACCAACATCGTCATCGCACTGTTCCTGACACTGTTCGCCACCCTGGTCAACCTGAGTGGCACCAAAGTGCTGGCGCGGATCGCCATGTTCGGCTTCCTCTGCGAGCTGGTCGGCGCAGTGATCGTTGGCGTTTACCTGCTGATCTTCGAGCGTCACCAGTCGATCAGCGTCTTGTTCAACACCTTCGATATCAGCATCGATGGCTCGTACCTGCCGGCCTTCCTCACCGCCTCGCTGGCGGGGATGTTCCTGTACTACGGCTTCGAGGCCTGCGGCGATGTCGCCGAAGAAACCCCGAACCCGAGCAAACAAATCCCGGTGGCGATGCGCATGACCATCTACATCGGCGGCATCGCGGCGATGTTCGCCTGCCTGGCGCTGATCCTCGCCGTGCCGGACATGCAAGCCGTGATCAACGGCACCGACAAAGACCCGGTCACCACCATCCTCAACAACGCCTTCGGCCCGGTCGGTTCGAAAGTGGTCATGGGCGTGGTGATGATTTCCTTCATCTCCTGCGTCATCAGTCTGCAAGCGGCGGCGAGTCGCCTGCTGTATTCCTACGCCCGGGATGAAATGGTCATCGGCAGCTCGCTGCTGAAGAAAATCTCTCCTACGACGCAGGTGCCAGTTGCTGCGCTGTTCGTATCCGGCGTCCTGCCGGCGCTGATCATCATCCTCGGCTTCTTCCTGCAAGATGCCGTGGCAACCATCGTCAGCTTCGCCGCGATCGGCATCTACCTGGCGTTCCAGATGATCGTGCTCGCAGCGCTTTATGCGCGCATGAAAGGCTGGAAACCGAGCGGCAAATTCACCCTCGGCGCTTGGGGTTGGGCGGTGAACATCGGTGCGCTGGTTTATGGCGTCGGCGCGATCATCAACATGGCCTGGCCGCGCACACCGGATGCGGCGTGGTACATCAACTATGCGATGGTGCTCAGTACGGCGATCGTTATTGGGTTGGGGTTGTTGTACATGTGGATTGCCAAGCCGTATGACCACGGGACTGCGCCTGCGGGGGATGCCTGGAAGGTTAGTCGGTAAGGTTTCTCGGCACCGTTATTGGGGCCTGCGCTGAAATATCCCCTTTCTCACATTCCTAGAGAAAGGGGAGTTATTTACAGCCATAGACTGAAGATAAAACCATCAAAGCAACAGCTCTGCCTGGTCGTGTTTCAGTAAAGATATGCGATCGAAAAGCTTGATTTTTTCATCTGCCTTTTGTCTAGCGTGATCCGACATAAACGCAACGAGTTCCTCTAGCTGACTCACGTTCCCGACCACTTTAAAGGCTTTTTCTTTATTAACGAAAACGAGCGACTTTTTCTTTCGAGACAACAGCTCAATTACGTTACTCAGTGTTCCAGTACTTTTAGCATCCCATATCATCAAGCCGTAATCCGCAGCCTCGGCCATGACAACATCCTTCGCCGTAAAAAAAGCTCGCGACCCTTTGGAGTGCTTGGTTTCCACTGTTCTAGCCGGCCACTCTCCAAGATTGTTTCGCGGGACGACACCACTGCAATAAATAGTAGTTTTGGATCGGGCCAGGCTCAACAAATACTCTTGGATGTATGTGTCGGCTCCGCCTGCATCGCCAACCACGACATCAAACTCTGAATCAACGATATTATTGATACGCTCTTTAACCTTCGGATCAAGGTGCTTGATATTAATAGAGCCCGCAATAAATACAGTTGTCATCTATCTCATTTCCAAGTTAATGCCGCGACGTAAATTTTGCCCACCTTGGGATACTTACGCAAAGCAGCACAGGCGGCATCCATTGACGCCCCACTGTCAAACAAATCATCAACGACCAAAACATTCCAGCAGCCTGTACTGGTAATTTGATCATTCACACTGAAGCTAGCCCCAATAGCAGCAACCTTTTCAGCCTTGGAATGCAAATCTTTAAGCGATTGCCCCGTAGCGGCCTTTCGGAGTAAATCCGAGAATACAGGCTTTCCAATTATTCGACCTGACTCCATGGCCACCTCAGTAACGGGTTGTCGGGCACGAACATTCGAAGCCGGCATAGGAACTACGAATCCTACTTGAGCAAGCTTAGGTAAAACATTCGCAGCTACAGCTTGAGCCAGAGGGCCCACCTGACTCCAATCCTTCTGGTATTTGAGCTGGTAGGTTGCCTGTCCTACCTCGGTACGGTGGTTATCGAAGCGCGGGTTTCCGTGCTCGTCGTCCCCTAGAAAGGTACTACTTATCATGTGCTTGTCCAGCACCCATCCCAGGTCCCAAGGACCGTTTATCTGTTTGAGGGATACTTTCAAGGCGTTCTCCATTTTTAAGCCTGTCCGTTAAGCACCGAAATTTCCTTGGCGCTTTTTGACCATAGGCAATGAAAAATAGAGATTCCAGTCGAACGCCGCGTGGCGCTGACTCTTATGCAAAAACAGGAAATTCCTACAGACCGAACCTTCCGGTAAAAGCACCAATTCCTACAACACGCGGCGCCAGAGTAGACTTGGCGCCGCGAGTGCCTGGACGATAGGCTTCACCGGGTCGCTGCCAAATCAGCGACCCGGTGTCGAAGCCGGAACAAAATCAATATGGCGCAACCGCGCTCCTCCGAGTGGCGGCTCCCTTTTTCAACTTGGAGTCGAAAAAATGCTTAAGCACACGCTAAATCCGTCTGACACCCATCCTCATTTCATCCCTTCCATCTTCACCCGCCACAACCGCTTCCTTCATGCATTCATGCAGGACAACCAAGCCTGGTTCTGCGTCCAGGACCTCGGTCGCTTGATGGGCCGTCCGATGGACCAACGCCTCACTCTTAAACTCGATCCCGATCAACGCCGATACGTCTGGTTGCTGAAGGACGGCAAAACCGTCGAATCGCTGATGGTCAGCGAATCGGGAATGTATGCCCTGCTAGTCCATCATTTCATCCCGGAAAACCGAAACCTGCGCCAATGGTTGAGCAACGAAGTCATCCCCATGCTGCGCAATTCGAGTGAGCCATCTGTGGATAACATTCCAAGCCTGAGTTCGTTGCAGTGGGCAGGCATCTCGGTGCCGCTGCTGCATTGGCAGCATCAAGCGTGGATCAAGTGGCGGGACATGCCCGATCTGATGCAGTCACAACGACCGTTCACGATCGTGGGCACTTGCAGTTGAAGGAAGGGTGAAAAATGAAAAAGGGGCAGACTTCACAGTCCGCCCCCTGGTTTATCGCTCAAAACCTAGAAACACTCCGCATCGCATCCACCAGATACCGCATCGCGATCCGGTCGCTTTCCGATAACTCGCGATACCGCTCCAACAGCTTCATTTCGTCCGAACTGAGGCGATGCCTTCGCCGCCCGGTCGCCAGGCAGGGAAAGATTCCTAACATTTCAGTGATGCCTTGTACCTTCGTCATGGACGATGTCCTTCTATAAGACCGAGAAAACTTCAAAAACCGCATCGCCCTATCCTTTTCATTAGCCGCCGGCCTGAAGGGCAGAAACCGGTCATGAACACAGGATAGGAACTATCGCGGCGCTGAAAAGCGGTTTTTAGAGTAATTAGTCAAAAAAAGCAGAAATGCCCTATAAATCAGAAAGTGCTGTCGGAAAACTTAACCGACATTTCTTGTTTCATTGCCGCACCATCAAAGTGCTACCAATCATTTTTTCTGTGCAACCGAACGGTTTAAGCTATTTGTTATCTGTTTAAAGTCCGTTGCGTTTGGCCGAAGGCATGTCCGAACCGATATTTTTGATCCAGCACGTGCCAGGAACGGCGCGGGATTGTTAACGACAGGTTGTACTTATGCATCGCAGGAATTTGCTCAAAGCGTCCATGGCCATCGCTGCCTACACCGGCTTGTCAGCCACCGGCTTGCTGGCCGCTCATGCCTGGGCGGGCAACGGCGCCGCTGATGGCGAGGCCCAGGCGTTCGATTTCGAGGCCCTGAAGATTCAGGCCAAGCAACTCGCCGGCAATCGCTATCAGGACACCAAGCAGGTGCTGCCGCCGACGCTGGCGACCATGACGCCGCAGAATTTCAACGCGATCCGCTACGACGGCAACCACTCGCTGTGGAAAGACCTGAACGGTCAGCTGGACGTGCAGTTTTTCCACGTCGGCATGGGCTTCAAGCAGCCGGTGCGCATGTACAGCGTCGATCCGAAGACGCGCCAGGCACGTGAAGTGCATTTCCGCCCTTCCCTGTTCAACTACGAAAAAACCACGGTCGACACCAAACAGCTGACCGGCGACCTGGGGTTTTCCGGGTTCAAGCTGTTCAAAGCACCGGAACTGGACAGGCATGACGTGCTGTCCTTCCTCGGCGCCAGTTATTTCCGTGCGGTAGATGCCACCGGCCAGTACGGTCTGTCGGCGCGCGGGCTGGCGGTCGATACCTACGCCAAGAAGCGTGAGGAGTTCCCGGACTTCACCAAGTTCTGGTTCGAGACCCCGGGCAAGGACAGTACCCGCTTCGTGGTCTATGCCCTGCTGGATTCGCCGAGCGCCACTGGCGCGTACCGCTTTGACATCGATTGCCAGGCCGAACGCGTGGTGATGGAAGTGGATGCCCACATCAATGCGCGCACCGCCATCGAACAACTGGGCATCGCACCGATGACCAGCATGTTCAGCTGCGGCACCCACGAGCGCCGCATGTGCGACACCATTCACCCGCAAATCCACGACTCGGATCGCCTGGCGATGTGGCGCGGCAACGGCGAGTGGATCTGCCGGCCGCTGAACAACCCGGCGACCCTGCAATTCAACGCCTTCGCCGACACCGATCCGAAAGGTTTCGGCCTGGTGCAGACCGATCACGAGTTTGCCAATTATCAGGACACCGTCGACTGGTACAGCAAGCGCCCGAGCCTGTGGGTAGAACCTACAACGGCGTGGGGCGAAGGCTCTATCGATCTGTTGGAAATTCCTACGACCGGCGAAACCCTCGATAACATCGTCGCGTTCTGGACCCCGAAAAAACCGGTCGCGGCCGGTGATTCCCTGAACTACGGCTACAAGCTTTACTGGAGCGCCCTGCCACCGGTGGGCACGCCGCTGGCGCGGGTCAACGCGACCCGTTCGGGCATGGGCGGCTTTATCGAAGGCTGGGCACCGGGCGAGCATTACCCTGAGGTCTGGGCACGACGGTTTGCCGTGGACTTCACTGGTGGCGGTCTGGACCGCTTGCCGGAAGGCGCGGGGATCGAGCCGGTGGTGACGTGCTCGAACGGGCAGGTGAAGGATTTCAACGTGTTGGTGCTGGATGACATCAAGGGTTATCGGATTACCTTCGATTGGTACCCGACCAATGACAGCGTGGCGCCGGTTGAGCTGCGGCTGTTCATTCGCACCAATGACCGGACGTTGAGTGAGACCTGGTTGTACCAGTATTTCCCGCCGGCGCCGGATAAGCGTAAGTACACCTGATAGCTACAGGTTGTCTGGGCCGGCCTCTTCGCGGGCAAGTCGGATCGCCGCACAGCTCGCTCCTACGGGTTCGGAGAGGATTGCTTTTGCCCCTGTAGGAGCGAGCGGTGCGGCGATCCGACTTGCCCGCGAAGACGGCCTGACAGATGACAAATAATCCGGCCCAGAAACACAAAAGCCCCGATCACATCGATCGGGGCTTTTTGTTTTTACAGCCGCATTCAGTCGCGCAAATCCGACTCATGAATCGGCTGTTCGCGATGGGTCGCCCGCTGATACTGCGCCGGCCAGATCGCCTTGCGGCCACCCAAATCATCATCCGCGTGCAGCGGCCAATACGGATCACGCAACAGTTCCCGCGCGAGGAAGATGATGTCCGCCTGGCAGGTGCGCAATATGTGCTCGGCCTGGGCTGGCTCGGTAATCATGCCTACCGTACCGGTGGCGATGCCTGACTCCTTGCGCACACGTTCGGCGAAACGGGTCTGATAACCCGGTCCTGTAGGAATTTCCGCGTTGGCTGCCGTACCGCCCGACGAAACGTCTATCAGGTCCACGCCCAGGTCTTTCAGGCGTCGTGCCAACTCTACCGTTTCATCCGGGTTCCAGCCGTCTTCCACCCAGTCGGTGGCCGACACTCGCACAAACAACGGCAGTTCTTCAGGCCATACCGCACGTACCGCTTCGGTAACCTGCAGCACCAGCCGGATCCGGTTCTCGAACGAACCGCCATATTGATCGCGTCGCTGATTGCTCAGGGGCGAAAGAAACTGATGCAACAGGTAACCGTGAGCGGCGTGTACTTCGACCACTTTGAAACCGGCGGTCAGTGCCCGCTTGGCTGCGGCGACAAAGGCCTGAATGACTTCGGCGATCTCGCCTTCATCAAGCTGTTTAGGGTGGGTGTGTTGCGGGTCAAAAGCAATCGGTGAAGGGCCTACCGGCACCCAGCCACCGTCTTCGGGTTTGATGCTGCCATGCCTGCCGATCCACGGCCGATGAGTGCTGGCCTTGCGCCCGGCGTGCGCCAGTTGAATGCCGGCCACCGCCCCCTGAGCGGCGATGAAGCGCGTGATGCGTTGCAGGGGTTCGATCTGTTCGTCATTCCACAAGCCGAGATCCTCGGCGGTGATGCGCCCGTCGGCCGTGACCGCTGTGGCTTCAGTAAAAATCAGACCGGCGCCGCCAACGGCGCGGCTGCCGAGATGGACCAGATGCCAGTCATTGGCCAGCCCATCGACGCTGGAGTACTGGCACATCGGTGACACGGCAATGCGGTTGAGCAGGGTCAATTGACGAAGGGTATAGGGTTCAAGCAGCAGACTCATGGGGCACCTCTCGAATCAGTGGGCAGGCTCCAGGGTTCTGTTTGAAAAGTCGACGAGTGACAGGAAAAAGGCGCGGCACCCGCCCCCGCGGGCAAAAATTGGACAAGACGTCACAAGGATAATCAAGCAGTGCTTAGAGCCTAGTCGACATCGGGGGATGAGGGAGGGTTCCAAGAAATTCGGCGTAAGGGAAATCGCTTTCGCGGGCAAGCCTCGCTCCTACGGATACCGACACCTGTAGGAGCGAGGCTTGCCCGCGAATGGCTCAACGCGGTTCGATGTGGGCAATCATCAGCTGCACAGTCTCGTTGCCGCGAAACTCGTTGAGGTCGAGTTTGTAGGCCAGTTCCACCCATTTGATGGTCGGGTTCGGCCAGATGTCGCGATCAATGCCGAAGGCAATGCCATCAAGTTTCACCGAGCCGCATTCGCTTTTCAGCACCACTTTGAGATGTCGCTCACCAACGACCCGCTGTTCAACCAACTGAAACACGCCATGGAACAGCGGCTCCGGGAAGTGCTGCCCCCAAGGTCCGGCATGCCGCAGCGCGCGGGCCAGTTCCAGGTGGAATTCCTCGACCGCCAGCGGGCCGTCCGACAGCAGACGCCCAGTCAGGTCTTCTTCGCGCAATTGCCTGCGCACTTCAGCGTCAAAGGCCTCGGCGAACAACGGAAAGTTCGCTTCCGGCAAGGTCAAACCGGCCGCCATGGCGTGGCCGCCGTACTTGCTGATCAGGTTCGGATGCTGCGCGGCCACTACGCTCAAGGCATCGCGAATGTGGAAGCCCTGAACCGAACGCCCCGAGCCCTTGAGCAAGCCATCGCCGGCATCGGCAAAGGCAATGGTCGGACGGAAATAACGCTCTTTCATGCGCGAGGCGAGGATTCCGATGACACCCTGGTGCCACTCGGGATCAAACAGGCACAAGCCAAACGGCATCGATTCGACCGGTAGATCCTTGAGCTGAGCCAGCGCTTCACGCTGCATGCCCTGCTCGATGGATTTACGGTCCTGGTTCATGCCGTCGAGCTGCACGGCCATTTCCCGCGCCAGACCTGCGTCGTCGGTGATCAAGCATTCGATGCCCAGGCTCATGTCATCCAGGCGCCCCGCCGCATTCAGGCGCGGGCCGACAATGAAGCCCAGGTCGGTCGAGGTGATGCGCGCCGGTTCACGCTTGGCCACTTCGAGAATCGCCTTGATCCCCGGACGGGCTCGCCCGGCGCGAATCCGCTCCAGGCCTTGGTGCACCAGAATCCGGTTGTTGGCATCCAGCGGTACCACGTCGGCAACGCTGCCCAGCGCCACCAGGTCCAGCAATTCGCCGATGTTCGGCTGTGGCGTGCTCGCGTACCAGCCGAGGCTGCGCAAACGCGCGCGCAGAGCCATCAACACATAAAAAATCACCCCGACGCCGGCCAATGCCTTGCTCGAAAATTCGCAACCCGGCTGGTTCGGATTGACGATGGCATCGGCCATCGGCAGTTCGTCGCCGGGCAAGTGGTGGTCGGTGACCAGCACATTCAGGCCAGCCTTTTTCGCCGCCGCGACGCCTTCGACACTGGAAATGCCGTTGTCCACGGTGATCAGCAACTGAGGCGTGCGCGTCAGCGCCACTTCAACGATTTCCGGGGTCAGGCCATAGCCATACTCGAATCGGTTCGGCACCAGGTAATCGACATGCGCCGCCCCCAGCAGCCGCAACCCCAGCACACCCACAGTACTGGCCGTCGCGCCATCGGCGTCGAAGTCGCCGACAATCAGAATTCGCTGACGCTGTTCCAGCGCCGTGACCAGCAGATCCACCGCCGCATCGATGCCTTTGAGTTGCTGGAACGGAATCAGCCGCGCCAGGCTCTTGTCCAGTTCCGCCTCCGATTGCACGCCCCGCGCCGCGTAAAGACGCGTCAGCAGCGGCGGCAGATCACCGAGGAATGGCAGGGTGTCGGGCAACAGGCGAGGTTCAATGCGCATGGGGTGACAGGTGCTTCTCTTGAATACGTAGGATAAAACCGGATAACGCGAACGAACGGCGAATAATCAGCCGCGTTCGCCGCTCAGCCACTGCAACTGCACTTCATGCTGACCACGGTCGTCGGTGACGAAAATCGTCCCTTCGCTGATCATCACGTCCCACTTGATCACGCGGGGCATGTCTTTGGCCAGGGTTTCCAGGATGTCCTGCGGAACCGCCGCGATGTGCACGTTTTTCAGGTTTTTGATCGCCGGGATCACTTTGGTTTCCCAGACGCGAAGGCTGCCGTAGGCCAACAGGCTGGTGCGCTCGGTACGGCGCGAGCACCAGGTCAGACGATCAGCGTCTGGCTGGCCCACTTCAATCCAGTGCAGGACACGGTCGTCCAGGCTTTTTTCCCACAAGGCAGGTTCATCCACGTCTGACAGACCGCGGCCGAACGACAGCTGCTCGTTGTACCAGAAGGCGTAGGCCAGCAGCCGCACGGTCATGCGCTCTTCGGTTTCCGAAGGGTGGCGGGCGATGGTCTGCTTTACGCTCTCGTAGACGCTGCGGTCGAGGTCGGTGAGGTTCAGTTCAAACTTGTAGGTCGTGGACGGCTGGGCCATGAACGGGCTTCTTGATACGAGGAAAGGCGGCAAGTCTAACCGATGCAGTAGGCAATCAACGAATTGAAGGCGATCAACCTTGGTCGTCAGACATTCGGCTATGTTAAAAGGCTATATCCGCTCAGCCTTTGTACTACAGGATCCAGCATGCCGTTCACCGCCAAACCGCTCTCAGGTCTGAAAGTCATCGAATTGGGCACCTTGATCGCCGGGCCGTTTGCCTCGCGCATTTGCGGTGAGTTCGGTGCCGAAGTGATCAAGATCGAGTCTCCCGATGGCGGTGATCCGCTGCGCAAATGGCGAAAACTGTACGAAGGCACCTCGCTGTGGTGGTTCGTCCAGGCTCGCAACAAAAAGTCCCTGACCCTGAACCTGAAACACCCGGACGGCTTGGCGATTCTGAAAAAACTGCTGAGTGAAGCGGACATTCTGATCGAGAATTTTCGCCCTGGCGTGTTGGAAAAGCTCGGCCTGGGCTGGGAAGTCTTGCACGCCCTCAACCCGAAACTGGTGATGGTGCGGCTGTCGGGGTTTGGCCAGACCGGGCCGATGAAAGATCAGCCAGGTTTTGGCGCCGTCGGTGAATCCATGGGTGGCCTGCGCTACATCACCGGTTTCGAAGACCGGCCACCGGTGCGCACCGGGATTTCCATCGGTGACTCGATTGCCGCGCTGTGGGGCGTGATTGGCGCGCTGATGGCGTTGCGTCATCGCGAGGTCAACGGCGGCCAGGGCCAGGTGGTGGATGTGGCGCTGTATGAAGCGATCTTCGCCATGATGGAAAGCATGGTGCCGGAGTTCGACGTGTTCGGCTTCATCCGCGAACGCACCGGCAACATCATGCCGGGCATCACGCCCTCCTCGATCCACACCAGCGCCGACGGCAAGCATGTGCAGATCGGCGCCAATGGCGATGCGATTTTCAAACGCTTCATGCTGGTCATCGGTCGCGAAGACCTGGCCAACGACCCGGTGCTGGCCAGTAACGACGGACGCGACAGCCGCCGCGACGAGATTTACGGAGTAATCGATCGCTGGGTCAATTCGCTGCCGCTGGACACCGTGCTCGCGCTGCTGAATCAGGCCGATGTGCCCGTCAGCCGGATCTTCAGCGCCGAAGACATGTTCAGCGATCCGCAATACCTGGCCCGGGAAATGTTCCTGCAGGCCAAGCTGCCGGACGGTAAAGACTTCAAGATGCCGGGAATTGTGCCGAAACTCTCTGAGACACCCGGCGATTGCGAATGGGTCGGGCCCCAACTGGGTGAGCACAACGCACAGGTACTCAACGAACTTGGCTATAACGTGTCGCAGATTGCACAGCTGCGCAAAGACGGAGCCATCTAAGCTGAGGCGCCGGCTAGTGCACTCCATCAGAATCTGCCTGACGCATGGCGGGGGGGCGGGGCGCGCGTTGCTGGTTACGCTTCTGTTCGTCGGACTGTCCCCGTCAGCGATGGCGCAACCCAAGGAAACGCTGGTCTGGCTGATGCGCGATTTGCCGCCACTGACGATTTTCGAGGGACCGAAAAAAGGCCAAGGGGTTATCGATCAACTGTTGCCGCTGTTGATCGCCGGCATGCCGCAGTATGAACACACGCTGATGCGGGTCAATCGAGCTCGCGGCTTGCAAATGCTCCACGAGCCCTCCCTCACTTGCGACGCGGCGCTGAACAAGAGCAAGGAGCGCGAGCGCTGGATCGCGTTTTCAGTTCCGGTTTTTCGAGCAATGAGTAACGGTGTTGCGGTACGGCGCGTGGATCGTGAGACGCTGACGCCCTTTATCCAGAACGGTGAACTGGACTTGGCCGCCCTGCTCGCCAGTGGCCGTGAGAAGCTGGGCATCATTGCCGAGCGCAACTACGGCGAGTACCTCGACGCGCTGCTCAAGCAAGCGCCGCCCGGCGCGCTGACGCTGCACTACGGCAACGACGCCCTGGGCAGTCTCCTGCAAATGCAACGCCTGGGGCGCTTGCGCCTGTTGCTGGGCTATCGTCCGGAAATCCGCTACCAGGCTCAGCAGCAGGGGATCGCGGAGGATGATTTGCAGTTTTACCCGATTCGTGGCGCGGAGAAATTCCTGTCCGGTTACATCGGCTGTACCGACACGCCCATGGGTCGGCAGGCGATCGTCGAGATCAACCAGCTGCTACGCAAACTTCCACGCGACCACTTGAGCGAGGCCTATGCCGAGTGGCTCGACCCGGAAAGTCGCAGCGCTTACCTCGAAGAAGCCCGAGTGTTTTTCGAGCATCAGGCGCAGCAATGACAAATCGCAGGCAAAAGAAACCCCGAGAAGTGGGGAGACGACTCGGGGTTAAACGTGGCCTACATAAAGACCAGTAACAGCAAGCTACAAGCACCGGAGCACAATGCTTGATCCTGCTGTTACATGCTCTGACTGACCTGAGAGCCGGAAGGTTCCCACAAAAAAAAATTCAATTTCGGCGGGCCAGGATCTTGTCCTGGGCAGCGTGACGCAAAGCCGCGATGACGCAGGGCTCCAGCCGTCCTTCGGCAATCAGCACGTCGCGGTGCAAGCCGTCGACGACATCCGTCAGCAGACGGTAATCGGTTAACTGGGCTTGATTGAACGCCCGTTCGACCACGATCGCGCCGGTCGCATTCTTCAGTGTCACCAGGCATTCGCCATGGGCGCCCGACGGGGTCAGCGTGACCTGATACGGGCTCAGAGCCTCACCGAGCAATAGACTGATACTTTCCATCTCGATCACCACTCAATAGTCCGAAAACAAAGTGCCTGGGGCGTATTCACAGTAAGTGACCACTGGCCCGAGAAAAAAGTTCTGGATTCCAGGTGCAGACGCGTCTGCGTCCCTGGTCGATAGAGCATGCACGGCAAAGATGACAGGGAAAAAACAGCCGACTCACATTTGCCTTGTACGGTGACCGATATCGGTCCATCCGCCCAGCAACCCTCGCAATTGACCGTCGACACTGTAGAACGGCACCGTCCACTGGTAGATGTCCCTGGCACCGTTTTTGAACATCAATTGACGTTCACTGAAGCGTGGCTTTCGAGTCTCCATCTGAGCCATGAATTCGGCATGCAGCAGCGCTGCGGTCTCTTTGGGCAACACATCGAGTTCAATCAGCTGTCGGCCCTGAACCTGATCAAATCGGGTGCCGAGGCTTTCCTCATAACTTTTGTTGCACATGATCAAACGCCCTTGCAGATCACGAACAAACATCGGATCGGGCATGGCGTCCATCAACGCTTGCTGGAACGCAAGCTGATCGCCCAGACCTTTCTCAGCGTCTATACGCTGCTTGATCAGCGCTGCCAGCCTGCGGTTCCAGAGCAGGGAAAGCAGACCGAACAGGCTGACGACAAACATGCCCCAGCAAACCCAGTGCGTCATCTGCCGCCAGGGAGAGGGAGGTTGAGCGGGAGCGATCCCATTGAGCCATTTCAGGCGAATGGCGCGCAGTTCAGCTGCAGGAAAGGCCTCAAGCGCCTTGTTCAAAATGCTCAGCAATGGCGACTGGCCTTTGCGAACCGCAAGGTGATCAGCCTCCCATTTGCCCTCCACTGCCCGCCCGACCTTGAGTTGTCCCAACGGATAGAGCTGCGCTCCGATTTCATTTTCGATGGTGGCAAAGGCTTCACCACTTTCAACCAGCGCCCGGGCTTCGGCGTAAGTCTTGACCGTGCGCAACTCGATCGCCGGGTAGTCGCGGCGAATCGTGCCCTCGAGTGCATGCCGGGCTGGCAGCACCAGCACTCTTTTTGCCAACTGCTCCAGGGAGTGCATGACAGGTGCACCTGCCCGCCCGACAACCACCCACCCAGCGCCACCGAACGCATGACTGAAATCCAGGAACGCCTTACGCTCGTCATTCATTGCCAGGGTGGTGCTCATGTCCGCCTCGCCACTTTCCAGACGCCCGAGCAACTGATCGGTAGAAAACGACTCTTCGTGAACAAACTGCAAACCCGTCATGGCACTGATGCGATTGAGCAGATCGTTGTTCAAACCGCTCCATTGACCGTGCTCATCCTTGAACAGATAAAGCGGGTATTGCACCGATGCGACGATGACTTGCGGGTGCTCGGCAATCCATCTCGATTCCTGAGCATCCAGCTCGATGGTGGCGCCGGCGCCCGATCCCCTGGATTCTGGAATCGCCAATTGAGCCGCCGCCCCTCCTTGAGCAATGCCCAGGACGCCGATCAAAAACATCCAGCACACGGCCGGCTTTAACCCTCTGAAAAACAGCATTACCACTTCCTTCGCGATCAACTCGCCCGTCCTTCCTGGGGCGAAAACGCGACAAGTGTGGCATGCAGAAATGAGAAAGCCCGTCAGGAGACGGGCTTCAAAATGTGACAGCTTTTACCGCTTACAGAGGCTTGCCGCGGTTGCCATGCTGACTGACAAAGGCCTGCACGGCTTTCAAATCATTCGGCAACACGGTGCAACGCTCATCTCGCTCAAACAAATCAGAAAGATGTGCAGGTAGTTCGAGCGCTTTTCCTACGCTGGCTTTCTCCACTGCATCCGGGAATTTGACCGGATGGGCGGTGCCGAGAATCACCATTGGAATATCCAGGCTACGACGGCATTCGCGCGCAGCCTTCACACCGATGGCGGTGTGCGGATCCAGCAACTCGCCGGTTTGCTCGTAGACTTCGGCGATGGTTTCGCAGGTTTGAGCGTCATCCACGGCCAGGGAATCGAACAACTTGCGGGCTTCGGTCCAGCGTTCCTCTTCGACGCTGAAACCGCCACCCTGCTTGAAGGTGTCCAT
Organism: Pseudomonas sp. BGI-2; assembly: GCF_004310295.1. Lineage (GTDB taxonomy): Bacteria > Pseudomonadota > Gammaproteobacteria > Pseudomonadales > Pseudomonadaceae > Aquipseudomonas. The sequence goes on along the minus strand of NZ_SISB01000043.1, from coordinate 25,168 downwards.
CAAACCGGCAATCGCGGCGCCGTTGCGACCGTGCAGGTCGAACAGCAGGCGTTCGAAGTTCGACGAGACCATGATGTCCATCGACGGCGACAGCGTGGCGTGCAGGGTTTCCTTGACGTACTGATTGCCGCTCATGAAGCGGTGCAGGATGTCGTTGCGGTTGGTGGCGACGATCAACTGGTTGACCGGCAGACCCATGTTGCGTGCCAGGTAACCGGCGAAGATGTCGCCGAAGTTGCCGGTCGGCACCGAGAACGACACCGAACGCGCCGGGCCGCCCAACTGCAGGGCTGCGTGGAAGTAGTAAACGATCTGGGCCATGATCCGCGCCCAGTTGATCGAATTCACCGCCACCAGACGCGTGCCTTTGAGGAAGCTTTGGTCGGCGAAGCTTGCCTTGACCATTTCCTGGCAGTCATCGAAGTTGCCATCGATGGCAATGTTGTGGATGTTCTCGCCAAAAATGGTGGTCATCTGCCGACGCTGCACTTCAGACACGCGGTTGTGCGGGTGCAGGATGAAGATGTCGACGTTTTCGCAATGCTTGCAGCCTTCGATGGCAGCCGAACCGGTATCACCGGAAGTGGCGCCGACAATCACCACGCGCTCGCCGCGTTTTTCCAGCACGTAGTCGAGCAAGCGACCGAGCAGTTGCAGGGCGAAATCCTTGAACGCCAGGGTCGGGCCGTGGAACAGTTCCAGCACCCATTCGTTGCCGTTCAGTTGACGCAGCGGCGCGACGGCGTTGTGCGAGAACACGCCGTAAGTCTCTTCAAGGATCTTTTTGAAATCGGCATCCGGGATGCTGCCGGTGACGAACGGGCGCATCACCCGGAAGGCCAGTTCGTGGTACGGCAGACCGGCCCAGGAAGCGATTTCTTCCTGGGTGAAACGTGGCAGGTTTTCCGGGACGTACAGACCGCCATCGGTGGCGAGACCGGCCAGCAGGACATCTTCGAAATTCAGGGCCGGTGCCTGGCCGCGGGTACTGATATAACGCATGACTGGCTCCAATAGACAGTGTTCGCAAACCCGGGCCCGCACGCAGGCCCGGTGAACGATAACGGCTTAGTTCAGGTGCTCGACGCGGATCCGTACGACCGGACCGACCACACCTGTCAGGGCTTCCAGAGCGGCGATCGCGTCGTTCATGTGCTGTTCCAGCACGCGGTGGGTCAGCAGGATCATCGGCACCAGACCGTCATGCTCTTCGACTTCTTTCTGCATGATCGATTCGATGTTGATGCCGCGCTCCGACAGGATGCTCGCGACCTGGGCCAACACGCCCGGATGGTCCTTGGCCTGGATGCGCAGGTAGTAGGCGCTTTCGCAGGCTTCGATCGGCAGGATCGGGTGCGCCGACAGCGAATCCGGCTGGAAGGCCAGGTGCGGCACGCGATTTTCCGGATCGGACGTCATGGCGCGAACCACGTCCACCAGGTCGGCGATCACCGACGAAGCGGTTGGCTCCATACCGGCGCCGGCGCCGTAGAACAGGGTCGAACCAGCAGCGTCGCCGTTGACCATCACCGCGTTCATCACGCCGTTGACGTTGGCGATCAGGCGATCGGCCGGGATCAGCGTCGGGTGCACGCGCAGTTCGATACCGGCCGCGGTGCTGCGCGCTACGCCTAGGTGCTTGATGCGATAGCCCAGCGCTTCGGCGTAGTTCACGTCAGCGGTGGTCAGCTTGGTGATGCCTTCGGTGTAAGCCTTGTCGAATTGCAGCGGGATACCGAACGCGATGGAGGCCAGGATCGTCAGCTTGTGGGCTGCGTCGATGCCTTCAACGTCGAAGGTCGGATCGGCTTCGGCGTAACCCAGGGCTTGCGCCTCGGCGAGTACGTCTTCGAAGGTCCGGCCCTTTTCGCGCATTTCGGTGAGGATGAAGTTGCCGGTGCCGTTGATGATCCCGGCCACCCAGTTGATGCGGTTGGCGGACAAGCCTTCACGGATCGCCTTGATCACCGGAATACCACCGGCCACGGCGGCTTCGAACGCAACGATCACGCCCTTCTCACGGGCCTTGGCGAAAATTTCGTTACCGTGAACGGCGATCAACGCCTTGTTCGCGGTTACCACATGTTTTCCGTTCTCGATCGCTTTGAGTACCAGCTCACGGGCAACGGTGTAGCCGCCCACCAGCTCTATGACGATGTCGATCTCAGGGTTCGTGGCCACTTCGAAGACATCGTTGGTAATCGCAATACCGGTCGTCTGGAACTGAGGCTTTGGCGTGCGCATGGCAATTTGTGCCACTTCGATTCCACGCCCGGCACGACGAGCAATTTCCTCGGCGTTGCGCTGAAGTACGTTGAAGGTACCGCCACCGACGGTCCCTAACCCACAGATGCCTACTTTGACCGGTTTCACTGTGAACTCCCCATAAAACGGCCGACTCAAGGCCGGCCGTGAAAACAACCGCATGCTCGCGGTTCTCTATTGATGGCCCAGCAAATGTTACCGCCGGACCATGATCGTCAATGGCTGACCGTGACGATGCAAATTTATTTCGCGTCCAGCGCCAGTTTGGCGACTTGTGGCGCAGGCTGGTAGCCCGGAATGACCTGGCCGTCCGCCAAAACGATGGCCGGTGTGCCGTTCACGCCGATCGACTGACCCAGGGCGAACTGTTTGGAAACCGGGTTATCGCACTTGGCGGCCTTGATTTCCTTGCCGTCGACCATTTTGTCCATGGCCGCTTTCTTGTCTTTCGAGCACCACACCGCTTGCAGCTGTTCGTCACCCGGCGAGCCCAGGCCCTGGCGCGGGAACGCGACGTAACGCACTTCAATGCCGCGCTTGTTCAACTCAGGCACTTCGGCGTGCAGTTTGTGGCAGTACGGGCAAGTGGTGTCGGTGAATACGGTGATGTGCGATTTGGTTTCGCCGATCGCCGGGTAGACCACGGTTTCCGCGACTGGAATGGCGTTGACCAGTTTGGACACGCCCAGGCGTTCGGTCTTCTCGGTCAGGTTGATCGGTTTGCCGTCCTTGAGCTGGAACATGTAGCCCTGAACCACGTATTGGCCATCGGCGCTGGCGTAGAGCACGCGGCTGCCTTGAAGTTTGACTTCGTACAGGCCGGGCAGAGGGCTGGCGGAGATGCTTTCTACCGGTACTTCGAGCTGGAGGTTTTCCAGACTTTTACGAATCGCTTTGTCGGCCGCGTCATCGGCGACGGCAAAGGTGCTGACCAACGCAATGGCTGCGGCGGCGAAAATCTGGGTCAGACGCATGAGAACTCCTGAAGACGGACAAATGGGACGATCAGAACGCCCGTGCCGAAACACCGGGTCATAACCGCCCATCGTGCAAACCGGCAAAGCCTACCACATAAGGGCTGTGTGGCCGAATGCGGGTGACAAAGACACCGCACTGCTGACACCCATTATTGTGGCGAGGGGATTTATCCCCGCTGGACTGCGCTGCAGTCCCATTTTTTGGGGCTGCTACGCAACCCAACGGGGCGGTGCGGCGTTCCGATAAGTCCCCTCGCCACAGGTGAGCATTCCGCGTCAGGAATTGCGCTATCCGCGCGGGTGGTGTTTGGCGTGCAGGTCTTGCAGGCGTGCGCGGGCGACGTGGGTGTAGATCTGGGTAGTCGACAGATCGCTGTGACCCAGCAGCATTTGCACCACACGCAAGTCAGCGCCATGGTTGAGCAAGTGCGTGGCGAAGGCATGACGCAAGGTATGCGGCGACAGCGACTTGCCGATCCCGGCGACCTTGGCCTGGTGCTTGATGCGGTGCCAGAAGGTCTGACGGGTCATCTGCTCGCCGCGCTGACTGGGAAACATGACATCGCTGGGACGCCCGCCGAGCAGCTCTTGGCGGCCATCACGCATATAACGCTCGACCCAGACAATCGCCTCCTCGCCCATCGGCACCAGCCGCTCCTTGCTGCCCTTGCCCATCACCCTCAGCACACCCTGGCGCAGATTGACCTGCTCCAGCGTCAGGCTGATCAACTCCGTCACCCGTAAGCCGCACGCGTAAAGCACTTCGAGCATGGCGCGGTCACGCTGACCGATAGCCTCACTCAAGTCCGGTGCCTTCAGCAGCGCTTCCACGTCTGCTTCCGACAGAGATTTGGGCAACGGCCTACCCAGCTGGGGCATATCGACGCGCAAGGTCGGATCGACGGCGATCAGCTTTTCACGCAGCAGATAGCGATAAAACCCACGCACACCGGAGAGAAATCGCGCTGTGGAACGGGGTTTGTAGTTTTGCTCCAGGCGCCAGGCCAGGTGATCGAGGATCAACTCGCGGCCGGCGTTGATCAGTTCCAGGCCCGTGTCCTGCAGCCAGCCGTTGAACAAGGCCAGGTCACTGCGGTAGGCATCGCGGGTGTTGTCGGAGAGGCCTTTCTCCAGCCAGAGAGCGTCGAGGAATTGGTCTATCAGGGGATGATCGATGGCAGGCATAGAGGCTCAGGTCACTGGAAAACTGACGGCAAGTCTTTCATAGCCTGCTGAGGCTTTATAGAGCCTGATGTAAACGCGGTGTTGGTAGATCGATTCGCGGGCAAGCCTCGCTCCTACAGGATTGAAAAACGATTCAATCCTGTAGGAGCGAGGCTTGCCCGCGAACGCCGCAACTCGGTCCCGGACCAGGCACGCATACCCCGGCAGCACCGATAAATCGCAGGCAACAAAAAAGCAGCCCGTAGGCTGCTTTTTTCTGCATCGGAAGCTGGACTTAAGCCAGTTTTTCCTTGATGCGAGCTGCTTTACCGGACAGGTCACGCAGGTAGTACAGCTTGGCTTTACGTACGTCACCGCGACGTTTAACGGCCATGCTGTCGATTTGCGGGCTGTAGGTCTGGAAAGTACGCTCTACGCCAACACCGTTGGAGATTTTACGAACGGTGAAAGCACTGTTTACGCCGCGGTTACGCTTGGCGATAACAACACCTTCGAACGCTTGCAGACGCGAACGGTCGCCTTCCTTCACTTTCACCTGAACGACAATGGTGTCGCCCGGGGCAAAGGTAGGGATCTCTTTGGTCATCTGCTCTGCTTCGAGTGCAAGGATGATTTTGTTAGTCATGCTGTGCTCCTAAGGTAAATCAACGGACTTACCATCGATACGTTGTTAACTATCGTCCCGCTCGCGGATGTATTCCTCGAGCAGCTTCTTCTCTTCTCCAGAAAGCGAGCGGCTTTCCAGAAGATCGGCGCGTCGTTCAAAGGTCCTACCAAGGGACTGCTGTAAACGCCAACGCCGGATATGCGCGTGATTGCCACTTAGCAACACGTCGGGAACACGCTGATCCGCATACACCTCAGGTCGGGTGTAGTGCGGGCAATCCAGCAAACCATCCGTAAAGGAATCTTCCTCGGCGGAGTCCGCATGCCCTAAAGCTCCAGGCAGCAGTCGTGTAACCGCATCGATCAGGACCATCGCCGGCAGCTCGCCGCCAGACAGTACATAGTCGCCAATCGACCACTCTTCATCGACATGAGCCTCTATAAAACGCTCGTCAATGCCTTCATAGCGGCCGGCAATCAGGATCAATGCATCCAGATTCGCCAACTCGCGTACCGCCGACTGAGTCAGTTGACGGCCTTGGGGGGACAGGTAAATTACCTTCGCCGCCTCCCCGGCTGCTGCCTTGGCCTGAACCAGTGCATCTTCCAGGGGTTTGATCTTCATCACCATGCCCGGACCACCGCCAAATGGGCGATCGTCTACAGTGTGATGTCGATCCGTCGTGTAGTCTCGCGGATTCCAACAGGTGAGCTGCAACAGCCCCTGTTTCACCGCACGACTGGTGATGCCGTACTCGCTGATGGCGGAGAACATCTCGGGAAACAAACTGATCACTTCTACGCGCAAGTTAGCCACGCTTAGAAGTCCGCATCCCATTCCACCTTCATCTCGCCCGCGGCGAGGTCGACGGCCAACACGCATTGCTCCGTATAGGGCAACAGGCGTTCGCGATCATCCAGGCTGCCAGCGCAAGGCTTGACCACCATTACATCATTGGCGCCGGTTTCCAGAAGATGATCGATTTTCCCGAGCAATTGCCCAAGTTGATCAATGACCTTCAGACCTTCCAGCTGGTACCAGTAGTACTCGCCGTCGGTCAATTCAGGGAACAGGTTGCGCGGCACGCAGATCTCATAACCCGCAAGAAGACGAGCTTCTTCACGATCATCAAGACCCTTGAGCTTTGCGACCAGGAACTTGTCGTTCCCACGTCCGCTGACCAGCTCGACCTGTTTCACATTGCCTTCGCGCTTGAGCGTCCAGGTTTTGTACTGCAACAGGTTTTCAGTCGGATCAGTAAAGGAATACACCTTCACTTCGCCGCGAACGCCATGAACAGAATAAATCTTGCCGATAACGATCAAATCATCAGCAACAGCAGGCGTCGCGCTCATATTGCTCAGGCCGCAGCCTTAGCAGCGTCCTTCAACAACTGAGCAACACGCTCAGAAGGTTGTGCACCAACGCTCAGCCAGTAGGCTACGCGCTCTTGGTTCACGGACAGACGGACTTCTTGACCACGAGCAACAGGGTTGAAGAAACCAACCTGTTCCTTGTGCGAACCGTCGCGCGGGTTGCGGCTGTCGGTTACGGTCAAGTGGTAAAACGGGCGCTTTTTGGAGCCGCCAAGGGCAAGACGGATTGTTAGCATGTGAACATCGTTCCTGTAGTCGGTGCTGCAAATCTAAAGGCACAGCGGGCATAGGTGCCCGAAAGGCCGCATATTCTAAGGAATATCCGGACTTTTGCAAATGTCTTTTTCCGGCGGCCTATCGGACGCCATCCAGATTTGCTATAGAGCCGTCGTTGAAAACGGCCAGTCAGCTCCCGCCAAGTGCGGGTTTGCTGGAGATCCCACTTCCGTGTGGGCTGCGCAAGAGCAAGCCCTTGCGCGAATTCTTTACATTTTCGGCATGCCGCCGCCGGGCAACATACCGCCCATGCCGCGCATCATTTTGGCCATTCCGCCTTTTGCGGAGAATTTCTTCATCATCTTCTGCATCTGCTTGTGCTGCTTGATCAAGCGACCGATGTCCTGCACCTGAGTGCCGGAACCCAACGAAATCCGACGTTTGCGCGAACCGCTGATCAGGTCAGGGTCGCGGCGCTCGGCCGGGGTCATGGAATTGATGATGGCTTCCATCTGCTTGAATTGTTTCTCTGCCGCGCCCTGGGCATTGCCCATCTGCGCCAGGTTCACGCCGCCGATGTTCGGCAGTTTGTCCATGAGGCCGCCGAGACCGCCCATGTTCTTCATCTGTTGCAGCTGATCGCGGAAGTCTTCGAGGTCGAAGCCCTTGCCCTTCTTCAGCTTCTTGGCCAGTTTGTCGGCCTTGTCCTTGTCGAGGGTCGCTTCGGCCTGTTCGATCAGGCTGAGCACGTCGCCCATGCCGAGGATGCGCGAAGCAATACGCTCGGGGTGGAACGGCTCGAGCGCTTCGCTCTTCTCGCCCATACCGATGAATTTGATCGGCTTGCCAGTGATGGCACGGACAGAAAGTGCGGCACCGCCACGAGCGTCACCGTCGACCTTGGTCAGGATCACACCGGTCAGCGGCAATGCGTCGCCGAAGGCCTTGGCCGTGTTGGCGGCGTCCTGGCCGGTCATGGCGTCGACCACGAACAAGGTTTCGACCGGGTTGATCGCGGCGTGCAGCGCCTTGATCTCGCCCATCATCTCTTCGTCGATGTGCAGACGACCGGCGGTATCGACGATGACCACATCAATAAACTTAAGCTTTGCTTCTTTTATAGCCGCTTGCGCGATGTCGACCGGCTTCTGGCTCAGATCGGACGGGAAGAAGGTTACGCCGACTTCACCGGCGAGCATTTCCAGCTGCTTGATCGCCGCCGGACGGTAAACGTCCGCAGACACGACCATGACCGACTTCTTCTTGCGCTCTTTAAGGAAGCGCGCGAGTTTGCCGGCGGTGGTGGTTTTACCCGCACCCTGCAAACCGGCCATCAACACCACGGCAGGCGGAACGGCGCTCAGGTTCAAATCTTCGTTGGCGGCGCCCATCAGGCTTTCGAGTTCGGCCTGGACGATCTTCACGAAGGCCTGGCCCGGCGTCAGGCTGCGCGACACCTCGGTGCCGACGGCGCGCTCCTTGACCGAATTGACGAAGTCTTTCACCACCGGCAAGGCGACGTCGGCTTCGAGCAACGCCATGCGCACTTCGCGCAGGGTGTCTTTGATGTTGTCCTCGGTCAGCTTGGCCTTGCCGGTGACATGGCGCAGCGTTTGCGAGAGACGGTCGGTTAAGTTTTCAAACATTGCGCGATCCTTTCAGGCCCTGTGTAGACCGGGATAATGGCGGCCCAGACCGGAATAAACATGTGCTCGGCGAGCCTGCGGCGTGGGCAGGTCGCGGATTATAGCGAAGACTGCGTCTGGCGGACACCTCATCGTCAGGTTGCATGGTCTTTCGTGCTGCGGGGGTTCTATGCCAAACTCAGCGCCTTTCGGGCTTGCCTAACAGGATTTATGCTCCCCTTGTCACCCAGTTTGCTGACTACCCTCGCCGCCGCCTGCTTATATGCCGCTGCGACCCTCTATCAAGGCACTCGTCTGGCCACCGGAGCCAAGGCGAACAAACGCCTGCTGGTCACGCTCGGCGTACTTGCCGTGCTGGCTCACAGCGCCAGCCTGTTTACCCACCTGCTGACACCGATCGGCCTCGGCCTGGACTTTTTCAGTGCCGCCAGCCTGATTGCCGCGGCGGTCATCGCCCTGACCCTGCTGGCCTGTTCGCGGATCCCGGTGGAAAACCTGCTTATATTGCTGTTCCCGCTCGGTGCCGCCACGGTGCTGCTGGCGCAGTTCGCCCCCGCCGGCACGGTGCAGATCATCGACGAAGAGCCGGGCATTCTCGCCCACATCCTGCTGTCGATCCTCGCTTACGGCATGTTCACCATCGCGATGTTTCAGGCCTTGTTGCTGCTGGTCCAGGACCATCAGCTCAAGCACAAACACCCGTCGGGGTTGATCAAGAACTTCCCGCCGCTGCAAACCATGGAAAGCCTGTTGTTCGGCTTCCTCTGGGCCGGCTGGACCCTGCTTTCGCTGTCGCTGCTGTCCGGCTGGTTGTTCGTCGACAACCTGTTCGCCCAGCACCTGGTGCACAAAACTCTACTGGCTTGCCTGGCCTGGATCGTCTTTAGCGTGCTGCTTTGGGGCCGTAACCGCCTCGGCTGGCGCGGACACAAGGCTATTCGCTGGACCCTCGCCGGTTTCTGCCTGCTGATGCTGGCGTACTTCGGCAGCAAGCTGGTCCGTGAATACATCCTGCATATCTGACGGGCGGCATTAATGGACGACTTGCCCATAGGGCCGATGCTCGCGGTACTGGTTCTGCTGATTTTATGGTCGGGGCTGTTTACCGCCATCGAAACCGCGCAACAATATTTGTTGGCCCAGCGAACCGCATCGCGTTCCAGCGACAAACCGGTAGCGAAGCTGAGCTTCCCGCTCAATAGCCTGATCTTCTGCAATACCTTGTGCCGCGCACTGGCCGTGGTTATCAGCACCCTGCTGGCGATCTTTATCTGGGCAGAAAACGGTCCGTGGATTGCCTGCTTGGGTGCAGGCGCCGCGCTTCTGGTGTTTGCCGACTACCTGCCCCGCACCCTCGCCGTGCGCTATCCCGACGCGGTCCTGGCCCTGGGCAACACGTTGCTCGGCGCGCCACTGAAAATCATCTACCCGGCCGCCTGGCTGCTCAATGGCTTCACCCAGCTGCTGATGCGACCGTTTGCCCGCAAAGTCAAAGTGGTGCAACAGAGCGAAGACGAAAGCCCGAACGACCGGAATGACGATTACGATCAAGCCGTCTGCCGCCCACACCCGCTGGCGGGCATCCACGCGCTCGACAACATCACGGTCAACGACATTCTGGTGCCGCGCAGTGACGTCGACGGGATCAACCTCGACGACTCCCTCGCAGAGATCATCGAGCAACTGCGCAACAACAAGCGCACCCGCCTGCCGGTGTTCCACAGCGACATCAATCAGGTCGAAGCGGTGCTCAATACCCGGCAGATCCGCCACTTGCTGACCGATTCAAGCCTGACCCTCGAAGCGCTGCTGGCCGCCAGTCACGAACCGTACTTCGTGCCGGAAAGCACTCCGCTGCAACTGCAACTTCTGAATTTCCACAAGCAGCAGCGGCGCCTGGGCATGGTGGTCGACGAATACGGCGAAGTGCTCGGCATCGTGACCCTGGAAGACATTCTCGAAGAAATCGTCGGCGAATTCGAAAGCCAGCACAGCCTGGACAACCCGCATATCCATCCGCAGGCCGATGGGCGTCTGGTGATCGAGGGTGCGGCGTCGATTCGCGAATTGAACAAGAGCCTGGGTTGGCACCTGCCCAGCGATGGCCCGAAAACCCTTAACGGGTTGGTGACCGAGGCGCTGGAGACGATTCCGGACAGTGCGGTTTGCCTGAAGATCGGGCGTTATCGCCTGGAGATTCTGGAGACGGAAGACAATCGCGTCACGCGCGTGCTGATCTGGCATACCAGCTCGGTTCCGGCAGTCGTCTAAACCGTGACACCTCCTCTGTATTGGGGGATTTATCTGTGGTGTGGGGATTTATCCCCGTTGCGTTGCGAAGCAGCGCCAAAATCTCTGCAATCAGGCAAACCTCTCGGGGCTGCTTCGCAGCCCAACGGGGATAAATCCCCTCGCCACAATTTGATTCCCAATCTTAGTCACTGGTCGCTGGTTGTCGTCGCCAGCGATTGGCCACTTGTTTGATCGTTAGCCACCTTCCTATAATCAAATCCGCTTACCCAAGCCCCGCCGGACCACGTGCTTACCCCGCACGCAGCAGGTTCCGGCCAGTCCATCGGCAATATCCGCACTACACCGACGAATGTTCCTACCTTGAACAGCGGCCGCGCCTCACTCCCACATCCCTGAGTGTTCGACCATAATAATTCGCTCCACTGGGGCACATGACTGTCAGGGATAACCGCATGACGACCAGCACGACTTATATCGACGCGCCTACCCAACCGACGAACTCCGCCACCCGCGTGGCCACGGCGAGTTTTATCGGCACTGCCATCGAGTTTTACGACTTCTACGTCTATGCCACCGCCGCTGCGCTGGTGATCGGTCCGGTGTTCTTTCCGCAGACCTCCGGCACCGCCCAGATGCTGTCGGCGTTCCTCACCTTCGGCATCGCTTTCCTTGCAAGACCCTTGGGCTCGGCGCTGTTTGGCCACTTCGGTGACCGCATCGGGCGCAAATCGACACTGGTCGCTTCGCTGCTATTGATGGGTGTATGCACCACGCTGATCGGCGTATTGCCGGGTTACGACAGCATCGGGGCCTGGGCGCCGATCCTGCTCTGCGTGCTGCGTTTCGGCCAAGGCCTTGGGTTGGGCGGCGAATGGGGTGGTGCGGCACTGCTGGCGACGGAGAATGCGCCCAAGGGCAGGCGCGCCTGGTTCGGCATGTTCCCGCAGCTCGGCCCTTCGATTGGTTTTCTGGCAGCTAACGGCCTGTTTCTGACGTTGGCCATGACCCTGAATGACGAGCAATTCCGCTCGTGGGGCTGGCGGATTCCGTTCCTGCTCAGTGCCGCGCTGGTGATGGTGGGCCTCTACGTGCGACTTAAACTCCACGAAACTCCGGTGTTCGCCAACGCCATGGCCCGTCAGGAGCGAGTGAAGATCCCCCTGGTCGAGCTGTTCAGTCAGTACTGGGTGCCGATGCTGCTGGGTGCCGGGTCGATGGTGGTGTGTTACGCACTGTTCTACATCTCGACCGTATTTTCGTTGAGTTATGGCGTGGCGACACTTGGCTACAGCCGCGAAACCTTCCTCGGGCTGCTGTGCTTCGCCGTATTGTTCATGGCGGCGGCAACACCGTTGTCGGCCTGGGCCAGCGACCGTTACGGGCGCAAACCGGTGCTGATCATCGGTGGCGTGCTGGCGATTTTGTCCGGATTTCTGATGGAACCGCTGCTGACCCAAGGCTCGACCTGGGGCGTGGCGCTGTTCCTGTGCATCGAGCTGTTTCTGATGGGCGTGACGTTTGCGCCGATGGGCGCGCTGCTGCCGGAGCTGTTCCCAACTCACGTGCGTTATACCGGTGCGTCGGCGGCCTACAATCTGGGCGGCATTGTCGGGGCCTCGGCGGCGCCGTTCTTCGCACAGAAGCTGGTGGCGATGGGTGGTTTGAGTTATGTCGGCGGGTATGTGTCGGGGGCGGCGGTGCTGAGCTTGATTGCGGTGCTGTGCCTGAAAGAGACGCGGCATAACGATCTGAATCGGGTGGCCTGACAGAAAAAGCTTCGCGGGCAAGCCTCGCTCCTACAGGGACCGCGTGATCCTGTGGGAGCGGGCTAACTCGCGAATGGCGCGCCTCGATTACAGCTGGACTACGACAGCTTGGGATGCGCGGGTGGCTTTTGCACGAGCCGCTTCAATCGACTCATCCCGCGCCAACGCCACGCCCATCCGACGCTGGCCATTCACCTCTGGCTTACCGAACAGGCGCAACGCCGTGTCCGGCTCGCTCAGCGCAGCCCCCAGATTGGCGAAAGCGGTCTGGGTCGACTGCCCTTCCACCAGAATCACCGCCGAAGCCGAAGGCCCGAACTGACGGATCAACGGAATCGGCAGGCCCAGAATCGCGCGTGCGTGCAGCGCGAACTGCGACAGGTCCTGGGAAATCAGGGTCACCAGACCGGTGTCATGCGGGCGCGGCGAGACCTCACTGAACCATACCTGATCACCTTTGATGAACAGCTCGACACCAAACAGACCACGGCCACCCAAGGCTTCGGTAACAGCTTTGGCAACGCGCTCGGATTCCGCCAGGGCGATCGGGCTCATGGCTTGTGGCTGCCAGGATTCCTGATAGTCGCCCTTCTCCTGACGGTGACCGACTGGCGCGCAGAAGGTCGTGCCGCCCACGTGGCGTACGGTCAGCAAAGTGATTTCGTAGTCGAAGTCGATGAAACCTTCGACGATCACGCGACCTTTACCGGCGCGACCGCCATCTTGAGCGTAATCCCACGCGCTTTTCACATCATCGGCGCTGCGCAGCAGGCTCTGGCCTTTGCCTGACGAACTCATCACTGGCTTGACCACGCACGGGAAGCCCAGGTCCTGGACGGCCTTGCTGTAGTCCTCGAAGGTGTCGGCGAAGTGGTACGGCGAGGTCGGCAGGTCCAGCTCTTCAGCGGCCAGGCGACGGATGCCTTCGCGGTTCATGGTCAGCTGCGCAGCGCGCGCGGTCGGGATCACGGTGAAGCCTTCGGCTTCCAGTTCGACCAGGGTCGCGGTGGCGATGGCTTCGATTTCCGGCACGATGAAGTGCGGCTTCTCGGCTTCGATCACGGCGCGCAGGGCAGCGCCGTCGAGCATGTTGATCACGTGGCTGCGATGCGCAACTTGCATGGCCGGCGCGTTGGCGTACCGGTCGACGGCAATCACTTCAACGCCCAGGCGTTGCAGCTCGATCACCACTTCCTTGCCCAACTCGCCACAGCCACACAGCAATACGCGGGTCGCGGTTGGCGACAATGGAGTTCCGATACGGGTCATCTCAGGTCCTCAAGAAGCGGATCATCGAGGGTCGCGGTGCCTGGCACGCTTCCCATGGGGAGAAAGCGCGGCATTTTACATGAACCGAAGGGTTTGGCTTCAGCTGGCGATGGCCTGTTTGCGCAAGCGCCAGGCCATGATCAGCCACACGACCGTCACGCCAGCGAACTTCGAACCCATGGCGGTGAGGATCACGGCCGGGGTGAAGGCGTCGATCATGCCGAAGAAGATGAAGGTATCGAGGGGAATGCTCAGGGCCGAACTTATCCACAGGCGATCGTGCAGCGGGCGCTTGGTAATACTGAACACCAGCCAATCGATGCATTCGGACACCGCGAAGGCTGTGGCGCTGGCCATAGCGATGGACGGATCAGAAGTGACATAGGACAGGACCAGCGCCGCGAGCATCGCCGCGATGGCGCCATGGCCAAAGCGCGTTTGCACCATGTCACGCAAGACAAACACCAACCCGCCCCAGGCGGACCAGATGATGTCCAGGTGCGGGGCTGTGGAGAAGGCGTAGTTGATCAGTACGACGCTGCTGATGTAGGCGATCAGGAAAAACATGGGGGTGTGGAAGGCCTGAGAATTCAAGGCGCACAGGGTACTTCAGGTAGTGGGGTCCGGCCAATGGAGGTGTTAGCGTCAGTGGGGACGCCTTCGCGGGCAAGCCTCGCTCCTACAGTTTGAACGCATCATGCAAATCGCCCCAGACCTGTAGGAGCGAGGCTTGCCCGCGAAGGCCGCACCTCAGGAGTCGGATTTGGAAGGCAACATCCAGAGCAAACCACTGGATTTGGCCCGTTCATGACACAACCCCAACACCTTGCGGCGCTCTTCGTTGTCCATCCGGCTCCAGCGAGTGATCTCTTCCACCGTACGCTGACACCCGGTGCAAACATCATCCTCGTCCAGCGCACAGATATTTACACAGGGCGATCGCACCGGGCGTTCGGGCGTGTTCATTCTTCCTGCTCAACCAGGTCACGGGCGTAACGCTGGGAGTTATGCACATAGTGGGCGGCGCTGGCTTCGAGCATTTTCTTCTGCTGTTCAGTCAACTCGCGCACCACTTTACCGGGCGAGCCCATGACCAGTGAGCCGTCGGGAATCTCCTTGCCCTCACCGATCAGCGAGTTGGCGCCGATGATGCAGTTCTTGCCGATTTTCGCACCGTTGAGAATCACGGCATTAATGCCGATCAGGCTGTAATCGCCCACGGTGCAGCCATGAAGCATGGCGTTGTGGCCGATGGTCACGCCGGTGCCGATGGTCAGCGGGTAGCCCATGTCGGTGTGCATCACCGTGCCGTCCTGGACGTTGCTGTTCTTGCCAATCAGGATCAGTTCGTTGTCGCCACGCAACACGGCGTTGAACCAGACGTTGGCGCCCTCTTCCAACTTGACCTTGCCCACCAGCACGGCATTGGGTGCGACCCAGCTCTGCGGATGGGTTTCGACGCGGGCGTCGCCCAAGCGATATTTCATCTTCTTTTTGTCCTCAAGGCTCAGGCAGCCGCGTTTCACGCCATACGAACGATGGCTTCAAATATTGATAAAGCTTTTGGGTGGGTGGTGCAGGCTGATGTCGGCGTCATAGAGCAGGTTGATCAACTCGACGATCATGATCGCCGTCAGGCCCCAGATCTTGTACTCGCCATAACGATAACTCGGCACGTACCAACTACGGCCCTGATAATCGATGCGATGGGTATGTTCCCGAGGATCCTCGCGGAAGAACTCCAGCGGTACGCTGAAGACTGCGGCGATCTCGGCGTCGTTGGCCCGGTACTCAACAAAGTCCGGAATCACACCGACATAGGGGGTGACCTTGATGCCGTGCAGGGAGATCAGCGGGCTCAGCGGGCCGATCACTTCGACCAGCCCCGGCGGCAAGCCGATTTCTTCTTCGGCTTCGCGTAGCGCGGTAAAAATCAGGTCCGGGTCTTCGGGGTCACGCCGCCCACCGGGGAAGGCGACTTCACCGCCATGGGTCGAGAGCCCACTGGCGCGCAGGGTCAGAACCAGCTCCGGTTCGTCACTGCGGGTGATGGGCACCAGTACCGCGGCCTCGGGGAAACGTCGATCGGTTTCCAGGGTACGCGGCGTGTGGCTGCTTACCCGGTGAAGTAGCTCGTCCAGCATGAGTCTTCTCGATTTATTCTCTACTTTGCATCATGCACCAATCACACCGGCCGCCCAACCCCATAACCACTGCATGTCGCTAAACGACAACTTGCCGACAGACACCGTCGCACGCCAAGATAGGCGCAGCATTCAGGAACCCAAGCATGAAATTTTGCAGCCAGTGCGGCAACCCGGTCACCCAGCGCATTCCCGAAGGTGATTCGCGCCTGCGTTTTGTCTGTGACAGCTGTCAGGCGATTCACTATCAGAACCCCAATATCGTCGCCGGTTGCGTGGCGACCTGGGGCTCGAAAGTGCTGCTGTGCCGACGCGCCATCGAGCCTCGGCGCGGTTACTGGACCCTGCCCGCCGGCTTCATGGAAAACGGTGAAACCATCGAACAGGCGGCTATACGCGAGACGGCCGAGGAAGCCTGCGCACGGGTGCGCAACCTGAGCATCTATACGTTGATCGACGTACCGCACATCAGTCAGGTGCATGTGTTCTTTCGCGCGGAGCTGGTGGACCTGGATTTTTCTGCCGGCCCCGAGAGCCTGGAAGTGCAGCTTTTCGACGAAGCCGACATCCCGTGGTCCGAGTTGGCTTTCCGCACGGTGGGCCGTACCTTAGAATACTTCTTCGCTGACCGGCGGACCGAGGTCTACCCCGTGCGGTCCGAATCGATCCCGCCGCTTGCTCAGCCTGCCATCACATAAAGCTCCTGGCTTCAAAATCACCTATAACTAACTAAATAGTCGCGACACCTTTCAGGGATATCGTTTCAATGCGCTGGTTGCTTGCCGTGTTTTGCTTGTCGTTCGTCGCCATGTCACAGGCTTCCGTTGCGGAAACCCTGAACGGCAAAGTCATCGAAAAAGTTCTGGTGCTCAAATCCGCCCACCAATTGCAATTGATCAATGACGGCAAGCCGCTCAAGACCTATCGCATTTCCCTGGGCAAACGGCCGAAGGGTCCAAAGCTGATGGAAGGCGACAAGCGCACGCCTGAAGGTTTCTATTGGCTGGACTGGCGCAAGGTCAGCGATAAATTCAACCTGGCGATGCACATCTCCTACCCGAACGTCAGCGACTCTGCCCGCGCGCGGCGCGAAGGCGTCCCGCCTGGCAGCATGATCATGATCCACGGCACACCGGACACCGAAGAGACCCCGGAAGACCTGTTCCACACCCTGGACTGGACCGACGGCTGCATTGCCATGCGCAACATGGACATGCGTGAGGTTTGGGGCCTGGTGCCGGATGGCACGATGATCGAAATCCGCCCGTAACCTGAAGCTTCCCGGACGGGTGAAAGACTTTCCAGACTGGCGATGGGCTTTTGTGGCGAGGGGATTTATCCCCGTTGCGCTGCGCAGCAGTGCTAAACCCCCCCATTGCATTATCCCTGATTCACCGCGTCGGCTGGTTTCACGACTGCTTCGCAGCCGAACGGGGCGGTGCGACGCTTTGCTAAAGCCCCTCGCCACAATGAACCGCGCCAGCCGCAACTTCTTCTTTTGAGCGCTACCTTCGGTCGCTCCTCCAAAAATAATTTCAAAAGAACACAGCCTGCGGTAACGCCTGACGTGAAGATACCAATCCTCCCGACATGCGTTACCGCACGCGGCGATCTTTGCGCTCAAAATCCCCACCTCTAATACCACTTAAAACCAAACCCCATTCACTACGCTCTACAGGGCAGGCTTTCTCGTGCCAAGTGCAAAGTGGTGGCATTGACATGGTATTCAAGTGGTATTAATTTTCGCCCACCACCGAGCGACAACAATCCTATATCCGCATCGGACCAAACCTACATGAACGACCTCCAGGCCCTACGCCCTGACGACACCCAGCCCACGCCGTTGTACCTGCAACTGGCGCGCAATCTGGAAGCGGCGATTCATGCCGGCCAGTGGAAAGCCGAGCAGGCGATGCCCTCGGAGCGCAACCTCAGCGAGCTGCTGGGCATCTCACGCGTCACGGCACGCAAGGCGCTGGAAGTCTTGTTCGAGCAAGGCCTGATCCGCCGCAACCAGGGTTCCGGCACATTCATCACGCCGCGCCTCGAACAACCGCTGTCGCGCCTCTCGGGTTTCAGCGAAATGTTGCGCCTCAAGGGCTTCGTCCCCGGCTCGCAATGGCTGGAACGTGAGATCACGCCGCCGACCCACGAAGAACTGATCCGCCTCGGCCTCTCGCCCAACGACAAGGTCGCGCGGCTCAAGCGCCTGCGCAAAGCCGACGACACGGTGATGGCGATCGAGATGAGCACCCTGCCCGCCTCGATCATTCCCAAGCCGCAAGCGGTGGGCGACTCCCTCTACGAATACCTCGACGGCATCGGCAAGCCGATTGTCCGCGCGCTGCAGCACATCCAGGCGATCAACGCCTCGGACGAATTCGCCGCCCTCGTCGGCATCGCCCCCGGCACCGCCATGCTGCTGATGACTCGGGTCGGCTACCTGGAAGACAACACACCGATCGAAGTCACCGACACCTACTGCCGCAACGACTACTACGATTTTGTCGCAGAGCTGCGTAGATAAAGAGCTTCGCTGCTAAAACCGAGAACCGATCATGTCCGAAGACAACATCCTCACCGCCCACGGCTGGGTTCGCGGCCGGCTGATTCACCAACACGGCAAGGTCGTGTCCATCGAAGGCGTGCCGTGCGATCCGGCCGACAACGACTTGCCCTATCTGCTGCCCGGCTTCATCGACCTGCACGTTCACGGCGGCGGCGGCAAAGACATCATGGAAGGCGCGCCTGCCTTCGAAACCATCACCAAGACCCACGTGCGTTTTGGCACCACGTCATTGCTGGCGACCACCATGACCGCGCCGCCGGCAGAGATTTCCAGCGTGCTCAAAGCCGTCGGCGAGTTCTGCGAGCAGCGGCCAACAGGCAGCGCCCGAGTACTCGGCGTGCACCTCGAAGGCCCGTACATCAACCCTGGAAAACTGGGCGCTCAGCCGAATTTCGCCCACACCGCGTTGATGGCCGAAGTCGAGGAATACCTGGCGCTGGCACCGATCCGGGTGATCACCATCGCCCCGGAAATCGCCGGCCACGATGCCTTGATCCGCACGCTCAGCGCTCGCGGCATCCGCATGCAAATCGGCCACACCCTTGGCAGTTACGAGGAAGGCGTCGCCGCGCTGGCGGCCGGTGCCAGCAGTTTCACTCACCTCTACAACGCCATGAGCCCGCTGCATCATCGCGAACCGGGCATCGTCGGTGCGGCGCTGGCCCACGCCAAATATGCCGAATTGATTCCGGATTTGCTGCACGTGCATCCCGGCGCCATGCGGGTGGCCCTGCGCGCTATCCCGTGCCTGTATTGCGTCACCGATTCCACTGCCGCCGCCGGGATGCCCGACGGTGAATACAAGCTCGGCAGCCACACCGTGACCAAGTGCCTGGGCGGCGTGCGTTTGCCCGACGGCACCCTGGCCGGCAGCACCCTGACCATGGATCAGGCACTGCGCAATCTGGTGAAGATCGGTTTGCCGATCGCCGAGGCTTCGCAACGTCTTTCGCAATTCCCTGCCGATTACCTCGGCCTTCAAGAACGCGGCCGCCTACAACCTGGCAGCTGGGCCGACTGCGTGCGGCTGGATCGCTCACTCACACTCACCGCCGTCATGGTCGAAGGAGAAGACATTGACTTCAAAAATGCTTGAAGAGGCGCTGTCCTCGTTCGAGGCCGTGCAAACGCAATTGCAGCAACTCGACCCGCAGATGATCGAGATCGCCGGGCGCCTGCGCCGTCAGCCGCCGCAAGTGGCGATGACCGTCGCTCGCGGCAGCTCCGACCATGCCGCCAGTTACTTCGCCTACCTGACCATGCAGCAACTGGGGATCCCGGTGGCGTCATTGCCGATGTCGGTGGTGACCATGCAGCAAGCGCCGTTGAAGGTCAGCGGCCAAGTGGCGTTTGCGTTCTCGCAGTCGGGGCAAAGTCCGGACCTGGTGAACAGCCTGCGTCTGTTGCGCAAACGCGGCGCCTTGAGCATTTCCATGGTCAACGCCGAAAGTTCGCCGCTGGAAGCGGCGTGCGAATTCAGCCTGCCGCTGTGCGCAGGCACTGAAAGCAGCGTCGCGGCGACCAAGAGTTTTATCGCTACCCTCAGCGCCAGCGCCCGTCTGATCGCCCATTGGAAAGAAGACGTGGAATTGCTGGAAGCCGGCAGCGCCCTGCCGCAAGGTCTGCGCGAAGCGGCAAAACAGGATTGGAGCCTGGCCATCGACGCCCTGCGCGATTGCCAACGTTTGATGGTGATCGGTCGTGGCGCCGGTTTTGCCATCGCTCAGGAAGCGGCCCTCAAGTTCAAGGAAACCTCGGCGATTCAGGCCGAAGCCTTCAGCAGCGCCGAAGTGCGTCACGGCCCGATGGCGTTGATCGATGAAAATTATCCGCTGCTGATCTTCGCCCCACGCGGTGCCGAGCAGGCCGGTCTGCTGAGCCTTGCAGCAGACATGCGCCAGCGTGGCGCTCGCGTTCTGCTGGCAGCGCCGGATGACGTTGCCGAACGCGAGCTCACCCTGACTCGCGCCGAGCACCCCGTCCTTGATCCGATTCTGGCGATCCAGAGTTTCTATGTCATGGCCGCCGGTTTGGCCGTGGCCCGTGGCATGGACCCGGATCAGCCGCGGCACCTCAGCAAAGTCACACGCACGCACTAGTCGAATGGCAACCCGATCCCTCATGTAGGAGCGAGGCTTGCCCGCGAAGAAGTCACCGCGGTCTATCTGAATGACCGCGTTATCGTTCTTCGCGGGCAAGCCTCGCTCCTACAGAGACCGCGTTGATCCGAACTGTATTTTTAATGAGACCGAGCCATGCATAACAACAATAAAGAGCTGACCCTCAGCGCCCCGCTCAGCGGCCCGGTGCTCACGCTCGCCAAAGTCCCGGACCCGGTGTTCGCCAGCGGTGCCATGGGTGACGGGATCGCCATCGACCCACTGAACGACACCCTGCACGCGCCGTGTGCGGGCGTGGTGGTGCACGTCGCCCGCAGCGGTCACGCCGTCACCTTGCGTGCCGATAACGGTGCCGAATTGCTCCTGCACCTGGGCCTCGACACCGTCGAGTTGCAGGGCGAAGGCTTCTCGATGCTGGTCAAAGAAGGCGCGCGCGTCAGCAACGGCCAGCCGCTGTTGCGCTACGACCTGGACAAGGTCGCGCAGCAGTGCAAAAGCCTGGTCAGCCTGATGATCCTGACCAACAGCCAGGACTTTCAGGCGCGGCCTATTACGCTGAAATCAGTGAAGGTCGGCGAGCCATTGCTGCACATCATTCGTCGGCACGCACCCGATGCGCTGGCTGAAATGCAGTTGTCGGGAGAAGAGATTTACGGCCACATTCGCATCGCCCATCGTGGCGGTCTGCACGCCCGGCCGGCGGCGCTGATTCGTCAGACTGCGCAAGGGTTCAAGAGCAAATCGCAGCTGCATTTCGCCGGCAAATCGGCGACCTGTGACAGCTTGATCGGGCTGATGGGTTTGGCCGTCGGCGAACAGGACGAGGTTCAAGTCAGCTGCCAGGGCCCGGACGCCGAAGCCGCTTTGCAAGCGTTGTTGATCGCGTTATCCACAGCCCTGGCGGAAAACAGCCATGCCATCGCGCCCGCGCCGATAGCCCAGCGCGGTCGTGCTGCCGAAGCTGGCGTGCTGCACGGTGTCTGCGCGGCGCCCGGTCTGGTCGGTGGGCCGTTGTTCCGCTTGAACTTGATCTGCCTGCCGGTGGACGCCGGCGATCATGATCCCCAGCAGCAATTGCATGCCCTCGATACCGCACTGACCGCCGTGCGCAGCGAAATCGACCACACGCTGGCCCAAGCCAGGAAACATAAAAACACCGACGAAGAGACGATCTTCGCCGCGCACCTCGCCTTGCTCGAAGACCCGGCGCTGCTGGACGCCGCCAACACTTCCATCGACCAAGGCATGGCCGCGACCCACGCCTGGAGTCAATCGATCGACGTGCAGTGCGAGGTTCTCCAGCAACTCAGCAGCCCGTTGTTGGCCGAACGCGCCAACGATCTTCGCGACCTCAAACAACGCGTGCTGCGCGCCCTGCTCGGCGAAACCTGGCACTACGACGTACCGGCCGGCGCGATCGTCGCCGCGCATGAACTGACGCCGTCCGACTTGCTGCAATTGAGCCAGCTAGGTGTCGCCGGGTTGTGCATGGCCGAGGGCGGCGCAACTTCTCATGTCGCCATTCTCGCGCGAGGCAAAGGCTTGCCGTGCATGGTTGCACTGGGTTCGACGCTGCTGGATCAGCCGCAAGGCCAAGCGGTTGTACTGGATGCCGATGGCGGTCGTCTCGAACTGATACCAAGTGCCGAACGGTTGGCCGAAGTGCATCAGGCGCGACTCGATCATCAACAGCGCCGCGCCGAGCAACAGGCTCAGGCTCACACGCCGGCGTTGACGCTCGACGGTTTGCAGATTGAAGTTGCCGCCAACGTGGCCTCCAGCGCTGAAGCGGCAGATGCCCTGGCCAATGGCGCCGACGGCGTCGGCCTGCTGCGCACCGAGTTCCTCTTCATCGACCGCAACACCGCGCCGGACGAACAGGAACAGCGCCTCGCCTACCAGGCCGTGCTCGACGCCATCGGCGACAAGTCGGTGATCATCCGCACCATCGACGTCGGCGGCGACAAGCAACTCGACTACCTGCCGCTGCCGGTTGAGGCCAATCCGGTGCTGGGCTTGCGTGGCATTCGTCTGGCTCAGGTGCGTCCGGAACTGCTCGATCAGCAACTGCGCGCGCTGCTGCACGTCAGCCCGCTCTCCCGGTGTCGGATCCTGTTGCCGATGGTCACCGAAGTCGATGAGCTGCTGCACATCCGCCAGCGCCTCGACGCGTTGTGCACTGAACTCGGTGTGAATGAGCGCCCGGAGCTGGGCGTGATGATCGAAGTCCCCGCCGCCGCATTACTGGCCGAGCAACTGGCCGAACATGCGGACTTCCTCTCCATCGGCACCAACGACTTGTCCCAGTACACCCTGGCCATGGACCGCGACCACGCCGGCCTCGCCTCGCGGGTCGACGCCCTGCACCCGGCATTGCTGCGATTGATCGCCCAGACCTGCGCCGGGGCGGCGGTGCATAACCGTTGGGTTGGCGTCTGCGGCGCACTCGCTTCCGACCCGCTGGCCACGCCGGTACTGATCGGCCTGGGCATTAGCGAGCTGTCAGTCAGCCCGGTGCAAATCGGTGAAATCAAGGATCGCGTGCGCCACCTCGACGCGACCGAATGCCGACGCATCAGCCACGACCTGCTCAAGTTGAGCAGCGCCAGTGCGGTGCGTCACGCCTGTCACCAGCAATGGCCTCTGAGCTGAACAACAACTAAAAGAATCCAGGGAGATCTGCCATGTACCAATATTTCATCGAGGGACTGCAGCGCTTAGGCCGCGCGCTGATGCTGCCGATCGCAATCCTGCCGATTGCGGGGTTGCTGCTGCGACTGGGCGACACCGATCTGCTGAACATCGCGATCATCCATGACGCCGGCCAAGTGATCTTCGCCAACCTGGCAATGATCTTCGCCATCGGCATCGCGGTCGGTTTCGCCAAGGACAACAACGGCACCGCCGGCCTCGCCGGGGTCATTGGTTACCTGGTGATGATTTCCACGCTCAAGGTGCTCGATGCGAGCATCAACATGGGCATGCTCGCCGGGATCGTCAGCGGCTTGATGGCCGGCGCGCTGTACAACCGTTTCAAGGACATCAAGCTGCCGGAGTACCTGGCGTTCTTCGGCGGGAGGCGCTTCGTGCCGATCGTCACCGGGTTCGCTGCCGTCGGCCTGGGCGTGATCTTCGGTTTGATCTGGCCGCCGATCCAGCATGGCATCAACGGCTTCGGCACATTGATGATGGAGAGCGGCAGCATCGGCGCCTTCGTCTTCGGCGTGTTCAACCGCCTGCTGATCGTCACCGGATTGCACCACATCCTTAACAACATGGCGTGGTTCGTCTTCGGCAACTTCACCGATCCGACCACGGGCGCCATGGTCACCGGCGACCTGTCGCGCTACTTCGCCGGAGACCCGAAGGGCGGCCAGTTCATGACTGGCATGTTCCCGGTGATGATCTTCGGCCTGCCCGCCGCCTGCCTGGCGATGTACCGCAACGCCCTGCCGGAACGCCGCAAAGTCATGGGCGGGATCTTCCTGTCCATGGCGCTGACCTCATTCCTGACTGGCGTCACCGAGCCCATCGAATTTGCATTCATGTTCCTCGCGCCGTTTCTCTTTCTGCTCCATGCGCTGCTGACGGGGCTGTCGATGGCGATCACCAATGCGTTGAACATCCACCTTGGTTTCACCTTCTCCGGCGGCTTCATCGACATGGTGCTTGGCTGGGGCGAATCCACCAACGGCTGGCGGGTGGTGCCGGTGGGGTTGGCGTACGCGGTGATCTATTACGTGGTGTTTGATTTCTGCATTCGCCGCTTCAACCTCAAGACGCCGGGGCGTGAAGAGGTGCCGACGGGCGACAAGGTTGTGGTCGCCGAGAATGAGCGTGCCGGGGCCTACATCAAGGCACTGGGTGGTGCGCAGAATTTGATCACCGTCGGGGCGTGCACCACACGCTTGCGCCTGGACATGGTGGATCGCAACAAGGCAAACGACGCAGAGTTGAAAGCCCTGGGTGCGATGGCGGTCGTGCGTCCGGGCAAGGGCGGGAGTTTGCAGGTGGTGGTCGGGCCGATGGCGGACAGTATTGCTGATGAGATTCGATTGGCGATGCCGGCGTTGGGACGTGCGCTGGTCTCCTCCCCTCCTGCTGTTATCGATGCACCGAAACCTGCCGCTGTGGCGAATTCAGAAGCACAGCAATGGCTGAAGGCGTTGGGCGGCGGGGACAATGTATTGCAGATGGATTGCGTGGCCATGACCCGGATTCGACTGCAACTGGCGGATGGCAAGGCCTTGTCGGAGGTTGATCTGAAGGCGCTGGGTTGCCAGGGAGTCAGTCAGCTTGAAGGGGGTGTTTGGCACCTGCTGATTGGTGACAAGGCGCCAAGTTTGAGTGGGGCGCTGGAGGCGTTGGTTAATCGTAGTGAGGTGAGTGCCAAGGTTTAGATCTTGGCTGCCTGACAGTCCGCCATCGCAGCGATGCGGCGACCCGACAAGCCAGCTCCCACAGGGAATTGGTGTATTCCTGCTAGAGGCAGGTCGGCTGTCAGTCCGCCATCGCGAGCAGGCTCACTCCTGACCGGAGGGCAGTGTCCCCGGATGGATACCGAAGCGAAGGAACGCCGAGCCCAGGCGAGGGGTCGGACGCTTGGGGCGAGCCTTTTTTTGCTTACTTTTTTTTGGCGTTTGAAAAAAATCGGCATAGGAGGCGGCCATCTGGCCGCGCCCCTGCCACACCACCCGGCATGCGGGTCCGCACCGGGCGGTTCGAGAAGTTGAGGTCAGCAGAGTCGAGGCAGACCCAGCCGGTCGAACCACGCC
>NZ_SISB01000042.1 GCF_004310295.1 Pseudomonas sp. BGI-2 | reverse complement strand
CAAAACCCCAGGCATGGCAGTCAAGGAGCTATGGGTCTATCTGTTGGCACACAATCTGATCCGAATGCTCATGGCACAATCAGCGCTATTAGCTGACTGTTTACCTCGCGAACTGAGCTTCAAACACCGCCTTCAGCTATGGCTGGCGCTGCGACAATATGGCAGCCCTGAAGATGAGAATGGCCTGTCGAATTTATTGATGTTGATTGCTCAGAGACGCGTCGGGAATCGGCCTAGTCGTATCGAGCCGCGGGCCATAAAACGAAGACCTCAAGCCTACCCCTTGCTGACCAAACCACGTCGGTCAGCAAGGGCAGATGTCAGGAAAAACGGGCACGCAAAACATGTTAAGTAAGTGCCATTCAAATCTGTCCTCTTTTTGCTAAGGAAGTCCTTCCGAAATCAACGCTCAAGGTCAAAAAATAGCTGATGAAATTCTGAGCAATCCCGCGACAACCGTAACCTATAAGGACACGGGGAGATTTGGGAAAGTAATGGATGTAATTGCTCCTGATGGTCGGGGGCTACGTTATGATGCTAATGGGAAATTTATTGGTCTATTGGAGCCACCAAAACCATGACTCATTTATCATCAATGATAACCAGCCCACCAGATCGTGAAAATTTAGTGTTTGAGATATGGTCGGGAACTAACCAACTGGCTGAAGTATCCCGTGAGCCTGGCAGATCAGTTGAGATCGAAATTTACCCGCCTGTTGAAGGCGGGAAATGGAATTTTGAGCTTGAAGAACTCATGTCCCTTTTGAATCAGGCGGTTAAGAATTTAAGTCATGGTTAAAATGGTGCAAAAGGTGAGTTGAACACATCTTTGCTTGATGAGTTAACTGCTAATGGTGTGAAATTTACCGCAGCGAATGTTATTGCTACGACTCGCAATTCTAGTGCGATTACCAGAAAATAAATCTGTCCCTTCCTTTGCTCGGGGCCTGGTGTTCGGCCTGACCATTTTGTTGTAGCCTATAAAATTGGCAATGGACGAGAAGTTCGGCAAACATTTGTAAATGCGCCCGGAGGGGTATGACGGATGAGTGAAGACGAGATCTATCTGCAGATTGGAGAAATACTCTTAGGTACCGCTCCGCCTTCGGCGGTTGAAGTTATAGTTGAAGCCGAGATTTCTCCAGAGGATGATCACTGTCAATTGCTATTTGATTACATTGATGAGCACGGGAAGAAAGACTGGTTCAGTCCAAAGAGCGGTCATGTAGATGTGGGGTTGCTGAAAAGCCTGGTTGAACTGAGAAAAATATACAAGGAGAGTGGAAAGACAGCCGGTTTGCCCGTCTGGAGTGGTTGCACCATTACACTGAAAGTTGTGCCTGCCAAGTTGGCAATTGCTTTCAAGTATGACTAAAAAGACAGGCTTGACGCAGAATGTCCCCATGAAACGGGCGACCCATTGGTCGCCCGTTTTCATTCACAAAAATTAGCTTTGATAGTGCTAGCCCTGTCGCTATCAGCCTGCGGACCTTCTCGTTCAGTGTGGATCGATAGCGCCAACCGCCTGGTCGGGCAACCAATGCCCGACCTCGAAAACACCCCGTGCGATGATCGCTGTCGGCTCATGTTGTGGTCCCCGAACAATCACGAACACCGCTATGAGCGAGTGGTCGAGGGCGACGGCAATCGCTACTACTTCAACTGGTTGTTCGATTGCAGCTACTCGGTGTACACCACGGCCGATGGTGTGATCCGGTCGTGGCGATTCGAGACATCGCGGCCTGAAAGTTGTTATGTGTTCTAGCGCGCTCTATCCCCCATGGCAGCAACTCGACGACGTCTTTTCTTCGTATTTGTCGTGGTGCTTCACCCACTCCATGATTTGCTCTTCATTGCGCCCCTTGGGCATGAGGTCGAGGTAGTTATAGGCGCCGACCAACATGTCCAGGCCTCGGGCATAGGTGGAATAGGTGTGAAAGATTTCTCCCGCTTCATTGCGATAAAACACGCTAAGGCCGGGAAGTTCTTCTTCGGCGCCGTCGGACTTTTCGTAGTTGTAAGTGGCTCTGCCGGCAGTGACGTCTTCGGCTCGGGCGCAGACGCCGAAGTCGTAATTGAAATCGCAGCCTTCTGACGACACCCAATCAAATTTCCAGCCCATACGCCGCTTGAAAGCCTGAAATTCGGCGAACGGTGCGTGGGAAACCGCGACCACTGCCACGTCATGATGGGCCAGATGCTGGTTGGCGCCGTCGATGTGGTCGGACAGGAACGAGCAGCCGGGGCAGCCCTCATCCCATCCCGCGGCGAACATGAAGTGGTAGATGACCAATTGGCTGCGGCCGCCGAACAGGTCGGCGAGTTTCAGTTCGCCGTGGGGGCCTTGGAAGTGGTAGTCCTTGTCGATTTTCACCCAGGGCAGGGCGCGGCGTTCGGCGCTGAGTTTGTCTCGTTCTTTGGTGAAGGCTTTTTCGTTGGCCAAGTGTTGTTTGCGGGCGGCGAGCCATTCTTCGCGGGACACGATGGGATGATTCTGAACGTTCATCAGTTGTTCTCCTTCGCAATGCAGGGAGGCGACTTACACAGCCTAGTCGTTTGACCTACGCCCAATTCGACATGCCGTCGGTCGGTAGCCGCAAAAAAACTCGGCTGAACGGCTGCGCGCGGTGCCGGTCACAACTTAAGAAGGCCATCTCACTCACAGGCTTTGGAGGTTGAATCAGGATGACAACTTACAACTGGGATTTGATCGAACGCTTGCTGCACGAAGTGCAAAACGGTGAGGCCAGTTATACGCCGAGAGCGTATGCCGAACGGTATGCGGCGGAGAAAGCGTCGAAAGGCGAAGTGACTGAAAACCTGGATCACCTGAAAGCGGTGGCCGGCGAGTACGAAAAATTAATGCTGGCGCGCGGTTACATCGAGCCTCGGCCCGAAGAGCAGGGCGGCACCGGCTCCAATTACATTTTGACGCCGCGCGGCTCGAGTTTGTTGAGCCTGATCGACAGCAGCATTCCGGGTAATGATCATCCGCGGCAGGTATTGGATGAGCAGGAAGATGCGTTGGACGAGGTGACGTTTGATGAGGTGGCGTCGAAGGCGCAGATTGCCTGAAGATCACCCTTAAACCATTGTGGGAGCGGGCTTGCTCGCGAAGGCGGCGTGTCAGTCGACATCATCTTTGTCTGACACGCCGCCTTCGCGAGCAAGCCCGCTCCCACATTTTGATTTGTGTTGGGCTTAGCTTTGCTTGGCGGCTTTAAGGCATTTCAGATCGTTGAAGTCCTTGCGAACCCCTTCAATCTTCTTCAATAAGCGCTGGCGCTGAGCTGGCGTGCTCTCAGCCATTAAATCCACAAACAAGCTTCGTGCCTGCGCTTCAGTGTTGGCGTAGGCCTGACGGTACGCCGGCGTCCATAAACTCTCGCGATTCACCAGAAGCGTCTCGATGCGCTGTGGGAATTGCGGACTCTGGCGCTGCGCAACCGCCGCACTGAACTGCTTCTGCCAATGAACACGGTTGGCGATCCATTGCGTGTTCTGGTCACCCAAGGCGTTTGACCAGGTCACCACCCGTTGTTGCTGGGTCGGACTAAGCGGACCCAGCCAGTCATTCAGGCGTTTTTCCATACGCTCGCCGCGCTGCTTGATCTGCTGATCGAGAGACGGTTTGACGTAATCTTCTTGGCGTTTGCGTTGGTCCTTGGCGAAGGCGTCGTTCATTTCCGCGACTTGCTTGTCATCCAGTCCCTGTAACAACTCGATCGCCGAAGGCGTGATTTCCCGGGCGGTCTGGGCGATGGCGGCTTTGGCTTCCTGAGTGCGGGTTTGCAGCGCGGCATCGGTGACCTGATTGGTCTCGACCATGACCTGCAAGCGGTCCAGCCAGTCGAGGTAGCCCGGCAGTTGCGTGGTGCAGTGCCAGCTCAGGTGTTCTTTGAGGCGCTCGTTGAACCAGCCTTTCTGTTCGCCGTTCATGTCCAGGTAGTCGCTGAGGGTCCACGGAATGATCACGTCGAGGTTGCGGTAGGCCAGGCCCACGCGGCTACAGGCGCCAAGGGCGAGACTGAGGGTGAGAATGACGGCGAGATACTTCAACCAGCGCGACATGGGCGAGTCCTTGCGAAGGTCTGGCTTCTTGAGTGGATTCTTATGTGAACGCAGAATGTGCCCGGCAGTTCAGCCGATCAATAGAAGGCGCGTTCGGCCTTGAGGGTGACCAGCCCGTCGCATTGGCTGTTGTGTCCGGAATAGGCGGAGCAGTCGCTGCCGCTGAGGCTTGAGTCGCTGTAGATCAGGTCGAGGTCGACGCCCATGAACGGCCGGGAAAGCTGCACGGACCAATCGGTGAAACTGCCGATATACCCACCGTCGACGGACGCCGGCGTGTTGAGCTGGTGGGTGGTGTATTTCATGCTGATCCCGATGCCGAACGGCTGATTACCGCCCAGGTCGGCGAAGACGGTGCTGTTCTGTTTGTCCGGATCGTTGCTGAACGCGGCACCGAAGCGGCTGCCGAGAAAAGTCAGGCCACCGAACAGCTCCTGGCTGTCGAGGGTGTCCACTTTCGGATAGCTGTAACGGATCATGCCGACTTCGTAGCCGAGGGTATTATCGAAAGGTTGTTTAAAGCCCAAATAGGAGTCGACTTCCAGCTTGGCTCCCGGCGTCAAACCCATGCTCGGTGCCCATTGCCCCACGTAAAAACCGCTGTCGTGGCTCAGGTCGAGGCCACCGTGGAACGAACCGGTACTGGAAGGTTTGACCAACCCCTGGGCCATGCTGCGGCTGGGGGTGGTGCCGAGTTTGAGATCGAAGTCGCCCAATTCACGCTGGAAGACTTGCGCGTTGGCGACCGAACACGACAGCAGGGTGCCGAGCAATAAACAGGAGGGTTTGAGCATGCGTCACTCCATGACAGCGGGGAGCAGGAACGAAAACCTACTGAAACGCTTGATCTAGACGTGTGCAAGCATACCGGCGAATGCTCGGCATTGAAGGCCGTTCGTCGATTTTTGAAATATTGGTGGGTTTGGCGGAGTGTTGCGAGGAAGGTTCCAGTCCAAGCGCTTCGAAGCTCAAAGCGCTTACGGACCAGGTGACGCGGCAGATATTTGGGGGAGTGTTACTTCTTGCCCAAAGTGATCTGCTTGGACGGGCCGAACGTCTGGCCGCTGACGCCTTTGGCAATTTGCTGGATCTCGCCGCCGGACTTGAGGAACGCAGCAATCTGGTTGTTGATCGATTCGCTGGTTTCAACGGCTGGAGCTGGCTTTGCTTTGCTGTTGGATGCTTTTACACGCATGGCGGCCATTAACCTGTAGAAAATTAACTTGGCCAGGCATCGTACAGGAAATACTTGACAATTGCTTGGCAAATATCCCCTCAAAATACACATCGTAGGGGCGCAATGACTCACAAGTTATTATTCGAAATATGCCCCTAAGCTGCTGTTTTAACTAAGAACGGCGGTAGAAAAACAAGGATTTCTGATGAGCTGGCAGTGGTGACAATCACCCGTTCGGCCTGACGAGCGGCCAAAGGCCTGAGTCAGTACCCAGGAAAATGTAGGCCTTCAGAAGAATTTCTGGTGTCACCGGGCTGGCCACGGAAACGCCGCCCGCAAAACCGGGTAGAATGCCGCCCACGCAATGAGGGTATTGGAAATGGCTTTAGTCGGGCGCTACAACAGTTTGCAAGTGGTTAAACACACTAACTTCGGTTTATATCTTGACGGTGGCGCGGACGGCGAAATCCTCCTGCCTAATCGTTATATTCCCAAAGATATTCCCAGCGAAGATGAAGATTGGCTCAACGTTTTTGTTTATCTGGACAGCGATGACCAACTCATCGCAACTACCGAAACGCCGAAAGTTCAGGTCGGTGAGTTCGCCAGTTTGAAAGTCGTTGAAGTCAACAGCATCGGTGTTTTCCTGGATTGGGGTCTGCCGAAGGATCTGCTGCTGCCGTACTCCGAAGAAAAGCGCCAGATGACGGCCGGCGAGTATGTCGTGGTGCACGTCTACCTCGACAAGCACACCCGCCGCATCACCGCGACGGCGCGCCTGGACCGCTACCTCGACAAGACCACGGCCAACTACACCCCTGGCCAGGAAGTTGATTTGCTGGTGGCCGAAGCGACCGACATGGGCTTCAAGGCGATCATCAACAACAAGCACTGGGGCCTGATCCACAAGAACGAAATCTTCAAGTTCATGCGCGCCGGCAAGGAAGAGAAGGGCTTTATCAAAGAAGTCCGTGCCGACGGCAAGATCAGCCTGAGCCTGCAACCGGTAGGCGAAGAAGCGGCCACCAGCCTCAACTCGAAGATCCTCGCCAAGTTGCGTGACAACAACGGCACCTTGCCGGTCAGCGACAAGAGCGACCCGACGGTGATCACCAGCATGTTTGGTGTCAGCAAAGGCAACTTCAAGAAGGCCATCGGTGCACTGTACAAGAATGGCCAGATCGTCATTCATGCGGATCGCATTGAACTAAGCTGACCTCGCGCCGGCCCCATGTAGGACAAATACATGGGGTTGGGCGGCTATGAAAAAAGCGCTGTTTGCATACTCGGGCACCTTGCTCGCGTTTCTCGTGCTCGACGGCCTATGGCTCGGCGTGCTGATGACGTCCACGTATCGGGCGCTGCTCGGCTCGCTGATGCTCGACCAACCACTGCTAGCCCCGGCAGTAGCGTTCTATCTTCTCTATGTATTCGGTTGTGTGGTGTTCGTGGTGTTGCCGGCGAATACCTGGCGGCATGCTGCCCGTTTGGGGGCGCTGTTGGGATTGGTGGCGTATGGCACCTATGATTTGAGCAACTGGGCGACGTTAAAGGGGTGGTCGGCACAGTTGGCATTGATGGATATGGCGTGGGGTGCTTTTGCCACATGTGTTGCGTGCAGCGTTGGGTATTGGGCTGCGTGCAAAGCGCGGTGATCTCAGTGGCTTGCGATGACGTCATCGCGTGCAGGCTCGCTCCCACGGTTGATTGTTGTCGTACGCATTTACAGGTCCCCCGAAGCGGCATTTTCTGGCCATCTGGTTAATAATCGACGGCATCATTTTTCGCCTCGGTACTGTTTGTTCATCAAACAGGCCGGGGCTTTGTTTTTACTGTCAGGTCACTGCCATGTTGTGTGTTGTCGAGGTCTTCCAATGAGCGCCACCCGGCGTAGCGCCGATGGGTTTGCCCTGCAAGTGATGATCGGGTTGTGCCTGATCTGGGGTGTGCAGCAGGTGATGATCAAATGGGCGGCGCCCGACATCGCGCCGGTCATGCAAGCGGTGGGGCGGTCGGGTATTTCCGCGTTGCTTGTCGGATTGTTGATCTGCTGGAAGGGCGGCTGGGACCAGGTCAGTAGCACCTGGCGCGGTGGTTTGCTGGCGGGTGCGCTGTTTGGCCTGGAGTTCTTCTTCATTTCCGAAGGCTTGCAACTGACCACGGCCGCACACATGTCGGTGTTCCTTTACACCGCGCCGATTTTTACCGCGTTGGGCGTGCACTGGCTGCTGCCGAGCGAACGTTTGAGACCCATCCAGTGGCTGGGGATTTTCCTCGCCTTCGTCGGGATCGCCATAGCGTTTGCTGGTGGCGTGTCCTGGGACAACCTCGATCACCGCATGTTGATAGGCGATGCGTTGGGCGTGCTGGCCGGTGCATCCTGGGGGGCGACCACGGTGGTGGTGCGCGCCTCGCGACTGTCGGAGGCCCCCGTCACGCTGACCCTGTTTTATCAACTGATCGTCGGCTTCGTCGGGCTGCTGCTGATCGCGATCCTCAGCGGCCAGGTGACCCACGTCAGCCTGACCACCGTGGCGGTGGCGAGTGTGCTGTTCCAGGGATTGGTCGTGTCGTTCTTCAGCTATCTGACGTGGTTCTGGCTGTTGCGCCGTTATCTGGCCGCGAACCTGGCGGTGTTTTCGTTCATGACGCCGCTGTTTGGTGTCACGTTCGGCGTGGTGCTGCTGGGTGAAGAGTTGAGCATGAACTTCGTCATCGGTGCGGTGCTGGTGCTGCTGGGTATCACGTTTGTCAGCGCTGAGCAGTGGGTGCGCCGTCGTTTGCGCAAAGCCCTTGGGCAGCAGTGACCGGACGCAACAACAGCCCGCCGGCCACGAGTAATCCGCTGCCGGCGAGTACCAGCGCTGGCTGCAAACCACCACTGAATTGGCTGCTCATTGCTGCCAGCAACGGTCCGGCGAGCTGACCCACGGCGAAGCACGCCGTCAGCAGCCCGGTGTTGTGTTGGGTGGCGTGGGGCGCAGTTCCCGGGAACGTTGCATCACCAATTGCAGCACCAACCCAATGGCCGACGCCAGGCCGAAGCACGGCCAGAACAGGTCGGCCTGCCATTGGCCATGAAACTGAGCGCTGGCCATTTGCGAAAGGAAAGTGGCGGGGATGATGTAGCCCAAACCGTACAACCCGTAGATCACACCTAGACGGCCAATGCCTTGATGGCTGGAAGTGGCTGCGTTCGGTGCGGCCAATCAGACCGGCGGCGGTCAGGTCGATCCGACCTTCACTGAGCAAGTGCGGCATTTGATCAGCGAGGCTGATCACCCGCCGGTACGTAACGCCCTGGATGTGGAAGGACGGTAGGTGTTTACCTTTCGTCAGGGCTGTTCGTACCGGATGCGTCTGGAAGCCTGGTTTGCCCATGACCACGCGGCCATGGGCCGGGCGATGGAGATCGAATCCTATCCGGGAATGCAGGCGTGTGTGATTGCCGGCTCGGGCGTGGCGCTGATGTCGGAGTCGATGCTTGCCAGCTTGCCAGCTTGCCAGCCTGCCGGGCGCGAAAGCGTGGCGGTGCACCCTCTGGCGGAGCCGTTTGCCCGCGCGACGACGTGGTTGATGTGGCGCCAAGGGCATGGTCGGGGCCAACCTGAACGCGTGGATTGAGCAGCAACAGGCGTCTATCCGTCGGCGCCGATTCAGGCTTCGGCGATAGCTTGAACTATCGGTCAGGTATTTTGATCAATTCAGTAACAGATCATTGCGGATTTGGGCGAGCAATGCGTAGGACTTCGGACTATTATCAGTGCGAAGGGGCCACAGAATTCCGGTCGCTCGGCACTACCCTGAAGGGGGCACCATGAAAGAGAAAATCCAAAACTGGCTGCACGATCTGGGTGTTGCACTCGGTTTGATTGAACCGCCTCTGCAACCTGTGCCTATTCGCACTGACGACGAACAGCGTCGACGCCAGCAGCGCCGCCGGTAACTGCCAACACGAGGCCCGTGGCGAGCGGGCTTGTTGTGGCAAGGGGGCTGTTGTGGCGAGGGAATTTGGCGAAATGTCGCACCGCCCCGTTCGGCTGCGAAGCAGCGGTAAATAGCCTGACGCGGTCAACCTGATACAACCCGGTCGAATGGTCTTGGGGCCGCTCTGCAGCCCAACGGGGATAAATCCCCTCGCCACAGTGTGGTGTGTTCACTAAGTTATTCTTGATTGCCAACTGGTGAGTAGTTGGCAACCCGTCTCAATCCCGCCCGATCTCCATCAAAAACCGACTCAAATCATTCGCCGTCCTGGCGTTCTTGAGCATCCGGTCTTCCTCCGCCGTAAACGCCGTCAACCCCAGCTCATCCTCCAGATGGAAGATCAGCTCTTCGATATCCTGTTTATCCAATCCCAACTGCGCCAGGTTGGCGTTGTCGTCGAAGTCATCCTGACCCTCCAGCAGGCGGCTGATAAAACGATGCACGGCGGCACGAACGGCAGCTCTTTTCATGGTGGTTCTTCGAGGGCGTTATTGTTGTTGTCCTTGCGCTTGAGTACAGCAGGCTTCAGGCATGTGAGCGCTGCCACTCGTCAATCATCGTGCGCAAATGCTCCCCGGAAAAACTGCCGAAATGCCCGCCGTGTACCGTGCGGATCGGCAGCGCGCGCAAGCGTTGCAGGCTGCGGGCGTAGTCGTCGAGATTGGAGTGGTAGGCGTCTTCGATCAGCGGACCGTCGTAGACGATGTCGCCGCTGAACAGGGTCTCGGTCGCGGCTTCATACAGGCTGATGCCACCCGGTGAATGCCCCGGCGTGTGCAGCACGTGCAGCACGCGGTTGCCCAGATCCAGCACGTCGCCTTCTTCAATCATCCCCGTGGCCGGTGCGGCTTTGACCCGGTATTCGGCGTAGCACAGCGGACAATCCGGATGCGCCTCGAACATCTCGTCACCGACAAATGCCCGGCTCAAATCGTTTTCGCCGTCAGGTGCCGCCAGGATGTCGGCTTCGGCCGGATGTACCAGACGTTCAGGAAATTCGTGATGTCCCGCGATGTGGTCGAAATGGCAATGACTGGCCACCGCCACCAAGGGCCGCTCGGTGATCCACGGCAGTTGTTCGCGCAGGCTCACGAGCCCGGAACCGCTGTCCAGCAGCAAGTCCTTGTCGCGCCCCTGAATGTGCCAGAGATTGCAGCGGTAGAAGGGCCGGATATAAGGCTCATGAATCAGCCGAATGCCGTCACTGAGCTGTTTGACCTCGAACCACTGGTCGCGGTTGACGATCTTCATAAGCAGTTTCCTTCAGACGAAAAAAACGGGTGTGGCAACCGACGCCACACCCGTCGAAGAAAGCATCAAGTCGTTATGGAAAGCTTAGATGGCGCTCGCCACCGCTGCCGGGCGACGGGACAGCAAGCTGACCACGACGAAGCTCACCAGACCCACACCGAGGCTGTAGTAGATCGGGGTATTGGCGTCCATACCGTCCTTGATCATGAACAGCAGCGCGGTGGCAAAGCCCATGCCCATGCTGGCGATAGCGCCGGCGGTAGTTGCGCGTTTCCAGAAGATTGCACCGATCAGCGGGATCAGCATGCCGCCCACCAGCAGGTTGTAGGCCAGGGTCAGGGCGCTGATCACGTCGTTCACCACCAGCGCGATACCCAGCACGGCGATGCCGGTCAGCAGGGTGAACAGGCGGTTGATGCCCAGGCTCGACTGTTTACCACCGCGCAGTTTCGGCAGCAGGTCTTCGGTCAGAGTGGTGGCGGCGGCGAGCAGGCCAGCGCTGGCGGTGGACATCATGGCGGCCAGTGCCGCTGCGATGACCAGGCCACGGATACCGTCCGGCAGGGACAGTTTGACGATGGCGGCGAAGGCGTTGTTGACGTTGTCCAGGTCCGGGATCAGCACATGAGCGGCCATGCCGATCAGGGCGCAGGCCAGTCCGTAAAGGATGCAGTAGAAGCCTGCGAATGTACCGGCGACCTGAGCCACTTTGGCGCTTCTGACGGTGAACACACGCTGCCAGATGTCCTGGCCGATCAGGATCCCGAAGAAGTAGATCATGAAGTAGGTGATGATGGTGTCCCAGCCAATCGTGGTGAAGCTGAAGGCGGTTGCCGGCAGTTTCAACACCAACTCATCCCAACCACCGACGCGGTACAGGCATATTGGCAACAGGATGAACATCAGGCCCACGGTCTTGATGACGAACTGGACGATGTCGGTCAGGGTCAGGGACCACATGCCGCCGATCGCCGAATAGATCACCACCACGCCACCGCCGACCAATACCGACAGCCAGAACGGCAGGTCGAACAGCACTTGCAGCACGGTGCCAATGGCCAGGATCGAGACCACGCCGATCATCAGCGCATACGCCAGCATGATCACCGCGCTCGCGGAGCGGGCCATCGGGTTGTAGCGTTTTTCCAGCACCTGGGTAACGGTGTAGATTTTCAGTTTCAGCAGCGGTTTGGCGAGGAACAGATTCAGCGCCACGATCCCGCAACCGAGGGCCGCGCAGAGCCAGAAACCGGAGATGCCATGGACGTAGCCCAGGCGCACGGTGCCGACGGTAGAGGCGCCGCCCAGAACGGTAGCGGCCATGGTGCCCATGTACAGGCCCGGACCGAGGTTACGACCGGCGACCAAAAAGTCTTCGTTGGTCTTGGCCTTGCGCATGCCGTAGTAGCCGAGTATCAGCATCGCGGCGGCGTAGATGAGTACGACGAATAAATCCAAAGCCATGATGGCGTGTCTCCGATTGTCTTTTTTATGGTGAGGCGAAAATCAATTCCTGTG
The DNA here is from genome assembly GCF_004310295.1 of Pseudomonas sp. BGI-2. GTDB lineage: Bacteria > Pseudomonadota > Gammaproteobacteria > Pseudomonadales > Pseudomonadaceae > Aquipseudomonas. The sequence continues at coordinate 48,671 of NZ_SISB01000042.1, read as the reverse complement.
GAAATACCCATTCCTTGTAGGAGCGAGGCTTGCCCGCGAAGGCGGTGTGTCAGTCAACATTGATGTTGAATGTGCCGCCGCCTTCGCGGGCAAGCCTCGCTCCTACAGGTAATGCGTTGACCACAGGTAAATGCGTTGAATCAGGCGGCTTGTCGCATCGCCGGTTTACCGAGCGAATCCGTGCCCTTGCTGCGTGCATCATTCGGCCCGAAAACCGCAGCCGGTTCTGGGAACAGGCTCAGCAGCGTCAGGTACACCAGCGACGCCAGGCCGAGGGTGACCGGCAGGCTGATGTCGATGCCTCCCGCCAGGTCACCCAACGGGCCAACGAATTGCCCCGGCAGGTTCACAAAGCACAAACCCACCAGTGCACTCGGGATCCAGGCACCCAACCCACGCCAGTTCCAGCCGTGGGTGAACCAGTAGCGGCCACCTTTCTCGCCGCGGGTGAACACTTGCAGATCATCCGGGCAATAGAAGCCGCGACGCACCAGCAGACCGATGATCATGATCACCATCCACGGAGTGGTGCAGGTGATGATCAGCACGGCGAAGGTCGACACGCTCTGCACCAGGTTCGCCGCAAAGCGCCCGATGAAGATAAAGGCAATCGACATCACCCCGATCAGCAACGTCGCCTTGACCCGCGACAGCACCCGAGGGAACACGCTGGACATGTCCAGCCCCGTGCCATAGAGCGAAGTAGTGCCGGTGGACATGCCGCCGATCACCGCGATCAGGCACACCGGCAGGAAGAACCAGCTCGGAGAGACCGCGAGCAGACCGCCGACGTAGTTGTTGGCCGCGATGTAGTCCGGTGCCTTGATCGCTACGATGGTGGCGGTGGCGAGGCCGAACAGGAACGGGATAAAGGTCGCGATCTGCGAGATCACCACCGCCGCCATGATCCGGCGCTTGGAGGTGTCACGCGGGATGTACCGCGACCAGTCACCGAGGAACGCACCGAAGGAAATCGGGTTGCTCATCGCCACCAGCGCTGCGCCGATGAAGGCTGCCCAGAAACCCGGTTGCCCCATGCTCACCGTGCCGGCGTAGTTCACATCGAAAGGCCCGGCAAAAGCGAAAATACCCAGCAGGAACAGCAGGCTGGCGCTCCACACGGCGATCTTGTTGACCCACAACAGGAAACGGAAGCCATAGATGCAAACCGTCAGCACCAGAATCGCGAACAGACCGTAGGCCAGGCCCAGGGTCAGGTCGGTTTCCGGCAAACCGATCAGGCGTTTGGCGCCACCGATCAGCGCATCACCCGAACTCCACACCGAGAGCGAGAAGAAGGCGATGGCGGTCAACAGCGACAGGAACGAACCGACGATCCGCCCGTGGACGCCGAAGTGCGCACCGGAAGACACGGCGTTGTTGGTGCCATTGATCGGGCCGAACAGGCCCATTGGCGCGAGGATCAGCGAGCCCAGCAACACGCCCAGCACAATCGCCCAGACGCCCGCCTGAAAAGACAGGCCGAACAGTACCGGGAAACTGCCGAGCACGGCGGTGGCAAAAGTGTTGGAACCACCGAAGATCATCCGGAACAAATCCGTCGGGCCTGCGGTGCGTTCGCTGTCCGGGATCTGTTCGACCCCGTAGGTTTCAATGTGCGTAAGGCTTTGGTCTTTGTTGTTGTTATTCATGATCAGCTCCGATCATAAAGGCGCGCTCATCGTGTGTGAGCGTCACCTGTTTGGCTAAGGGGGTGGCAGCCCTTCCGGCATCGCGGACAAATGTTCGTGGCAGGCCAGCCATAGGCCTTGTTGTTCTAGGCCAGACGCTTGTTTCTTGAAAACAATCGTCTCGCGCTCCTGGCTGAAGTGTTGCTCCCCTTGCATGCGCAGCTCGGTGGCCACGTCATGGATGAAAATCGCCACGTCACCTTGCAGGCTGACGAAGGCGTTGCTTGAAGTGCACGCAAGCACCTCGAAGCCATCCTCGGCGCGCCAGGTGTCCCACAACGCCTGGTAGGCATCGCGCGACAGCAGGGGCTGCTCGAGGGTGTAGAACACGAAGCTGGCATCGGCGCTGAACGCGCCGAAGTAGGCTTCGCGATCGTTACGGGCAAAGGCTGTCACCAGATCGGCGGCAGCTTTCAATACCTGATCACGTTCGTTCATGACCGATCCTCAGCGGTGGGCCACGCCAGGCAGTACGCAGAGCATTTCGTACAGCAAGTTGGCGGCCAGCAGCGAGGTGTTGCCGGTGGTGTCGTAAGCGGGCGAGACTTCTACCAGATCGCAGCCGATCAGGTCGAGGCCTTGGCAGCCGCGAATGATCTCAATCGCCTGAATGGTCGTCAGACCACCGATTTCCGGGGTGCCGGTGCCTGGCGCCCACGCTGGATCGATGCCGTCGATGTCGAAACTCAGGTACACCGGACCACCGCCGACTTTCTCGCGAACTTCAGCCATCAATGGGGCCAGGGATTTGTGCCAGCACTCTTCAGCCTGAACCACGCGGAAGCCCTGTTTACGGCTCCAGTTGAAGTCTTCGGAGGTGTAACCCTGAGCGCGCAGACCGATTTGTACCACGCGATCGCAGTCGATCAGGCCTTCTTCGGCCGCGCGACGGAAGGTGGTGCCGTGGGCGATTTTCTCACCGAACATATGGTCGTTCACATCGGCGTGAGCGTCGATGTGCACCAGGCCGACCTTGCCGTGCTTCTTATGAATCGCACGCAGGATGGGCAGAGTGATGGTGTGGTCGCCGCCTAGGGTCAGCGGGATCACGTTGTGCTCGAGGATGGCATCGTAGGACTCTTCGATGATCCGCACGGCGTCCAGCAGGTTGAACGTGTTGATCGCCACATCACCGATGTCAGCGACCGACAGCGAGTCGAACGGTGCAGCACCGGTGGCCATGTTGTACGGGCGGATCATCACCGATTCAGCGCGGATTTCGCGAGGTCCGAAACGGGTGCCGGGGCGCAGCGAGGTGCCGATGTCCAAGGGGACGCCAACAAAGGCAGCATCCAGGCCGGCAGCGGTAGGCAAATGGGGGAGTCGCATCATGGTGGCGATGCCGCCGAAGCGCGGCATTTCATTGCCGCCCAGTGGTTGGTGAAGAATCTTGTCCACGGGTAAGGCCTCATCGTCGTTGTTTTATTTATGTCGGTTGCGCCGCTCCGGGGAGGTACGGGCACCGTTGGGGGCCGATTCTGCGAAATGTAGTGGCCGGGAAGAATCGCTACGGGCAAATACTTAGTTCAGATTTTTCTAAACTAATGGCGGAGGGGGCGATAGACTTCTCGCTATGCACTGACCCCCTGTGGCCTGTCACTTAGAGGCTGAACACCACAACCCATGTGGGAGCGGGCTTGCTCGCGAAGGCGTCGTGTCAGTCGATATCAATGTTGCCTGACACACCGCTTTCGCGAGCAAGCCCGCTCCCACATGGGTTGAGTCTTCACAGATGCACCGCGCGTATCCTTGTAACAGGAGCCCCCCATGGCCAACGCTTTACCCGACCTGAAACTCCTGCGCATTTTCGTCAGCGTGGTCCGTCATCAGGGGTTCGCCAACGCCCAGCAAGAGCTCAACCTCTCGACCTCGGCCATCAGCACCTACATGAGCCAGCTCGAAGCCGCCCTTGGTCTGGTGCTCTGCCATCGCGGTCGTGGCGGTTTCAGCCTGACCAGCAAGGGTGAACTGTTCCATCAAGAAACCCTGCGTCTGTTGGGCGAGCTCGAAGGTTTCGAACAGTACGCGGCGGCGTTGAAGGGTGAGCTGCGCGGCACGCTGAACTTGGGCGTCATCGACTCCACCGTCAGTGACAAGGCCTTGCCCTTCGCCGAAGCCATCGGCGCCTACAGTCAGGAACACCCGGCCGTGCATTTGCATCTGTCGGTCATGAGCCCTTACGAATTGCAACTCGGCGTGCAAGACAACCGCCTCGACCTGGCCATCGGCGCGTTTTCCACGCGCATGAGCGGTCTGGTCTACATGCCGCTCTATCGCGAGCAACACTGGCTGTATTGCAGCAGCCGTCATCCGCTCTTCACCGAGCGGCGCATTCCCGAACAAGTCATCACCCAGCAGCGCATGGTGGGCCGTGGTTACTGGAGCCAGGCCGAACTGGCCCGGCACGGTTTCAAACACAGCGCCGCCACCGTGGAAAGTATGGAGGCCCAGCTGATTCTGGTGCTGTCCGGCGCCTACATTGGCTACCTGCCGGAGCACTACGCCCAGGCTTGGGCGGACAAGGGAGATTTGCGCGTGTTGCTGCCCGCGACCTTTGGTTATCAGGCCCCGTTCTCGATGATCGTGCGTCGTGGCCGCAGTCGTGAGCCGTTGATCCAAACCTTCCGCGATCTGCTCAAAGCACAACTGAACCAGGCCTGAGAACATGTCCAGAATCCACTGTCCGCGCTGCCTGCGCCCACAAACCCATTGCCTGTGCCCGTTGATCCCGAGCCTCGACAGCCGCACCCGGGTGCTGCTGTTGCAGCATCCGAGCGAGGTGAACCATGCGCTGAATACCGCTAGGCTGGCGGCGTTGGGGTTGAAGAATGCCGAGTTGATTGTGGGTGAGGTTTTCGAGGATTTGCCGGCGCTGTTGAATCAGCCGGGGTATCAGGCGCGGTTGTTGTTTCCTGCCGACGATGCGCAACCGTTGCAGGCGTACACCGCGAATGAGGAACCGCTATTGCTGGTCGTCCCGGACGGCACCTGGCGCAAGGCGCGCAAGCTGTTGCACCTCAATCCGTTGCTGGCGGCGTTGCCGAGGGTGGCATTGGTTGACGGTGGCGTGTCCCGTTATCGATTGCGCAAGGCACCGGGTCCCGGGGCGTTGTCTACGGTGGAGGCGATTGTGCAGGCGTTGCAGGTGCTGGAAGCGCCTGTCAGTTTTGAGCCGTTGCTGAAACCGTTCGAGGCGTTGATCGAGGGGCAGATTGCGGCGATGGGGGAGGAGACTTTTTTGCGTAATCATGGACCGAAATAGGCGGTGTTAGTGATGGCCTCTTCGCGGGCAAGCCTCGCTCCTACAGGATTGATGTCTTTCACAAAACATCGGCACACCACTACCCTGTAGGAGCGAGGCTTGCCCGCGAAGACGGCAGCACAATCACCACCAATCCCGGCATAAAACTACCGCTCCCGCATCGCCTCTGTCCGCGCTTTCAACACCGGTTTCAACAGGTAATCCAGCACACTTTTCTCGCCCGTGATGATATCCACCGTCGCCACCATCCCCGGAATAATCAGCAACGGTTTCACATCCCCACCCAAGTGGTTTTTGTCAGTCCTCACCTGAATCAGATAAAAGCTGTTGCCCTTGTCATCGGTAATCGTGTCCGCACCAATCAACTCCAGCTTGGCAGTCAAACCCCCATAAATCGTGTAGTCGTACGCACTGAACTTCACCATCGCTTTCTGCCCCGGATGCAGAAAAGCCACGTCCTGCGGCCGCACCTTGGCTTCGATCAGCAAGTTGTCTTCAATGGGGACGATTTCCACCATGTCGCTGCCCGGTTGAACCACGCCGCCGATGGTGTTGACCTTGAGCACCTTGATTATTCCGTGCACCGGCGACACCACGGTGGTGCGGGTCACGCGGTCATCGATGGCGATACTCGACGCTGTGATTTTCGACAGGTCGGTGCGTTTTTCATTCAGTTCTTTCGCCGCGTCCGAGCGGAAGGATTGTTCCGATTCATCAATCTTGCTTTTGATCTCGTTGATCGCCGATTCCGCCCGGGGAATCGCCAGCGTCGTGGCGTTCAGCGAGCCGCGAATTTCCACCGCGCTGCGTTTGAGTCGCAGGATTTCCACCGGTGAAACCGCCCCGGTGCCTACCAGCGGCGCGGACATGTTCATCTCTTGTTGCAGCAGCGCCAGGCTCGAACTGAATTGCCCCTGTTTGGAACGAAATTCCGCCAGTTCCTGGGTCTTTTGCCGAAGTTGTTCACTCAACGTGCGTTGCTCACTGGCCAGTCGACGCTGGCGTTGTTCGTACAGCGAGCGCTCGTCCTCGGCCACTTGAGGGGCCTTGGCAATCACTTCAGGCGACAGCTTGAACGGCCGGCCTTCCGCTTCGGCCGACAGACGTTCGACCTGCGCGGTCAACGCATAACGATCCGCTTCGCTTTCGCCCTTGTTCGACAGAAACCGCGTGTCATCCAGGCGCAGCAGCGTGTCGCCCTTGTTCACCATTTGCCCTTCGCGCACGAAAATTTCGGTGACGATGCCGCCCTCAAGGTTCTGGATCACCTGGACCTTGCTCGACGGGATCGCCTTGCCTTCGCCCATGGTGACTTCTTGCAGTACCGCAAACTTGGCCCAGACCAGCGCTGTAATCAGCAGCGCAGCGGCCAGCCACACGGTGATTCGCGACCAGCGCGGCGAATCCTGCAACGAGGCGCCGGCGGTTTCCGGCATGAATTCGCTTTCCGCGGTTTTGCCGAAACTGCCGAAATAGCCCCGGTCTTGCGACTTGTCTGATGATGAACGGGCCATGGGTAGCTCCTAGACAGCCGCAGAGCCGACACGGCCCTTGCGCAGTGCATCGATGACCGCTTCTTTCGGACCGTCGGCAACGATCCGCCCGTTGTCCAGCACCAGCAGCCGATCCACCAGGCTGAGCATCGAGGTGCGGTGGGTCACCAGCAGCAAGGTTTTGCCCTGCACCCAACCGTGGAGTTTCTGCCGCAAAACGTCTTCGCTGCTGTTGTCCATGGCGCTGGTGGGTTCGTCGAGCAGCATGATCGGCGGATCCAGCAACAAGGCCCGGGCCAGCAGCACTGCCTGACGTTGACCGCCGGACAGCAACTGGCCGCGTTCGCCAACGGGCCGGTCAAAACCTTGCGGGTGCTGACGCGCCAGCTCGGTGACGCCGGTCAGCTCAGCGACTTCGAGCATCCGTGAATCGCTGATGTAGCGGGCGCCAAGGGTCAGGTTGTCGCGCAGGCTGCCGGCCAGCAGCGGCAGGTCATGGGCGACGTAACCGATCTGTTGGCGCAGGTCGGCGACATCGAGTTGCCGCAGGTCCAGCCCATCGAGCAGCAGTTGCCCTTCTTCCGGCGCATAGAACCCCATCACCAATCGCGCCAGGGTGCTTTTGCCCGAACCGCTGCGACCGATGATGCCGATCCGTTCGCCGGGTTTGACGCTGAAACTGACGTTGGCCAGCGCCGGGGCGTTCTGGCCGTTGTAGTGAAAGGTCACACCGCTGGCGTCCAGTGCACCTTGCAGTTGCGTACGCTCCAGCGGCCGCTGTTTGGCGTCGCGCTCTTGCGGTAAGGTCATCAGCGCATCGGTGCTTTTCATGGTCAGTTGCGCTTGCTGGTAGCGGGTGATCAAACCCGCGATTTGTCCCAATGGCGCGAGCACGCGGCTGCCGAGCATGTAGGTCGCCACCAGTGCGCCGACGCTGAGGTTGCCGGCGATGATGCTGTAGACCCCGGCGACGATGGTCGCCATGCCGGAGAATTGCTGGATGAACAGCGTGCCGTTGGTGGCCAGCGCCGAGAGGTTGCGCGCATGGCTGTCGAGGCGGGTGAGGGCGCCGTGGGTGCTTTCCCATTTGTGCTGGCGCTCGCTTTCGGCGCTGCACGCTTTCAGGGTTTCCAGGCCGCCGAGGGTTTCGATCAGCAGGGCCTGGCGTTCGGCGCCGAGGCTCAAACTTTTCTGCACGGTGTCGCGCAGGCGCACCTGGATCACCATCGCGAAAATGATCGTGATCGGAAACGCCAATAAGGGAATCACCACCAGCCAGCCGCCGAGCAGGCCGATCACTACCAGCATCAGCACGGCAAAGGGCAGGTCGATCAGGCTGGTCAGGGTGACGGCGGTGAGGAATTCGCGCAGGCCCTGGAAGTCATGGATGCTCTGGGCGAACCCGCCAATGGTCGCCGGCCGCGCCTTCATCGCCATGCCGGTGATGCGTTCGAACAAGGTCGCCGAAAGAATCACATCGGTTTTCTTCCCGGCGGTGTCCAGCAGATGTGCGCGGACAACCCGCAGCACCAGTTCGAAACCGGTGCCGATCAGCAAGCCGATCGACAGCACCCACAAGGTCGAGGTGGCCTGGTTCGGCACCACGCGGTCGTAGGTTTGCATGACGAACAGCGGCACCATCAGCCCTAACAGGTTGATCAGAAAACTCGCCAGAATCGCATCGCTGTACAGCCATTTCGACAACTTCAAGGTGTCGCGAAACCAGGCCTCAACGCGTGGCACCAGCGGCGAGCGCAAGTCTTCGAGTTCATGGCGTGGCCGGGCGAACAACGCCTGGCCACTGTAATTCTCGGCCAGTTCTTCACGGCTGACCCATTGTTCACCGCCGTCCGCTTCGCTGGGCAGAATCAGCAACCGACCGTCCTCGCCGAAGCGTCGCAGGATGGCGGTGCGGCCGTTGTTGAGGATCAGCATCACGGGCAGGTTAAGCGCGGAAATGTCCGCCAGTTCACGGCGCAACACGCGCGCTTGCAGGCTGGCCCGGGCGGCTGCGCGGGGCAGCAGGTCCAGGCTCAAGCGCTGCTTGTTCAGTGGCAGCCCGGTACTCAGGCTGGCGCGACTGACCGTCGCACCGTGGAGTTTGCAGAGGATCAACAGACCGTCCAGAAGCGGGTCATCGAAGCTCAGGCGCGGATCGACACCGGTGTTGCCGGGTTCCATGCTGGTCAAATTGATCTCTCCACAGGCCTACTTCAGTTCAGGCAAACGGGCTTCGTTTTTCACTTCGGTGGAGGCGATCGCATCGGCGGGCAATACCACCCGTTGTTTGCTCAGCAACTGGCCCATGTTTGCCAGCACGCGGTACATCGAATACTCCTCGGTGTAGCGCACTTCGGTGTAGCGACGATTGGCGTTGTAGAGCTCGTTTTCACTGTCGAGCAAGTCGAGCAGGGTGCGTTGGCCGAGGCCGAACTGATCCTGATACGCCACGCGCACGCGTTTACTGGTGTCGGCGTACTCGCGGGCAGTCGGGGTTTGTTTCTTGGCATTGACCATGGCGTTCCAGGCCAGGTGGATGTTCTCGTTGAGTTGGCGCAGGGCGTTGTTGCGGATGTCCATCGCCTGGTTGATCTGATGCGCATTGGAGGCCAGGCGCGCCTTGTCGCTGCCACCGCGGAACAGGTTGTAGTTCATCACCACACCCACGCGCCATTCGTTGTCGTGGCCTTCATCGCCTTGCACGTTGTTGTTCGCGCCCACCGCCGCTTCGGCGTCGAAACGCGGGTAGAACGGCGACTTGGCGACTTCGTACTGGCTCTCGGCCGATTGCACGTCAGCCTGGGCGGATTTCAAGTACGGGTTGTTTTCCACCATGCTCTGCTGAGCTTCCGGCAGGGTGGCGGGCAGTTCGCCGCGGATCGACGGCGGCGCTTCGAGTTCATCGGGCAGGCGCCCCGTGACCGCGTAGAAATTGGACTCGGCATCCGCCAGATCGACCTCGGCGGTATCGAGGTTGTTTTGCGCCAGTGCCCGGCGCGCGCCGGATTGGTCGGAGTCGGCGTTGCTGCCGACGCCACGCTGGGTGCGCAGGCCAATCTGGTCGTTGACCCGCAAGTGAGCCTGCAGGTTGTTCGTGGCCAGGGTCACCAGTTCGCGGCGTTTGAGCACTTCGAGGTAGACCTCGGTGGTGCGCAATGCCAGATCCTGGGCGGTGCCTTGCGCGTAATAGGCCCGGGAGTTGACCACGCCTTTGGTGCGTTCGACTTCGTTCGCGGTGTTGAAACCGTCGAAGAGCATCTGCCGCAGACGCAACTCCGACTGGGTGTAGGTGAGGATTTCGGTGTGGTGATTGCCGAACGCCCGAGTATTGGTGTTATCGCTGTACCCGCGCCCGTAGGCGGCGTTCAGGTCAACCGATGGATAAAAGCCCCCCTTGGCGACTTTCACTTGCTCATCGGCCGAGAGACGGCTGTCCACCCGCGACGCCAGTTCCGGGTGGGTGGCGATGGTGCTCTGGATCGCCTCGGTCAACGACATGGCTTGCGCCTGGGATGAGCAGGCCATCGCCAGCAGAACTGCGCTGCATAGGGGGGTTAAAACGCGCATGGGTACATCTCCCTGATTCCTAATGGTTCTTTATAAGCTGCCAATTATTTGACGGCATTTATAGGCAAAACCGTTTCATGCTTGTAACAACGAAGCTAAGAACATTCTAGAGCGTAGCTAAGAAATTTTTTTCATATGGCTTATTCCAAAAAAAACTTATGCGCGCTGCGAAATCCAGCACATTGTTCACTCTGGAAGCCCTTGATTTAGGAGCTCTTGGGAGCATTCGAGGGTTTAAGGAAAGTTCCATCCACTTATCGACATAGGGCGGAGAAGTGCTGGAGGGGAGGGAAGCGGAACGGTTTTGAGGTGACAGTTTTTTGTCACTGTTTAGGTTCAAAATCGTTACGCACCGCTCGCAGGGCGATTTGACCGTGATTGGCGCCCCAAGGTTATTGATTGCAATGGGGTTTTACCGAAATCAGACACGTCCCCTGCGAGCGACACGCTTGGCGAGAAGATCGCCGGGGCATCGGCTTACTCAGGTAAACGCGCCCCGCAGGCGATCCGCCAGGCAAACCTGCTTTAACCATGAGCACGTTCTTCGCACAAACAGGGTGCCGACAGCGGTTGGCAGCGGAGGAAATGCACATGGCAACGCTCATCGGTATCGTCAGTAAAGTCATTGGTCAGGTGTTCGCGGTGGCGAGCGACGGCACTCGACGCGCGTTGATCGAGGGCGACCGATTGTTCGTCGGCGACCAATTGATCACCGGGGCCGAAGGCGCGGTGGCCGTGCATCTGCAAAATGGCCAGGAACTGACCCTTGGGCGTGGCAGCAGCCTGCAAATGACTTCCCAGCTACTGGCGCATCAGGCGCCTCATGTTGATACCGCTGAAGCGGTGACGCCGACTCAGGCGCAACTGACCGATGTCGAGCAACTGCAAAAAGCAATCGCTGCCGGTGATGACCCGACTCAAACGGCTGAAGCCACGGCGGCCGGAGCTGCTCCGACCGGCGCACCCGGTGGGACGGCGGGCGGTGGCCACAGTTTCGTCATGCTCGAAGAAGTGGGCGGGCGGGTCGATCCCGTCATTGGCTTCCCCACCGCGGGTTTCAACGGCATTCCCGAATTTCCGCTGGAACGGCTGGCCGGTGACCCGGACAACGGCGACAACGGTGCCGGTTCAGGTGGGACAGGCGTCCTGCCGAACAACCCGGTCACCCTCGCGGGCCTGTCGGTGGCAGGGGGCGAGCTGACCCTCAACGAAGCCAATCTCGCCGACGGTTCTGCCAGCAATCCGGGCGCGTTGATTCAGAACGGCACCTTCACCGTGTCGGCGCCGGACGGGCTGACCAGCCTGAGCATCGGCGGGATCAACGTGATCACGGGCGGGGTGGCCGCCGGCTTCCCGCAGTCGATCACCACGCAACTGGGCAACACCCTGACGGTCACCGGTTACAACCCGGCCACTGGCGTTGTCAGTTACAGCTACACCCTGGTCGGCAACGACACCCATTCGGCCGGCGAGGGGGCCAACAACCTCAGCGAACAGTTCACCGTGGTTGCCGGTGATTCCAATGGCGATACCGCCACCGGCACGCTGGACGTCAACATCAAAGACGACGTGCCCAAAGCGGTCGATGACAGCAACGCGAGCACCGCTTCGCAAACCCTGCTGACCCTGACCGGCAGCGTGCTGCCCAATGACTCGCAGGGTGCTGACCGGATTCCCGTTGGCCCCAACAGCGGGCCGATCATTGGCGGCACCTTCACCGGGACATATGGCACCCTGGTGCTCAATCCCAACGGCACTTACACCTACACGCTGAACATCAGCGACGCGGATTTCAAAGCACTGCACGGTGGTGGCAGCGGCACCGAAACCTTCACCTACACCCTCACCGATGCCGATGGCGACACCAGCACCGCCAACCTGGTGCTGCAAATCCGCAACAACGATGACCCGGTCACGATTGGCGGCCTCAACGTCGAAGGCGGCGAACTCGTCGTCTACGAGAAAAACCTCAGCGACGGCAGCAGCCCCGATACTCCGGCGCTGACTCAAAGCGGCACCTTTACCATCACCGCCCTCGACGGCGTGCAAACCCTTAGCGTCGGCGGTATCAACGTGGTGGTCGGCGGCGTCTCCGCAGGCTTCCCGCAATCGATCGTCACGCCGTTGGGCAGCACGCTGACCATCACCGGGTTCAACAGCGCCACTGGTGTCGTCAGTTACAGCTACACCCTGGCCGATAATGAAGCGCATCCGACCGCCAACGGCGCCAACAGCCTTTCCGAGCAATTCGCCGTTATCGTTGTGGATGACAACGGCACCACCGCCAACGGCAACCTCGACGTGAACATCGTCGACGACCTGCCCAAAGGCGTGGACGACAGCAACGCCGGCACCGCTTCGGAAACCCTGCTGACCCTCAACGGCAACGTGCTGACCAATGATGTGCAAGGCGCCGACCGCGTACCGACTGGCCCAAGCACCGGGCCGATCACCCCCGGCACCTTCAATGGGACTTACGGCACCCTGGTGCTGAACGCCAACGGCACGTACACCTACACCCTGAACACCAGCGACGCCGACTTCAAAGCGTTGCACGGCAATGGCAACGGTACGGAAACCTTCACCTACACCCTCACCGATGCCGACGGCGATACCAGCACCGCCAACCTGGTGCTGAACATCCACAACAACGACGACCCGGTGACCCTCAACGGCCTCAATGTCAATGGCGGCGAACTCACCGTCTACGAGAAAAATCTCAGCGATGGCACCAGCCCGAACACGCCGGCCCTGACCCAGAGCGGCACCTTCACCGTGACCGCCCTCGATGGCCTGCAAACCCTGACGGTCGGCGGCATCTCCGTGGTCAGCGGCGGTGTGGCCGCAGGCTTTCCGCAATCGATCGTCACTCCGTTGGGCAGCACGCTGACCATCACGGGCTACAACCCTGCGACCGGCGTGATCAGCTACAGCTACACCCTGGTGGACAACGAAATCCATCCAACCGCCAATGGCGCCAACAGCCTCACCGAGAACTTCAACGTGGTGGCGACGGACACCGACGGCAGCACCGCGTCGGGCCAGATCAACGTCAACATCGTCGACGACCTGCCCACCGCCCACGCGGACTACGCCTCGGTTGCGGAAGGCGCGACAGTCTCGGGCAACGTGCTGGATAACGACATCGGCGGTGCCGACGGCCCGGCGCTCAGTGGCGCCGTGATTGGCGTGCGTGCAGGCTCGGACACATCAACCTCGGCCATCGGTGGCCTGGGCACCAACATCAACGGCACCTACGGTTACCTGACGCTGGATGCCAACGGCAACGCAACCTACCACAGCAATCCGAATGCGGTGAACGGCCCGGGCGCGACCGACGTGTTCACCTACACCGTGCGCGATGCCGATGGGGACGAAAGCACCACCACCGTCACCATCGACGTGTTCAACAGCAGCATCGTCGCGTCCACCGATACCGACGTGACCGTCTACGAAAAAGCCCTGGACCTGACCAAGGACGGGCAAGATCTGGCGGCCGGCACGGTCATCGGCAGCGACCCCACCAGCACTGGCGAAACTGCCAAGGGCACACTGGTCGGCTCGGTCACCGGGGCGACCGGCGCGATCACCTACACGCTGGTCGGCAGCGCCACGGGCAACTATGGCCAGCTCCAGCTCAACCCCAACGGCACGTACACCTACACCCTGACGTCGCCGGCGACCACCACGCCGCATGCCAACGACGGTGCGAATGCGCTGACCGAAAGCTTCACCTACCAGGCCACCGATTCGCTGGGCAACAGCACCACCAGCACCATCGTGGTGAAGATCGTCGATGACGTGCCAAAAGCCGTGAACGACAGCAACACCGGCACGGCGTCGGAGACTGTGCTGACGCTCAATGGCAACGTCCTGACCAACGACGTTCAGGGCGCGGACCACGTTGCCACCGGGCCGAACGCCGGGCCTGTGACCCCCGGCACCTTCACCGGGACATACGGCACGCTGGTGCTCAACGCTAACGGCACGTACACCTACACGCTGAACACCAACGATGCCGACTTCAAAAACCTGCACGGCGGCGGCAACGGCACCGAAACCTTCGCCTACACCATTACCGATGCCGACGGCGATACCAGCACCGCCAACCTGGTGCTGAACGTCCATAACAACAACGACCCGGTCACCCTCAACGGCCTCAATGTGTACGGCGGTGAACTGACCGTCTACGAGAAAAACCTCAGCGACGGCACCAGTCCGAATACGCCGGCGCTGACCCAGAGCGGCACCTTCACCGTGACCGCGCTGGATGGTCTGCAAACCCTGACGGTGGGCGGCATTGCGCTGGTCACTGGCGGCGTGGCGGCAGGCTTCCCGCAATCGGTCGTTACACCGCTCGGCAGCACGCTGACCGTCACCGGTTACAACCCGGCCACCGGCGTGGTCAGTTACAGCTACACCCTGGCGGATAACGAAACCCATCCAACCGCCAACGGCGCCAACAGCACCACCGAGAACTTCAACGTGGTGGCGACGGACACCGACGGCAGCACCGCGTCGGGCCAGATCAACGTCAACATCGTCGATGACTTGCCAACCGCCAAAGCGGACACGGCGAGCGTGGTCGAAGGCGGCACGGTCAGCGGCAACGTGCTGGACAACGACATCAAGGGCGCTGACGGCGCGGCAGCCGGTGGTGCTGTGGTCGGCGTGCGCGCGGGCTCGGACACGTCGTCCTCGGCCATCGGCGGTCTGGGCTCGAACATCAACGGCACCTACGGCTACTTGACCCTGGATGCTAACGGCAACGCGGTTTATCACAGCAACCCAAACGCTGTGAGTGGTGCGGGCGCCACGGACACGTTCACCTACACCGTGCGCGATGCCGATGGCGATGAAAGCACCACCACGATCACCATCGATGTGTCGAACAGCTGCATCAAAGCGGTCACCGATACCGACGTGACCGTCTACGAGAAAGCGCTGGACCTGAGCAAGGATGGTCTGGATCTGGCCGCCGGTAACGTCACCGGCAGCGAGCCCGGCAACACCGGCGAAACCGCGACTGGCACCCTCGTGGGTTCCGTCACTGGCGCGAGTGGCGCCATCACCTACACCCTGGTCGGCAGCACCACCGGAACGTACGGGCAAATGCTGCTCAACCCCAACGGTACCTATACCTACACCCTGACTTCGGCACCGAAAACGTCGCCGAACGCCAATGACGGGGCCAACACCCTGAGCGAAAGCTTCACCTACAAAGCCACGGATGCCTCCGGTAACAGCACCACCAGCACCATCGTGGTGAACATCGTCGATGACGTGCCCAAAGCGGTCGCTGCCGATCGTTCGGTCGCCGCGGTCGAGATCGATTCCAATCTGCTGTTGGTGATCGACGTCTCCGGCAGTATGGCCGACGCTTCGGGCGTACCCGGGCTGTCGCGGTTGGCGCTGGCCAAGCAGGCGATCAGTGCCTTGCTCGACAAATACGACGACCTGGGCGATGTGAAAGTGCAGATCGTCACCTTCAGCAGCAACGCCACCGACAAGACATCGATCTGGGTTGATGTAGCGACCGCCAAGTCGATCATCTCCGGCCTGACTGCCGGCGGTGGCACCAACTACGACGCGGCTGTCGCCACCATGCAAACCGCGTTCAACACCTCGGGCAAACTGACCGGGGCGCAGAACGTCGGCTACTTCTTCTCCGACGGCAAGCCCAACGAAGGCGACATCGGCACCGCGGACGAAACCGCGCTCAAAGCCTTCCTCGATGCCAACAGCATCAAGAACTACGCGATCGGCCTGGGCAGCGGCGTGAGCAACGCCAACCTCGATCCGTTGGCCTATGACGGCAGCACGCACACCAACACCAATGCGGTGGTGGTGACCGATCTCAACCAGCTCAACTCGGTGCTCTCGGGCACGGTGGTCGGCGCGCCGGTCACGGGCACCTTGCTGGAGGGCGGTACGTTCGGCGCCGATGGCGGTTTCATCAAAACCCTCGTGGTCGACGGCACGACGTACACCTACGATCCTAAAGGCAATAGCAATCAGGGCGCGCTGAACTTCAGTGGCGGCGCCAACCACGGCACGTTCAACACGGTGAACAACTCCATCAGCATCGCCACCAACAATGGCGGCACCCTGGTGGTGAACCTTGACACTGGCGAGTACACCTACACCTCGCAAAAAACCACGACGGTGGTGATCACCGAAAACATCGGCTTCACCGCCAGCGACAACGATGGCGACCTGGCCAGCTCCACGCTGACGGTAAAAGTCATTCCGAACGCGGCACCGGTAGCGGTCGATGACCACATCATCACCAATGTGCTCTCGGGCAGCGTCGTGGTGCCGGGCGAGTTGCTGCTGGCCAACGACATCGACGCCAATGGCGATCCGCTGACGGCTTCACCCACCACCTTCAACACCGGCTGGATTTCAAAAGGCGCAGACTTCACCGGCACCGGGGCGATCAGCTTCTCCTCGACCGGCAACAACGCCGCTAACCAGGTCCTGGCGAATGTGCGCAATGCCTTTACGACGAACGCGGCGACCATGACGGCGGTGCTGGTGGTCAGTGGTTACCTGGGCGGGGTAACCAACGGCAATGCCAACGATGAGGACCGAATTACCGTCAACCTCAAACAGGGCGAAACACTCAACCTGGACCACAACCTGGCGGGCGGTCACATCGCCATGGAGTACTCGCTCAACGGCGGCGGGTGGATCGCCCTCGCGGAGGGGCAAACCCTCACCGCGGCGGCGGACGGGACCTATCAGATCCACGTCACCAACATCACCAACACCAGCGGCAACGGCGTGAACAACGCCGAAAACTACCAGCTGACCATGACCCTCAACTACGCCGGGGGCCACGACATCGCCCCGGATGCACACGGCACCTACACCGCCAATGACAGCCATGGTGGCAGCGACAGCGCAGCGGTGACCATCAGCTATCAGGATGGCCACACCCTCACCGGCACGGCTGGCGACGATGTGCTGGTGGCGGGCGCCGGCAACAACGTCATCAATGCCGGTGACGGCAACGACGTGCTCAGCGCCGGTAACGGTAACAACGAGCTGCACGGCGGTGCCGGCAATGATTTGCTGTTCAGCGGCACCGGCAACGACCTGCTCGACGGCGGCACTGGCACCGACACCGCGAGTTACGCCCACGCCACCGCCGGAGTCACGGTCGACCTGAGTCAGGCCATCGCGCAAAACACCGGCGGCGCCGGAACCGATACCTTAACCGCTATCGAAAACCTCGTCGGCTCCAACTTCAACGACTCGCTCACGGGCGATAACCTCAGCAACGTTATCAACGGTGGCTTGGGCGACGACATCCTCAAGGGCGGTGGCGGCGACGACTTCCTGATCGGCGGCCTGGGCAAAAACACCCTCACCGGCGGGGCAGGGGCCGACACCTTCCAGTGGCTCAAAGGCAACAGCGGCCACGATGTGGTCACCGACTTCACCCCGGGCACCGACAAACTGGACCTGTCGCAACTGCTGCAAGGCGAAAACAACACCGCCGCGTCGCTGGATGACTACTTGCACTTCAAAGTCATCGGCAGCGGCGCCTCGGTGCTGACCAGCATCGACGTCAGCGCCATGGCCGGCGCGGCACCGAACCAGACCATCGACCTGGCCGGCGTCAACCTGGCCAGCCACTACGGCGTCACGCCGGGGGCGGGCGGGGTGGTGGCGGGCGGGCACGACACGGCGACCATCATCAACGGCATGTTGAATGACCATTCTTGGAAGGTGGATACGGTGTGATCTGAAGGCTGAAACGAGAAACCCCGCCATTCCTGTTGAAGGAATGGCGGGTTTTTTTGTCTGGTTTTTGGTAATCGATCGTTCCCACGCTCCGCGTGGGAATGCAGCAAGGGACGCTCTGCGTCCCCAAAGCGAACGCGGAGCGTCCGGGGAGGCGTTCCCACGCAGAGCGTGGGAACGATCAATGTTCGCTGCAGGATTCTCGCTAACCCTGCGGAACAAAATTATCCAGCATCCGATTCACCGCCAACTCCCCCAGCATCACCACCTGCTGAATCCCCAGCACCGTGTTGCGATGCGACCCCTCCATCAACCCCGCAAAATTACTCAGCATCACACTCGCCGACGCCAGGGTTTCGCAGGCGTTGACCAGCAGGGTTTCGTCGTTGGTGTCGGGGTCGATGGAATAGATGGTGCTGGGCTTGCGCGGGGTGTCTTTGGGAATGACCGGTTTGAGGTAGTAATCGAGGGCGCGGTCGGCGGCTTCGTTGAGCTTTTTGGAATCGGTGGTTTCGTACGGGGAAACGTCGTCGGTTTCGGGTGGGTTGGGTGTGATCTTGAACATAGTGAAACTCCTACAAGAAATGGAGCCACCAAGACCTGTCGCTAAACAAGTAAGGGTGGCGGCTGCACGCAGGTTAGCGAACCGGGTGTAGGCGCCCGGCAGACCCGAAGGTCTCCCGCGCACAGCCGCCATGACATCAATCGCAGGCATGAACAATCTGCAAGAGAGTTTGGAGCGCTGTTGCGCCTACAAAGGTTCGGGTCGCTAAACCCGATCGCTGATTGGTCAGCGACCGGGAAACAATAGAGCCCGGCCCTTAGGCGCACAAGCCGGCGGATTCTGGCGCAGTCGTAGGCAACGGCGCAAGGATGTGTAGCCGGAGTGAGTTTCTGGAGATGTCTTTTAAACATCGCCGTTTAACATGAAAAGATTGTCCGAAACTTGCGGTCTTTCGGGCTGACACATCAAACAGGTCATTCCAACTTTCAAACCCCTCACATCGGCTCCGGCGGCCCAATCAACCGCCCCATCACCCCAAACAACCCCAGTTCCCGAATCACCTCCAGCTCTCCTTTGGTCTCGACCATTTCCGCAATCAACGGCAAATCGATACTGTTGGTCGCCCGGTAGATCGCATCAATAAACAGCCGCTTGTCACTTTGCTCATCAATGTGGCGGATGTACGCCCCATCGATTTTCAGATACGCCAAACCCAGCTGCGTCAGGTTGCCTATCTGGCTGAAGCTGCCGCCAAAGTGCTGTAAGCCGATGCGGTAACCGGTGTCGAGCAGGCTGTGGCTCAGGCGTTGTAATTCTTCCGGTGGCGGCAGTTGGCGTTCGTCGATTTCCAGTATCAGCAGATGGGCCAGTTCGGGCAGTGATTCGAGCATGTCGATGATGTGTCGCAGTTGCACCGGGTCGCGAAGGGTGCTGCCGGACAGGCTTAGCGCCAGGGGCCAGCGGTTGACGACGAGGTAGTCGAGGGTGGCTTCGAGCATTGCCAGGTCGAACCGTGCCGACCAGCCGAGGCGCTCGATCCACGGCAGGAAATGCCCGGCGGCAATGGCCTCGCCTTGCGGGTCGAGCAGGCGCGCGAGGACTTTGTGGTGCAGCACCTGGCTGGTGTCGGCGCATTGCACCACGGGTTGGAAATACAGCTGCATTTTGCCCTCGGTCAACGCGTCGTCGATCCAGCTGCGCCAGTCGTGTTGGGTGTGGTTCGTCGCGGTATCGGAACGCGCCAGATGCACCCACGGCCGCTCGGGATGTTGTTGGGCCTGGGCGAGCGCTTGATCGAGGCGCAGCAGGACGTTGCTGGCCGGTTCGCCGGGCTGATAGGCAACCACACCCAAGTGCGCCACCGGCATGCAATCGCTGGCGCCGGTCAGACGCAGATTTTCCAGCGTGGCGCTGATTTCCGAGGCGAGGCGGGCCGCTTCGGTGCTGTCCAGGCCCGGTGTCAGCAGGCTAAATTCGCCACCACGATTGCGCGCCGCCAGCCAGGTGCGCCGTTCCGGCAGTTGCGTCAGACGCTTGAGCAATTCGCCGATGGCACTGATCAGCCCATCGGTGCGCTGACCTCCCAGGCGTTGGTTGAGGCCGATCAGGTCGTTGATCCGCAGCATCATCAGATGGCCGTCGCTGCTTTGCTCGGAGACCAACAAATGGTCGGCCAGTTGTTCATCCAGCAAGCGTCGATTGGCCAGGCCCGTGAGGCTGTCCTGATAGGACTCGGCGCGCAGTTTTTCGCTGCGCGTGGCCTCTTCGGAGAACAGCGTCTTGAGCTTTTCGACCATCTGATTCATGGCCAGCACCACGCGCCTCAGTTCAGGCGTGCGTGGCAGTTTTGGCAGGCTGAGGAACTCGCGTTTGCTGATGGCTTCGGCTTGTCTGACCATCTTGTCGAGCGGGCGCAATTGTCGACGTAGCAACCATCCACCGAACACGGCGCTGAGCAGTCCGCAGATCACCAGCCAGATCAGACTGCCGAGTGTGCTGTCCCAGAGCTTGGCCAGGGCGAACTGCGGATTGCTCAGCACTTCGACCCGCGCGACTTGTTCCCAGTCGCGCATGATTAGCGCATCGCCACCTTCCGGGAGCAGGTTGACCAGACTCACAAACCAGCCGGGCACGCCTTCGATTTGCGCCGCTGTGCTGCGCTCCACCAGCACCTTTGCATCAACGATATTGACCACGCGGATGCTGCGGAAATAGCCGCTGTCGAAAATCGAGCTGACCATCAATTCGGTCATCGCCGGGTCATCGATTTGCGCGGTCAGCGACAGGCCCAGCGCGGTGGCGGCATCCTGGGCGTGGGAGCGCAACTGGCCAAGCATCTGTTCGCGAGAGCTTTCCAGGCTGACAAAAAAACTGCCACTGAAGGCCACCAGCAAGAACAGGCAAATGGCGATAAACAACTGTTTGCGCAGTGACATAAAACGCTCCTTGCGATAGCGGCTAGCCTTCGCCCACGGCGAACCCTTCGGCTTGCATCTTTTTCAACACGTCCTGCCAGCGCGACAGTTTTTTCGAGTCGCTGCTGCGTTTTCCGCCATTGGCTCCCGGCAAGTACAGGCCTTCGGCGTTGAAGGCGTACACCGGCAACAGGTCTTTGCGTTGGGAGGCGGGGCGGATCTCGCCGATCAGGTTGTCGAGCACCAGCGGCTCGGCCGTAGGGCTGCTGTAG
Organism: Pseudomonas sp. BGI-2; assembly: GCF_004310295.1. Classification (GTDB taxonomy): domain Bacteria; phylum Pseudomonadota; class Gammaproteobacteria; order Pseudomonadales; family Pseudomonadaceae; genus Aquipseudomonas. Next base: position 27,715 of record NZ_SISB01000042.1, on the reverse strand, counting down.
AAGGTCAGCACCATGTGCGCCTGGTTCTGGTTCAGGGCTTTGACGTAGGTGATGCGCAGCTTTTCGCTGGGAATCCCGAGTTGGCGCAGGCTGAAATATTTCGCCAGGGCGTAGTCTTCGCAGTCGGCGGCACCCTTGATCAAGGATTCTTCCGGGGTGGCCCAATAATCGGTCTGACGCCAGATGCGCGTGTCGTCCTGAAAACTCAGTTGTTGATTGAAGAAGCGATTGACCGCGTTCAGTTGCTCGCGCTCGGGTTGGTTGAGTTCGCTTTTGAGCATTTGACTCCAGGCCTCGATTCTTCCTTGTGCGGGGCCGAGCGGGCCGTAGCGCTTTTCGGCGATTTGCAGGATCTGCGTAAAGTCCCAGTCGGCCCAGACACTGCCCAGCCCCGTCAGCAGAAAACTGGCCAGCAGCAACCATCCGCCGAGCCGAAGTCGGAGCGTTGACCCTCCTGGACTACGCCGGCGACTGGACATGTCTGGCTGCTCGGGTGCAGATGACTGAAGTCTAGGCGGTGTTTTCAGCGAGGCAGGACAAAATCGTCGGGTCAGCACACGGACCTGGTGATCGTTCCCACGCTCCGCGTGGGAATGCCGCCCGGGACGCTCTGCGTCCCTTTGCCGTTGTGACGCAGAGCGTCACTGGATGTATTCCCACGCGGAGCGTGGGAACGATCGGATGATGAGAGTGCTCAGGGTTTGCGCAGGGTTTTCTGTTTGAGGATGTAGATCGTCACCAGCACCGCGCTGGTCAGCATGAACCCCCGCGCCCACGGCAGGGGCACCAGGTAGCAGGAGAACAGAATGCTCACCCACATCAGGCCGATCGCGTAGACCTTGCCCTTGAGCGGGATGCCGTTGCCATCGAGGTAGTCGCGAATCCACGGGCCGAGCCGTGGATGTCCCACCAGCCACTGATAAAAGCGTGGCGAACTGCGGGCGAAACAGGCGGCCGCCAACAGCAGGAAAGGCGTGGTGGGCAATACCGGCAGGAAAATCCCGATCACCCCCAGCGCTACGCTCAGCCAGCCGATGGCCAGCAGCACGTAGCGCAACATCAGGGAGCGGTTGCCTATGGGGTTGTCCATAGGCAAAACCTTAGTGGTGACGAGGCTTGAGGATCGCCGGTTTTTCGTCTGGCGCCTGGCACAGCAGGTACAGCGCGGTCAGGGCTTCCGGGATCTGCACGATCATGTCGTCCATCAGGTTGGCGTCTTTGGCGATGTCTTCGAACTCAGGCTGTTCGTCGAACAGACCCGAACCGACCATGATCGGCAGCAGCATTTCGCTGACTTCGTCTTCGGCGGTTTCGAACCAGGCTGCTTCGCGCAGGAACACGCCTTCCATGAAACCGATGCACCAGCCGCGCAGGTCGGAGTCATCCGGCTCTTCGCCCAGGTCCAGGTCGCAAGGCAGCTCGAACTCTTCATCGGAGGCCAGTTGGCGAGCGATGTGAGCCTTGAGGGCCAGCAGGGTGGATTCGATCGCTTCACGCTCGGTGTCGTCGGCGTAATGCGGCTCTTCGGCGAAGAGGGCGTCGATCCATTCACGATCCGGAACCTCTTCGGAACAAATCGAAAGCGCAGTGAGGTAGCCGTGGGCGGCCACGTAGTCCAGCGCCTCGTCATGCAGTTCGTCGGCGTCGAGGAAGACTTGCAGGCGGGTTAGTTGCTCAGCGAAGGACATTAAAGGGCTACCTTGGGGAATTAACAGATGCGGGAATTCTAGGCCTTCTTGAGCAGTCAGGCCAGCCGCGCGGGATATTTGAAGCCTTCGCAAGTACAAGCACCCCCGCAATCCCTGTGGGAGCGAGCTTGCTCGCGATGGCGGCGTTACATTCAATATCAATGTTGACTGGTCTGCCGCTATCGCGAGCAAGCTCGCTCCCACAGGTTTTGTGTTGCATCGACATTCGTGTGTCTTCTCAGCGGCACCCTTTGGCGGGCAGGCGTCGGGTATACTCGCGCGTTTTGTGATGCCCTGCTGGCGTCACGGCTGGAATGTGAAGCGTCATGCAATGCGCACTTACGATTTGTCAGTGCAGCCTGCGTGGTTCTGAACCAGCCTTGCAGGGATGTTTTTGTGATTTTTGGAGTTTTTATGCTCGAACAGGCTCAACGCGTCCTCAAGGACATCTTCGGCTACGACAGTTTCCGTGGCCGCCAGGGTGCAATCATTGAGCGCGTGGCCAGTGGCGGCGACGCCCTGGTGCTGATGCCTACCGGTGGTGGCAAATCCTTGTGCTTCCAGGTCCCGGCGCTGCTGCGCGAAGGCCTGGCGGTGGTGGTGTCGCCGCTGATCGCGCTGATGGACGACCAGGTCGCGACCCTCGAAGAGCTCGGCGTCGCTGCCGCTGCATTGAACTCCACGTTGAGCGCCGAGCAGCAGCGCGATCTGGCGGCACGGATCAAGCGCGGCGAAGTGAAGATGCTCTATCTGGCGCCCGAGCGTCTGGTCCAGCCACGGATGCTGGCCTTCCTGCAAAGTCTTGAAATCGCACTGTTCGCCATCGACGAAGCCCACTGCGTGTCCCAATGGGGTCACGACTTTCGCCGCGAATACCTGCAACTGGGCCAGTTGGCGGAGCTGTTCCCCAACGTTCCGCGCATTGCCCTGACGGCCACGGCCGATAAGCGTACCCGCGAAGAAATCGTCGACCGTTTGCATTTGCAGAATGCCGAGCGCTTCTTGTCGAGCTTCGACCGTCCGAACATTTTCTACCGCATCGTGCCCAAGGAGCAGCCGCGCAAGCAGTTGCTGGCGTTCCTTGCCGAGCGGCGCAGTGATGCCGGCATTGTCTATTGCCTGTCGCGCAAGAAAGTCGACGAAGTCGCGGTGTTCCTCAGCGAACAAGGCTTCCCGGCGCTGCCGTACCACGCCGGTTTGCCCAACGACACCCGGGCCCATCACCAGAAGCGCTTCCTCAACGAGGAAGGGCTGATCATGGTCGCCACCGTGGCATTCGGCATGGGCATCGACAAGCCCAACGTGCGCTTTGTCGCTCACCTCGACTTACCGAAATCCCTTGAGGCGTACTACCAGGAAACCGGTCGCGGCGGCCGCGATGGCCTGCCGGCGGATGCCTGGATGGCTTACGGCCTGCAAGACGTGGTGATGCTCAAGCAGATGCTGCAAAACTCCGAAGGCGACGAGCGCCACAAGCGTCTGGAGCAGCACAAGCTCGACGCCATGCTCTCGCTTTGCGAAGAAACCCGCTGCCGTCGGCAAACCTTGCTGGCCTACTTCGACGAAGACATGCCTGAGCCGTGCGGTCATTGCGACAACTGCGTCGATGGCGTGCAGACCTGGGACGCCACCGAGCCGGCCCGTCAGGCGCTCTCGGCGATTTATCGCACCGGTCAGCGTTATGGCGTCGGGCATCTGGTGGACGTGCTGCTGGGCAAGGACAACGAAAAGGTCCGCAGCTTCGGCCATCAACATCTGTCGGTGTATGGCGTCGGCAAGGCAATGGGCGAGAGTGAATGGCGCTCCCTGTTCCGACAGCTGGTGGCCCGTGGTCTGGCCGACATTGACCTCGAAGGCTACGGCGGCCTGCGCCTGAGCGACACTTGCCGGCCGCTGCTCAAGGGCGAAGTGACCCTGGAACTGCGCCGTGACCTCAAGCCGCAAACCACCGCCAAAAGTAGCAAGAGCCAGGCGAGCCAGCTGGTTCGCGGCGAAGAGCGCGAACAGTGGGAAGCCTTGCGCGCCTTGCGTCGCAAACTCGCCGAAGAACACGGGGTGCCGCCGTACGTCATCTTCCCCGATTCGACACTGCTGGAAATGCTCCGCAGCCAGCCGACCTCGCTGGCGGAAATGGCCACGGTCAGTGGCGTTGGCGCGCGCAAGCTCGAACGTTATGGCGAGGCCTTCCTCGAAGTGCTGGGCGGTCAGGTCGAGGCGCCGAAAGTCGTCGCCGATGTGCGCCACGAGCTGATCACCCTCGCTCGCGCCGGCATGACGCCGCTGCAGATCGCCGGTCAGTTGCAATGCTCGGAAAAGAATGTCTACACCATGCTCGCCGAAGCGATCGGCAAGCAGCAGTTGTCGCTGGAGCAAGCGCTGGACCTGCCTGAAGAATTGATGGGCGAGGTCCAGGATGCTTTCCTGGATGGTGAGGGCGAGTTGCCGCCGGTTTCGGAGATTGCCGCGCTGTTCGCAGGGAGAGTGCCTGAAGGTGTCCTGTACTGCGTTCGGGCGGCACTGCAATCCGAATTTGAGGTTTAAATGACTTGTTACAGTGATGTAACGATTCACTACAGACCAAGCCTTGCCTCAAGCCAACGCCCATGCTTAGCTGACTAATAATTAGTTTTTCTCTATTTCAGTCTAATCATGAGTGTTTTATGCCGTTAACCGATCAACACCGTTTTGGCATGCAACTGGCCCAGATGTCCCGCGGCTGGCGTGCCGAACTGGATCGTCGTCTGGCTGGGCTGGGTCTTTCCCAGGCGCGCTGGCTGGTGCTACTGCACCTGGCGCGCTTCGAAGAAGCACCGACCCAACGTGAGCTGGCGCAAAGCGTCGGCGTCGAAGGGCCGACCCTGGCCCGGTTGCTCGACAGCCTGGAAAACCAGGGCCTGGTCCAGCGCCAATCGGTACTGGAAGACCGTCGGGCGAAAAAAATCGTCCTCTGTGCCCCGGCCCGTCCTCTGATCGAACAAATTGAAACCATTGCCAATCAACTGCGCCGCGAACTGTTCGACGGCGTCGACGAGGCGGATTTGAAGATTTGCATGCGTGTCCACGGGCACATTCTGGCCAACCTGGAAAAATCTTGAGGCAAAACCGCGCGTCAGCTTTTTGAGATACCCCGTTGGGCAGACTATAAAGAACTACTAGGCAATATCGTGTTCGTACCGGATGTGCGAACGCGTACAGGTTGGTTCTGGTTATCTAAGGGATGCTCATGCTCGAGAGTTGGCACGTTGTATTGCGGTGTTGCGCCAAGCTGCTGTTGGTCGGTGGTGCTGTCACTTACTCGGCATTGGCCCCTGCGCTGGGATTGGGCGAGATTACTCTTCACTCCTCGTTGAATCAGCCGTTGCGCGCTGACATCGCCTTGGTGGATGTCGGTGGGCTGGAGGAGGGCGAGCTCTCGGTCAGCCTGGCGACGGCGGATGAGTTCACCCGTGCCGGCGTCGATCGGGTGTTCTTCCTCAACGACCTGAAATTCACGCCGGTCCTGCGGGGCAACCGTAGCCTGATCCGGGTGACCTCCAACAAACCGGTCAATGAACCCTTTCTGAATTTCCTGTTGCAGCTCAATCAGCCCAACGGGCGTTTGCTGCGCGAGTACACGGTGCTGATCGATCCACCGGGTTCACCGGGGATTGTTCCGGCCGACGACGAACCGGTCGCCAGCCCACAAAATTCTCCATTCCCGAGCGTCAAACCGGCCACTGCGCAGGCACCCACGGCGAAGAAGTCCGCGCCAGCACCTGCCGTCGTTCAACCTGCCGCGCCTGTGCCCGATCCTGTTACCGAACAATTGGCCGCCAGCGTGCTGCAGAACCAGCAGCTGCAAAAAACCATCGATGAGCTGAATGCGAAACTTCAGGCACAGGACGAGCAGATCGCTGGCCAGAAAAAACAGGTGACCGAACTGCAAACCCAGCTGGCGGAGGTCAAACAGGCGCCACCGGAGACGCCGGTAGCTGTGGCGCCTGCTCCCGTCGTTGTCGAAGAATCCGAGGCTAGCCATTGGCCGCTGATCATCGGCTTGCTGGCGCTGATTGTTTTGGTGTTGCTGGGGCTGTTTGTTCGACGTCAACGACAGCAGCTTCAGGCATTACCCGAGTCTTCGCCCGTTGCACCTGCGCGACAGGAGCCGATGCTTGAGCGTCCGGCGCAATCGTCGGTGCAACAACCCATACTCAAATCCGCTCCCGAAGATCGTGAAGAAACGCCAACAGGCGATGTACTGGAAGGGGTCGGTATTTACCTGGCCTATGGCCGTTTTTCCGAAGCGGTCGGTTTGTTGCGAGAAGCGTTGGTCAAGGAGCCCCAGCGCACGGATCTGGCCGTGCAACTGCTGGAAGTCCTGGGTAAACAAGGCGACGTACCTACCTATGACGCACAGGAAAAAAGCCTGCGTGACGACGGGTTCGACGTACAAAAGCTTCAGGACATCCGTGCCCGCTACCCGAAACTGAACAATGCGGCTCCGATTGCAGCCGCTGCAGTCATCACTCCCGCGCAAGAAACGGCACCTGCCGACGAGTTCCAGTTGAACCTGGATGACCTGTCCATGGATTCCAGCTGGGACCTGGTCAGCCCTTTCGACAAGGCTAAATCTTCAGACGAATCACCAAAGGCTGAAGAGCCTGCGTTCACCTCAAACCTGCACGTGTTGCCCGATGTGTTCGAGATTCCTGAAGAGTCGACTCTGGACGAGCCTGAGCTTGAGTGGGTCGCAGAACCTGATTCGCAATCTCTGGAAGGCGACTTTCTCGACGAATTCAGCGATGCCGGCCCGTCGCTGGAACTTGAACCCCTAAGCCTGGCCAGCAACGACAAACTGGAACAAGCCCAGACCTGTATCGATGACGGCGATCTGGACAACGCCATCGAACTGCTCAACGAGTTACTGAAGGAAGGCGATGAGCCGCTCAAGCAGACCGCCCGGAGCCTGTTGGCCGGAATCCGCTGAGCCTCTACTATAGCGGCGCCCTCTGGCTCAGGAGTCTTGCCCATCATGACCACGCATAAACCGGAAATCATCATCACCTATTGCACGCAATGCCAATGGCTGTTGCGTGCGGCTTGGCTGGCCCAGGAACTGCTCAGCACCTTCGGCGACGACCTGGGCAAAGTGTCGCTGGTGCCCGGCACCGGTGGGGTTTTCCATATTTTTTGCGACGATGTGCAGATCTGGGAGCGCAAGGCGGACGGCGGTTTCCCGGAGGCCAAGGTGCTCAAGCAGCGGGTCCGCGATCAGATCGACCCTGACCGCGACCTCGGCCACAACGAGCGCACTCAGTGAGACGCGGCTTCGGCTGCCACGGTCTTTTTGCTTGAGCCGGACAGTCTGCTGGAGACCACGATTGCGACGATGATCAAGGCGCCACCGATCAGCATGCGCAGCGTCGGGTTTTCATTGAACAACAGCCAGGCCATGGTGATGCCGTACACCGGCTCCAGGGCGAACACCACGGCGGCCGTGCGCGCCTTGATCACCGCCAGGCTGGCGACAAACAAGCTGTGAGCGACGCCAGTGCAGAACACCCCGAGCAAACCGATCCACAGCCAGTCGATGGCGCGGACTTCGCTCAACTGCGGCGCCGCCACCGGCAGCAGGCACAGCGCGACCACCACGTTCTGACACAGCGCAGCCTGCACCGGCGGGATTCGTCCGGAGCTGGCGCGGTTGGTCAGGGACAGCAGGGCGAACAGCAAACCTGAACCGACCGCCCAGAGCAGGCCCGTGGTGGCGCCACTCGCCAGATCGAAGTCGGGCGTGACCAGCACCAGCCCGACACTCACCAGTACCACCAACAGAATTTCATTGGCGCGAATCCGCTCACGGAATATCAGCCCTTCGAGGATCACGGTAAACGCCGGGAAGCTGGCGAAACCCAGGGTCGCGATTGCCACGCCGGCCACTTTCACAGCAATGAAAAAACTCACCCAATGCCCGGCCAGCAGCAAACCGCTGAGCAGCAGACGGCGCCAGTCCACCGCCTCGAGTTTCTGCCAGCGCGTGTTGCTGGCGAATCGCGCGAACACCGCCAAGGCAAGGACGGCAAATGCAGCCCGGCCGAAAACGATGACGGCGGGCGAGGCGGCAGCGAGTTTGCCGAACACACCGGTCAGGCCAAACATCAGTGCGCCGATATGCAGGGCGCCAAGGGCGGTACGGGGAGTCATTGCATTCCTTGATAAACGTATTAAACCGGGCCGACAGACACCACCGTCCTGTAGCAGCGCCCTGTGGCGAGGGGATTTATCCCCGTTCGGCTGCGAAGCAGTCGTGAATTCAGACAACGCGGTGTATCAGTTAGACCGTGCGTTCATGTTTTACGACTGCTTCGCAGCCGAACGGGGATAAATCCCCTCGCCACAGGCCAGCTGCTCTATTTGACCGCGTACACCCCAGCGAGTCTGTCGGCAGACTATCGACTTTTGTCGCCAGCCTCGCGCCGCAGTTTGCCCGGGCTCGTACCAAACTCGCGCAACACCGCCGCGGCAAATGCACTCTGAGAACTGTAACCGACCCGACTGGCAATCTCGCCGATCGGCAAGGGTGAGTCGCGCAGCAGCCCCACCGCAATATGCAGCCGCCGACTGCGAATGTAATCCATCGGCGTCTGCCCGCACTCAGCGACAAACCGCGCATGCAACCGGGCGCTGGACAGCCCGGCGACGCGTGCCAGATCGGCGACTTGCAGCGGATAAGCCGCGTTCTGATCGATGTGCGCATTCAGCGCCGCATACGGCAGGCGCCGACCGCCCACCACCTCAGGCTTGGCGTTATTGAGGCTGGCCAACAACAGCACCGCGCCTTGCTGGGCAATCAACGGGTCACTGACCTGGCTGCCCGCCAGCCAACTCACCAATTGGCTTTGCCCGGCATCCAGCGGCAGGCGACCGGCGTTGTCGAGCAACCGGCGGCTGGCGTCGGCGTGATCGCCAAGGGACTGCGAAACCCATTGATCGCTCGGCACATCCAGCACCAGGCAACGGCTGCCATTGCTGCTGCCGCACGCGTGATGGAAGCCCGACGGCACCACCACGAAACGCTGCTGAATCACCTGACTGCCATGCCCGCCGACCTCGAAGTCCAGCGCACCCGACAGCCCGAATACCAATTGCGCGTGGTCGTGGCTGTGGACGATCAGGTCTTTGGTGTATTGGCGAAGCGTGAGGATCGGTCTCATCGCAGGTCTCCCGGGCAAGATGCGGCCAGTCTACACCGGCCGGACGCTGTCACAGGATTGACTCGCGGTTGTCATGGGCAATTAACCGGATCGGCGCAAGCTTGCCAAAACTTGCCCAGAGGGTTGCCCATGACCAGCGCCGAGCTCGCCAAACCCAGCCGTAAGCAACGTGTGCGGACGTTGTGGATTTCCGATGTGCATTTGGGCACCCGGGACTGCCAGGCCGAACATCTGTCGCAGTTCCTCAAGGGCTACCACGCGGACAAGGTCTACCTGGTGGGCGACATCATCGACGGCTGGAAACTGCGCAGCGGCATGTACTGGCCTCAGGCGCACACCAACGTGATTCGCCGTCTGCTGACCATGAGCAAGCGCGGTACCGAGGTGATTTACGTCACCGGTAATCACGACGAATTCCTGCGTCGCTATTCGAAGCTGATTCTGGGCAACATCCAGCTGGTGGACGAAGCGGTGCACGTGACCGCCGATGGCCGGCATCTGCTGGTGATTCATGGCGACCAATTCGACGTGATCACCCGATATCACCGCTGGCTGGCCTTTCTCGGCGACTCGGCCTACGAGTTCACCCTGACCCTCAACCGCTGGCTCAATCATTGGCGCGCCCGTTACGGCTACGGCTACTGGTCGTTGTCGGCCTACCTCAAGCACAAGGTGAAAACGGCGGTCAGCTTCATCAGTGATTTTGAAGAAGCCATTGCCCACGAGTGCGTCAAACGCGAGTTGCATGGGGTGGTGTGCGGGCACATTCACCATGCCGAGATTCGCAAGGTCGGGGGGGTGGACTACCTCAATTGCGGGGATTGGGTGGAGTCGTGCACGGCGTTGATCGAGCATTGGGACGGGTCGATCGAGTTGTACCGGTTGGCGGATGCCCAGGCGCGGGAGGGGGAGTTGAAGGCCATTAAAATTGCAGAGCCGGCGTAGGCAGGTCCGACGCCTTCGCGGGCAAGCCTCGCTCCTACTGGATTACCCCATAACTTTTAAACACTGCGAAATCTGTAGGAGCGAGGCTTGCCCGCGAAGAGGCCCGCCCAGACACTCCGGTTCTGTCAGGCTGGCGAATGTTCTGCCATCGCCGCTATGTAGATCGAATGCTTCGGATGCGCAAACAACCGCTCCATCATCGGCTCAAAGAAACTCAGCGGTAATGTCTCGTAAGCCGGATCAAACGCCGCCGCGTCATATTTGGCGCAGAACTCGATAGTCGCCTGATACTGCGGATGCCCGCTGAATTGCTCCCGCAAATGCCGATCCATACCCAAGTGATGGAAGAAGTAATACCCCTGGAATATCCCGTGTTTCTCCACCATCCACAGATTCTCGGCGCTGACGAACGGCTTGAGAATCGCCGCGGCAATGTCCGGATGGTTGTAGGAACCCAGCGTGTCGCCGATGTCATGAAGTAGCGCGCAGACCACATATTCTTCATCACGGCCATCGCGCCAGGCACGGCTGGCGGTTTGTAAGGAATGGGTCAGACGATCCACTGGGAAGCCGCCAAAATCACCCTCCAGCAATTTTAGGTGCGCCACAATCCGTGACGGCAACTGCCTGGCGTAGGCACTGAAGTCGGCAGCGATGATCGCCCAATCTTCTTGCGTGCCATCCTGCATGTGGGTGAACCGTGCATTGGCGTTCATCAGCTATCCTCTTGTTTTAATCGAAAGGGATGTCTTGAGTGTAGAACTTGGATCCAGCATCGCACTGGCTGCGCAGGACGCTTTTGTGGCCAATGGAGCCTAGAACGGCACGCGACCCAGAATCATGTCGCGGTACATGACAAAGTCGCCAAGCAGGCTATAAAGAGGATGCTGGAACGTGGCGGGACGGTTCTTCTCGAAAAAGAAATGCCCGATCCAGGCGAAGCTGTAACCCGCGAGCGGCAAGGCCAGCAACATCAACCAGGCGCCTTTGCCGATGGTCAGCGCCAAGATGAAGATGACCAGGCTGGTACCGACAAAATGCAATCGTCGACACGTACTGTTGCTGTGTTCGCTGAGGTAATACGGGTAAAACTCAGCGAAACTGTTGAAACGTCTGATGTTTTCCACGACTGCGATCTCTGTGGTTATTGTTGTTCTGTTTGCAAGTTGTTCGGCGGGTAGCCTATTTGAGTCTAGAGTGATCATTGGCATCAGCCAGTGACAATAGGCGCCACTTTAGTATCCTTCGCAAATTTGCCGCGGTAGACGGCTCACAAAGTAGTAAGTAGACGCCATGAGCGAACGAACGACTTCTGCAAGCTGGGCGATGGGGATTGTCAAAGCACTGGAGATGGACGGCCTGGATTGCCGGGTTCTGTTCAAGCAACTGGGGCTCGACTACGCGTCACTGGACGATCCGGATGCGCGCTTCCCGCAAGATTCCATGACACGACTGTGGCAGCGAGCGGTCGAGCTGTCCGGCAACCCGGCGATCGGCCTGAACATGGGCAAGGTGGTGCGACCGGCCTCTTTCCATGTGGCCGGTTACGCCCTGATGTCCAGCCAGACCCTGGCCGAAGGCTTTCAGCGACTGGTACGTTATCAGCGGATCATTGCCGAAAGTGCTGACCTCAGTTTCCGACTGCTGGATGAAGGTTACGCGCTGATTCTGACGGTGCATGGCGATCACTTGCCGCCGACCCGACAGAGCGCCGAAGCGTCGCTGGCCTGTGCGCTGGCGCTGTGTGGCTGGTTGACCGGGCGCACTCTGCAACCGCGCAAAGTGCTGGTGCAGGGCGATCAGCCCGTTGATCTCGAACCCTATAAACAAGCCTTTCATGCACCTTTGGTGTTCAACGCGCCTTATGACGCCTTGATCTTTGAGCGCGCTGACATGGAGGCACCGCTGCCGACCGCCAATGAGGCGATGGCGCTGTTGCATGACCGGTTTGCTGGCGAATACCTGGCGCGGTTTTCCGAGAGCCGCGTGACCCACAAGGCGCGGCAGGTGCTGTGCCGTTTGCTGCCCCAGGGCGAACCCAAGCGCGATACGGTGGCGCAGACGCTGCATTTGTCGCAGCGCACCTTGCAGCGACGCTTGCAGGAAGAAGGCACGAGTTTTCAAACGTTGCTGGACGACACGCGACGTGAACTGGCCGAACAATACCTGGCGCAGCCCAGCATGACCTTGCTGGAAATTGCCTACCTGTTGGGGTTCGCCGATCCGAGCAACTTCTTCCGTGCTTTCCGCCGCTGGTTCGATGCCACCCCCGGCGAGTACCGGATGCGGCTGATGGAAGCGCTGGCGCCTGTCAGTGACGCCAGAACGCCGGAATACACAGAACAAACACCGTGATGATCTCAAGTCGGCCCAGCAGCATGCCGACCGACAGAATCCACTTGGCGGCGTCCGGCAGGGTGGCAAAGTTGCCCGCCGGGCCAATCGTCTCGCCCAGTCCCGGACCGACACCGGACACCGTGGCGGCCGCGCCGGTAAGGGCGGTCATCCAGTCCACGCCGAGCAGCGACAACAGCAGCGCGATCACACAGATAGTGATGGCGAAGAAGAATGAAAAAGTCAGAATCGAACGCACGATCTCTTCGTCGAGGCGGTGACCGTTGTACTTCTGCTTGATCACCGCGCGCGGGTGAATCAGCTGGTTAAGGTTGGCCTTGAGCAGGATGTACGCGACCTGGAAGCGGAAAATCTTGATCCCGCCAGCGGTTGAGCCTGAGCAGCCGCCGATAAAGCCCAGATAGAAGAACAGCATCAGCGAGAAGTTGCCCCAGAGGCTATAGTCCCCCAACGCGAAGCCTGTAGTCGTGACCACCGAGGTCACGTTCAGCGCCACATGCCGCAGGGCTTCCAGCCAATGCAGCTGGGTGGTCCACCAATACCAGGTGCCGAGCACCAGCCAGGTCACCAGTAGCATGCCAAGCAAACCTTGAACCTGCTGATCCTTGATAAGGGCCCTGCGGTTACCGCGCAAGGTCGCTACATACAGGGTGAACGGCAGGGCACCAAGAATCATGATGACGATCGCGACCCAATGCACTGCAGGCTCCGGCCACTTGGCCAAAGACTGGTCGGACGTTGAGAAACCACCGGTGGAAATCGCCGACATCGCGTGGTTGATCGCATCGAACGGGCTCATCCCGGCCCACCAGAATGCCAGGCTGCCGAAAATGGTGATGCCGACGTAGGCTGCTACGATCAAACGCGCCACCATGTGCGAACGGGGCATGACTTTTTCGGAACGGTCCGACGACTCGGTCTGAAACAGCCGCATGCCACCGATGCGCAGCAGTGGCAGAATCGCTACCGCCATGCCGATAAAGCCGATACCGCCGATCCAGTGCAGCAATGAACGCCACATCAGGATGCCGGGGGACATGGTGTCCAGGCCGGTGAGCACAGTGGCCCCGGTGGCGGTGATGCCGGACATGCTTTCGAAGAACGAGTCGGTGTAGCTGATGCGCTGGGTCAGCAGGAACGGCAGCGCAGCGAAGATGCACACCACCACCCAACTGCTGACGGTCAGCAGGTACATGTCCCTGGGCCGCAGGTGTACGTGTTCGGGGCGACCGGGGATGACCAGCGCGAGGCCGGCGACAAAGGTGATCATGCTCGCCCAGAGGAATGACGGCAGATCGCTCGTGCGATCGAAGATCACCAGCGTGGCCATGGGCACGACCATGGCGATGGCCAGCGTGATCAGGAAGATGCCGATGATGAAACCAATGAGACGTAAGGTCGGCAACGCCATGAAGTCCGCTCGGGTTGAAAGTAGGAAGGGCGCCATTCTACCTGCGGGGCAGGGCATGTAAACCGGCACCTCCAACGCACTTGCAGCTAGAATAGCCGGACATATTTTCCAGGAGGTGGCCGATGCAGGCTCTCGACGCTTTGCTCAACCGTGTTTCCGTTCCACGACTGCTCGAACCGGCACCCACTGCAACGCAGCGCGAAGTGCTGTTTTCTGCCGCGATGCGTGCGCCGGACCACGGCCATTTGCAGCCTTGGCGCTTCCTGACAGTCGAAGGTGCGGCGCGCGAGCAAATGGGCGAGTTGCTGGCCGAAGCGGCGAAGCTGCAAGACAGCGAGGTGTCCGAGGCGGCGCTGGACAAGGCGCGTAGCGGTCCATTGCGCGCGCCCCTGGTGGTTGTGGTGATCGCGCGGTTGCAGGACCACGTCAAATACCCGAAATCCGAGCAACTGCTGGCGGCGGGATGCGCGGCTCACGGGATTCTGCTGGCTGCTTACGCGCAAGGCATAGGCGCGGTGTGGCGTACCGGTGAACTGGCCTATTCGGCGCATGTGGCCCAAGGGTTGGGGCTTGCGGAAGGGGAAGAGGTGATTGCGTTTCTTTATCTGGGCACACCGCAGAAAGAACCACGCTTGGCGGAGAAGGTTGACCTGGCCGAATTCGTCAGCGCCTGGCCCTCTAAACCTTAAGATCAAATGCTTCGCGGGCAAGTCGGATCGCCGCATCGCTCGCTCCTACAGGGTTTATGCCGATCACAATACTGTGGCACGACACATAAACCTGTAAGAGCGAGCGATGCGGCGATCCGACTTGCCCGCGAAGCTTTTAAGGTTGGACGACAGCTCCCGGCACCAGGGGTAATTCAAGGCTGGCAATGAACCCGCCCTGCGGGTGATTGGCCAGCACCAGACTACCGCCATGCCGCTCTGCCGCGCGTCGCGCAATGGCCAATCCCAAACCATGCCCGGCCGCCGTTTGCCCTGGCGCCCGATAGAACGGCTCCCCCAACTGGCTCAAATGTGCAGCCTCTACACCCGGTCCATGGTCACGCACGCTAACCACAATTCGCTCACCCTGACGCACCGCCTGCATTTCAATTGATTGCCCTTGCGGGTTGAACCGCTGGGCATTGCGCAGCAAGTTGTCCACGGCGCGCTCGATCATCGTCGGCCAGCCCTTGAGGTTCAGCTGCGGTTCGGCGTCGAGGCGTAAGTTCTGCTCCGGTGAGCTCAATTGCGCATCCTTTTGCAGCGTATTGAGCAACGCGTTCAGATCCACGTCTTCAGCGCTGGCGTTGTCGGCATCGACCCGCGCCAGCACCAGGATTTCGCTGATCAGCGCTTCGAGTCGATCGCACTCACGGGTCAAGCGTGGCGCGAGTTTTTCCCGTTCTTCGGGGGTGGCACGTTCGGCCAGTGCCAAGGCAATGCGCAGTCGGGCCAGCGGTGAACGCAGTTCATGGGACACATCCCGCAGCAACTGCCGCTGACTGCCGATCAGACTTTGCAGGCGCGCACCCATGCGGTTGAAGTCGTTGGCCAGCACGCCAAACTCATCGCGTCGGTTGGCCAGTTTTACCAGGCTGTTTTGTTGGTAGGTGGTTTGTCCGAGGTCATGCACCGCGCCGCGCAAACGGTTGAGTGGGCGAGTAATGGACAACGTCACGAACAGACTGAACAAGGTCAGCACCACCAGCGCGATACCCAGCGCACTCAACGGCCACAGCAGGCTTTCGCGGTGCCACGCGTCCAGCTCCGGGTGGCGAATGCGGTAGATCAGCAGGTAGGTGTCGCCGGTATTTGCGCTGGTGTATTCATCGGTCAGACGACGCCACGGCAGGCGGCGATCGTCGTTGTTCTGCCGCGCGTCGAAGGCCGCCGCACGCCGGGGGAAGGTGCCGCGTACCACCGGATCGCCGCTTTCGTTGAGCACCTGAACGTCGATGTGATACTGGCGCTTGCGCTGTTCCAGAATGTCCTGGGCTGCTTCCTCACCCTGGGCTTCGTAGGTTTGCGTCCATTGTTCGGCCAGGGTGTTGAGGCCCGGGTGGCGACTGAGAATCCACGCGTCCTGGTTGAGCATGTGCCCCAGCAGAATGGAAAGCCCTGCAACCAGAGCGATGGCCAGCCAGAAGCTGGCCAGGATACGCCAGAACAATGAGCGCACGGAAAATCCTCAAACAAAGAAAGCCCATGTGGGAGCGGGCTTGCTCGCGAAAGCGTCGGCACATTCAGCATCAACGTGTCTGAAGGGACGTCTTCGCGAGCAAGCCCGCTCCCACATTAGGCTGAGTGGCATCAGCCCAACGGTGGCTAACCGCTGGGCCCGTGATTAACGCATTATTGCGCTTTTTGCGGTTGTTGCGCTTTCCACGCCTTGAACTCGGCCCATTCGGCGCGGCGCTCAGCCTTCTTCTTCTGGATCTCGTCGAATTTCTTCTGTTGATCCGGTTTCAGCAGGCCACGGACATCGGCTTCAGCTTTTTTGTGGTTGGCGGCCATTTCGTCTTTCATGGCTTTCTGGTCAGCCGGCGAGAGTTTCTCTAGGTACTTCTCGACCACTTGCTTACGCTCATGCATCTGCTCGCCCATGATCTTGCGGATCTGCTCGCGCTGTTCGCGGCTCAGGTCCAGCTGGCTGTACGGGCCTTTACCGTGCATGCCGTGCATCTGACCGCCGTGGCGCGAGCCATCCATCGGACCACCCATCGGGCCGGCACCTTCAGGCATGGCCATGGCAACGGTCGGCAGGGCGGCAGCGAACATCAGAGCGATAAGAGTCTTGCGCATGGTGAATCTCCTTGTCTCGTTCCCGGTACGTTCCGGATGTGTGCAGATTACGGAGATCAAGGTCAGCGGCGGTCAGCGGAGCGTAAAGCTTGGGTAAAGACGATTTCTCGCTGACCTGACAAAACTTACAGGCTGTAGTAATAGCCACGGCTGCGCAGGGCCACGATGCGCGGGCGGCCGTCGGTGTGCGGGCCGATCTTTTTGCGCAAGTTGCTGACGTGCATGTCCAGGCTGCGGTCGTACAGGGTCAGCTTGCGGCCGAGGGCGATTTGCGCCAGTTCCTGTTTGTCCAGCGGCTCGCCGGGTTGCTTGAGCAGGGCTTCAAGCAGACGGCTTTCGGAGACGGTGAGGGTAAATTCCTGTTCATCGATGCTGACCACGCCGCGCACCGGGCTGAAGCACAGGTCGCCCAGTTCGAGCTGACTGGACACCGCCGCCGGATGACTGCGGCGCAACACGGCGCGCAGACGGGCTGTCAGTTCCCGTGGGTCGCATGGCTTGGCCAGGTAATCGTCGGCGCCGAGTTCCAGGCCGAGGATGCGGTCCAGCGGCTCGCCACGCGCAGAAAGCATCAGCACCGGCAGGTCGGGATGGTCGCTGCGCAATTGCTTGAGCAGTTCCAGACCGCTGCCGTCCGGCAGCATTACGTCCAGCACCACGGCGGCGGGGGAGGTTTCGGCCAGCGCACGGCGAGCACTCTGGCCGTCGTGACAGGCACGGACCTGAAAGCCTTCCTGGCTCAGCCAACTGCTCAGGAGCTCGCACAGCTCCTGGTCATCATCAATTAATAACAGCTCGCTCATCACTCACTCAATTTAGCCATTGCCGACGTTTTCTGGTGGCACCACTGGCGAAGATACCGCAGAGCAGGGCCAATAGCGCAACTCCACCACCGATTACGAACCATTGCTGCTGATCAGTCAGCAGGCGTGGCAGCGGGTTGCTGGCCTGGGCTTCCTTGAGTTGCAGCTTGAGGCGCTGATTCTCTTGGCGCAACCGGCTCAGCTGAGCGCTTTCGCGTTCGCTATCGGTATTTTGCAGTTGTTTGCTCAGTTCTTCTCGTTGCTGCTCACTTGCCTTCAAGCGCTGCTGCAACTCGGTGATCTGGCTGCCGGCGCTCAGCGACAGCGGCGTCGAACTGCCGCCCTCGGCGCTTTCTTCACCGTGGGCAGGGGTCACCATCGACAACGTCACCAACATCAGACACAACGGACCTTTGCGCATCGCCACTCCTGATTCCAATACGAGTATTGGGCAGGTTGTCGGCCGCTGAACGAGAATAATGAGCGTTGAGAGCGCGATGAACCGACAAGGTTCACCGCGCCGGGGAGATTTACGGCAGGACTTGCTTGAACGGCTTGACCGAAACGTTGGCGTAGACGCCGGCGGCGATGTACGGGTCCGCATCGGCCCAGGCCTGGGCGGCGCTCAGGGAATCGAACTCGGCGACGATCAGGCTGCCGGTGAAACCCGCCGCGCCCGGATCATTACTGTCGACCGCCGGGTGCGGGCCGGCCAGTACGATACGGCCTTCGCCCTTGAGCACTTGCAGGCGCTCAAGGTGGGCAGGCCGTGCGGCCAGGCGGGCTTCCAGGGAGTTGGCGACGTCTGTGGCAATGATTGCGTAAAGCATGTCAGTCCTCGGTTTTTGGCGTGGTGGTATCGGCGTCATGCAGGTGGCGGGACAGGTAAATGCCTTGGGCGACCAGGAACAGCAACGTCATGCCCAGGCTGCCGAAGACTTTGAAGTCGACCCAGTAGCTCTGGAACGTGAACGCGACAAACAGGTTGGCGGCACCGCAAAACAGGAAAAAGCCGATCCAGGCGATGTTCAGGCGCGTCCAGACCTGGTCCGGCAGGGTCAGCGCGTGGCCCATGATGCGCTTGATCAGCAGTTGGTCGCCGATGAAGTGGCTGCCAATGAATGCGAGGGCGAACAGCCAGTTGACCACCGGCGCTTTCCACTTCAGAAAGGTCTCGCTGTGGAACGCCAGGGTCAGGCTACCGAAGACCAGGCAGGCGATGAGGGTCAGCCACTGGCTCTTCTCCAGCTTGCGCTGCTTGATGAACAGCGCGCCGTAAACCACCAGGGAACTGACGATCAGCATCGCGGTGGCGCTGTAAATACCGCCTACAGTCAGTTGATGACCGCCGATGTCGACGACCCGTGGATCAATTTTGAAAACGATGAAAAACAGCAGGAGCGGGATGAAATCGATGAATTGTTTCACAGTGGCAGCCAGAAGCAGGATGTGGCGGCATAATAACAAACATATGGGCGCGCGATAGCGCCAGCTGATTTGAGGTAACACATCCCCGTGAATGTTGATTTGCACTGCCATAGCACCGCCTCCGATGGCGCTCTCGCGCCTGCAGTTCTGGTTGCGCGTGCATTCGAGAAAGGCGTGCGAGTCCTGGCCTTGACCGATCACGACACCCTCGAGGGCCTCGATGAGGCCCGCAATACGGCGACGGCGCTGGGGATGCAACTGGTCAATGGCGTCGAATTGTCCTGCACCTGGGGCGGCGCGACCATTCATGTGCTCGGCTACGGATTTGATGTAAATGCTGCACCGTTGGTCGAGGCAATCGCCAAATTGCACGATGGCCGCTGGTTACGGTCCGAAGAAATAAGTCGCAAGCTCGCGTTGAAAGGCATGCCCGGCGCGCTGGAAGGTGCCCGGGCGATTCAGCAGGAGCTGGGTGACAGCGGCAATGCGCCGGCCCGTCCGCACTTCGCCGACTGGATGGTGCGTGAAGGTTTCGTAAAGGATCGCGCCGAAGCGTTCCGTAAATGGCTGGGCGCCGGCAAGCTGGGCGACGTCAAGCAGCACTGGCCGACCCTGGAAGACACGGTCGAAACCCTTCGAGCCGCGAAGGCCTGGGTCAGCCTGGCGCATCCGTGGCACTACGATTTCACTCGCAGCAAGCGTCGTCGCCTGATTTCTGACTATATTCAAGCCGGGGGCCACGCAATTGAAGTGGTCAATGGCCATCAGCCCGCCGAGCAAGTGGGCAGCCTGGCGATTCTCGCCCGCGAGTTCGGTCTGCTGGTCAGCGCCGGCAGTGATTTTCATGGCCCTGGAGGCTGGTCCGAGATCGGGGAATACCGCCCGCTACCGGAGGATCTGCCACCACTGTGGTGTCGATTCAAACATGACCCAATTATTGCCGCCGTCTGAACAGGTAGAGAATGTGAGTCAATTTTTCCAGATTCATCCGGAAAACCCGCAAGTGCGCCTGATCAAACAGGCTGTCGAGATCATCCGCAACGGCGGGGTGGTGATTTATCCCACAGACTCGTCTTACGCCATTGGTTGCCAGATAGGTGACAAGAATGCCGTGGATCGCGTGCGCCGTTTGCGCGGGCTGGATGACAAGCACAACTTCGCCCTGATCTGCAGCGACCTCTCGCAACTGGGGCTGTTCGCCAAAATCGACACCGGCACCTTCCGCCTGCTTAAAGCTCACCTGCCGGGGCCTTACACTTTCATTCTCAACGCCACCCGCGAAGTCCCGCGGCTGTTGTTGCACCCGAAAAAACGCACCATCGGCCTGCGGGTGCCGAGCCATCCGATTGCCCTGGCGCTGCTGGAGGAACTCGGTGAACCGCTGATGAGCGTGACGCTGATCATGCCTGGCGACACCGATCCGATGACCGATCCTTACGAAATGCGTCAATTGCTTGAGCATCAGGTCGAACTGATCATCGACGGCGGTTTCGGCGGGATCAAGGCATCCACCGTGATCAACCTCGCCGACGGCGAACCGGAAGTGATCCGTGTCGGTTGCGGCGACCCTACGCCGTTCATGGCCGAGGCGTAGATGTCTGCAGTAGAACCCGTTGTCGACAGTCAGGCCGGCGCCCAGCAAGAGCTGCCCTTCGCCATGGTCTATGGCCAGGCAGTCATGGAAATGCCGCTGGACCTGTACATCCCGCCGGATGCACTCGAGGTGTTTCTCGAAGCCTTTGAAGGCCCCCTCGACTTGCTGCTGTACCTGATCCGTAAACAGAACATCAACATCCTCGACATCCCCGTGGCGGAAATCACCCGCCAGTACATGGGGTATGTCGAATTGATGCAGTCGGTGCGCCTGGAGCTGGCCGCCGAGTACCTGGTGATGGCCGCGATGCTGGCCGAGATCAAATCGCGGATGCTGTTGCCGCGTGCCGAAACCATCGAAGACGAAGAAGACGACCCGCGCGCCGAGCTGATCCGCCGCTTGCAGGAGTACGAACGCTTCAAGGCTGCCGCCGAAGGCATTGATGGCCTGAGCCGGGTAGGTCGCGATGTGGTGGTGCCCAAGCTCGACGCCCCGGAAGCCCGGGCGCGCAAGCTGTTGCCGGACGTGAGCCTGGAAGAGTTGCTGATGTCCATGGCAGAGGTCTTGCGCCGTGGCGACATGTTCGAAAGCCACCAGGTCAGCCGCGAGGCGCTGTCCACCCGCGAACGCATGAGTGATGTACTGGAACGGCTCAAGGGCGGCGGTTTCGTGCCCTTTGTCGAGCTGTTCACCGCTGAAGAAGGACGTCTGGGGGTGGTGGTGACCTTTATGGCGATCCTCGAACTGGTCAAGGAATCTTTGGTCGAGCTGGTGCAGAATGAGCCGTTCGCGGCGATCCACGTGCGAGCCCGAGCCGAATAACGAGTTGAATCATGAACCTGACTGAACCCCGCGAGCTGGCGCCACTGCTTGAAGCCTTTCTGTTGGCCTCGGGAAAACCGCAATCGCTTGAACGCCTGTTCGAACTCTTCGAAGAGGGCGAGCGGCCGGAACCGCCGGTTTTCAAGAAAGCCCTGACGATTCTCGCCAAGTCCTGCGACGGCCGCGCCTTCGAGCTGAAGGAAGTGGCCTCCGGGTATCGCCTGCAGATCCGCGAAAAGTTCTCGCCGTGGGTTGGCCGTTTGTGGGAAGAACGCCCGCAGCGTTACTCCCGCGCGATGCTCGAAACCATGGCCTTGATCGCCTATCGCCAGCCGATCACCCGGGGCGAGATCGAAGACGTGCGGGGCGTGGCGGTCAACACGCACATCGTCAAAACCTTGCTGGAACGCGAGTGGATCCGCATCGTCGGTTACCGCGATGTGCCCGGCAAACCGGCGATGTTCGCCACCACCAAAGCGTTTCTCGATCACTTCAACCTGAAGAATCTCGACGATTTGCCGCCGCTGGCGGAGCTGCGAGAGATGGAGCCGGATCCGCTACTCGACTTCGACGACGCACCGGTGCCGGCCGGTTTGCAAGAACTGGCGGATGCCAGCGCCGAGCCGGAGGAGCCGAAGGAAGAAACCAGTTTCCATACGCTGTTGCTGGAACTGGACACCATGGAGGAGGGGATCAAGACCGACTTCGACGACATATTGCGTGATGGCGAGGTGACCGAGACCGAAGAGGTTCTGGAGACGCCGGAGCCTGCAATCGAAGTTGAACTTCAGGTCGAGCCCGAAGCGACAGTCGAAGAAGGGCTGGAAGAAGAGCTAGAAGAGCCGGAAGAAGAGCTTGAGGATGATGTGCTTGGCGTCGCCGAAGCGCGCGAGAAACTCCTGGCTGCTGTCGCCGCTCTAGAGCAGCCAAAACCCGAGCCCGAATTGAGCGACGAAGAAGCTGAAGCCCGGGCCCTGGCCGAAGCAATCGAGGCCGAACGCCGCGAGTTCGACGATTGACGCCAACCCTGAGAACAATAGAGATCCCTGTGGGAGCGGGCTTGCTCGCGAATGCGGTGGGTCAGGCAACAAAGATGTCGACTGACCCACCGCATTCGCGAGCAAGCCCGCTCCCACAGGTTATTGGTATTGGCTGGAGTATTTGATGAGCTCAACCAAAGACCCCTGCATCAGCATCTGCAAATTCACCGACGACATCTGCCTCGGCTGCGGTCGCAGCAAGCGCGAGATCAAGTCCTGGAAGAAACTCGACAAGACCGACAAACGCACCGTCCTGGCCGAAGCCTCGCTGCGGTTGATCAAACTCGGCGGTGCCGTTCGGCGAAAAAGCAAATAAGCAGGCAATCATCAGCTAGTCTCTGATGCGCAAACGCTCCCATGAGCGTATGATTCGCGACCCTTCGGCGATCCCTACGCCAAGTGAACAGATTTACATCGCTTCAGGGCGCTCAATTCAGGGCCGCCTGAACAGACCACACCGGGAGGTGCCCAGATGAGTATCAACGACCAGAAAGACGACCAGGAAATCGGCCCAGCAGGCGAGAAACTGCAGAAAGTCCTCGCCCGTATCGGCGTCGGCTCGCGCCGTGACGTGGAAGCCTGGATCAGCCACGGCCGCATCAAGGTCAATGGCAAAGACGCCACCCTCGGGCAGCGCGTCGACATGCACGACGCCATCACCATTGATGGCAAGGTGATCAAGCGCGAAGAAGCCGCCGAGTCGGTACGCCGCGTGATCATGTACAACAAGCCAGACGGCGAAATCTGCACCCGCCTTGATCCGGAAGGCCGTCCGACCGTTTTCGACAAGATGCCGCGCCCGAAAGAAGGTCGCTGGATCAACATCGGTCGTCTGGACATCAACACCACCGGCCTGCTGATGTTCACCACCGACGGTGAGCTGGCCAACCGCCTGATGCACCCTTCCTACGAAATGGATCGTGAATACGCGGTACGTGTGCGTGGCGAAGTCGATGACGAAATGATCGAGCGTCTGAAAGCAGGCGTCGTCCTCGAAGACGGCCCGGCCAAGTTCACCGACATCAAGCAAGCGCCGGGTGGCGAAGGTTTCAACCACTGGTATCACTGCGTGGTGATGGAAGGTCGCAACCGCGAAGTTCGTCGTCTGTGGGAATCCCAGGGCCTGGTGGTCAGCCGTCTGAAGCGCGTGCGTTTCGGTCCGGTGTTCCTCAACTCCGACCTGCCGATGGGCCGCTGGCGCGAAATGAGCCAGTACGAAGTCGACATTCTGAGTGCTGAAGTTGGCCTGACGCCTGTGGCCATGCCGCAGATGAACGCCAAGAGCAAAGACAAGCTTGACCGCATGCAGCGTAAATCGTCGCGTCCGATGGGCAAGACCGAGCGCGTGCGTTCGTTGCGTCCAGCCATCGGCAACCAGACCGCTGCTACTCCACGTAATACTCGTGAACCGCATATCGAAGGCGAGCGTCCAGCCCGCAAACCAGCAGCACCTCGTGCTGACGGCGAGCGCGGTCCACGCACGCCACGTCCGGCCAACGGTCGCACCGAGCGCGGCGAAGGCCGTGGTGCTCCGTCCGGTGGTCGTAGCGATCGCGGTGCTCCAGCTGGTCGTGGTGAGTCTCGTGGTGATTCGAGCCGCGGTACGCCAGTGGCAGACCGTCCTTCCGACACCAAGCGCCCGGCCAAGGCACCGGCGAAGAAGCGTCCAGGCATCGTTCTGGTCGACAAGGATGCACCGTCGGGCAAGCGCCGTGGTGCGCCAGCCGGTTCGGGCCAGCGTCCGGGCTTTGGTCGTCGCAAGCCTGAGTAATCGGTAAGCGCCGCATAAAAAACGCCAACCTTCGGGTTGGCGTTTTTTTTGGTCTGGCTGATCGTTCCCACGCTCTGCGTGGGAATGCCTCTAGGGACGCTCCGCGTTCCAATGGGACGCAGAGCGTCCCGGGCTGCATTCCCACGCGGAGCGTGGGAACGATCAGTCAGAAGACAAACCGCCCATCAAACACCGGCTCATCATCCAGCGCCAACACGCCGCTGGAGAAGATCAGGTCCAGATGATGGCTGCCTTTGGCTCCCCCACCCAACCCCAGGTGCAGCCCGCAATGGCGCTCCTCAAACCCGGCATTGCGCGCATACAGCGCCTTCACGCCTTCGTTGGTGCCAATCCCCAGTTCTTCGATGCGTCGATTCGACGGATTGGCCTCCAGGTACTTGTTGAAGTCATGTTCCAGTCCCGGCACATCGGTGGCGATCTTGCGGATGGTCGAGTTCTCGATCCACAACTCCAGCGGTGACTCCAGCACCCCGTACTTGCGGGCAAACGGAATGGTGCTGAGAAAAGTCCCCATGAACTTCACCTGGCCGTTTATCGCTTCGCTGTGCGTGGCAATTTCACCGGGCGCCAGGTCAAAGTTGCCGACACCGTTGATGTCGGTCCACTTCTTGATGCTATGCATCGGCGCTTCGAACCACGAGCCGTGATCATCTTTGAAACTTAACGTCGTGGCATGGGACATGCGCTGGATCAAGTGGCTGTTGAGCCCCGCTATACGCTGCGGCGTGACACTGAAGGTGTCGTAGAAGTAATCGCCGTAATCCTTGAACAGCAGCGACTTCTTCCAGTTCTCAGCCATTACGCCTTGCAGCGCACGGACAAACTCCGGGCCATCGGGGCGTGGATTGGGCAGGGTGGAAGAGTCGTAAAAGAAAATGTACAGATCGCTGTCGGCTATCGCCCGGGCCAGCCTTTCGGCAGGTTCGAGGTCCAGGCGCATGGCGCTGAATCGGAATGGCTGGCTGTCACCGGCCTGTTCGGCGATGGTGCCGGTCAGTGCCTCGTAATCAGCGGTGTGGCCGAGCAAAACCTTCGCCGGGTTGATGCCGGCAAGGGCAGGGTGGTGTTCGAGGTAGTAAAGGAAATGCGAAATGGCGCGTTGCTTATCCATGTAGTCCTCCCTGACAAACCGAGAAAAAGTGGCAGGCACAACCGGCCGGATCATGCCTGCCGGGGTGTCTTACAAAGGCCACATCGCCGTGCCGAACGGAACGACCGCATCGGCTTGCATCATTTTAACGGCGGCTTCATGGGTCGGTGCTTCAAACCAATCGTCCAGTTGCAGTTCAGTGTCCAAGTCTTTTTCAAGTGCTTGCATTGTGAATCTCCTAGAGACTTTTTCGGTAAGTACAGCGGCGCGTTTTTCAGTCATTGAATAACGAGCCGACTTGCCGGTCGATGCGTTTCGGCAAGTCGCTGAAAACCTAGTCCACAGGTTTTTAAATTGCAAAAAAATAATCAAATTAGATTTATTTGAACTTTTTATTCTGTTTTTTGATGAAGGATTTATCGAGAAAAAACAGAAAACTAAGTCGACCTTTTCCGTAGGAAGATTCCTACCGTCAATTTGCAGTCGTCCTACAGATTGATCTGATTTGGAAAATATGCGTTACAGCTTGTAAAGAAAAGCTGACGGAATCGCCCCGCAAAGCCCTTGGGTTGACGTTTGCGGAAGGGGTGTAAGGAAAACCTGCCGAAAGCACGCTAGTCACCAATCCTGCAGGCGCTCTGGCCCGCTTGTTTCAGCGACGCGGGAAGGGTGAGATGCGGTCCATGCCTGTCGTGCAGGTGCATAACAAGAAGGAGGCGCAATGAACGCCGTGACCCAGTTCCACTTCTCCCCGAGAGGCGATTTTTCCGTCGTCCCCGTCGAAGACCCGCAAAGGTCTGACCCTATTTTTGCAGCCGCCCGAGACCCTCGGGGTGGACACAGGCAATCCCGGCAAACGACACGCTGATCCAGCGGTGTCTGGCAGCAGGGGGTTACAGGTGTACAATGCGCCGCGTTTTAACTGTGACCTCCTGCGCATCTGCGCAAACCTCAAGGCTATCCGCCTTGTTCACTCCGCCGCGCCACAAGCGTGTCGGGTTCGATTTCGTCACAGATAAAAACAAACAGGTGACGCATGACCGTTGTAAAAACGCTGAACTCCTTTTGCCTTCGCTGGGGTTTGATCGGCGCTGCTTGAAATCGCAACTGAGCAGCATCGTCTAACGAACATCATCAAACCTTGCGTGAGACCCTTTTCATGAGTGGACAAAACTCGCATTCAGGCGAGCTGAAACGCGGCCTGAAAAATCGCCATATTCAACTGATCGCCCTCGGTGGCGCGATTGGCACCGGGCTGTTCCTGGGCTCGGCCGGCGTACTGAAATCCGCCGGCCCGTCGATGATCCTCGGCTACGCCATCTGCGGCTTCATTGCGTTCATGATCATGCGCCAGCTCGGCGAAATGATCGTCGAAGAGCCGGTTGCCGGTTCCTTCAGCCACTTCGCCCACAAATACTGGGGCGGTTTCGCCGGCTTCCTGTCGGGCTGGAACTGCTGGATCCTGTACATCCTGGTGGGCATGTCGGAGCTGACCGCGGTCGGCAAATACATCCACTACTGGGCGCCTGATATTCCGACCTGGGTCTCGGCCGCCGGGTTCTTCGTCCTGATCAATTTGATCAACCTGGCCAACGTCAAAGTCTTTGGCGAGGCGGAGTTCTGGTTCGCGATCATCAAGGTCGTGGCGATCGTCGGCATGATCGCGCTCGGCAGCTACCTGCTGGTCAGCGGCCATGGCGGCCCGCAAGCCTCGGTGACCAACCTGTGGGCCCACGGCGGCTTCTTCCCGAATGGCGTCAGCGGTCTGGTAATGGCCATGGCCATCATCATGTTCTCCTTCGGCGGCCTGGAAATGCTCGGTTTCACCGCAGCAGAAGCCGACAAACCGAAAACCGTGATCCCGAAAGCCATCAACCAGGTGATCTACCGGATCCTGATTTTCTACATCGGCGCACTGGTCATTCTGCTGTCGCTGACGCCGTGGGACAGCCTGTTGGCGACCCTTAACGCGTCGGGTGATTCCTACAGCGGCAGCCCGTTCGTGCAAGTGTTCTCGATGCTTGGCAGCAACACCGCCGCGCACATCCTCAACTTCGTGGTCCTGACCGCGGCGCTGTCGGTGTACAACAGCGGTACCTACTGCAATAGCCGTATGCTGCTGGGCATGGCCGAGCAGGGCGATGCGCCGAAAGCCCTGGCGAAGATCGACAAGCGCGGCGTGCCGGTGCGCTCGATCCTCGCGTCGGCGGCGGTGACGTTGATTGCGGTGTTGCTGAACTACCTGATCCCGCAGAACGCGCTGGAACTGCTGATGTCGCTGGTGGTTGCCACCCTGGTGATCAACTGGGCGATGATCAGCTTCTCGCACTTCAAGTTCCGCCAGCACATGGACAAAACCAAACAGACGCCGCTGTTCAAGGCCCTGTGGTACCCGTACGGGAACTACATCTGCCTGGCGTTCGTGGTGTTCATCCTCGGCGTGATGCTGTTGATCCCGGGCATCCAGATCTCGGTGTATGCGATTCCGGTGTGGGTTGCGTTCATGTGGGTTTGCTACGGCATCAAGAACAAGCGCAGTGCTCAGCATGCGTTGCAGGCGGCAAACGCGAAGTAAGCGCAGTATGCAGAAACAACAAACCCGGCCAAATGTGCCGGGTTTTTTGTGATCGACGCAAAACCTGTAGATACTCTGTTCACGGTCAAGCTTTCGCGAGATGTTTTTCGCTAAAAAGCTTGGCCGTATTAAATTCTTCTCCAGAACGCATGCATGCCCATAACCCGGTCAGGTATTTACGCATCACTGC
>NZ_SISB01000041.1 GCF_004310295.1 Pseudomonas sp. BGI-2 | reverse complement strand
GTGCTGGAAGACCAGTACCGTGTACGACGAAAAGGTTTATTTACAGGCCTTGCTCCGGCACGGCTCACCGTTGACCAGCGAGCTGGACACAGCAAAACCGCGTTGACGGAAAGGCTCAGGGCGTGATGGCGGTTTAACAGTCAACATTGATGTTGGATGTTATGGCCTCATCGCGAGCAGGCTCGCTCTCACATTGGTTTTGCGGTGTTACAGCGGTTTGCTGCCGATGCTCACGCCCAGTGTATGGCTCGCCCCCGGCGCCAGTGTCACCACGTCATCCATCACATTCGCCGTCTCGATGCATAGCATCTTCTGCCAGCCATCGTCTGCCATGTCGCTGAACGCCGCCGCGCGTTCGATCCACGGGTTCCAGATCACCGCCGTGCGCGAACCACTGCTGGTCAGCTCGATGCGTCGTTCCCACGCCGGGTCGACAATGCTCAGCTTCGCCGGGGTATTGAGGTAGATGCGATCAGTCTCGCCGGTAAAACGCAGCTCACCGGTCTGAGCCTTGGTTTTCCAGTCATCCAGCGTCTCGATGTAACTCAAGCCATCCAGCCCTTCGACCTGCACATTACGCACATCACTGACCGCGAAATAGCTGTGCAGCGCCTGGCTGATGGTGACTTTGTCAGTGCCGCGATTGTGGCTGGTCAGGCTGATGTGCAGTTGCTCATCCAGACGAATGCTCAGCTTCAGATCCACCTGATGTTGCCAGCCAGGGAAGCCGCCTTCAGGGTAGGGCAGGATGAATTGCACGTTCAGGCTCTCGCCCTCGGCTTCGATACCGCCCAGTTCCCAATCCATCGCCCGGACAAAACCGTGGGCGGTTGGCGGTTCGTTGCTCACGCGCATCGCCTGGACGCTTTGCGGGTTGCGCGGGAAATTGCCAAACCACGGCCAGCACACCGGAACGCCGGCACGGATGCTCTTGCCGGTCTTGAACACAGCCTCGTCGTTCAGCCAGATCAGCGGCGGTTGGCCGGCCAATTGATAACTGAGGATGTGCGCGCCTTGCTGGGCAACCAGCAATTCGGCCTGACCGTGGCGGATGCGCCAACAGTTCAGTTCATCCAGTTTCACGGCTTCAACGTTGGGCGTGCTCATGGGGCAACTCTCGATCAGGAACAATGACTGCAATGGACCGCAGAAACGTTGCGGTGTTTAACGCGCGCGCGGAGGAACCGAACGGGTACGGCCGCTGCCATCGATTGCGACAAACACAAACACGGCTTCAGTCACTTTACGCCACTCGCTGGACAGCGGATCGTCGCTCCAGACTTCGACCATCATCTGAATCGAGCTGCGGCCGATTTCCAGCGCCTGGGTATAGAAGGAGAGCTGAGCGCCCACCGCTACCGGAACCAGGAACGCCATGCGATCAATTGCAACGGTCGCCACGCGTCCGCCAGCGACTTTGCTGGCCATTGCGGTGCCGGCCAGATCCATCTGTGCGACCAGCCAGCCGCCGAAGATATCGCCGAATCCGTTGGTTTCACGCGGAAGCGCGGTGATTTGCAGGGCCAGGTCGCCTTGCGGAATTGGATCTTCTTGTTCGAGCTCTATCATGCCGGGGGTGCCTCTGACCCGTGACTCTTCATAAGTACTTCACGTGAATAGCCGTCTCAAGGAAAAACGATTCAGCCCGAACATACTACGTCCGTCACGTTTTTCGTAAGGCGCCTAAAGGGAAACTCTGCGAAAGCGACTGAACCAGGCAAATACCTTGCCTGACAGCCAGCGCGTTTTCGCACAGCAACCCCTTACAAATGCTGCAACGCAGCGAGTATATCGGTCGGTAGACTCCGAGACGACCGTCCGGTTCTCATTTTGACCGTCAAATATGCACCTCTATGTGCTTTTTCGAACAATTTGCTATCGTGCCGGACCTGCCCAAGCCCCCGCCAGCGTTGTTGGGGTTGCAGATCCGACTATAAGAGAAGCCCTTGCCATGACCACAGCGCCCTCTAGCATCGCGCAGCCGACCCAGCCTGCACGACCGTTAACCCGTAGCGACTACAAGACTTTATCGCTGTCTGCCTTGGGTGGCGCGCTGGAGTTTTACGACTTCATCATCTTTGTGTTCTTCGCCACAGTGGTGGGCAAACTGTTCTTCCCGGCGGACATGCCCGAGTGGCTGCGCCTGATGCAGACGTTCGGCATCTTCGCCGCCGGCTACCTTGCTCGTCCGCTGGGCGGCATTGTCATGGCGCACTTCGGCGATCTGCTGGGCCGCAAGAAGATGTTCACCCTGAGCATTTTCATGATGGCGGTACCGACCCTGATCATGGGCTTGCTGCCGACCTATGCGCAGATCGGCATGTGGGCGCCGATCCTGTTGCTGCTGATGCGGGTGATTCAAGGCGCGGCAATTGGGGGGGAAGTGCCGGGCGCGTGGGTATTCGTTTCCGAACACGTCCCGGCGCGTCATATCGGTTATGCCTGCGGCACTCTGACGAGCGGTCTGACGGCTGGCATCCTCCTGGGTTCATTGGTCGCCACCGCGATCAACAGCATTTACACCCCGCTGGAAGTGTCCGATTACGCCTGGCGGATCCCATTCCTGCTGGGCGGCGTGTTCGGGCTGTTCTCGGTCTACCTGCGCCGCTGGTTGCACGAGACCCCGGTATTCGCCGAGCTGCAACTGCGCAAAGCCCTGGCCGAAGAAGTGCCGCTGCGCGCTGTGTTGCGCGACCATCGCGGTGCGATCCTGATTTCCATGCTGCTGACCTGGCTGCTGTCCGCCGGCATCATCGTGGTCATTCTGATGACCCCGACCGTGCTGCAGACCGTTTACCACTTCTCGCCGACCACGGCGTTGCAGGCTAACAGCCTGGCGATTGTGTTCCTGAGCTTTGGCTGCGTGGCGTCCGGTGCTTTGGCTGATCGATTCGGTGCTGGTCGAGTGTTCGTGTTTGGCAGTGCTGCGCTGTTGTTCAGCTCGTGGACTTTCTATCACAGCCTGTTCAATCACCCGGACTGGCTGTACCCGATGTACGCGTTGACAGGCTTCCTGGTCGGCACCATCGGTGCAGTGCCGTACGTGATGGTAAAAGCCTTTCCGGCGGTGGTGCGCTTTAGCGGGTTGTCGTTCTCCTACAACCTGGCTTATGCGATTTTTGGTGGGCTGACGCCGATGGTTGTGACGCTGCTGCTCAAGGAAAGCCCGATGGGTCCGGCGTACTACGTGGCGATTATTTGTGGGGTCGGGATTCTGGTAGGCGCTTACCTCTGGAAGAAGGGCCGCTAAGCCGACTGACGCCTTCGCGGGCAAGCCTCGCTCCTACAGGATATGCATTAATTCCAACATGGCGTATTTCCTGTAGGAGCGAGGCTTGCCCGCGAAGAACGATGACGCGGTATCCCTTCAAAACATCGAATGCTGGCCTTTCATCTAATTGTCATATTTCAGCCATAGAGTGTTCACACGGCCTGCTGATACTTGGCCCCGACTTAACACACCTATCTGCTAGGAGTAAGGCATGAAACTGAAGCGTTTGATGGCGGCAATGACTTTTGTCGCTGCTGGCGTTGCGACTGCCAACGCGGTTGCCGCTGTTGACCCTGCTATCCCGAGCTACACCAAGACCACTGGTGTGTCGGGCAACCTGTCCAGCGTCGGCTCCGATACCCTGGCCAACCTCATGACCCTGTGGGCTGAGAACTACAAAAAAGAATACCCGAACGTAAACATCCAGATTCAGGCTGCCGGTTCGTCGACCGCGCCACCTGCGCTGACTGAAGGCACCGCTAACCTGGGCCCGATGAGCCGCAAGATGAAGGACAACGAGCTGCAGGCCTTCGAAACCAAATATGGCTACAAGCCAACCGCTATCCCGGTTGCCGTGGATGCCCTGGCTGTGTTCGTGCACAAAGACAACCCGATCCAGCACATGACCATGGAGCAAGTCGACGCGATCTTCTCGTCCACTCGTCTGTGCGGCGCTAAAACCGACGTGAAAACCTGGGGTGACCTGGGTGTGACCGGCGACCTGGCGAACAAGCCGGTTCAACTGTTCGGTCGTAACTCGGTATCGGGCACCTATGGCTACTTCAAAGAAGAAGCCTTGTGCAAAGGCGACTACAAGCCAAACGTCAACGAACAACCAGGTTCGGCTTCGGTCGTACAGTCGATCAGTTCTTCGCTGAACGGCGTAGGTTACTCGGGCATCGGCTACAAAACCGCTAGCGTGAAGACGGTAGCTCTGGCCAAGAAAGGCAGCACCGAGTTCGTCGAAGACACCGAAGAAAACGCCCTGAACGGCAAGTACCCGCTGTCGCGTTTCCTCTACGTTTACGTCAACAAAGCCCCGAACAAGCCTCTGGCCCCGTTGGAAGCCGAGTTCGTGAAGCTGATTCTGTCCAAACAGGGTCAGGAAGTTGTAGTGAAAGACGGCTACATCCCACTGCCGGCCAAGGTTGCTGCAAAAGCACTGGCTGACCTGGGTCTGCAAGAAGGCGGCAACGTCGTAAAGAAGTAACACCTTGAGTCCGGGATGATTTCCGGGCTCCAGTGGGAGCGGGTACGCCCGCTCCTACACCCCCAAATTTTTGATCCACTGCCAGTTCCCTCTGGCGGCGGATTTGTTGCGTCACTGCACTGTCATCTTTCTGTCATACAGGATCGCTAGGGTGTGCGCATGAATGATCTGGCCAATTCCACCATGACTACTAATCCTCCCAAGCGAATTGATTTCAATACGCCTGAGCTGCAACGCAAGCGCCGCATCCGCGCGCTCAAAGATCGCCTGACCCGCTGGTACGTCCTCGTGGGCGGCCTTGCCGTTCTCGGCGCGATCACGCTGATCTTCTTCTTCCTCGCCTACATCGTCTTCCCTCTGTTCCAGGGTGCCGACCTGACGACCAAGGACGCCATCACGCCGGCCTGGATGCAAGACGCCGGCAAGCCGTTGATGATCTCACTGGAAGAGCAGAATCAGGTCGTCATGCGGGTTTCCGACAAAGGGCAGGCGCTGTTCTTCGACATCGACAGTGGCGCCGAACTCAAGCGCGTCGATCTGCCGGTTCCGGCGGGTGCCAGCGTCACTTCCATCGGTGAAGACCAGCCCGGTCATCCGCTGGTAGCGATGGGTTTCTCCAACGGCCAGGCCTTGGTGTTCCGTCACACCTATAAAGTCAGCTACCCGGATGGCAAGAAGACGATCACGCCAGCCATCGAGTACCCGTACGGCGAAACCCCGATAGCGCTGAACGAGGCGGGCGGTGCGCTGGAGCATGTCAGCCTCAACGCCACCGACACCACGCTGATGCTTGTCGGCTCGACCGGTGCGCAACTCAATGTTCTATCGCTGACCAGCGAAGAAAACATGATGACCGGCGAAATCACCAACGAGCAGAAGCGCATCGATCTGCCGCAGATGACCGAGCCGGTGAAGAACATCTTCGTCGACCCGCGCCAGCAATGGCTGTACGTGATTAACGGTCGCGCCCAGGCCGACGTATTCAGCCTGCGTGACAAGAGCCTCAACGGTCGTTACAAGCTGCTCGAAAATGGCGATGCCGAGATTACCGCCAGTACTCAATTGGTCGGCGGTATCTCGCTGATCCTGGGTGATTCGAAGGGCGGTCTGGCCCAGTGGTTCATGGCCCGCGACCCGGATGGCGAGCAGCGTCTGAAGCAGATTCGCACCTTCCAGATGGGCACTACGCCAATCATTGAAATCACCGCCGAAGAACGTCGCAAAGGCTTTGTTGCTCTTGACGCTGCAGGCAAGCTCGGCGTGTTCCACAGCACCGCTCACCGCACCTTGCTGGTGGATCAAGTGGTCGATGGCCAAGGCCTTTTCGGTCTGTCGCCACGGGCCAACCGCATCATTGTGGAGCAGGGCGGCAAGCTGCAACCGCTGCTTCTCGACAACCCGCACCCGGAGGTTTCCTGGAGCGCGTTATGGAGCAAGGTCTGGTACGAGAACTACGACGAGCCTAAATACGTCTGGCAATCGACCGCCGCCAACACCGACTTCGAACCCAAGCTGAGTCTGTCGCCGCTGACGTTCGGCACCCTGAAAGCCGCGTTCTACGCCATGCTGCTGGCCGCGCCACTGGCCGTTGCCGCTGCGATCTACACTGCGTATTTCATGGCCCCGGGCATGCGTCGCAAGGTCAAACCGGTGATCGAGCTGATGGAAGCGATGCCGACGGTGATCCTCGGTTTCTTCGCCGGCCTGTTCCTCGCTCCGTATGTGGAAGGACATTTGCCGGGCATCTTCAGCCTGCTGATGCTTCTGCCGATCGGCATTCTGGTGGCCGGTTTCGTCTTCAGCCGCCTGCCTGAGTCCATCCGCCTGAAAGTGCCGGACGGCTGGGAAAGCGCGATTCTGATTCCGGTGATCCTGTTCGTGGGCTGGCTGTCGCTGTACATGAGCCCGTACATGGAAACCTGGTTCTTCGGTGGCGACATGCGCATGTGGATCTCCCACGACCTGGGCATCACCTACGACCAGCGCAACGCTCTGGTGGTCGGTCTGGCCATGGGGTTCGCGGTGATCCCGAACATCTACTCCATCGCCGAAGACGCCGTGTTCAGCGTGCCTCGCGGATTGACCCTCGGTTCTCTGGCCCTCGGTGCCACGCCGTGGCAGACGATGACGCGGGTGGTGATCCTCACCGCCAGCCCGGGCATCTTCTCGGCACTGATGATCGGCATGGGCCGTGCGGTCGGTGAAACCATGATCGTGCTGATGGCCACCGGTAACACGCCGGTCATGGAAATGAACCTGTTCGAAGGTCTGCGAACGCTGGCCGCCAACGTCGCGGTGGAAATGCCCGAATCGGAAGTCGGCGGCAGCCACTACCGCGTGCTATTCCTCTCGGCGCTGGTGCTGCTGTTGTTCACCTTCGTCATGAACACCCTCGCGGAACTGATTCGTCAGCGTCTGCGCAAGAAATACTCGTCGCTTTAAGAAAGGTAGAAGTCTGTGAAACAGAACTCCCTGAACGGATGGTTCAAGAGCGGCGCCCCAGGCGTCTGGATCAGCGGTGGCGCGGTGTCCATCGCGGTCATCATGACGATTGGCCTGCTCGCGGTGATTGCCGTGCGCGGTCTGGGTCATTTTTGGCCGGCGGACTTGATTCACGCCAGCTACGACGTGCCGGGCCAGGCCAATCACCTGGTCATCGGCGAGATCGTGCAGAAAGAAGAAGTGCCGCGCGAGCGCCTGAAAAGCGCTGGCCTGCCAGTGCCCGATCAGGGCCCGGAGTTCATGACCCGCGAGCTGATCAAGGTCGGCAACCGTGACTTGAACGGCAACGACTTCACCTGGATCGTCGGCGAGTGGCTGACCAACCAGAAGACGCCGCCGGAGCTGATGGCCATCGAGCGCCGCGAGTGGGGCAATTTCTACGGCTACCTGGTCAACGTCAAACAGGAAGGCAAGGTTATTGCTGAAGGCGAAGCCGCGTGGCCTGAGTTGCAGGCTCGTGTTGACCGCGTCAACGAGCTCGCCGCACAGCTCAAGACCCTTGAAAAAGTAGACATCGGCGCGATCAACGCCGGCCTCGAACGCATCCGCCTGCACGGTCGCAAGCTGGAACTGGCCGGCACCCTCGACGCCGCCGCACAAGCGGACATGGAATCCGAGCGCGCCGAGCTGAACGCACGTTATCAGGACATCGAAGCACGTCTTGCCGATCTGCACGCCCAGTTCAACCGCGACAGCCTGACGGCCCGCGATGCCAACGGCAAAGAAGTCGTCATCGACATCGGCAAAGTGGTTCATGCCTACCAGCCGAACGCGATGGGCACCTTCACCAAGATCGGTTTCTACTTCAGCAAGATGTGGGAATTCCTCAGCGACGACCCGCGTGAAGCGAACACCGAAGGCGGGATCTTCCCGGCGATTTTCGGCACTGTGATGATGACCCTGATCATGGCGATGGTCGTGACGCCGTTCGGCGTGCTGGCGGCGGTCTACCTGCGTGAGTATGCGAAACAGAACACCATGACTCGTCTGATCCGCATCGCGGTGAACAACCTGGCGGGCGTTCCGGCTATCGTCTACGGCGTGTTCGGTCTGGGCTTCTTCGTCTACGTACTCGGCGGCTCGGTCGACCGGCTGTTCTTCCCTGAAGCACTGCCGGCACCGACCTTCGGTACGCCGGGCCTGCTCTGGGCCTCCCTGACCCTGGCGCTGCTGGCGGTGCCGGTGGTGATCGTGGCCACCGAAGAAGGCCTGGCGCGGATTCCTCGCACCGTGCGTGAAGGCTCGTTGGCCCTCGGCGCGACCAAGGCTGAAACCTTGTGGAAGATCGTGCTGCCAATGGCCAGCCCGGCGATGATGACCGGCATGATCCTCGCCGTGGCTCGCGCCGCCGGTGAAGTGGCGCCGCTGATGCTAGTGGGTGTGGTGAAACTGGCACCGTCGCTGCCACTGGACGGTAACTACCCGTACCTTCACCTTGACCAGAAGATCATGCACTTGGGCTTCCACATTTATGACGTCGGCTTCCAGAGCCCGAACGTCGAAGCTGCGCGGCCGTTGGTGTACGCCACGGCGCTGCTGCTGGTGCTGGTGATCGCCACGCTCAACTTGTCGGCCGTCTATATCCGTAACCACCTGCGCGAGAAGTACAAAGCGCTGGATAGTTAATACCGCCGCTCCCTGTAGGAGCCAGGCTTGCCGGCGAAGGCGATTTCAAGGACGCCTTCGCCGGCAAGCCTGGCTCCTACAGAACGGCAACACCGCTGGCCCATTTTGTGAGGCCAGCGGACAACCGAACCGAATTTGTTAGCACAGGGAGCCTCCCATGCAGCACGAAGCACATACCCACGGCATCAACATGTCGGCCTTGGGCCGCGATAAACAGAGCTTGAGCCTCGAGCAGGAAACCGTCGCCATCGAAGTGCCAGGCCTGAGCCTGTTCTACGGCGACAAACAAGCGCTGTTCGACGTCAGCTTGAACATCCCGAAACAGCGCGTGACCGCCTTCATCGGCCCGTCCGGCTGCGGTAAGTCCACGCTGCTGCGTACGTTCAACCGCATGAACGACCTGGTGGATGACTGCCGTGTCGAAGGCGCGATCAACCTCTACGGCAACAACATCTACCGTAAGGGCGAAGACGTGGCCGAGCTGCGTCGTCGTGTTGGCATGGTGTTCCAGAAGCCCAACCCGTTCCCGAAAACCATCTACGAAAACGTGGTTTACGGCCTGCGCATTCAAGGCATCAACAAGAAGCGCATCCTCGACGAAGCCGTCGAGTGGGCGTTGAAAGGCGCTGCGCTGTGGGACGAAGTCAAAGACCGTCTGCATGAATCGGCACTCGGCCTGTCCGGTGGTCAGCAACAACGTCTGGTGATCGCTCGCACCATCGCCGTGGAGCCAGAAGTGCTGCTGCTCGACGAACCGTGCTCGGCACTCGACCCGATCTCCACGCTGAAAGTCGAAGAGCTGATCTACGAATTGAAATCGAAGTTCACCATCGTCATCGTGACCCACAACATGCAACAGGCCGCACGGGTTTCCGACTACACGGCGTTCATGTACATGGGCAAACTGGTGGAATTCGGCGACACCGACACCCTGTTCACCAATCCGGCTAAGAAGCAGACCGAGGACTACATCACCGGTCGTTACGGCTAGGAAGCTGTTGTTGCTCACTGAACTGACGCTGCGGTCCACCGCACCTTACCGGACGCTCCAAGGACGCCAACATGATTAGTAAAGAAGGCCTTACCCATCACATCTCCGCGCAGTTCAACGCTGAGCTGGAGGAAGTTCGCAGCCACCTCCTGGCCATGGGCGGTCTGGTGGAAAAGCAGGTTAATGACGCGGTGACCGCGCTGATCGAGGCCGACTCCGGCCTGGCCCAGCAGGTTCGTGAGATCGACGACCAGATCAACCAGATGGAACGCAACATCGACGAAGAATGCCTGCGCATTCTGGCCCGCCGTCAGCCGGCTGCATCTGACTTGCGTCTGATCATCAGCATCTCCAAATCGGTGATCGACCTGGAGCGCATCGGTGACGAAGCGACCAAGATCGCCCGCCGCGCCATTCAGTTGTGCGAAGAAGGCGAGGCGCCGCGTGGTTACGTCGAGGTTCGCCACATCGGTGACCAGGTGCGCAACATGGTGCGTGACGCACTGGACGCGTTTGCCCGCTTCGACGCCGACCTGGCGTTGTCGGTGGCCCAGTACGACAAGATCATCGACCGCGAATACAAGACCGCGCTGCGCGAGCTCGCGACCTACATGATGGAAGACCCGCGCTCTATCTCGCGGGTCTTGAGCATCATCTGGGTGCTGCGTTCGCTGGAACGGATCGGCGACCATGCGCGCAATATCTCGGAATTGGTGATTTACCTGGTGCGCGGCACCGACGTGCGTCACCTGGGCCTCAAGCGCATGAAGGAAGAAGTTGAAGGCACAAGTGCCGAAACCGCTAATGTTCCGGGCAAAGCTGACGATAAGTAAGACTGCCCAAGAAAAACGCCCGGTCCTTTGGCCGGGCGTTTTTTTGTGTGGTTTTCGACTTCAAAAGCAGCACCCGCGAACGAAAAGTCCCGGCGTGACTGAAGGTTTTTGGCAATGTGCCATCAGCAAAACGGTATGCTTGCCGGGATTTTTTCGAGGGGTGATGGATGAGCAAGATCAGTGTGTTGGTGGTGGACGATGCGGCGTTCATTCGTGACCTGGTAAAGAAGTGCCTGCGTAACTACTTCCCGGGTATCCGGACAGAAGATGCCATCAACGGCAAAAAGGCTCAGGCCATGCTGGCCAAGGAAGCTTTTGACCTGGTGCTGTGCGACTGGGAAATGCCGGAAATGTCTGGCCTGGAATTGCTGACCTGGTGCCGCGAGCAGGACAACCTCAAGACCATGCCCTTCGTGATGGTGACCAGCCGTGGCGACAAAGAGAACGTGGTCCAGGCGATTCAGGCCGGCGTTTCCGGCTACGTCAGCAAGCCGTTCACCAACGAACAACTGCTGACCAAGGTCAAACAAGCGCTGAACAAGGTCGGTAAGCTCGACGCCTTGATGAACGGTGCACCGACCAAAATGAACTCGGCCTTCGGCAACGATTCCCTGAGCGCATTGACCGGCGGCAAGGCTGCCGTGGTCGCGGCTCCGGCACCGGCGGCTGCACCTTCACGCGGCTTGCTCAGTAGCCCGCCGGTCAAGGCACCGGTCGCTGCTTCCGCACCGGCCAGCGGTCGTGGCCAAGGCCAGTTGCGTTTGCCAAGCGGCATTCAGCAATGCGTGATCAAAGCCTTGAGCATCAAGGAAGCACTGCTGGTGGTGAAACGCACCGACACGCTGCCACAAGTCCTCGACAGCGCCGTGCTCGATCTGGAGCAGGGCGACAACGCTGAAGTCGCGCGCCTCAATGGCTACTTGCACGCCATCGTCGCGTTTGAACCGAAACCCGACAGCGACTGGCTGCAACTGACCTTCCGCTTTGTGGATCAGGATGCGCAGAAGCTCGACTACATCTCCCGCCTGATTGCTCGTGGTACGGCGCAGAAGCATTTCGTACCCGGCGCGTAACGTGTACCGCTGATCGTTCCCACGCTCTGCGTGGGAATGCCTCCCCGGACGCTCCGCGTCCGCTTCGGTGGGACGCAGAGCGTCCCTTGCTGCATTCCCACGCAGAGCGTGGGAACGATCATTTGAAACATCTGCCGACTACCCGGGTCCATTGCAGCTGCTAGGCTCCTCCCCAGGCCTTACTCGACAGAATCTTGCCAATGCTCGCGCGCCTGTTGTTTTTCTGTGGTCTTTTCATGGCCTCCACCTCGGCTGTGGCCATGACTATCTACAAGTCCAAAGACGCCAACGGCGTGGTCTCCTATAGCGACCGCCCCACCAAAGGCTCCCAGGTGTTCGTTTTTCGTGATCGCATGGTTGAGCACCTTGAGCGCCAGGTGTACCTCGAGATCAAGAAGCAGAAGGGCGTGGACAACGTGTACGTGCGCAACGACCTGTATGCGCCGGTCGAGATCGAGCTGAGTTTTGCCGGGCTGAACAATGTCAGTGGCGCGCCGAGCCGACCGATCCGCCGGGTGATGCCGGCGCGCAGCAACATCCGTCTGGCGCTGCTCACGGCGACGAAACCCGGAAAGCCGCTGGCGTACACCCCAAGGTTCGAATATTCCCTGGGCGACCCTTCAGGGACCGCCTTGGCCTATCGGTATCCGCTGCCCTGGCGTGGCGGGCCGTTTCGTTTGAGTCAGGGCGCCAACGGCCAGTACAGCCACTTCGGCGCCAAGAACCGCTACGCCATGGACATCGCCATGCCCGAAGGCACGCCGATCATCGCGGCGCGAGGCGGGGTGGTGGTGAAAACCGAAAATGCTCAGACCGGACGCGGCACCGATCCGTCGGGCAATTTCGTGCGGGTGCTGCACGATGACGGAACCATGGGTGTGTACCTGCACCTCAAGCAAGGTTCAGTCAGCGTTCGCGAGGGGCAACGGGTCGCGGTGGGGAGTGCGCTGGCACTGTCGGGCAATACCGGCAACAGCAGCGGGCCACACTTGCACTTCGTGGTGCAGCGCAATACGGGGTTGGGGCTGGTGTCGATTCCGTATCAGTTCAATCAACCGGTGGGGAGTCTGCCGAACTTTGCGCTCGGCAAACAGTGAAGGTGATGGAGATTAATTGTGGCGAGGGGATTTATCCCCGTTGGACGGCGAAGCCGTCCCAATTCCTCTAAATACGACGGGGTCGCTTCGCGACCCAACGGGGATAAATCCCCTCACCACAAAAGCCCGCCAGCTCCTGATCAATCGAGCATCAACACCTTGGCCAGAATAATCTTCGGCCCTTTCATCTTCTTGATGATGATCCGCAAGCCTTCGACTTCCAGCACTTCTTCCTCTTCCGGCACCCGTTTCAGGGTTTCGTAGACCAGCCCGGCGAGGGTTTCGGCTTCGATGTGGTCCAAGTCGATGCCCAGCAGTCGTTCGACCTTGAACAGCGGCGTATCACCCCGTACCAGCAACTTGCCCGGTTGGTACGCGAGGATGCCGCGCTCAGCCTTGCGGTGTTCGTCCTGAATGTCGCCCACCAGCACCTCAAGTACGTCTTCCATGGTCAGGTAGCCGATGATGTTGCCATCGGCCTCTTCAACCAGGGCGAAGTGCGAGCCGCCCTTGCGGAACTGCTCCAGCAACTGAGACAGCGGCATGTGCCGCGACACACGCTCCAGCGGCCGGGTCAGTTCGGCGAGGTTGAACGACTCGGGGATGTGGTCCAGGGCCGCCAATTCGAGCAGCAGATCCTTGATGTGCAGCAGGCCGACGAACTCCTGGCTTTCGCTGTCGTACACCGGATAACGGCTGAACTTGTGGCGACGGAACATCGCCAGGATTTCCTTGAGCGGCGCGTTGAACTCCAGCGTCACCAGGTCTTCACGGGAGTTCGCCCAGTCGACCACTTCCAGCTCGCCCATTTCCACGGCGGAAGCCAAAACACGCATGCCCTGGTCGCTTGGGTCCTGGCCACGGCTGGAGTGCAGGATCAGTTTCAGTTCTTCACGGCTGTAATGATGCTCGTGATGCGGGCCGGGTTCACCCTGACCGGCGATCCGCAGGATCGTGTTGGCGCTGGCGTTGAGCAGGTAAATCGCCGGGTACATGGCCCAGTAAAACAGGTACAGCGGCACCGCGGTCCAGAGCGACAGCAGCTCGGGTTTGCGGATGGCCCAGGATTTCGGGGCCAACTCGCCGACCACAATGTGCAGGTACGAAATGATGAAGAACGCCGTGAAGAACGACACACCTTTGACCACTTCGGCCGACTCTACGCCAACGGCGCTCAGCACTGGCTCGAGGATGTGCGCGAACGCCGGTTCACCGACCCAGCCAAGGCCCAGGGAGGCGAGGGTGATGCCCAATTGGCACGCCGACAGGTACGCATCGAGCTGACTGTGAACGGTGCGCAGGATGTGTCCGCGCCAGCCGTTTTTTTCAGCGATGGCCTCGACCCGGGTCGAGCGCAATTTGACCATGGCAAATTCCGCCGCAACGAAAAAGCCGTTGAGCAAAACCAGGATCAGAGCAAAAAGAATCATGCCGAAATCGGCGAAGAGTGTCGCGAGGGTCAAGCCAGGGGAAGGGTCCATGATGGAGTTTTGCGGGTTCCGTGTATTCGAAAAGGGGGTCGATGCGGTGCCTGAAGGGCAGGCACAAGTCAGCCAATGTAGCGGCTGACTTGGTGATTGCCTAGTGGCGAGTGCTGGCCGGTATCAGTCGGCGGTGCTGATGACCCGGGTTTTCGTGACTTGGGCCGGCGCAAAATGGCAGGTAAACGTGCTGCCATGCCCCGGCACACTGCTGATTTCCATCCGCGCGCGGTGTCGTAGCAATACGTGTTTGACGATCGCCAGGCCGAGGCCAGTGCCGCCGGTGTTGGAGTTGCGGCTGGAGTCGACGCGGTAGAAACGTTCGGTCAGGCGCGGCAGGTGTTTGCTGTCGATGCCGATCCCGGAGTCCTGCACGCTCAAATGTGCGCCTTGCTCATCGCCCCACCAGCGAATGCGGATATTGCCTTCGGCCGGGGTGTATTTCACCGCGTTGAACACCAGATTGGAAAACGCGCTGCGCAACTCGGCTTCGCTGCCCTTGAGCAGAATCGTCGGATCGGCTTCCAGGGTGATGCGTTGGTTTTTCTGGCCGGACAACTGCTGGGCATCGCCAGTGATCGATTGCAGCAAGCCGTCGATGACCACCGGCTGGTTGTCCGACGGGTAATCGGTGGCTTCCAGTTTGGCCAACAGCAGCAAGTCGTTGAGCAAGGTCTGCATGCGCCCGCCTTGCTGCTGCATTTGCTGCAAGGCACGGGTCCAGCGCGGGTTCACCTCCTCGACGTTGTCGAGCAGGGTTTCCAGGTAGCCGCAGATCACCGTCAGCGGTGTGCGCAATTCGTGGGACACGTTGGCGATGAAGTCTTTGCGCATCTGTTCCAGCTGATGAATGCGCGTCACGTCGCGCACCAGCATCAGGTGTTCGTTGTTGCCGTAGCGGGTGATGTACAGCTGAATGCGTACGCGATCATTGGTCGGCGAAGGAATTTCCAGCGGTTCGGCGTAGCTGTTCTGCTCGAAATATTCCTTGAAGCGCGGATGGCGTACCAGGTTGGCGACCGGCTGACCGCTGTCTTGCGGTGTCTTGAGGCCGAGCAGGGTCTCGGCGGCGCGGTTCCACCATTCCAGGTTGCCGTCGCTGTCGAGCATGATGACGGCGTCTTTCAGCGCGGCGGTGGATTCCTGAACCCGGTCGATCACCGCTTGCAGACGTCCGCGCACACGTTGGTCACGGCGTTGCAGGTGATAGATGCTGTCGAACACCTCACCCCACAGGCCATAGCCGTCGGGGGGGGCTTCGTCGGCTTTGTGCAGCCGCAGCCATTCGTGCAGCCGCAGCAATTGCTTGAGGGTCCAGGCCAGGTAAAGGCCCAGGCCCGCGGCGAGGCTCCAGCCGTAGTAGCCGGTAATCAGGCCGATCACCAAACAGCCGGTCACCAGCAACAACATGTGGCGAATCAGGGTGCCATGCCAGTTTTGGTTCAATTGAACACGCGTCCTTGTCAGCGAGTCTGGCGGTCAGCTCAGGCCTTGGTGGAAAACCGGTAGCCGGTTCCGCGCACGGTTTGTACCAGATTTTCGTAGGCGTCGCCGAGGGCTTTGCGCAGGCGACGGATGTGCACGTCGACGGTGCGCTCTTCGACATACACGTTGCCGCCCCAGACCTGATCCAGCAACTGGCCACGGGTGTAGGCACGCTCCTGGTGAGTCATGAAAAATTGCAGCAGACGGTATTCAGTCGGGCCCATCTCAGCGGGTTTGCCGTCGATGGTCACACGATGGCTGATCGGGTCCAGCAGCAGGCCACCGACTTCGATCGGCGTCTCGCCATCGGTAGGGCCGGCGCGGCGCAGCACGGCCTTCAGGCGCGCCACCAGCTCACGTGGGGAAAAAGGCTTAGTGATGTAGTCATCGGCGCCGACTTCCAGGCCCTGGATCTTGTTGTCCTCTTCGCCCTTGGCGGTGAGCATGATGATCGGGATGT
Source organism: Pseudomonas sp. BGI-2 (assembly GCF_004310295.1). Classification (GTDB taxonomy): domain Bacteria; phylum Pseudomonadota; class Gammaproteobacteria; order Pseudomonadales; family Pseudomonadaceae; genus Aquipseudomonas. Next base: position 45,161 of record NZ_SISB01000041.1, on the reverse strand, counting down.
CCCCGGTCAGCTCATCACGCTTGAGGCGTCGGGCCAACTCGATACCGGAGGTGCCGGGTAGCATCCAGTCCAGCAGGATCAGGTCCGGCTTGCGGTCAACGATGATGGCATGGGCCTGCTGGGAGTTCTCAGCCTCCAGGCAGTCATAGCCGGCCATTTCCAACGCAACGGCGATCATTTCGCGAATGGGCGCTTCGTCGTCGACGATCAGAATGCTCCTGCCAACCATGCCTTAATCCTCTTGTCATTTAACTGTCTTGCGCCGCATTAGATAACGGAATTATTGCAGTCGTGTGACAGTATTCTAGTCGCCCGGCGATTGTTGTGATCCTGAACTAAGCTCTAATTCCGAATCCTGACAACCACAAAAGGAAGGTTTCCATGAAGCTATACTCGCAATCCATCAAGGCTCTGATGCTGACCGCGGCCCTGGCGTTGCCATCGATGGCCTTCGCGGCTGAGCCAGCAATGATGAAAGACGGAATGATGGTCGATCATAAGGGTATGACGGTGTACACGTTCGACGAGGATGCTGGCGGCAAGTCAATGTGTAACGATGATTGTGCCAAGAACTGGCCGCCAATGATGGCTCCGGCGGGTGCAAAGGCCGAAGGCAAGTGGAGCGTTATCAAGCGCGATGACGGCACGAGTCAATATGCCTACGACGGTAAACCGCTTTACACGTTCGTGAATGACAAAAAACCCGGTGACATGGTAGGCGACAAAATGAAGAACGTCTGGCACGTCATGCACGAGTCGCAGAAGTAATCAATCAAAGCCTATAGCCGCTACCGAAACATGCGTTCGGCAGCGGTTGGGGCGATCAGCGAGTGGCGTAATCCAGCACAATCCCGACAAAAATCGCCAACCCGGCCCAGTGGTTGTGCAAAAACGCCTTGAAGCAGCGCATCCGGTCCTTGCCGCGGGTGTGCCAAAACTCCCACGCAAAACAGCCCGCTGCCGCCAGCAATCCCAAGTGGAACCAGCCGCCGAGCTCGAATTTCGACCCGGCCAGCAGCAGGCAACCCAGCGCCAGCCCTTGCAGGGTCAGGATGATCACCCGGTCCGCTTCGCCAAACAGAATCGCTGTGGATTTCACGCCTATCTTCAGGTCGTCGTCGCGGTCAGTCATGGCGTAATAGGTGTCGTAGCCCACCGTCCACAGCAGGTTGGCGATCCACAGCAGCCAGGCGGCCGCTGGCAGTTCACCAGTCTCGGCGGTGAATGCCATCGGCATGCCCCAAGAGAACGCCGCGCCCAGCACCACTTGTGGGTAATAGGTGTAGCGCTTCATGAACGGGTAAGTGAAGGCCAGAGCCAAACCACCGAACGACAGCCAGACCGTCGTGGCATTGGTGCACAGCACCAGCAAAAAGCTCACGCCCATCAGCAGCGCGAAGAACACCAGGGCTTCTTTGGAACTGATCTTGCCGCTCACCAATGGCCGCTGTTCGGTGCGCTTCACGTGGCCGTCGACTTTGCGGTCCGCCCAGTCATTAATTACGCAGCCGCCGGCGCGGGTCAGCACCACACCGAGGACGAAAATGACGATGTTGGCCAGTGACGGTGAACCTTTACCGGCAATCCACAGTGCCCATAGCGTCGGCCACAGCAGCAGATAAATGCCGATCGGCTTGTCCATGCGGGTCAGCTGAACGAAATCCCAGGCCCGAGGGTTCAAGCGATTCAGGGACTTGAGCAGGCTCTGGTACATCAGCAATTCTCCGGATGGGCGCGGGTAGCGTTCCACAGGGTCGGCAAGAAAATTTCGGCCACCAGCACGCTCAAGGCGCCACGGTCGAAACGCGAGCGCCGGCCCCACAGTTCAGGTGCCCGGGACTCCATCGGCAGCCACTGTTGAGGATAATGACAAACCTCGATAGCGCGGCGCTGGAACGCTTGATCGCAAAACAGCAATTCGCCCAGGGAACGGCTGCCCAATTCGTCCATGTGCAAACCGTCGCCCTGCAATGCGCTGCGCGCCGCCACGCTGCGTGCAAACACCCAGGCCTCGCCGTGGCCGCGCAGATACACCTCGCGAACCCAGCCCTCGCTGCCTTCGGCCAGATCCAGTGCGGCGCATTCATCGGCGCGCAGGGGCTGCCAGCCTTCGAAGAGTGGCGTGACGCTGAAGCCGTCATTCGACAAACGGATCAGCCGTCGGGTCAGAGAGCCTTCGTCGAACAACCAGTCGAGGGTAGACGTGTCAGGAAGGGGCGTCAGTTGGCTTTCAGGGAGCCAGAACGGGGTCGCGGTGGGGAATTTTGAGTGCGGCACAGTGAGTCATTATTGGCAGCAAATGAGGCGGCGAGCTTACCATGTCAGCCAGCGATTTTGATTGATCCGGGCCGTCGTCGCGCCGAACAGGCTTGCATCTGCCTTGCCCGATCAGTACAAAACGCCCCTGAGCCGGACGGCATCGCTCCACCTATCGACCGTTCGCGCCGGCAATAAGCCTGAATCCTGAGGAAGTACCTGAATGAAAAAGTGGCAATGTGTGGTCTGCGGCCTGATCTATAACGAAGCCGACGGCTGGCCGGACGACGGCATTGCGCCGGGCACGCTGTGGCAAGACGTACCGGAAGACTGGCTGTGCCCGGACTGCGGCGTCGGCAAGATGGATTTCGAAATGATTGAAATCAACTAATAAGAAACCGAGGAGTAAGGAATGAACGCACCTGTCGTGATCGTCGGCACTGGGCTGGCCGGCTACAACCTGGCCCGCGAGTTTCGCAAGCTCGATGGCGAAACCCCGCTGCTGCTGATTACCGCCGATGACGGACGCTCCTACTCCAAGCCGATGCTCTCCACCGGTTTTGGCAAGAACAAAGACGCCGACGGCCTGAGCATGGCCGAGCCGGGCGCCATGGCCGACCAATTGAAGGCTGAAGTGCGCACTCATACGCGTATCAGCGGCATCGATCCGGGCCACAAACGCCTTTGGATCGGTGAGGAAGCGGTGATTTATCGCGACCTGATCCTCGCCTGGGGGGCGGAAACCGTGCGGGTGCCCATCGAAGGCGACGCGGCTGATGCGGTGTTTCCGATCAACGACCTGGAAGATTACGCACGCTTCCGTGCCGCCGCGGCGGGCAAACGCCGGGTGCTGCTGCTCGGTGCCGGCCTGATCGGTTGCGAGTTCGCCAACGACTTGATCCTCGGCGGCTACGAGGTGCAACTGGTTGCACCATGCGAACAGATCATGCCGACCCTGTTGCACCCGGCCGCAGCCGCTGCGGTTCAGGCCGGGCTGGAAAGCATGGGCGCGCGCTTCCACCTTGGGCCGGTACTCAACCGCTTGCAGCGCGTCGCGGACGGCCTGGAAGCGCATCTGTCCGATGGGCAGGTGATTCCGTGCGACGTGGTGGTCTCGGCCATTGGCCTGCGTCCACGTATCGATCTGGCGGCTGCGGCCGGTGTGCAGGTCAATCGCGGCGTGGTGGTCGACCGCCACCTGAAAACCTCCCACGCCAATATCTACGCGCTGGGGGATTGTGCCGAGGTCGATGGGCTGAGCTTGTTGTACGTCATGCCCCTGATGAGCTGTGCGAGAGCGCTGGCACAAACCCTCGCTGGCAACCCTACGGCCGTGAGTTATGGCCCGATGCCGATCACCGTGAAAACCCCGGTCTGTCCGTTGGTGGTTTCGCCGCCACCACGGGGCGCCGAGGGCGTCTGGACCGTCGAAGGGCAGGGCGCGGACATCAAAGTATTGTGTCGCGATACCAGCGGAAAACTGCTCGGTTATGCCCTGACAGGCGCGGCGGTGATGGAAAAACTGGCCCTGAACAAAGAGCTTCCGGCACTGCTGGCGTAAATACCGGTCGTTCTGTCGGAATCACCCCTCTTTTGCCCCTACAAAGGTCGCGCCGAGACTGGCGCGGGTCTTCCGTGCATGCCATTCTCACTCCCGTCTGCCGCAGAGTAGAGCACCTGCGGCGCTTTGGGCGCTGTTCCAGCGAGAACAGCACGGACATAACAACAAAAAACCGTCAAAGGGGCTTCACTAACATGCGTAAACCAGAACTCGCCGCAGCAATTGCTGAAAAAGCAGACCTCACCAAAGAGCAGGCCAACCGCGTTCTCAACGCCGTTCTCGAAGAAATCACCGGCGCTCTGCACCGCAAGGACAGCGTCACGCTGGTGGGTTTCGGTACCTTCCTGCAACGCCATCGCGGTGCCCGCACCGGCAAAAACCCGCAAACCGGTGAGCCCGTCAAAATCAAGGCCAGCAACACCGTTGCGTTCAAGCCAGGCAAATCGTTGAAAGACAGCGTTAATCCGTAATCCGCATCCAAATCTCGCGTAGCAGGGGAGCGGAATAAAGATGGGCACGCCAACCAGGTTGGGTGCCCATTTTTTTATGGGTCGCGAGGTAATGCCGATCAGTCAAGGCAAGACGCGGCCCGAACCGAACGCAGGCCTCGCCAGCTGCTATAGGATGCGTTGCTTCTGAACTACTTAACGGATCAGATAACTCGGTTTTGTTGCTTGGCGAATATCGCTGCCATTTCCGGTTCATCCAGATGATCCAATGCTCGCTCCACCAACAAATGCACCCCATCGGCCAGCCACCATCAAATGCAGGTAGGAAATACCTGTCTGACGGACGCTTGTGCTACTTCAATTTCCAGCGAGCGACTAAACCCGATCACTGACGATCAGTGACAGGAATGAAGGTACCGACCGGCCCCAAGGCGCACAAGCCGGCGGATTCTGGCGCAGCCGTAGGCAACGGCGCAAGGTGTTGTAGCTTGCAGGAAGTAACCTTGAGGTGTTTTAAACAGGCGCTGTCATCGGTTTTAGCTACCGGAAGTTTTTGCACTCCTTACCAGCTTCCATAGGGCATTCCGAATTTGTCGATGCAGGCTCTGGACTCTTCTGTAAGCGGTCGATGTTTGCCCACTTCCCTCTGCTACGAAGACTTGTGCCAAATAGTCCGCACCCGACCGCAGACAGCGACTTAACGGATCCGTCCTACACAAAACATCGATTTGCCTGACTTCACCAATTCGTAGATCCACGCAAAGTCCCGTGTCTTTAATAGACACAGGGATATGTGGATGCACAGTGCTGCCAACCAAGTCATTTTCAGACACGACGCTGATTTTTCCTGCGACATTCAGGTACTCAATCAGCCCGAGCGCATCCCCCCAACGCTCCATACTCAATCGCTGCAATCCCCCGGCGAGCGCATGTCGCTGGCCGCTGATTTGGCCCGCCGCTCGGCCAGCCAACGGGGGCGCCCATGACCCATCTAGCCAACCTCGCCGCAGCTGCGGCATCCAAATCCCCCATTGGCTCTCTGGGTGCCTGCCCCTTGCGCCAAACCCATGTGCAGTTGTTGCCCTTGCGTTATGGACTGGTGGAAAAACCCCTCGATCCGAGTGCCGAACTGAAGCTGCCGTATGCCCTGACGACCCGCCCGCTGGGCATTCGCATGCTGCGCGATGGCTGGTTGTACGTTATCGACAGCGTCACCGGTCACCTGCATGAATACCGCGTACTCAACGGACTGGTCAGTGCCTTGCTGCACAAGGGCGCCAAGGTCGTTGATGATCGGCGTACACCCATCGAAGAGCGTCCGGCGCTGGTGTTTTCAAGACGCAGCACCCTGCATGTGACCTTCGCCGAAGTGCAGTGGACGGCGACCAAATGCATGCAAGTGCTCGACAGCCGCGAGGAACGCGAACACTTCATGCAGGCCGTCGATCTCGGCCCGGTGCATTGCCAAACCGGTGGCGAGCATCTGCTGACGGTCGCGCAAGGCAAGCAGTGGCTGGCAGAGATTGCTACGGTACCGGTCCAGCAGGCCCAAGCCGCCCAAGACCGCGCCGACCTGGAAGCCGAGTCGCCACCGGACGCCGTTCTATTGCCGACGCTGCAGGTCTGCGACGCTCCCGCGCACGAACGTGAACCCTATTTGTGGGAGCAGCCGCGGCGCTTTCGCGAGGCGCACATTGGCGAGTTTCTCGGGCGGGTCCGCCCGGCTTATCAGGACGACACGCTGTTCCTCGTGGTGCAGGACGACCTCGGCGTGCTGCGTGATCTGGCCGAGTATCAAAACACCGCGGTCGGTTGGGTCGACGACTGGAGCAACGCCGACCACAACGAACGCGATTACTTGCTGGCTTGCTACATCGAGTCCTTGAGCCTGCTCAGTCCCGCGGATGTCGGCAACCTGGCCAATGCCAGCGACGACCCGGCGGTCAATGCGCTGCTCGTCGATCTGCAACAGTTGCCCGAACCGGATCGGGAACAGACCCGCAAAGCCTTGCTGGATTACCTGAACAAGGGCGGCAAGGTCGAGCCTGTCGACGTACCACCCTCCCCGGAGCTGGTGCAGATGCGCAAGGAAGCCCAAGCCGAAGTCCAGGAGATGCTCAAGTATCAGGGGGGCAATCCAGACATCACTGCACACAGGCGCGCCATTGACGACGCGGACCGCAGTTACTACACCCGCCAGCACTTTGCGATGGCCCCCACCGACTTCGTTGAGCAGCACCTCAAAACGCTGATTAAGCTCGGCAAGGAGCAAAACAAACGCATTGAGGACGTGATCGCGGGCTCCAATATCACGGGCAAACGCGGGATCAACGATTTCATCGACCGCCCCGCCATGGACGACGCGTTGTTTCAGCACCGCGCAGACCTCGGGCGCTGGAACCGCTTGCTCGAACGCATCACCGCTGACCGTACGATGCTGGTATGTGCCGGGCGTTACCATCGTTCGGCCTGGTACTACGACGCGCACGAGCCGCAGCAATTGGCCGAGGTTTTCGCTGCTGAATACGCCTGTATCAAAGACATCTGCCGCAGCGACCATGCCAGTGAAGAGATGCTGGGTTACCTGGAAAAACACCCGGAGTTGACCCGATCCGCGTTTTACACCTTGCCGCTACGCGTTCGGCCTGAGCTGCTGGTGCAATACAGCGTGCTATCCAATGCTGGGACCGGCCTGTTCAGCAAGCTGCCCGATTGGTTGGAAACCCTGCGAAAAATCGAACAAGCGCACCTGCCGGCCCTCGACGATTTGCCCGAACACACCCGCGCCATGGCCGACGCGGTGCAACACAGCTACAGCCCAGCGTTGAACCTGGGCCTGAGTCGCGCGCTGGAGGGCTTCGATCTGGCGGGTGGAAAAGTCCCCGACCTCGACGAACTGTTCCGCCATCTGCCCAAAGCGCTGCCGGCACGGATCCTCGATGCGGCGAAAAGCACCGGGGTGACCTTTACTGTCGCCAGCCCGGCCGAACACGCGGCGCTGCAAACCGACATCAAGGACGTGCTCAGGGAGCGCGCTTACCAAAAGAGTTTGACCCGTGAGCGCAACCGGCTTACCCACAACAAAAACCTGCCGGGACACAAGACCCAACGGGCGGTTGAGTTGCAGACCGAGATCGATCGGGTGCGTGCGCAATTGACTCAACTCGAAGGCCGACTGGCGGGCGCGCTGAGCCCGATTGCCGAACTGCCGGATCAGTCGGTGCGCACCTACGGTGCCACCCCGGCTCGGGCGGGGGTGACGGTGGTATTTCCACCGGCGCAGCAGCAGGAGGTGAGGAGTTTGCTGAAGAACATTCGGCTGGGGATTCAGAGTGTGCCGAAGGCAGACTTGATCAAGAGCGAAGGGGTTGGGTTGTTGGTGTTTTTGGCGCAGGCGGTGAATTTGGTGGTGGCTTATCGAGAGATGACGAAACAGACGAAAGACAAACAGAAACTAGGACCGTTGATGAATGCAGTAACCGCTACCGGCGCTGCTGGGTTCGCCGCAGCTCAAAGCTTGGCAGACACCGCACTGAAGGCGCGCAGCGATAAGTTAGTCGAGGCTCTTCAACATCACGCCTTGCAGAATGTGCATGTGCAGATGGGAAAAATGCATGTTGGACTGGGTTACTTTACCTATTTATTCGGTTTCGGGGCCTCTGTAATCAGCCTGAATACCCAACAGCAGAATTGGCAGCAAGCGACGCGCAGTGGCAACCGCGCGGCCCAAAGAAGCGCTGCTCTTGGCACAGTGGGTGCTGCCGGCATGACGGCTGTTAATGCCAATGGCCTTAGCCATACCGTGCACGCCACTTTTAAAGTCCTGACTGCAAGGAGTGCCGCGGCACGAACAGCCGCGTGGGCCGCCGCCGGCACACGTCTTTCAACAGTCTTTTTCCGGGTCAACCTGGCCGGCTTCTTGTTTACCGTTTTGGAGTTTGGCGGCACCTGGCTGTTCAACCGCTACAACATCAGCGCCCACGATAAATGGCTCAAAACCACACCATGGAGCCTGGACACCGATGAACGCGGTAACCACACCCTGGATGAGTACCAACGTTACCTCGGCGATTTACTTCACGCCCCTACTGCACAACTTGGCTTGAACAAACATGACTCATTGCTGAAGAACCTGTTTTTGCGCGCCAAACCCAGCGATATCCATCTGGAGCTACCGAGGGTGAAACTAAGCGACTTCCAGCCCCCATTAAGTGGGAAACCCTCCCACCGCTTGGGCATTGGCGCCCATCGGCTTTACCGCCCACTCGACAGCCGCGGTACCGCCCGCGAACGCAAGGATGTGATCAGTAATGAAGTGACGGACAGCCTGGAAGTCGTGCAAGCAGACCCGCTGATTGTATGCCTGCAATATCCGCTGAATCGTAATGCCCCAATGGCGCCCGTGGTCGAGACACTGGAACTGGGGGTATGCGTGCAAGTGTTGAATGCCAAAGGACAGTGGATCTCCCGCACCCACGTCATCCACCTTAATCCTCGTGGCGAAGGGCATTTTCCTTCGCTGCCGCCCAATACAGTTATCGAGCATCCGCCCCTGTTGCTGGTTGAAACCCATTTGCTGGAGTTGGCCGACCATGCCCAACAACCTGGATAGCCCCATGCCGGTACCGCACCTTGAGCAATCGCGCAAAGCCGGAGATGTCGAGCCCTTTCCAAGCGGGAAGATTACCTATCTCGCGCCGCTGCCGCTTCCAACACCGTTGCCGCCTCATGGCCCTCACATCGGGGAATTAAATGAGGTGTACATGGACTTCGGGTTGGGATCGCCAGAGGTGTTCTCATGGCAAGTCATATTAGGCGGACCATTCAGTGGTGCATTTATGATTGCATTTTTGATACCTCTGTTCAGCGGCTTCATGTTTTTTCTGTTCGGCCAAAGCTGGGAGGATATACAAGACATCACAACTCGTATGTTCATAGAGGAGGCGTATGAGCTCGCCCTAGTAACCGGTTTTCTCACCCTATTCATCGGCCTCTGCGTCTGGCTCCACAACCACAACAAACGCGCCGAAATCATCCCCACCCGCTTGAACCGCCAACGCCGCGAAGTCTGTTTCATGCCCGAAGACGCCACCGAACCGGTCTTCGTCCCCTGGGAGTCCCTCTCGGCCTGGGTCATCGAAGCCCAAAGCGCCACCCAATACGGCATCCGCCGCCAATACGGCATGGGCATCGGTTTCCAGCATGGCGAAATCCTCACCAGCGTCGAATTCCCCTGCACCGGCCTGCCCATCGCCATCAGCTACTGGGAAGCGATCCGTGGCTACATGGAATACGAAGTCAACGACCTCAAATCCATCCAGGACTTGCAAGACCTGCAAGGCCCCGACGACCCGCCCCACGAAGGCCTACACACCTTCCACAACGCGCGCGCGCGCATGCATCAGCAAATCCGCGACGGTTCCCGCAATCGAGTCTCGGGTTTTTTCTGGTACCTGTACCACGTCATGACACTGTGGACGATTCCCAACCACCTGACCGAATGGGAAATCCGCCGCCTTCAGAAAATGGCCCCGCACGTCTTGCCCGAGGTGATGCGCCAATGGTCCGAGCCGCTGCCCAAGGAGCAATGGGCCAAGCCGAGCGAAGAACTCGTGCGGATGAGTGAGCTGGTTCGGCAGCTACACAAACGTCAACCTCGCCGGACAATCACCGAGATTTTTGCCGAGGTGTATCGGGGCGACAGCACGGGCAAACGACGCGCATGAAGCGTTCTGACTGGACGAACCGCGTCGCTCACACCGCCGTCATCGCGGGTAAGCCTTGCTCCTACAAATCGGTGCACGTCTTGGTGGACAACGGCCAGTGGATCTCTCGCACCCACGTCATTCACCTCAACCCTCGTGGCGAAGGCCGTTTTCCTTCGCTGCCGCCCAACACAGTCATCGAGCATCCGCCCCTGTTGCTGGTTGAAACCCATTTGCTGGAGTTGGCCGACCATGCCCAACAACCTGGATAGCCCCATGCCGGTACCGCACCTTGAGCAATCGCGCAAAGCCGGAGATGTCGAGCCCTTTCCAAGCGGGAAGATTACCTATCTCGCGCCGCTGCCGCTTCCAACACCGTTGCCGCCTCATGGCCCTCACATCGGGGAATTAAATGAGGTGTACATGGACTTCGGGTTGGGATCGCCAGAGGTGTTCTCATGGCAAGTCATATTAGGCGGACCATTCAGTGGCGCATTTATGATTGCCTTCCTATTCCCTCTATTTACTGGGTTTCTTGGGGTTATTTTTGGTTACGGCAGAGAAGCTATCTGGGACTCAATGACGGCTATATTCCACGAAGGCCATGGGTATGCGGCAGTAACCGGCTTCAGCACCCTATTCATCGGCCTCTGCGTCTGGCTCCACAACCACAACAAACGCGCCGAAATCATCCCCACCCGCTTGAACCGCCAACGCCGCGAAGTCTGTTTCATGCCAGAGGATGCCACCGAACCGGTCTTCGTCCCCTGGGAGTCCCTTTCGGCCTGGGTCATCGAAGCCCAAAGCGCCACCCAGTACGGCATCCGCCGCCAATACGGCATGGGCATCGGTTTCCAGCATGGCGAAATCCTCACCAGCGTCGAATTCCCCTGCACCGGCCTGCCCATCGCCATCAGCTACTGGGAAGCGATCCGTGGCTACATGGAATACGAAGTCAACGACCTCAAATCCATCCAGGACTTGCAAGACCTGCAAGGCCCCGACGACCCGCCTCACGAAGGCCTGCAAACCTTCCGCAACGCCCGCGCACGCATGCACGAGCAAATCCGCGACGGTTCCCGCAACCGGCTCTCGGGTTTTTTCTGGTACCTGTACCACGTCATGACGCTGTGGACGATTCCCAACTACCTGACCGAATGGGAAATCCGCCGCCTTCAGAAAATGGCCCCGCACGTCTTGCCCGAGGTGATGCGCCAATGGTCCGAGCCGTTACCGAAGGAACAATGGGCCACGCCGAGTGAAGAACTGCTGCGCATGAGCGCACAGGTCCGCGCCCTGCACAAACGTCAGCCGCGACGCCCGATCACCGAGATCTTTGCCGAGGTACAGCGTTTAAATCCGACCGACAAACGTCGCGCATGAGGTGTTATTCCAAAGTAATCGGCTCGGACAATTAGCCGACAACAGTGGGAACATTTAATGTCGTTCCAGACTTGTTGCTTGAAATGTCTTCAGTGCCGCTTCGCAAGCGCTTTGGCGGAACCGAAAACCGCCGATTTGAATCAGCGGAGTAGCGAGAACCGGTTACAGCCTCCAATTGCCCGCCTTCACGCACAAAATCATTTACCTCTTTCACCCGGCGACTGCGCAGCCAGGTAATCCACCGGATCAACTCGGTGTGCCCCTGCTGTTCTAGCATCTGCGTAATACGCACTTGCCAGCGCTTGCAGGCTGGTCCGCAAAGTCCTGTACGGCGTTGCAAATCAACCACGCTTTCGCCATTGATCACCCCCTGAGCAAAACCCAGCCAGTGTTCCGGATAACCCAATCGGGACAGCACCGTGCCACGCAGTAAGCTCAACGTGCTTGAGCAGCCAGAACAGTAGAAATTAGGACGCCGCTCATCGACACGCTTCATGTCAAGTGATCCACACCTTGAGCAAACAGCCTGTTGAGTCGTCAGCAAATGCTCTAACCCGCTCAGGAACATCTGGGCCTGGGCCGCAATATGCGGCGGCGGTTCCAGGTCGGTTCGATCTTGTCGCGCAGACCACCAGTGGTACAACGCGGGAAATTCTTTAGCCATTACCGCACGGCAGGGTTTAATCCAGCGCCACGTGGTGCTGGGAGAAATGCCCATCGCTTTGGCAACATTGGGCATAGGCCAGCCCGCTAAGAGGTACTGTCCGTAGGCGGACCACAGGTGCATAAGCCCATACCCCGAAAATGGATTTTTCGACAGGCAGTTAAAGCCTTTATTGCAAACCGCACAGCGGTAAAACGGAAGACGCAGGTTTGGCATGGCCTCCAGTCTGAAGCGTGGATGACCACACTGCGGGCACTCGACCGGTGATTTACTGGGTAGCTCGTGCAGATAACGGATAAATGCATCCGCCTGACTGTGCAGCTCGATGGGCAGGCATCTGTGGTAGTCAGGTGAGATTGCCAAGTGGGCAGCATTGGCCGGTGCGAACATGCGCATATCCTTTTGCTTCTTTAGCTCGTCCTTGAGCTGAGAGAAAAATATCGCGATGCCGGAGCCGCTTGGCCTGAACAAGTCGCAAAGTGCGCGGCACGCTAACAATGTATCTAAAGGATTGATGTAGGAGGGATCTTGCAACCCGGTATGAATTTTCCGCGATACTGAAAGTTCCATTTTGGAACTTTGTTAGAAATACAAATGGCCATCATGATGATGGCACTTTTCTTATTGGATGTTGTCTCTCGTCGATTTATTCATTGATATTGGCAACATTTCGGAATGCTCCTACATTCATAATATTTTATTTTTGGCATGCTTCACGTCCGCCTCAGGGGGCGAATCGGCAATGAATACAAGGTTTATTAAGGTGGCAGCGTCGGATGGCTCTATCTCAATGGTTTCCGGCCGGCTGGTCGAGAGATAAGCAATTAACCCGATCTCAGGGATTCCCCTGCTACATATAGGGCGATCTCCTACAGGAAATAAACACGCATCGTCTTGTTGTTTAATCGGATGCTTGCTAGTGGCCATCATTGTGATTACGATGCGCCCACTTGAAAGAGCACGAACTCAATTGGATGAGACTCATCGCAGCTCTTTGATACTGTCCCGCGCCGCTGCAACTGCAATTGGCGATCGACCGTAATCCTAATTAAAGGCCATGGATGTCCTACTCAAGCAAACTTTCTGCTCATTACCTTGAACTCGCAAAAGCCTCTGTTTCCAAAGAGAATTTCGCGGGCGAGGACGTTCGCTTTTCGAGCGAATATGAAGCACTTGAAAGCGAGCTGGCGAAAGCCTCGTCCATGCACGAAAGCGGTCAGATCGACTGGCTGAAAATCCGTGAAAACAGCGAAAACCTGCTGCGCACCCAGTCCAAGGATTTGCGCGTTGGCGCCTGGCTGACGTGGGCCTTGTACCAGCGTGAATCCTTTCAAGGCCTGTTGGCCGGCCTCGGTTTGTTGCACCACCTGTGCGAAAACCACTGGGCCGAAGTCCATCCGAACAAGGCCCGTACTCGCTCCGCTGCGATCAGCTGGCTGGTGCCGCGCCTCGAGCAGGTGCTGACCGAAAACGTCGCGATCAAAGAGCAGTTGCCGATGTTCCGGCGACTGGTCGAACACCTGGAAGGCCTCGATGCCGCTTGCACCGAGCACCTGGGTGACGACGCGCCGCTGCTGCTGCCGATCTCCCGCCGCCTGAAAAACATGGTGCAACGCGCCGCCGACAACCAGCCGGAACCCGGTGTGGTGGGCGCCGCAGTAGCCCAGGTCAAACAGGCCGCCACGCAACTGTTCACTCCCGGCGCGCCGATCGACAACGAAAAAGAAGCCCACAAGGCCCTGCGCGCCCAGCAGGAAAGCGCTCGTCCGTTGTGTGCCTGGTGGCTCAAGCAGAAAGCCACCGACCTGCGCGCCTTGCGCCTCAATCGCACGTTGCTGTGGTTGCCCATCGACGCGGTGCCTGAGCGCAACGCCGAGCAAATCACCGTGCTGCGCGGCTTGCCCGCCGACAAGCTCAAGGCCTATCAGGACCGTTACGATCAGGCCAAATACGCCGACCTGTTGGTGGAACTGGAGGCGAGCCTGGCGAAGGCGCCGTTCTGGTTCGATGGCCAGCGAATGGTCTGGGAATGCCTTCAGGGCCTGAACGCCGAGATGGCGATGCGCGAAGTGGAAATCCACTTCGCGCTTTTGATTCAGCGTCTGCCCGGCATCGTCGAATTGCGTTTCCACGACGGTGCGCCGTTCGCCGATCCGGCCACCCGCGCCTGGATCAGCGCCAACGTCATGCCGCACCTGCAAAGCGCCAGTGCGCCGCGCAAGGTCGAAGTCGCCGACACCCAGCCGGCCTGGGAAGTGGCGTTGGAAGAAGTCCTGCCGATCCTGCGCAAGGACGGCCTCAAGGCTGCCGTGCAGGTGCTCAAGCAGGGCCTGCAAAGTGCCCACGGCGGACGCGTGCGGTTCTTCTGGCAGTTCGCCCTCGCGCGGCTGTGCTTCATGGCCAAGAAATACGAACTGGCCAAGACCCAACTCGAAACGCTGGACCAAACATTACAGGACTCAGGCCTGAACGCCTGGGAGCCCGATCTTGCGCTGGAAGTGCTGCATTTGCTGCATAGCTGCTGCGAGTTGTTACCGCAGAACCATGCCGTACGTGAACGCAAGGAAGAGATTTATCGCAGGCTGTGCCACCTCGATCTCGAAGTGGTACTCGAATAGGCCCCAGGGCCACAACCGCAAGGAGAAAAGCCATGGCCAAAGAAGGCTCGGTAGCCCCCAAGGAACGCATCAACGTCACTTTCAAACCTGCCACCGGTGGTGCACAGGAAGAGATTGAACTGCCGTTGAAACTACTGGCAATCGGTGACTACACCCACCGCAAGGACGAACGCAAAGTCGAAGATCGCAAGCCGATCAGCATCGACAAGATGACGTTTGACGAAGTGCTGGCCAAGCAAGAGCTGAGCCTGACACTGAGCGTGCCGAACCGTCTTCAGGAAGATGGCGAAGCCGACGAACTGGCCGTGCAATTGCGCGTCAACTCGATGAAGGACTTCAACCCGGCCAGCCTGGTCGAGCAAGTGCCTGAGCTGAAAAAACTGATGGAACTGCGCGACGCGCTGGTGGCCCTCAAAGGCCCGCTGGGTAACGCGCCTGCGTTCCGCAAAGCCATCGAAGGCGTTCTCGCCGACGACGAATCCCGCGGTCGCGTACTGGGTGAGCTGGGCCTGAACGCCGCAGCCCAGGACGCCTGAGTCTCTATCAGCCAAGGAAGCCAACACAATGAGCACTAGCGCAGCACAGCAAAAGAGCAAAGAGAACGGCGAATACAGCATTCTCGACAGCATCATCGCCGAAACCCGCCTGACGCCGGACGACGAAGCCTACGACATCGCCAAGCGCGGTGTATCGGCGTTCATCGAAGAGCTGCTCAAGCCGCAGAACAACGGTGAGCCGGTCAAGAAAGCCATGGTTGACCGCATGATCGCCGAGATCGATGCCAAGCTCAGCCGTCAGATGGACGAAATCCTGCACCACCCTGACTTCCAGTCCCTGGAATCGTCGTGGCGTGGCCTGCAGTTGCTAGTCGATCGCACCAACTTCCGCGAAAACATCAAGATTGAAATCCTCAACGTCTCCAAAGAAGACCTGCTGGACGATTTCGACGATTCGCCGGAAGTGATGCAATCGGGTCTGTACAAGCACATCTACACCGCTGAATACGGCCAGTTCGGTGGTCAGCCTGTGGGCGCGATCATCGCCAACTACTTCATGTCCCCAAGCTCGCCGGACGTGAAACTGATGCAGTACGTGTCCAGCGTTGCCTGCATGTCCCACGCGCCGTTCATCGCTGCGGCCGGCCCGAAATTTTTCGGCCTGGAAAGCTTCACCGGTCTGCCGGACCTGAAGGATCTGAAAGATCACTTCGAAGGCCCGCAATTCGCCAAATGGCAGAGCTTCCGCCAGTCGGAAGACTCCCGTTACGTTGGCCTGACCGTGCCGCGTTTCCTGCTGCGTAACCCGTACGACCCGGAAGAAAACCCGGTCAAATCGTTCGTGTACAAAGAAACCGTCGCCAACAGCCACGAGCACTACCTGTGGGGCAACACCGCCTACGCGTTCGGCACCAAGCTGACCGACAGTTTCGCCAAATTCCGCTGGTGCCCGAACATCATCGGCCCGCAGAGCGGTGGCGCGGTTGAAGACCTGCCGTTGCACCACTTCGAAAGCATGGGCGAAATCGAAACCAAGATTCCTACCGAGGTATTGGTTAGCGACCGTCGTGAATACGAACTGGCCGAGGAAGGCTTCATCTCCCTGACCATGCGCAAAGGCTCCGACAACGCGGCGTTCTTCTCCGCAAGCTCGGTGCAGAAGCCGAAGTTCTTCGGCATTAGCGCAGAAGGCAAGGCGGCAGAGCTGAACTACAAGCTCGGCACCCAACTGCCGTACATGATGATCGTCAACCGCCTGGCTCACTACTTGAAAGTGCTGCAGCGCGAGCAACTCGGTTCGTGGAAAGAACGTACCGACCTCGAGCTGGAACTCAACAAGTGGATCCGCCAGTACGTGGCCGACCAGGAAAACCCGAGCGCCGAAGTCCGTGGCCGTCGTCCACTGCGCGCTGCCCAGATCATCGTCAGCGATGTCGAAGGCGAGCCTGGCTGGTACCGCGTCAGCCTGAACGTGCGCCCGCACTTCAAGTACATGGGTGCCGATTTCACCCTGTCGCTGGTTGGCAAGCTGGACAAAGAGTAAGCGGAGCCTAACTCATGACTGGATACGGCAGCCTTTTCGAACGCCTGGGTGGCGACGCGGACAAACGCGTCGGCTGGAGCCGCGAGGTCTCCGCCATGGCGTCCGTGGCTGCCCATCTGGCCAAGATGCTCAGCACCCGTGCGGGCAGCGTGCAAACGCTGTCCGATTACGGGCTACCCGATCTCAATGACATGCGTCTGAGCCTGCACGACTCTCTGAGTCAGGCCCGTCTGGCCATCGAAAATTTCATCGAAGCCTACGAGCCACGCCTGAGCAATGTGCGTGTCATCTCCCTGCCGCGTGATCACGATCAGCTTCGCCTGTCCTTCAGCATTGAAGGCTTGCTGGAAGTTGATGGTTTCAAGCGTCAGGTCAGTTTCGCCGCGCGCCTGGATGGCAGCGGTCAAGTCAAGGTCAACTAAGGAGATTCGTATGTCCGGCAAACCAGCAGCACGCGTATCCGACCCCACCGCTTGCCCGCTCCCCGGCCACGGCACCAACCCGATCGCCGCCGGTTCCGGCGACGTCTTCTTCGACGGCCTCGCGGCCGCCCGCCAAGGCGATGCCTCGGCGTGTGGTGGTGCGATGTCGGGCGGGTTGGCGACGACGGTTTTGATCAACGGCAAACCGGCTGCGACGGTGGATTCCGTTGGGACCCATGGCAACAAGGTTACGGCCGGGTCCGGGACGGTGATTATCGGGAATTCGCATTCGCCGGTGCCGTTTGTTCCGCCGTTGCCGGTGGACATTCAGTGGCCGTTTAACGAGCACTTTGTGATCAATGATCAGGACACCGGGAAACCGTTGGCTGGGGTTGAGTACACCCTTAAGACAGCCTCGGGAAAGATCATCAACGGTGTGACTGGCGCAGATGGCAAGACTCAAACCGTTTTCTCTGCAACGCCAGAGGCGGTGGAACTGGTCATTGAACCCCAAACCAAGGTCGTGCTTGCTTAAACCCTTGAGTTACAAGGGCAGTTGCTAACGGTCTGAACGGTTATCAAGAAGGATTTTGAAATGGCAGCAACAACAGTGACATCATCGATGACTCCGGCGAGTAATAAAACCGGACAATCTACGGCTGTGCGTCAGTTCAAGATCACTGATATCCCAGACACCATGATCAAAATAAAGTGGCCGGTTGCTGCTGCTTTGATGAAGCATTGGTTCAATGGTAAGCCCTGGCCGACAAAAGACGGCGGTATGGATGATGCAGTGAAGAGGCATGATGTTTTTGCTCCTCAGGAATACATCGAAGAATCCATTGTCAAGATGAGTTGGATCAGCGGGTTTGATCGGGCGAATGCAGCTATTAAGCATTTGAGAGGAACTTGGAACAGTAAACTGGGGCTGGCGCAAATTAAGAAGAATGTGGGGCGAGCGTTTTCCGCTAAAGCACCTGGGTGTTATCCATTGGCGTTCAATGGTGTGGCCAGTGCTGCTGAAAAATTTGGCTATTTTAATAATAAAACAGTTGAGTTCGAACAAGCTGGATCTGATGACGTCAATGAGTTGCGTGGAGCGCTTGCGAATTTCAATCTTCGTGTTATTGCTGAAGGTTTGGTGGTTGTAACGAATAAAAATATTGTCTTTACACCTTCTCGTTTGGGCTTTTATATCGAAGATGCCTATGATTTCAATGACGGTGTTGTTCTTTTTAGTCAGATTCTAGGGTATTGGAATTTTGACAAGTTGATCACTGATCCCGTTGAAGGTGCTTCGGCAAATATGAAGCTGAACTATGAGATGAATACCATTGATTTTAATTCAAAAGCTGAGGCGACTAAAGAGCAAGTTGAGAAGCATAGAGCGGACTCGTTGCGTCGCTATCGGGAACTGGATAGTAAGCATTATATGCTAGTGCAGAATAGCGATTTTCGAGAGTATAGAGAGATTAACAAAAAAGGCGGAGATTTTCGCGTTTATTCGGATGTTCTGTACGAGAGTGTGACAGCAGCTCCCATTGAGATACTTGTGAAATGAAGATTGCAAATAAATACTTCATGTGCGCTGTTGCATTAGTTGTTGGCTTGGTAGTTGCAATTGCGGTCATCGTAAATGGTATTTTGACCCGTGCCCCGGACGTGTCAAAACAAAGCCCGTCTGGGCAGTATTTGATCGAGTCGGTACCCGCCAGTTCGCTTCTAACTCCTCGAGACTCCGTATATTTGCGCTTCACTGATCGTGATCACCCCGATCAGACATACCGTACTCCGCTGTTCTCCGAGTTATCGCTGGATATGCGTGCAGATGAAGACGCAAAAACAGTTGGCGTTATATTTATCGAACTTGATAAGGAGAGTAAAAAATTCACACTAGGACTTTCCAATCCCAAAAGGCACTGGCTGGATTTTTTTATTAGCAATACCCCTTACGAGATAATAGACAATTAATGTTGATTTCAAGTCAAATACCGTCAATGTGGAGTAAGCGATCTCTCGCCGGTCGTACCTGCGCATTATTTTTTCTCTGTGCGTTTTTCGTGCTTGTTTGTTTTTTTTCTGTTTCCTTGAATGATATTTTTAAAAAATAGAGCCAGCAGCTTTGTGATAAGCGAATCGGGGCATTACTTAATCGAGAATGTACCGGTGAGAGGTGCGCTTGTACCATTCGATGATTTGGCGTACCTGCGAATCACCGACAAAAGAGATTCGAACACAGTGTTTCGATCTCCTTTGTATTCGCGCAGCACTGTAGACATGAGTTCTCACGAGGATGATGTGATTGTCGGAGTCGTCTGGATCGATTTTTACAAACGCGATCAGAATTTTGGTATCAGGGCTCTGGACTGGAAAGCACATTGGCTCAACAGTTTTATCAGCAATACCTCATATGAAATTGTTGGGGGTAATTGAGGTGAGTGTCAGAGCGCTGGGAACGAAAAAGGGGACTGTCCCTAATATTCTACAAAGGGAAGTTTTTGCATGAGCGAAATTGAGGGGGTTTCGATGGGGCTGGTTGAGACCGATTGGTTTTTTATTTTAGCCAGTTTCTCTTTGCTCTTGGCATTGATCGGTCTGCGAAGCACAAGCCTCAACTCAAAATTGTACCGAACTCTGACGTTTCTCATGTTGATGATCTTTCCAGTTGTCGAAATATTAGGAATATATCTCCATATTTTGAGTGTGCCAGCTGCATGATAATTGCCGTACTCACATCGGCCACAAGCTCACCCGAATTCAATACCAGGCAGCTAACCAATGTCCTTTAACCACTACTACCAAAGCGAACTCACCGCACTTCGCCAGTTAGGTCGTCGATTCGCCGAGCGTAGCCCGGCGTTGGCGCCTTTCCTGGGTCAGGCCGGGCGGGATCCGGACGTGGAGCGGTTGCTGGAAGGTTTTGCGTTCCTGACCGGGCGCCTGCGCCAGAAGCTCGACGACGAGCTGCCGGAACTCAGCCATTCCCTGATGCATCTGCTGTGGCCGAACTACATGCGGCCGCTGCCGGCGTTCAGCATTCTGCAGTTCGATCCGTTGAAGCGTTCGGGGCCTGCGTTGATGGTCGAGCGCGATACGCCGGTCGAGAGCGTGCCAATCGACGACGTGCGTTGCCGCTTCCGCACCTGCTACCCGACCGAAGTCTTGCCCCTGGACCTGGCCGCGCTGAATTACTCGGTGAAGGGCGACGGTTCGCTGTTGAGCCTGCGTCTGGAGATGAGTGCTGACGGTCACCTCGGTGAGCTGGAGTTGAGCCGTCTGCGTCTGCACTTCGCGGGCGAGCGTTACATCAGCCAGATGCTTTACCTGAGCCTGCTGCGCAATCTGGAAGGCATCGAGCTGATCCCGCTGGACGGCGCCGGCAAGCCCATCAATGGCGTCAACGGCCTGCCGATGGCGTTCAAGATGCCCGGCGACCGTGTGCAGCCGGTGGGTTTTGCTGAAGAAGAAGCGTTGATCCCGTATCCGCTGAACACCTTCCGTGGCTATCGCTACTTGCAGGAATATTTCGCCTTCCAGGACAAATTCCTGTTCGTCGACGTCAACGGTCTGGACATGCTCAAGGCATTGCCGGAAGACACGTTGAAGCAGATGCGCGGTCTCGAATTGCGCTTCGATATTCGCAAGAGCGGCATCATGCGGATGCGTCCGACGCTGGACAACGTGAAGCTCTACTGCACGCCGATCGTCAACCTGTTCAAGCACGACGCCTTGCCGATTCGCCTCGATGGCAAGCAAGACGAATACCTGCTGCTGCCGGCCGAATTCGATCTGCAGAACTGCGGCGTGTTCTCGGTGGAAACCGTGACGGGATGGAAGCCCGGCGGCCTCGGCTATCAGGAATACGTGCCGTTCGAATCCTTCGAGCACGACCCGAGTTTCGACGTGCCCAACAGCCGTCCGCATTACAGCATCCGTCAGCGTTCGTCGCTGTTGCACGACGGCCTCGACACGTACTTGAGCTTCGGCATTCGCCACACCGAAGCCCATGAAACCCTGTCGATCGAGCTGATGTGCACCAACCAGAACCTGCCGCGCAAGCTCAAGCTCGGCGACATCAGCCAGGCCTGCGAAGAGACGCCGGAGTTCCTGAGTTTCCGCAACATCACCCCGGCCACGTCCAGTTTCGCGCCGCCGCTGAACCGCGACTTCCTCTGGAAGCTGATCAGCAACATGTCGCTCAACTACCTGTCGCTAGCCGACGTCAATGCGTTGAAGGTGATTCTGGAAACCTACGACCTGCCGCGCTACTACGACCAACACGCTGAAAAAGTCAGCAAACGCCTGCTGGGCGGGCTCAAGTCAATCAAGCACCAGCACGTCGACCGGTTGCACCGGGGGTTGCCGGTTCGCGGGTTGCGCACCGAGCTGACCATCGACCCGGAAGGGTATATCGGCGAGGGCGACCTGTTCGTTTTCGCCTCGGTTCTTAACGAGTTTTTCGCGCTTTACGCCAGTCTCAATTCGTACCACGAGCTGCGGGTAAAAAGCACACAGGGAGAGGTGTACCAATGGACACCACGTATGGGCCTTCAGCCGCTGCTTTAAGCGGACTGACCCGAGGAATACGCGAGTACTCGCTGTTTCAGGCCGTGCTGCTGGTGGTTGACCGGCTGCGCGAGGCCCACCCGCACCTGAGCCAGGACGATCTGTACGACCAGCTGGAATTCCAGGCCAACCCGAGCCTGGGTTTCCCTGGCAGCGACGTCGATCGCGTGGAGTTTTTCCACGAGCACGGTCAGATGCGCGCGCGCCTGCGTTTCAACTTGATCGGCCTGGTCGGCTCCGGCTCGCCGCTGCCGGCGTTCTACGGTGAACAGGCCCTGGGCGACAGCGAAGACGGCAACCCGACCCGTAACTTCCTCGACCTGTTCCACCATCGCCTGCAACGGCTGATGCTGCCGATCTGGCGCAAGTACCGTTACCGCGCCAGTTTCGAGAGCGGTGCCCTCGACCCGTTCTCGGCGCAACTGTTTGCGCTGATCGGCCTGGGCGGCGAAGAGATCCGCAAGGCCCAGGAACTGAACTGGAAACGCCTGCTGCCGTACCTCGGCCTGCTCAGCTTGCGGGCGCACTCGGCGGCGCTGATCGAAGCGGTGCTGCGTTACTACTTCAAGCACGCCGAACTGACCATCGAGCAGTGCATCGAGCGCCGCGTGGAAATTCTCGAAGAACAGCGCAATCGTTTGGGCCGCGCCAACAGCCTGCTCGGCGAAGACCTGGTGCTGGGCGAACACGTGCGCGACCGCAGCGGCAAATTCCGCATTCATATCCGCGAACTCGACTGGCAACGCTTCCACGAATTCCTGCCGATCGGTTTCGGCTACCAGCCGCTGTGTGCGCTGGTGCGGTTCACCCTGCGTGACCCGCTCGATTACGACATTCGCCTGGTGTTGCGCCAGGAAGAAATCCGCGAACTGCGCATCGGTGAGCAAAACGCCTGTCGCCTGGGATGGACCAGTTGGCTGGGCCGCGAAAAAGCGGACGGCGTGGTGACCCTGGGCAGCAAAATTCATTAAGGACAGATGACCAATGATCAACGTAGACCTGCAACAACTTATCCAGGCGCTGGACGCCGAAACCCGTCGTGATCTGGAAAGTTCTGCCGAGCGTTGCGTCGCCCGTGGCGGCAGCAAGATCCTCGTCGAAGACTTGCTGCTCGGCCTGCTGGAGCGCCCGCAAGGCCTGCTCGCACGCGCGCTGCAAGACGCCGAAGTGGATGCCGGTGAACTGAGCGCCGCCTTGCAATCGCGGGTCGAGCACAGCGCTTCGCGTAACCCGGTGTTCGCCCCGGAACTGGTGCAGTGGCTGCAAGATGCTTTGCTGGTGGCAAACCTTGAACTGGGCCAAAGTCAGGTCGAACAGGCCGCGTTGATCCTCGCGTTGCTGCGCAATCCGATGCGCTATGCCGGCAGCCGCTACCAGTCGTTGCTGGCCAAACTAAATATCGAGCGCCTGAAAGAATTCGCCCTGTCGCAGAAAGAGCAACCGGCCACCGGCAAACCAGCTGTGCCGGGCGAATCGCTGCTGGAGCGCTTCACGCACAACCTGACCCAACAGGCCCGCGACGGCAAACTTGACCCGGTGCTGTGCCGCGATGGCGCGATCCGGCAGATGGTCGACATCCTCGCCCGTCGCCGCAAGAACAACCCGATTGTGGTCGGTGAAGCCGGCGTCGGTAAAACCGCAATCGTCGAAGGCCTGGCCTCGCGCATCGCTGCCGGTGAAGTGCCGCAAGTCTTGAAAGGTGTGGAGCTGCTGTCCCTGGACATGGGCCTGTTGCAGGCCGGCGCCAGCGTCAAAGGTGAATTCGAACGCCGACTTAAAGGCGTGATCGACGAAGTCAAAGCGTCGCCGAAACCGATCATCCTGTTCATCGACGAAGCGCACACGCTGATTGGCGCGGGAGGCAATGCCGGCGGTTCAGACGCGGCCAACCTGCTCAAGCCAGCCCTGGCCCGTGGCGAGTTGCGCACCATCGCCGCCACCACCTGGGCGGAGTACAAAAAATACTTCGAGAAAGACCCGGCCCTGGCCCGTCGCTTCCAGCCGGTGCAACTGCACGAACCGACCGTCAGCGAAGCGGTGACCATCCTTCGTGGGCTGGCTCAGGTCTACGAGAAGAGCCACGGCATCTACCTGCGCGATGACGCGGTGGTGGCGGCGGCTGAATTGTCTGCGCGTTACCTCGCGGGCCGTCAGCTGCCGGACAAAGCCGTCGATGTCCTCGACACCGCCTGCGCTCGCGTACGCATCAGCCTCGCCGCCGCCCCGGAAAGCCTCGAACGCCTGCGTGGCGAACTGGCTGAAGGTGGCCGTCAGCGTCAGGCCCTGCGCCGTGATGCCGAAGCCGGTTTGCTGATCGATCACGAAGCGCTGGACGCTTTGGAAGATCGCCTGGGCGCCGCCGAAGACGAAAGGGTCGCGCTGGAAACCCTGTGGACCGAACAGAAAGAACTCGCCGAACGCCTGCTGGACTTGCGCCAGCAATTGGCCAAGGCCCGCGAAGCGGCTGCCGTAGAGCCGACCATCACGGTCGAAGAAGACGCCGAAGGCACCGTGATCGAAACGCTGCCGGTGGACGAAGCGCAAAGCGTCGAAACTCTGGAAGCCGCACTCAACGAAACTCACAAAGCGCTGACCGAACTTCAGGTCAAAGAACGTCTGGTGAGCTTCGAAGTATGCCCGCGTCTGGTCGCCGAAGTGATCAGCGCCTGGACCGGTGTGCCATTGGCGCAACTGGCCCGCGAACACAATGCCAAGGTCGCCAGCTTCGCCACCGACCTGCGCACCCGCATCCGTGGTCAGGAACAAGCCGTTCATGCCCTGGACCGTTCGATGCGTGCCACCGCTGCCGGCCTCAACAAACCGGATGCTCCAGTGGGCGTGTTCTTGCTGGTCGGCCCGAGCGGTGTCGGCAAGACCGAAACCGCGCTGGCCCTGGCGGACTTGCTGTACGGCGGTGATCGTTTCATCACCACCATCAACATGTCCGAGTTCCAGGAGAAGCACACCGTCTCGCGCCTGATCGGTGCGCCGCCGGGCTACGTTGGTTACGGCGAAGGCGGCATGCTCACCGAAGCCGTGCGTCAGAAACCGTACTCGGTGGTGCTGCTCGATGAAGTCGAGAAAGCCGACCCGGACGTGCTCAACCTGTTCTACCAAATCTTTGACAAAGGTGTGGCCAACGACGGCGAAGGGCGCGAGATCGATTTCCGCAACACGTTGATCCTGATGACCTCTAACCTGGGCAGCGACCGCATCAGCGAACTCTGTGAAAACGGCGCACGCCCATCGGCCGAAGTCCTCGAAGAAACCATTCGCCCGGTCCTCAGCAAGCACTTCAAACCGGCACTGCTGGCGCGGATGCGCGTGGTGCCTTACTACCCGGTGGGCGGCCCAGTGCTGCGCGAGCTGATCGAAATCAAACTCGGTCGTTTGGGCGAGCGACTGAACCGTCGTCAGCTGGATTTCACTTATTCCCAGGACCTCGTCGATCACTTGGCCGAACGTTGCACCCAGAGCGACAGCGGCGCGCGTTTGATCGACCACTTGCTCGACCTGCACGTGCTGCCGCTGGTGGCCGACCGTTTGCTCGACGCGATGGCCACCGGTGAAAGCCTCAAGCGTGTCCATGCGACGCTCGACGGCGGCGCCAGTGTGACTTGCGAGTTCGCCTGAGGTGGGTGTGATGTTCACTCAAGTGCCGCAACCGCTGGTCTATGCCGAAGCCTTGCTGGCGCAGTTTGCCAGCCTGTCGCGCGCGGCAGACGGTGCTGCGCTGCTGGGTGACTTCGTGCGCGGGTTGGCCGAGCTCAGTGGTTGCGAATTGACGCAGCTGTACCTGCTGGACGCGACTCACACCTGCCTGGGGATGAACGCCGAGTGCCTCAACGGCATTCTGCAACCTCGGGAAGCGGCGAGCCTGCCGGCGGATTACAACGGTGAACAACTGCTGCAATTCGCCCTGTGCCAGAACCGCGTGGTGAGCCTCAGCGAGTTGAGCGGCAGCCTGCACGAAACCAGTTTCCTGCCACCGCAGGCCACGCCTTGGCAGTCGTTGCTGTGCGTGCCGCTGGTCAATCAGCAGAAGGCCGTCGAAGGCTTGTTGCTGTGCGCCAGTCGCCGGCACATCGACCTGCAAGGCTTTGCCGAATCCCTCGGGCAGTTGGGCTCGTTTGTACTCGGCCAACTGCATTTGCTGCAGCGTTTGCGTCAGCCGAGCGGTGACGTACGACCGATGAAGGTCAGTGTCCCAAGCGCCAGCGGTTACGGCCTGATCGGCAAGAGCAAGGCCATGCGCGAGACCTACTCGC
Source organism: Pseudomonas sp. BGI-2 (assembly GCF_004310295.1). Taxonomy (GTDB): domain Bacteria; phylum Pseudomonadota; class Gammaproteobacteria; order Pseudomonadales; family Pseudomonadaceae; genus Aquipseudomonas. Next base: position 19,229 of record NZ_SISB01000041.1, on the reverse strand, counting down.
TAATCAGCAAAGTCCTGCACAGCCCGTACACCGTGCTGCTGCGCGGCGAAACCGGCACCGGCAAGGAAGTGGTCGCACGGGCGATTCACGACTGCGGCCCGCGTCGGTCCCAGGCGTTCATCGTGCAGAACTGCGCGGCATTCCCCGAGAACCTGCTGGAAAGCGAACTGTTCGGCTATCGCAAAGGCGCGTTCACCGGCGCTGACCGCGACCGTGCCGGTCTGTTCGACGCGGCCAATGGCGGCACCTTGTTGCTCGATGAAATCGGCGACATGCCGTTGTCCCTGCAAGCCAAGTTGCTGCGCGTGTTGCAGGAAGGCGAGATTCGGCCGCTGGGTTCCAACGACACCCACAAGATCGACGTACGCATCATCGCCGCGACCCACCGGGATTTGTCGGTGCTGGTCAGCGAAGGCAAATTCCGCGAGGACTTGTACTACCGCCTCGCGCAATTCCCGATCGAGTTGCCGGCCCTGCGTCAGCGCGAAGGCGACATCCTCGATCTCGCCCGGCACTTCGCCGACAAGGCATGCTCGTTCTTGCAACGGGACGCGGTGCGCTGGTCCGATGCGGCGCTGGATCACCTGTCTGGTTATGCCTTCCCCGGCAACGTGCGTGAACTCAAAGGCCTGGTCGAACGGGCGGTGCTGCTGTGCGAGGGCGGCGAGTTGCTGGCCGAACATTTCTCCCTGCGCATGGAAGTCATGCCGGAAGACAACAGCCTGAACCTGCGCGAACGCCTGGAGCAGGTCGAACGCAGCCTGCTGCTCGATTGCCTGCGCAAAAACGACGGCAACCAGACCCTCGCCGCCCGCGAACTCGGGCTGCCACGCCGCACGCTGCTGTACCGCCTCGGGCGTTTGAATATCAACCTGGGTGATTTCGATGGCTGATCTCAGTTGCCGCTTCCCGGTTGGAATGCTACCTGTGGCCAGCGAATTTCCTGTGATGAGGAAGTTTTCTTTAGTGAGCGAGCTTCCTGTGGCGAGGGGATTTATCCCCGTTCGGCTGCGCAGCAGACGCAGTCCGGGAAATGCGGTTTGCCTGAATAAACGGTGCAATCAGCTTTGGGGCCGCTTCGCGACCCAACGGGGTGGTGCGGCATTCCGACAAGTCCCCTCGCCACAGGGGATCACCATTTCCCCGGTGATTGGCTATACGCCCTGGAATAGAGCCTTCCAATCAACCTCATTCGTTTCTAACAGCGCCGCCCAAACGGGTCGGCGCTTTGTGCTTTGTCTACCCATGGAGACCCTCTGATGCCTGTTCGTCACTGGCAAGCCGTCCTGCTGACCCTCGTCGTTCTATGCGGCCTCGGCGGCTGCAGCGGCAATTACAAATTCAACGACAACACCTATCGCCCATTGGGTGATCCGCAGGCGGTCAATCGCGGCAAGTGACCGCAAGGAGTATCACCATGGAACTGGTTTTCGAAATGCTGAACACCAAGCAGTTCGTGCCCACGGATTTGTGCCAGAAGACCTTCAAACAGGCCGGTGGCGTGATTGGCCGGGGCGAGGATTGCGACTGGATCATTCCCGACCGCAAGCGTCATCTGTCCAACCACCACGCGTTGATCAGCTACCGCGAAGGCACGTTTTTCCTGACCGATACCAGCAGCAACGGTATTCAGGACAGCGAAAGCGGCGCGCGACTGCGCAAGGGCGAAGCGATGCGCATCGAGCACGGCAGCGTGTATGTGCTGGGTGATTTCGAGATCCGTGCACGGCTGGTGCGCGACCCGGCGACCTTCGACGTGGAAGTCGGCCGTCCGCAAGCGGCGGGCAGCATCATTCCGGACGATGCGTTCCTCGACCTCGATCCGCTCAACGCCCTCGATCAGCAAGAGCGCGTGTATTCGGAAATCGACGAACTGATCTCCCCGAGCACCACTATCGAGGACACCCGTCAGCGCGCCGACTACGCCCGCATCGACATGGAAAGCCTGATGGTCCCGGAGCTGATCAACGCCCCGGCAGAGCCCGAGCCAGCTCCGGCGCCAAAAGCCGTCGAGCGTCAGAGCGAAGGTTTCTGGGAGCACTTCGGCGCGGCACTGGGCGTGGACCTCAAAGGCCTCGACCACGACGCCCGCGAAGCCTTGGCGCTGAACGCGGCACGCCTGCTCAAGCAGAGCGTCAGCGGTTTGCAGCAGAGCCTGCGCACCCGCAGCGAACTGAAAAACGAATTGCGTCTGGCCCAGACCACCGTGCAAGGCACCCACAAAAACCCATTGAAATTCGCCGTTGATGCCGGTGAAGCGCTGGGCATTTTGTTGCAGCCGAACAAGCCGGGTCAGCTGCCGGCCGAGCAAGCGATCTCTCGTTCGTTCCGCGATTTGCAGGCGCATCAGGTGGCCTTGCTGACCGCCAGCCGCGCCGCCGTTCGCGGCACGCTGGATCACTTCTCGCCAGAGCAGTTGACCTTGCGCTTCGAGCGCGACAACAAGCCGATCATGGCCACGTCCGGCAGCCGCTGGAGAGCGTACGGTCGTTATCACCAGGCCCTGCGCCAGGACGATGACTGGAGCGAGCGCCTGTTGGCCCGCGACTTTGCCCAGGCCTACGAAGAACAGATTCGCCTGATTTCCACCCTTCACACCGACCACCAAGGATGATGCGCATGTCTCGCTGCTCGACCGCTTTTTTCAAGACGCTGACAGCGTTCGCGGCCCTGGTGCTGCTGGCCGGCTGCTCGTCGCTGTCGCCGTATTCCCACGTCACCAAGCTCAACCTGAAGCTCACCGCCAGCGATCAGCTGAACCCGGACCTCAACGGGCGTCCGTCGCCGATCGTCGTGCGTCTGTTCGAGCTCAAGCACCCGGTGACCTTCGAGAACGCTGACTTCTTCAGCCTGTACGAGCGCGCCAAGGAATCCCTGGCCCCGGACCTGGTGGCCAGCGAAGAACTCGAACTGCGCCCGGGCGAAACCGTGGAAATGAAACTCAGCGTGGAGGAGGGCAGTCGCTACGTCGGCATTCTCGCCGCCTACCGTGACCTGCCCGAAACCAAATGGCGTTACACGGTGCAAGTTACCCCGGTGGAAGTCACCGACGCGGACCTGATCCTCGATCAGGCCGGCATTCGCAACAGCAACGAAACGCTCGCCAAGGCGGATGACTGAACATGAATTCCCATAAAGTCATTTGGCAGGAAGGCATGCTGCTGCGTCCGCAGCACTTCCAGCATAACGATCGCTATTACGACCACCAGATGAAGACCCGCACCCAGTTGCTGGGCAGCTACACCTGGGGCTTCCTGAACCTGGACATCGACTTGCAGTTCCTCAACATGGGCAAACTGGTGATCAGCCAGGCCTCGGGGATTCTGCCGGACGGCAGCCTGTTCGAACTCGGCGGCAACACTGAGCCGCTGGCCCTCGACGTGCCGCCGAACACCGGCAACACGCCAATTTACCTGGCACTGCCTCTGGTTACCGGCAACCACATCGAGGCCCGTCGCCCGGAGCAATCCGACGTGCTGGCGCGCTACACCGCGTACGAAGCGGAAGTGGCTGACTCCAACGCCGGCGACGATTCCGCCAGCCAGGTCAGCTGCGGCCGCCCGGACTTCAAACTGTTGCTCGGCGAGCAGCAGAGCGACCAGGCCTACGTGAAACTGAAGATCTGCGAAGTGCTCGACACCACGCCCGACGGCGTGATCAGCCTCGACCCGGATTTCGTGCCGACCTACATTCAGGCGCATTCGTCCAGTTACCTGCTGTCGTGCTTGAAAGAAGTGATCAGCATGCTCGGCCACCGTGGCGACACCATCGCCGAGCGGATTCGCTCCAACGGCAAAGTCGGTGGCGCGGAAGTCGGCGACTTCATGATGCTGCAACTGATCAACCGCACCGAATTGCTGCTGCGTCACTACCTCGGCCTGGAGCAGGTTCACCCAGAAGAGTTGTACCGCACGCTGCTGACCATGCTTGGCGACCTGGCGACGTTCTCCAGCGACAGCAAACGCCCGCGTCTGGACAGCCGTTATCAGCACAGCGACCAGGGCGCAAGCTTCCGCAAACTGATGGAAGCGATTCGTCAGGTGCTGTCGATGGTGCTCGAACAGCACGCCATCGAACTGGTCCTGCAAGCGCGTCAGTACGGGATCATCGTCTCGCCGTTGCACGACCACAAACTACTGGGCTCGGCCTCGTTCGTGCTCGCAGCCAGTGCCAACTGCGATTCCGAAGAACTGCGCCATCGCTTGCCGGCGCACCTCAAGGTCGGCCCGGTGGAGCGCATCCGCCAACTGGTCAACCTGCATCTGCCGGGCATCAAGGTCAAACCGTTGCCGGTGGCGCCGCGGCAGATCGCGTTCCACTCCAACAAAACCTATTTCATTCTCGAACTCAGTTCCGAAGACCTGGCACAACTCGAGCGCTCCGGCGGTTTCGCGTTCCACGTGTCCGGCGAATTCGCCGAGCTTGAACTGAAATTCTGGGCCATCAGGAACTGACCGACATGATCAAGGACATGGAACATAACCAGGACGACAAAACCGTCCTGCTCGACCGCCAGGGCCACGGCCCTGCTTCGAGCCCGCTGACAGATTTCGCCGCACCGCCGCGTTTTGAACAGCTCGAAGAACGGATGATTTACGCCGCACGCTTGCGCCCGGCGGAATCCTTCAACATCAGCCTCAATTCGCTGGTGGCCGCTGCGTCCGATCTGTTGTCGGAAGTGGTGCGGCTCAAGCACAGCGATACCCGCGAAGACATGTACGCGCTCAACGAGCGACTGACCGCCGGGCTGAAACTGTTTGAAGTGCGGGCGCTGCACAACGGCGCCGAAAGCAGCCAGGTGATGGCCGCGCGTTACGTGCTCTGCACCGTGGTCGATGAAGCCGTCGTGACCACGCCGTGGGGCAACGAAAGCGAGTGGTCGCAGATGAGCCTGCTCAGCAGCTTCCACAACGAAACCTTCGGTGGCGAGAAGTTCTTCCAGCTGCTGGATCGTCTGTCGAAAAACCCGGTCAAGCACCTGCCGATGCTGGAGCTGATGTACCTGTGCCTGTCGCTGGGCTTCGAAGGCAAGTACCGGGTTCAAGCCCGCGGCATGCTCGAGCTCGAAGGCATCCGCGACGCCTTGTATCGCCAGATTCGTCAGTTGCGCGGCGACGTGCCTCGCGAGCTTTCGCCGCACTGGGAAGGCTTGAACGATCAGCGCCGCAGCCTGGTGCGCATCGTGCCGGCGTGGATGGTGGTGCTGTTCACCGTGGTCTGCCTGGTGGTGATGTATTCGGGTTTCGCCTGGGTCTTGGGCGAGCAACGCGAAACCGTTCTGCAACCTTTTCAGCAGCTAGATCCGGCCGCGGTCCAGCCGCCGTCGCAGCCGTAAACAGGGACGTGTGATGAAAAAGTTTTTCAAGAAAGTCGGCGCATTCTTGCGCAAGACCTGGGTCTGGACCTTGCTGGTGGTGCTGTTTGTCGCGCTGCTGGTGTGGTTCGCCGGGCCGCTGCTGGCCGTTGATGACTACAAGTTCTGGGAAGGTTCGACCTCCCGCCTGATGACCATCAGTGTGCTGTTCCTGATCTGGGGCCTGACCATGGTCTTCGTCAGCTGGCGCGCTGGCGTACGCAAGAAAGCCATCGAAGACACTGAAGACGGCCAGGATCGTATCCGCCGTGAAGAGCTGATCGACGAAGAGCAGAAAGAGCTTCGCGTGCGCTTCAAGGATGCGTTGAAAACCCTGAAGACCTCGAGCCTGTATCGCGGTCGCAGCGAACGCTGGCGCAGTGACTTGCCGTGGTACTTGCTGATCGGCCCGCAGGGCAGCGGCAAGACCAGCCTGCTGGACTTTTCGGGCCTTGAGTTTCCGATCAACAAGATCGACCGCAAGCTGACCCGCGACACCCTCGGCACCCGTCATTGCGACTGGTATTTTGCCGACCACGGCGTGCTGATCGACACTGCCGGGCGTTACCTGACCCAGCCGGATGCCGAAGTCGATGGCAGCGCCTGGAGCACCTTGCTCGACTTGCTGCGCAAGCGTCGTCGCAACCGCCCGTTGAACGGCGTGCTGGTGACCATCCCGGTTGAATTGCTGCTGGGCAACACCGAGCAAGACCTCGACACCCTGGCTCGCCAGGTGCGTGCGCGTCTGCAAGATGTGCATCAAAAACTGCACGTCGATGTGCCGGTTTATCTGGTGCTGAGCAAGGCTGACAAGCTGCTCGGTTTCGACGAGTTCTTCGATCAACTGACCCGCGAAGAAAGCGATCAGGTGCTCGGCACCAGCTTTCGCAAAGAGCAGAGCGGCACCGACGTCGCCGTCCTGCGCGCCGAGTTCGAAGAGCTGCTGCGTCGCCTGAACAGCCAAGTGATCATGCGCATGCACCAGGAGCGCGACACCCAGCGCCGTGGCCGCATCCTCGACTTCCCGCATCAACTGGGACAGATCGGCGAGCGCCTGTGCCTGTTCGTGGACATGGCGTTCACCGGCAACCGCTACCAGCGTGTCAGCCAGTTGCGCGGTTTCTACCTGACCAGCGCACCGCACCTGACTCAAGAGATGGACCAGACCACCGCCAACATTGGTGCCAATCTGGGCATGAACGCCGGCATGCTGCCGACCTTGCGCAGCGGGCGTTCGCGCTTCATTCACCACTTGCTCAGTCGCGTGATCTTCCCGGAAGCCGATCTGGCCGGTCTGGACAAGCGCGAACGCAGCCGCATCCATTGGGGCCAGCGCGCCTTGTACGTCGGCGCTTTGGCGGCACTGGCGCTGTTCGGCATGCTGTGGGCGGGCGGTTTCTCCGCCAACTACGAGCGTCTGGAAAACCTGCGCAACCTGGCCACCAACTGGACGCAGCAACGCTCGGCCCTGACCGCGCGTGATGATTCCATGGCGGTGCTCAAGACCCTCGACACCAGCTACGCGGCGACTCAAGTCTTCCCGAAAAAAGGTGACGTGTCGTACCACGAACGTGGCGGCCTGTACCAGGGCGAAGAGGTCAATCCGGTGGTCAAGGACGCATACGAGCGTGAGCTCGAAGCGCAACTGCTGCCGAAGGTCGCAACGCTGCTGGAAGGACAGATCCGCGCCAACATGAAGGACCGCGAACGCCTGCTCAACAGCCTGCGCGCGTACCTGATGCTGAACATGAAGGATCGTCGCGATGCGGCGTGGCTCAAGGATTGGGTCGCCACTGACTGGTCCCAGCGTTACGCCGGCAACACCGCGGTGCAGAACGGTTTGAACACGCACTTCGAGCGCTTGCTCAAGCAGCCATTTATCTACCCGCTGAACGATCAACTGGTGGCGCAGGCGCGTCAGGTGCTGCGCAGCGAGTCGCTGGCCAACGTGGTTTACCGCATGCTGCGCGAGCAGGCCCGCAACCTGCCGGAATACCGTTTGAGCCAACACATGGGCCCACAGGCTTCGTTGTTTGTCGGCACCGATTACGTGATCCCAGGCTTCTACACCCAACAGGGCTATCAGCAGTATTTCTCGGTCCAGGGCAGTGCGCTGGTCACCGACATCCTGCGTGACAACTGGGTGCTGGGCGAGGGCGCGGGCATCAGCGGCATGGACTTGCGTCGCCTGATGGTCGAACTGGAGCAACTGTACTTCCGCGACTACGCCAACTTCTGGAGTGAAGCGGTCGGCCAGGTTGCCTTGCCACCGATCAACGATGCGGGCGAGGGTGCCGAGCAACTGGCGGGCCTGACTTCCGCCAATTCCCCGGTGCTGCAACTGCTGGTCGAAGTGCGCGAGAACACCCGTTTCCCGGCAGAAGCCGAACCGGTTGACCAAGCGGCTGATGCTGCTGGAGCGCTGGCAGACCAGAAAGGCAAGTTGGGCAAGCTGGGCAAACTGGCGTCTGCCGCAGCGGACCAGGCCTCGAACATGGCCGCGACCAAGAACCTGCCAGACACCGCGAAGAAATCCCTGCAACGTCGTTTCGAGCCGCTGCACCGTCTGCTGGATGACAACAACGGCCCGGCCGCTGATTTGACCCCGGCACTCGCGGCGCTCAATGACCTGCAACTGCAACTGGCGAGCCTGGCGCGTGCCAGTTCCCCGGATCAGGCCGCGTTCGAAATGGCCAAGACCCGAATGAGCGGCCAGCGTGATGCGCTGAGCGCCCTGCGCAATGCCTCCAACCGTCTGCCACGTCCGGTCAGCGTGTGGTTCAACGTCTTGGCCGAAGACACCTGGCGTCTGGTGCTGAACGATTCCTACCAGTACCTGAACCAGCGTTATCAGAGCGAGTTGTACAGCTTCTACGGCAAGGCGATCAACAAGCGTTACCCGTTCAGCGCCCACAGCACCAGCGACGTCGCGATCAGCGACTTCCGCGAGTTCTTCAAGGCGCAGGGCATCAACGATCGCTTCTTCGAGACCTACATGCGTCCGTTCGTCAGTGGCGATCCAGGCAACTACCGCCTGCGCACCATTGACGGTCACAGCATGCCGATCTCCAAGGTCTACCTCGACCAGATGGCCGCCGCCCAAGTGATCCGCCAGAGCTTCTTCTCGATCAACCCGGCCGAGCCGCAAGTGCAGTTCAAACTGGAGCCGTACACCCTCGACCCGGCCGTCAGCCGTTCCGAGTTCAAGTTTGGCGACAAAACAATCGAATACCGTCACGGCCCGATCGTGCCGGTGTCGTTCAAATGGCCGACCGATGCTGAAGACGGTCGCACCAGCCTGGTCCTCGACAAAATGGCCGGCCGCCCGATCGGTATCGAAAAGAACACCGGTCCTTGGTCGCTGTTCCGTCTGTTCGACCTGATGCAGACCGAGTACCTGAGCGGTCGCGACGTGCTGGTGCTGAAAGCTGACGTAGGCGGCCTGCGCGCCAATTACCTGCTCAGCAGCCAGCGCACGCCGAACCCGTTCGACATGGGCGTGCTGCGCACCTTCCGTATGCCGGTGCAGCTCTGATGCTGGTAGCCAGTCCCTGGCGCAGCGCTGCGCGTACCGATCCGGGCAAGGTTCGGGCGCGCAACGAAGATGCTTTTCTCGACTGTCCACAGCAGGGGCTGTGGGTGGTCGCGGACGGCATGGGCGGTCATCAGGGTGGCGACATCGCCAGCCAGTTGATCGTCGCCAGCCTGGCGGAATTGCCGGTGCAGGACGGCTTCGACGAACGACTTAAGGGTATTCGCCAGTGCCTGCACTGGTTGAATCGCCGCTTGGGTCAGGAGTTGACCGTCACCGCCGGGCGCCACGACAGCATCATGGGCAGCACCGTGGTGGCGCTGCTGGTGGAGGGCAATCGCGCGGCCTGCATCTGGGCCGGCGACAGCCGTTGCTACCTGTGGCGTGGCCAGCGTTTGTATCAGCTGTCCAAGGACCATTCGCTGCAACAGCAACTGATCGACGAGCAAAACATGAGCATCGAAGACGCCCGTGCGCATCCGTCGGCCCATGCCCTGACCCGTGCGGTCGGGGCCGCCGATGTGCTGACGCTGGACGTGCTCGAACTCGAGGTTTACCCCGGCGATACGTTTCTGTTGTGCAGCGACGGTTTGTACCAAGGGCTCAGCAGCGATGCCTTGGGCAATGCCCTGAGCCTGACCGCGCCGCACGTTGCGTTGGAGCGTCTGTTCGACGGCGCCCTGCGTGGCTCGGCCCGGGACAACCTGACTGCCGTGGTGATCCGACAATGACCCAACTCATGCCGCCGCTCGACGACCTGCTGGTGACCGACGAAGAGGCCAGTAACCTGACTTACTTTGCGTTTGCCCCGTCTCTAAACGGAAAGCCGCATAAAGCAGAACCCGCGCTGGCGCCGACCAAGGCCAGCGTCGGCGAAATGCCCGACGTGCTCGCAGGCCGTTACCGCATCGAGCGTCTGCTCGGTGCCGGCGGCATGGGCGCGGTTTACCGCGCACGGGACTTGCTGAGCGAACAGTTCGGCGATCCCGACCCTTACATCGCGCTGAAAATCCTCAGCGAAGAATTTGCCGAATCGCCGGATGCCAGCGCCTTGCTCTACAGCGAGTTCGCCCTGACCCGACGACTGCGCCACGACAACGTGCTGCGACCGCACACCTTTGAAGTGGACACCGACTGCCAGCGCGCCTTCATCACCATGGAACTCATGCGTGGGCTGACCCTGGACAAACTGCTCTGCGAGCGGCCCCTGGGCCTGCCGTGGAAAGAATTGCGCGACATCGCGCTGCCGCTGCTCGATGCGCTGGCTTACGCCCACGCTCGCGGCGTGCTGCACGGTGACATGAAGCCGAGCAACGTGATGCTCAGCGAAGAAGGCGTGCGCCTGTTCGACTTCGGCCTAGGTCAAGCCGAAGAGGGCATCCTTCCCGGCCTGCCACACCTGAGCCGCGACCGCTTCAACGCCTGGACCCCGGGCTACGCCGCCGCGGAACTGCTCGAAGGCCAACCGCTGTCGGCCAGCGCCGATGTGTATGGCGTGGCCTGCGTGCTCTACGAACTGGCGGGCGGCAAACACCCGTTCCGCCGCTTGTCGTCGATTGAGGCCCGCGACGCGCACCTCGACCGCGAACTGCACGCACCCCCGAATCTACCGAAACACTGCTGGCCAGCCCTGCGAACGGCGCTGGCTTTCGATGCGGCCAAGCGCACCATCACCGCCGCCCAACTGCGTGACGCCTTGGGCGCCACTTCGTCTTTGCTGCAACGCCTGCGACTGCGGGCGTAACGGATGACTACCGAACAGGGAGCAAGCAATGTTCAACCCGTCTAACGAAACCCACTTCAGCCTCACCGTCGAAGACTACGTGGGCGACCTGCAAGTGCTGTCGTTCACCGGCACCGAAGGCATCAGCCAGCCGTATCGCTTCGACCTCGAACTGGTCAGCGAAAACCCCGATCTGGACCTGGAAAAACTCCTGCACAAACAGGCGTTCCTGGCGTTCGATCCGCAAGGCTCCGGCATCCACGGTCAGATCTACCGCGTCGCCCAAGGTGACGCCGGCAAACGCCTGACCCGCTACAAAGTCTCCCTGGTGCCGCAACTGCAATACCTGCATCACCGCACCAACCAGCGCATCTACCAGCAGATGTCCGCGCCGAAAATCATCGCGCTGATCCTCGACGAGCACGGCATCAAAGGCAACGCGTACAGCTTCCAGCTCAGCCAGCCCTGCCCGGACCGCGACTACTGCGTGCAGTACGACGAAACCGACCTGCACTTCGTCCAGCGCCTGTGCGAAGAGGAAGGCATTCACTACCACTTCCAGCACAGCGAGAAAGGTCACCTGCTGGTCTTCGGTGACGACCAAACCGTATTCCCGAAACTCGGCCAGCCAACGGCGTACGTGCAAGGCAGCGGCATGGTCGCCGACGAACCGGTGATCAAAGGCTTCAAACTGCGCCTCGAAACCCGCACCGGCCGCGTCACCCGCCGCGACTACGACTTCGAAAAACCACGCCTGCAACTCGAAGCCGCGTACAAACCCGACGGCGAAAGCACCGAACCGGATCTGGAAGATTACGACTACCCCGGCCGCTTCCTCGACCGCGCGCGCGGCAAATTCCTCAGCCAACGCGCCCTCGAACGCCACCGCGCCGACTACCAACAAGCCGAAGGCCACGGCGACCAGACCAAACTGATCAGCGGCCACTTCCTGGAAATGTCCGACCACCCGCGCACCGAGTGGAACGACCTCTGGCTGCTCACCGAAATCGTCCACGAAGGCAAACAACCGCAAGTCCTCGAAGAGTCCGTGACCAGCGACACCACCGACAACAAAGACGACTTCCACCAGGGCTACCGCAACCGCTTCCTCGCCACCCCGTGGACCGTGTTCTACCGCCCAGCGCTGCAACACCCCAAACCCCGCGTCCTCGGCAGCCAGACCGCCATGGTCACCGGGCCTAAAGGCGAAGAGATTCACTGCGACCAATACGGCCGCATCAAAGTGCAATTCCACTGGGACCGCGAAGGATTGGCGGATGACAAAACCAGCTGCTGGATGCGCGTGTCTTCGAGTTGGGCAGGGGATCGGTATGGCGCCATCGTTATCCCGCGCATCGGCATGGAAGTGCTCGTCACTTTCCTCGAAGGCGACCCCGACCAACCGCTGGTGACCGGTTGCCTGTACCACAAGGAAAACCAGGTTCCCTACGAACTGCCGGCCAATAAAACCCGCACCGTGTTCAAAACCCTCAGCTCCCCCGGAGGCGGTGGGTTTAATGAACTGCGGATTGAAGACAAGAAGGGAGCCGAGCAGATCTTCATTCATGCCCAGCGGGATTGGGATGAAAACATTGAGCATGATCAGAAGATTCGCGTGGGTAACGAACGCCACGACACGGTGGTGAAGAACTCCTACACCGAGCTCAAGGCTGAAGAGCATCGCACCACGATTGCCGACCGCAAGGTTGAAACGCGGCTGGATGATCACCTGACGATTGGGCAGAACCAACATGTGAAGCTGGGGACTGCGCAGCTGACGAGTGTTGGGAAAGAGATTCATCTGAAGGCTGGGGCGAAGATTGTTATTGAGGCTGGCACCGAACTCACCATTTTGGGGGGCGGGAGCTTTATCAAGCTGGATGCCGGTGGGGTGACGGTTGTTGGGCCGGTGGTGAAGATTAATGCGGGTGGTTCGGCAGGGAATGGGACAGGGATTGGGATAAAGCCGCCGGTGCTGCCGGGGGCGGCGGATAAGGATAAGGCGGGGAGTTTGATGGATCAGGCGTTGGGGAATGCGGTGCCGGAGAAAACCACCACTCGACCGATGCGAATGATGAAGTTCTCGGGTTGACCTCCAACGGATCACACAGGATTAGGTAATAGGAAAAATGACGGAACCAGTCAAAGTTAAAAAATGGTCTTATCCCCTCAAGATAGGAAACGCCAGCGGGGCAGACCCACAGCAGTACTACGCTGCTCTGGCCAAAGCAAAGGATGGTTATTACCCCCTCGGTGGTAACGGTCTCTGGCACGGTGGAGTGCATTTTGACGAAGCTTCGGGATTGATTTCGGCACATAGCGAAGTGCGCTGTATCGCCGATGGGCAGGTGATCGCCTATCGCATTGATGAAACCTATCTACCGACCGTATACAGCGACCGTACTGCTGTTGCCTCATCAGGATTCGTGCTGGTCAAGCATCTACTCGAGGTTCCCGCTCCTCCAGCACCCCCTGCTACCCCGGGTGGATCTCCTGCGCCTGCCTCGGCGGGTGGGCCTCTATTGACGTTCTACAGCCTTTATATGCACCTGTTGGACATGGCTGGATATAGAGAAAAGCCGACCTTGGAACGCCCGTCTTACTGGGCCGGTGGCACCTATCAGATCAAGGCAAATGTAAATGACCCTGTTCAAGGGTTGAATGTGCGTGCTGCGCCTAGTGGTAGCGAAGGGTACAGCCAGGTTTTGACTACATTGCCGCGCGGCACCACCGTTACGACAGGGGAGACGAGTGCAGATGGCAAATGGGTAAAAATTGTTAGCGTAATGCCAGACGCGGAACAAGCGGCTGCGATAAACGGCTGGATATTTAAAGGTCAAATGACGAGTCAAGGTGCGGACCAATACCTGATTGGCGAACAGGCGAACGATACTCCTGTGAGCCAAGCCAAAGGTTTGAGAGTACGTAGTACTGCGGCCACCAACGGTCCCGTCATCTCGGTGTTGCCTGCAGGCACTCAAGTCCAGATCAGTCATGAAGGGGGATCTGGCAACTACCGAAAACTAATTAAAGTAGTGAGTGGGACGCCAATCCCCGCTCTCACCGCTGACGCAACTGGAAATGTGCCAGGTTATGTATGGCTTCCTTCGCTTGAAACAAAAACTGAGCCGAAGGAGGTGGGGAAGGTTGTTCTACTCGATGAACCAGTTCACATCAAAGCCGGAGCATTGGTGGGCCACGCAGGCCATTTTCAAGAACACGATGAAAGTACCGCTCGTAACGTGGTTCACGTAGAGGTTTTCACGTGCGATGACATTGAGACGTTCGTTACTCAAAGTCGCAGCCAAGCCGCTGCGTTACCAGCAGACCAAAAAAGTCTGATGAAGATTTACAAGGATACGAAGCTTATTACGCACCGCGCCGACATCAGTGCGACTAACCCACCAAAGGTGAACGATGGCGGTGTAGTGATCGGATACGATCTGATCATTCCCATTGGCGTGTTAGAAGCCTTACCGGCTTCAAAAAAAATCAAGCATTCTGTCACTATTCCAAGTACGAGCTCTAATCCCGCAACCTCTAGCACTACTCGTTGGTGGCATCTCGAAGGATTGCTAGGCGACCCGCAAGGTAATCCTATTAGCGGGTGGTTGGGCGAGAAGGACTTGATGACCACTCGCCACAATCCGTGGGAATGGGACGGGTTTAAATTCATTGAAGAAACAGGTAGCAACGCCGAGCATCTCTCTTCATATTTGCATGATCGTGATCTACTCACTGAAGAAGAAAAGGCTACTTTCGTTCCGAAAGCCAGTAATTCAACTAAAGGGCCGGTAAAGGAAGGGCTGTACGACATCATTGACACTGATAAGAACGATAAACTTACTACTACAGAAATCTCGGCAGCACTGGCTAAGCCTTGGTTTGCGCAATCTATATCCCAGCTGATCACCAAGTATGAAAGCGAATGGTTCTATGACGCTACGAAATGGGATGCCCTCGACGAATTGATGGGGCATGCGACTGATAGACCAAATTTGAACTGGGTTGCGCAAAAGCAGCGAATCAAGGACCTGTCTTGGTGGAAAGAGGTTGCTGCAAGGGAGGCTCTAAGTCCGGATGGTAAGGTTTGGCATATTCATTCAATCGGTCTCATAGGAAACTTTGACCAGAAAAAACAATGCACCTGCAATGCTGTAGCCAAAGTAACTCGATGGGGTACTCATTATGGTCCTGTAGTTTGGGGCGAAGTTAAACTAGGGGATGTGCCTCAATGGGCAGCTTTAGAAGCCGCAGGTAAAGTAACAGCGTTTGAGAAGAAAGTTATTGCTGTTATGTGTGAAAATGAGGGCAAGATCAATACAGTTCAGTCTTATGATAGTGAGATAATATCTGCAGGCGCGATGCAGAAAACTGTTAACCCTCAGGGTGCCGGTGAACTCCCAATCCAAGTGAAAGTTTTCAAGGAGCTCTATCCCGATGAGTTTGTTGAGCTTTTTGAAAATCAAGGTTGGTATTTGGACTTAAGTTCTGATAGTCCGAAGATGTATTATAAGAATTCTGAGTTTGCAAACGGTGAAAAACTTGAACGAGCCGAATTAAAGGCTAAGCTTAGGGTTGGCTGCGGGGAGTCAACTTTTGGTAACGTTATTCAATGTAAGCCTGTGTCTGCTTTGGCCTGTGCCGTAGGGTCTCCTTCATATGTTGAACTTCAAATATCAGATTTTATAAAGCGACTGAGAGAACTTCAGTCAAAAAAACCGAATACATATGATTTCACGGTTGGTCAATTATTTTTGTCGACTCTTGGGCAGGCTACAGTTTTGGATGAACACGTTAACCGACCTGGTAACGTAGCCGAAAATTTGAAAAAAGCTCTAGACAAGTTTTTCTCGGAAAATCCTACTGTTAGTAAAAATGTAACTGCATGGGGAAACAATCATGCTAGTTACGAGCGTGAGATTACTGATATTTACGGGCCAGGTCGCAACGGAATGACAACTCCAGGGGTTCGGTACACCAAATTAAAGGCGGCAGTAAATGTTTAATAAATGCTATGTGGTCCCATGTTTGGTGCTTTTGCTCACTGGCACGAGTTATGCCGATACAGCACCGTTAAAAATTGTTGGTTTTCAAGGCCGTTCTTTAAGCTTTAAAAATTATGAAGAAAAGTATGGGGGGTGGAATGATGTGCAATATCAAGGCGCCAAAGATGGGTTCAGCATATACTCGATCCAAACTAAATTGGCGGGCTCTGAGGATGGCGTTGTTGCAAGTTCAGATGTGGGTCTTATCTCTGGCGATAAAAAATATGTGATAGTGCAGCGAACAAATGCCGGAGAAGTAGTCGATGGGGAAGGGAATGCAATAATTTCCTCTCAGGCATACTGCGATATGGTTTCGCTGGAAACTGGCTGTGTCGAAAATCTGGGTTCAGTTCAGCAGTGTGACGGCGCATGGCTGGGCAACAAATGGAAAAGTGCGGAAGGAGGGATTTTCGAATTTTCTAAGGGGGGGATTTCTCCGAAACAGCTAATCTCTGACGTGGTTGGCGTGCCTGAGAATGAGTCGCGCGCTAGTGCATTAAGAGATTCTATTTTCATGGGTATTCCCTCCTATATGGCGTGCTATCCACCTGATAAAAACATATCTGAATATAATGACATTGCTTTCTACTTCGCACAGGGCGACGAGCACCTTTTGGCAATGCAGATTTATAATCGCTTGTTGGCTATTGCGGCGGATAGAGTGCCATTGAAACTTAATGTTGCTGACTCTCTCTGGGCACTTGGAAAACATGATGAGGCGAAGCCATACTATGCTGGATATCGCGATGCGATGAGAAGGAAAGGTATAGCAGATAAAGTTCCTCGGCGAGTTGAGGAGCGTTTAAATTAGTAAAGGTGGTGTTATTTTATATACAGCCTCTCGGGAGGCTGCTCCTTTGATGAAGGTGTAGCTACAGGGAAAAGGGGGGGGAATTTATTTTATTGAACTCGCCATTTTGCGGTGAGGTCGTCGATAAATAAATCGGCCACCTTTATATTAAGTATGAAAAGATTTTTACCGCTGCTGATAAGTCTATTTACCTCTGTGGCCTACAGTGACGTCACCACCGAGACTTTGTGCTTCGAACTCTCCCAATCCAGTCCTGTAAAGTTAGAATTAAGAACCTATTACGAATCAGCCAGCAAATGGTCAGGTGGTTTCGTAAAGTATGCCAAGTCGAACACCCCTATTTCCATAGTGTTGACGGATTCCCAAGACGAAATACTCGACCCGCAGGCGCCCTGGCAGCACACCGCGATATGGTCTGAAGTCCTGGGTGGCAAGGTCACGGGAACCTATGAGTTGGTGACTCAGGGCGCTCAGATAGTCTCGATGTCCTACACGAAGAAATCTAACGGCAAAGCGTACAGCTTCACGATTAATACCAGTATCGACTCTTCTTTGGAAACCGGGTGTACGTGGGAGTAGGACGAGCACATGCGATTCAAGTATCTAGCCATATCATTGCTCGGTCTGCTGTGGACGGCACCGGTATTTGCCGAAAAAATCACTTTCAGCCCAACCAAAAACGTCGAAGCGACGCTCGTGCTGGAAGGTGCCATGTTAACGGTCGCTGTTAAAAGCGATGCCCATAACGAATCTCGGACAATCGCTTTTCAAGCTGAAAACGACCTGCATGTGCAAATAGACGATTTCAATTTCGACGGTGCAAAAGATTTTGTGGTCTGGCAGATCGATGACGGAATGGGCACCTACACCATTCACAGGATCTTTGTTTACCACCCCGATGCAGTTTTTTTCAAGGAGCTGACTCCAGCTTGTGGCGACGATTTCGCCAATTTGCGCGTAGAGCGCGACAAGAAAACTCTGCTCAGCACCTACTGGGAAATGAATGAGCCAAAGCTCTGTGTCACCAATTTTTCCCCAGATTAGGTTGCTTTCATTTGAATAGATCAAGGATAGAAGACAGTGAAACGCTTTTTTTTAGGAGCTCTTTGTACATTGACATGCCAGGCCGTTCTACCGGTTTCACTCGCACTTGCTCAGGATGAGTGCACCGGGAACACCACAAGTCAACAAGTTGATAAGTGCTCTGACGTATCGAAGGTTGCTGCTGATTCACAGTTGAATACGAGTTATCACCAGCTGATGGCTCGACTCGAAACGCAGTATCGAGCCGATCCGGATACGGGGAAGGGGTATACAGCGAAGGTCAAAGAAGCACAGCGTGCGTGGATAAAATTGCGCGATGCGAATTGCCCGCTTGAAGCATTTGAGATTAAGCCGGGTACTTCTGCCTACGTGACGACCGTGAACAACTGCATCGCAAGAATGAGCCGCGAGCGTTCAGTTTTTCTGGACAACATTGCGCCCGACATCGTGAGTGGTTCGGCTGCGGGGCGCGAGTCAGATATCTCGTGTCCATCTGGGAATTTTGCTCAATTTCTACCTGCGTTCTCCGCTAATGCTGAGTCGCAAAGGCGCCTCACTGCGCTGGCAGTGAAGATGCTGGTGTTAAAACGTACAGAAGATCCGGGCCGATTCGAACCGTCCATTACTGCGGTAACAGGCTCCAGTTTGGCGTTTCCGTTGATGGCCGCGATGGAAGGAAAAACTGAAGGGGTTGAGATCGAAACAGTCGATGTCGCTCACATGAACGTTGTGGATAAACGGGCCGGTAACAGCAACATCAAGATTTTTAACTTTGCTAAAAAGTCGTGCTGGTCGCTGGTGGGGATTGAGGATTGGTCGATCAGCGAGAAGGAGCTTGTCGCATCCGGTAAACCTGGAATGAACCGTGCTGAGAACCTTTGTTTTCAACGTGCTGAGGGTTTGGGTGGGTTAGGGTTTCTTGAGCAATACCGTCTGACTAAGGAGTTGATTGAAGCGTCTCTGGAAAACTATGTTTGTGCTGCCGAGTCGGGTGATCCACAGGCGAGTTTGTCAGCGGCAAGATTGAGTCTTTCGCAGATGGCTCCTCAGTTAGAAACCAGCAAGGTTGAGGCGTTGTTTAAAGCGGCAGCGACGACACTGCCGGACGGGGCGCTGGGTTATGCCACCTATTACTGTAACGGTAACTCCACCGACTATGACGGCCCTTGCTTGCATCCCGAGCAGGCGGAAAGAGAAGTTTTTCGTGCGGTTTCCATGGGTTCCGCAGATGCGATGAACTATCTGGGTTTTTCTTTTGAGAGTGGCCAGTTGGGAACGAAGGATATGTCCCGGGCGTTGGCCTGTTATCAGCTGTCAGCGGACAAAGGTAGCCCGCAGGGTAGCGACGGTGTGAAGCGCTTGGTTTCGCAAGGCTCAGACATAAAGGCCAGCCACTGCCTGTGAATTTCGCTGTGCAGATATAAACGTTGAAGAAGGGGGGCGCGAAGCCCCCGTTCTCTATTCGCGAAGTTGCTACACCTTCCCCCGATGCTCCGCCGGATTCGGCGAATCAATGTGATCCAGCGCTCGCTCCACCAACAACCGAACTCCATCCGCCAATCTGCTAAGCGCTAAAGCTAAGGAGCGTCGTTGTAGTGGTCAACTAATCCCGGACACGACGTTAAGTTTTTCTTCGGCCCGAGCTGGCGCCAGCCCACCGTTGAATTGATGGGGCCGAATCCAGTTGTACCGATGCATCAAGAAATGGCTGATATCGC
>NZ_SISB01000040.1 GCF_004310295.1 Pseudomonas sp. BGI-2 | reverse complement strand
CAACTCAGTGATGGAGCGCTTCTTCCTGAGCTTGAAAATGGAGCGGGTATGGCGGCGCGATTACGCCAACCACGCCGAAGCGATACGTGACATTACTGAATACATCGTTGGGTTTTACAACAACGAGCGGCTGCACTCGAAACTCGGGTATCTGCCACCGACCGTTTACGAACGGGAGATGGCGTCGAAATCACCTATCGAGGTGTCCGGAATTAGTTGACCACGACAATCGGATCCTCCAGACCCACTCCCAGAACCACTCCCCATCGAACTTCCACCGCTCATCGACCCGCTTCCCGCCCCCGGGCTGGTGCTACTCCCTTTTACATCGCCAGCATTCCCACTGCCAATGGAGCCTGGCGGCAGTGCTTTTCCATCTCCAGAACCGGCATTCATTTCACTGGATGGCGGCATCCCGCCCTTATCGACCGGGGCGTCATTGCCGGAAGATTGAGCGAGCGCCGCCATTGAACTGACCGACAACATGCCGCTCACCGTCAGGGCCATCAATTTTGACCTGATCATGGTGCATCTCCTTTAAAAAGGTGCGTACCTGATTTTGGGCGGCGTTCGCTTTTTAAAGGTGCCGCTCAATCGACGAATGGTTTTCAGCTCGGCTCACCGGACGCATCGTTACCAGCAATATCCGGATCTTCGGGGGTAGCCTCGACATCGCCACGCTTCACATCATCAGTCGGCAGTTGCTCAACCGCAGTGTCGTCGTCAGGCGGACGTTGATCGCGACTCAAGGAATCGGTGGGCGAAGGCAGCGGATATTCAGGGGTATCGTCGACATCGTCGACATCGTCGACTTTCGGATCAGCGTTCATAAGCACCTCTCGAAGGGCCTGAAAAGCAGGCCCTGAGATTTCGAGGGCGGGGTAATCCTTGCGTTCGATCAGAGAGACGATCGGTCGATGGCGCTACAAAGCCGATCAATCTTCGTCTTCTTCCTCTTCTTCAAACTCGATGTTACCCACGTCACCGGCGTCATCTGAATCGTTGAGCGGCACCGTGGCGTCATCCATCAACGAGCCCGGATCTTCGTTACCAGGGTCATTAATGAACGGAAGCCCACTCGGGCCTTTTTCTTCCTTGCCTTCGGTTTCAGGAGTCATGGCAGCTCTCACAACATTTGGGGTGTATGACGTTCGAGGCGGCCGGTGACCAAACGTTCCGGAGCCCTGCGGGCAGATACGAAAAACCCGGCCTGGGCCGGGTTTTTGATCTCACTGATGTGGAATTAGTGATGTTTATTCTTGTGCTTGTTTTTGTGCTTATGCTTGTGACCGCCACCGGAATGAGAGTTGCCGCTGTCGGAGCCCAGGTTGTTGCCTATCGCACCACCCGCTGCGCCGCCCAGGCCTGCGCCAATGGTCGAGCCGGTAGAACCGCCGAGGCTATTGCCGATCACCGAGCCGCCCGCCGAGCCTAACCCGCCGCCGATGGCCGCTTCTGTCCGGCTACCCTTGTTAGCGCCGACTGCGCTACCGGCGGCGCCGCCAACACCCGCGCCAATCGCTGCGCCTGTGCTGCCGCCCATTTGCTGACCCACTACGTTGCCTAGTGCACCGCCAATACCACCGCCAACTGCCGCAGTGCCGTCACCGGCAGCCATTGCACCTTGAGCGACCAAAAGTCCCAGAACCAACGTGGACAATGTCAAACGCATGATATAAACCTCAAATTCCGCATCGGGGGTAAAAGTACGCGTTGCGGATGGGCGTGAGTCTAGCACCTGCACTCACTGAATCCGGCCAGCGATGAAGGTTGGACAGCAGCAAATTCAGAAGTAGGTAAAAAAGAAACATCCAGATACGAAAAGCTCGGCATTTAGCCGGGTTTTTCGATCCGATCGATCAGGATCAGGATCAGGATCAGTGACGCTTGTGACCTTTGGCCAGATTGCTGCCCACGCCGCCGCCCAATGCGCCGCCCAGGCCTGCGCCGATGGTCGAACCGGTCTTGCCGCCCAGGCTGTTGCCGATCACTGAACCACCGGCCGCGCCGACACCGCCACCAATGGCCGCTTTGGTGCGGCTGCCTTTACGTGCTGCCACCGCACTGCCGGCTGCGCCCGCAACGCCAGCGCCGATTGCCGCGCCAGTGCTGCCGCCCATGCTCTGACCGACAACGTTACCCAGCGCACCACCCAGACCACCACCGATCGCAGCAGTGCCATCACCCGCAGCCATTGCACCTTGAGTCACCAGAAGTCCCAGAACCAGAGCAGGCAGTGTTAAACGCATGACGAAAAACCTCAAAAATAGGGGAAACCGAAAAGCCGGGGATTGAATGCTTTCGAGGAGGAAACGTCCACAGAAAATCCGCCCCACCTCGCAATTGGCGACGGTTGGACAGCTTTTATGGAAAAGGTTTTATGACAGGCAAAAAAAAGCCCGCTGGGGAACGGGCCAGGTACTGCTTTCTAACGGATGAGCTGAGCCTACGTAGGCGGGTGTGAAAAGTTTGTGAAAAACAACCAACAGAAAAAATGTCGTGAATCTGTAGTCTGTTTCCGAAGACGTCGAGACGCTAAAAACTAAAAACGCCACTCATTGGCGTAATGCTGTTCACTTAAGCGCGGGCACTCATTTGTGGCGAGGGGATTCATCGAAACGTCGCACCGCCCCGTTCGGCTGCGAAGCAGTCGTAAATCCACACAACTCGGTCTGTCTGAACGGGCGCAGGGGGCCGCTTCGCAGCCCAGCGGGGATAAATCCCCTCGCCACAGGTTCTCGCTCTACTGATGATTGTCATAAGTGAACAGCATTACACTCATTGGCGGGGCTTGTCCGGTTGATCATTACTTCGTGGGCGGCACCACTTTGGGCCTGAATTTCGACTTGAACACTTTGGTCGCTGCGGATTTCACTTTGCTGGTCTCGAGCGGATCTTCGCCGAAGCCTGCCACATACTCCGTCTGGCCGCACTGCACGCAATTGTTGATTGGAAATTCTGCCCCGTCGTCTTCGATATACGGATCAGCCATAGCCCTTCCCCTCTCAAAGCGGGATCGATACCGGCAAGCCCTATTGCCTGAAAAATATCGACCACCAAGGCTTTTGAGACTAGCCGGTCATTACCGGACTTGTAATTCAGATTTCCGCATGCCCGACGAATGGACCACGCCGTGCCCTACAAAACCAGCTGGCGATAAACAGGCTCACTGCCTCACTCACCGCAGCTTGACCGCCGTCCCGGTCACAAACACCACCACCATCCCGCCCTTGCCGGCCGGCATGCTGATCTCAAAATCGAGCCCGACCACCGCATCCGCCTGAAGCGCCCGCGCGCGTTCCTTGATCTCGTCGGTCGCCTGAATCCTCGCCTCCTTCAACGCCCGCTCCAGCGTCTGAGAACGCCCACCAAAAAAATCTCGCATACCGGCGAACAGGTCGCGAATGACGTTGACACCCTGCACCGATTCAGCGCTGATGATGTCCAGGTACGCGGTGATTTGGCGGCCTTCTATGGCGTGGGTTGCGGTGGTTATCATGGGGATTCCTTCTTGATTTAGGCGCGCATTATTCCTCGGCGGCCAATCGTTGAAAACAAAAAGCCCAGCAACGGCTGGGCTTCGAAACTCGGGTATCGCTTCCTCAGGCATGATTAAAAACCAGAACGCCTTTATTTGAGCCGGAACCTTAAAGAAGCTTGATCAACACCGTCGTAATAGTTGCCACCGTGCCAATCAGTCCAGTCGCAACAGCCACCGGATACCAAAAAGTCTCACGGGTCATCTTGCCGGCCTCGGCGTTCAGTTTGCGCTGCTCAGCCATCAACTTGACGATTTCCACATGAACCTTTTCCAGCCCTGCCTGCTTCATGGTCATTTCCTGCATAACGTACGTATGTCCATTCCGGATTATGGGGACGCCATATGCGCTGCCCTTTGATTCATTTTGTACCCTGGAGGCACAAAACGAATACCCCTCCCCGAGATGGTTCATGTGAGGTGCTTGGACCTATGGAAGCACCTAAACACCTAGCGTTCCTGCATGACTTCCCACACGCCTCTCACTATTCCTACATCATTTTCAGAAGCAACTTCGCTAATTCGCCTGAGCCAACAACGGTGCCATGACTGAAATCCTGACCCCATAAACCACAAAACCCCTGATTTCTCTCGAAATCAGGGGTTCTGGTTACATCGAATTTGGCGGTGAAGGAGAGATTCGAACTCTCGATACAATTTCTTGTATACACACTTTCCAGGCGTGCTCCTTAAGCCACTCGGACACTTCACCGTATCTCGTCAAACATGTTCTGTCTGTCGAGGCGCGCTAATGTAGTCGAAAGCTTTTCTGATGGCAAACTTTTTTTGCAGAATTTTCATGCGCTTAGCGTTTTAGTCGTTCCGGTGGGTTCCCGGCGATGGCAAACCTGCCAATCTCCGGCTTCGCACCTTCTTCTATAGAGAGGGGAATGCACGGCGGTTGTGGCGGGCTACGCTTGCCCGGCGGGGAAAGGGTGACTGGCGGGTCAGTCACGGCGCTTTACCTGGCCTGCGGCGGTGGGTAACGTCTGCCCCAACTTTCATACAAGGAATAGCGTCATGAGTGAGTTGATTTCCTACCATCTCGAAGACGGTATCGCGACCCTGACCTTGAGCAACGGCAAGGTCAATGCCATCTCCCCGGACGTGATTGCTGCGTTTAATGCTGCGCTGGATCAGGCGGTGACTGATCGTGCGGTGGTGATCATTACCGGTACGCCGGGGATTCTGTCCGGCGGTTATGACTTGAAGGTCATGACGTCCGGCCCTAAAGAAGCGGTCGCGCTGGTGACTGCCGGCTCGACGCTGGCCCGTCGCCTGTTGTCGCATCCGTTCCCGGTGATCGTGGCGTGCCCTGGGCATGCCGTGGCCAAGGGCGCCTTCCTGTTGTTGTCGGCGGATTACCGCATTGGCGTCGACGGTCCGTTCAGCATTGGCCTGAACGAAGTGCAGATCGGCATGACCATGCACCACGCCGGTATTGAAATCGCGCGTGATCGTCTGCGCAAGTCGGCGTTCCACCGCTCCGTCATCAACGGAGAAATGTTTAATCCACAGAGCGCCGTGGATGCCGGTTTCCTCGACGTGGTGGTGTCAGCCGAGGAGCTGCAAGGTGCAGCGCTGGCGGCGGCGCGTCAGTTGAAGAAGATCAACATGACCGCGCACAAGAACACCAAGCTGAAAGTGCGCAAGGCGCTGCTCGACACGCTGGACAACGCGATCATCCTGGATCAGGAACACATGGGTTAAACCCAAACAGGCTGCAGCGAAAAGCCCGACCGTCGTGTCGGGCTTTTTCATACACACACTGTTGAAAATCCAACAACCGCTCTAGAACGCGTCTGATCCACAAGTCGGAAACATGCGCACAAACATCGCCAATCTCCTACCTCTATAGCGGCAATTGCCGAAAACAGTGCACATCCGTACACTGCGCCACCTTTTGTCCCGGTGGGGCCTGTAAATGCTGTTTGTGTTTCGTATGTTATTGATGGGCCTGCACTTTATTCTGGCCGGTGTGCTTGGGGTGATTCTGGGCCTGTGCCGTCCGTTCAACCCTGACAACAGCCGTTTGTGCGCGCGCCTGTATGCGTGGCCGGCGATGTGTATTTTGCGTTTACGGGTGAAGGCCGATGTCGGGCCGTTGATGGATAAACCCGACAGCTGCGTGATCATCGCCAACCACCAGTCCAACTACGATCTGTTTGTGTTCGGCAACGTGGTGCCCCGCCGCACCGTGTGCATCGGCAAGAAGAGCCTCAAGTGGGTTCCGCTGTTCGGGCAGTTGTTCTGGCTGGCCGGCAATGTGTTGATCGATCGCGGCAATGCGCACAAGGCGCGCCAGTCGATGTTGACCACCACGCACACCTTGCAGCATGAAGACACATCGATCTGGGTCTTCCCCGAAGGCACGCGCAACCTCGGTGAAGAGTTGCTGCCGTTCAAAAAAGGCGCGTTTCAGATGGCGATCGCCGCGGGCGTGCCGATCGTGCCGGTGTGTGTCAGCAGTTACGTCAAACACATGCGATTGAACCGCTGGCGCAGTGGGAAAATTCTGATCCGTTCGCTGCCGGCGATTCCTACGGTGGGATTGAGCCTGGATGACATGCCTCTACTGATCGCCCAGTGTCGCGAGCAGATGCGCGAGTGCATCGAGTCGATGGATCGGCAACTGCAAGCCGCTTAAAAACAAACCCGCCGAGTGCGGGTTTTTTTCGCCTCCAAACTTTTGCCGGCGAACTCAATAGATTTCACTGACTCTCAAGCAGCAGACAAGGCTAAGCTGAACGCTGCCTGCCACTGCCACCTGCAAATAAGAAGTGAACCTGAATCATGGGTAGAGTTGTCGCTGCTGCGGTTTATAGCGCCGGTAAAAAAGTTTCCAATATTACTCTCGACGAAGGCGCTGCCTGGGCTGCCAAGCCTGACCACTTTGTCTGGATCGGCCTTGAAGAGCCGAACGCCCTGGAACTGACCAACCTGCAACGCCAGTTCAACCTGCACGAACTGGCCATCGAAGACGCATTGGAAAAACACAGCCGACCGAAGCTCGAAACCTTCGGCGACGCCCTGTTTATCGTCACGTATTCGCCGATCCGGCACGAAGGCAAACTGGAGTTCATCGAGACTCATATCTTTGCCGGCAACGGCTACATCATCACCGCCCGCAACGGTCACTCGGCGTCCTACGCCCTGGTCCGCCAGCGCTGTGAGGCGCGTCCGATCTTGCTGGAGCACGGGGAAGATTTCGTACTCTATGCCATCCTCGATTTTGTGATTGAAAACTACCAGCCGATGGGCGAAGCGATCCATGCGGAGATCGATGAACTGGAGCGCAACGTGCTGTGCAGCGCGCTGAATGAACATGACATCCAGAAGCTGCACGGCCTGCGCCGGGACGTATTACGCCTGCGCCGTTATGCGGCGCCGATGGTGGAGATTGGTGAGGAACTGCAGAAGCTGAACTTTCCGTTTATCGACAAAAACATGCGCCCGTATTTCCGCGATGTGCAAATTCACGTCACGCGGCAGATGGAGGACCTGACGACTCTGGCGGATATTGCCAGTCAGACCATTGAGGTCGGGGTCTTGCTGGAGGCATCGCGGCAGAGCGTGGTGCAGCGCAAGTTTGCGGCATGGGCCGCGATCCTGGCGTTCCCGACGGCGGTAGCGGGGATTTACGGGATGAACTTCCAGAACATGCCGGAGTTGACGTGGCATTACGGGTATTTCGCGGTGTTGGGGTTTATTGCGGTGGGGTGTGTGAGTTTGTGGGTGAGTTTCAAGAGGTCGGGGTGGTTGTAGCCATTACCGCGGCGTCCATGAAATTCGCGGGCAAGTCGGACCGCCGCACCGCTCGCTCCTACAGGGATTCGGTGATCTGTAGGAGCGAGGCTTGCCCGCGAAGCTTTTAAGGTTCAAACAGCGTCTGGCTTGTGCGCCACAAACCGCATCATCCACTCCGCAACCGTCGCACCGTGGTGCTCTTGCTCAAGGCTCGCTACGCCTTGCGTATAAACCTGCTCGCCCAACGCTTGCTGACGGATCTCCAGCAGCGCACGGGAGTAATCGTGAATGAATTCCGGGTGCCCCTGGAAGCACAGCACCTGATCGTTGATGTGGTATGCGGCAAACGGGCAGAAATCGCTCGAGGCGATGACCGTGGCGTTTTCCGGTAGCGACGTGACCTGGTCCTGGTGGCTGATCAATAACGTCAGCTCTTCACGCACCGGACTCATCCACGGTGCCTTGGCCGCCAGTTTGTAGCTGTGGGTGCCGACGCCCCAGCCTTGGGTCGCTCGTTCACTCTTGCCGCCCAACAGCAGCGCCAACAGCTGGTGGCCGAAGCACACGCCCAGCAGTTTGTCGCCACGCTTGTACCGGGTCAGCAGGTAAGTTCGAAGGGTTTCAATCCATGGGTCGGTGCCGAAGGAATCGGCCTTGCTGCCGGTGACGAGGTAAGCATCGAAGGTCAGATCATCGCTCGGGTACTCGCCCTGCATCACGTTGTACACGGTGAATTCGGCAGCGATGGGTTGCTGCGAAAACAGATGCTGGAACATCTGCCCGTAACCCTGATATTGATCGACCAGTTCCGGACGCAGGATGTCGGTTTCCAGAATGCAGATGCGTAACGACATAAAAAATACCTGACACGTGATGGGAATAATGCACACCCCAGAGACTGCCTCGAAACACCGTGACAAGGCAAGCCCCGGAAGGCGTCATACGTCCCTTAGAAGGTCTCCCCTTTGGCGGCTTTCTCCAGCAGCAACGCCGGCGGCGCAAAACGCTCGCCATACTGTTGGGCCAGGTACTGGGCGCGGGCGACGAAGTCTTTCACGCCGTACTGGTTGATGAACTGCAGGGCACCGCCGGTCCAGGCCGCGAAGCCGATACCGAAGACTGAGCCAATGTTGGCGTCCGCCGTCGAGGTCAGCACGCCCTCCTCCACGCAACGCACGGTCTCAATGGCTTGCACGAACAGCAGGCGATCACGCACGTCCTTAGGCGAAATCTGCCCGTCGGCTTTCTCGAAACGGGTTTTGAGCTCCGGCCACAGATGTTTCTGACCACCGACCGGATACTCGTAGAAACCGCCTCCAGCGGCTTTGCCGGGCCGCTTGTATTCGTTAAGCAGCAAGTCAATCACGGCGAACGCCGGATGCTCAATCAGCGGTTTCCCTTCTGCTTGCAGGTCTTTGGCGGTTTGCTGGCGGATATGGCTCATCAGGCTGAGTGAAACTTCGTCGGAGATCGCCAGAGGCCCGATCGGCATGCCGGTCTTGCGTGCTTCCGTCTCGATCATCGGCGCGCTCACGCCTTCGCCGAGCATGGCGATGCCTTCATTGGTAAAGGTGCCGAACACCCGCGAAGTGAAGAAGCCGCGACTGTCGTTGACCACAATCGGTGTTTTCTTGATTTGCAGGACGAAATCGAACCCGCGCGCCAGGGTTTCGTCGCTGGTGTTGGCACCCTTGATGATTTCCACCAGCGGCATTTTCTCCACCGGACTGAAGAAATGCAGCCCGATGAACTTCGTTTGATCCGGCACCGCGGTGGCCAGGCCACTGATCGGCAAGGTCGAGGTGTTGGAGGCGATCACGGCGGCCGGGCCGACGACTTTCTGCGCCGCCGAGGAGACTTTGGCCTTCAACTCGCGGTCTTCGAATACCGCTTCAATGATCAGGTCGCATCCGGCCAGGTCCGCATCGCTTTCGGTGGTGTGGATCCGCGCCAGAATCGCCTCTCGCTGCTCCGGGGTCATCTGGCCGCGAGCGACTTTCTTGTCCAGCAGCGCCGCCGAGTGGGCCTTGCCCTTCTCCGCTGCCGCGAGGTTGATGTCCTTGAGCACCACGTCAATGCCGGCCGAGGCGCTGACAAAAGCGATGCCAGCTCCCATCATCCCGGCGCCAAGCACGCCGACTTTTTGCGTTACATAAGGTGCAAAACCATTGGGCCGCGATCCGCCGGCATTGATCTCATTGAGCTGGAACCAGAACGTGCCGATCAGGTTTTTCGAGATTTGGCCGGTGGTCAGTTCCGTGAAGTAGCGGGTTTCGATCAGGTGCGCGGTGTCGAAATCCACCTGGGCACCTTCAACCACCGCGCACAGAATTTTCTCCGGCGCGGGCATGCAGCCCTGGGTTTTGCTGCGCAGGATCGACGGTGCTATGGCGAGCATTTGCGCAACTTTCGGGTTCGTCGGCGTGCCGCCGGGGATCTGGTAACCCTTCACATCCCAACGCTGTACGGCCGTCGGATGGGCAATAATCCAGGCCCGCGCCTTGCTCAGCAGCTCATCGCGATCTGCTGCCAGCTCATCGATCAAACCCGCTTGCAACGCTTGTTGCGGCCGCACTTTTTTGCCTTCGAGCAAGTACGGCAAGGCTTTTTCAATGCCCAGCATCCGCACCATGCGCACCACCCCGCCGCCGCCCGGCAACAGGCCGAGGGTGACTTCCGGCAGGCCGAGTTGCACGGATGGGTTGTCCAGCGCGATGCGGTGATGGCAGGCGAGGCAGATTTCCCAACCGCCACCCAACGCCGCGCCATTGATCGCGGCCACCACCGGTTTGCCGAGGGTTTCCAGGGTACGCAATTGGCCCTTGAGCGTCAGGACCATGTCGTAAAAGGCCTTGGCTTCGGGTTTGCCGACCTTGATCAGTTCATTGAGATCGCCGCCGGCAAAGAAGGTTTTCTTGCCCGAGGTGATGACCACGCCGGAAATGTTGTCCTTTTCGGCCACCAGTCGGGCGACGCAGGTGGCCATCGCCTCGCGATAGACCGCGTTCATGGTGTTGGCGCTCTGGCCCGGCATGTCGATGGTCAGGACGACGATCTGGTCCTGACCTTTTTCGTAACGAATGGCTTCGGTCATGTCACTTGTTCCTTAAGGTCGGGGCTCAGAGGCGTTCGATGATGGTGGCAATGCCCATGCCGCCGCCGACACACAGGGTCGCGAGGCCATAGCGCAGGCGCCGGGTTTCCAGTTCATCGAGCAGCGTGCCGAGAATCGCGCAGCCGGTGGCGCCCAGCGGGTGGCCCATGGCGATGGAACCGCCGTTGACGTTGACTTTGTCCGGGTCGATGGCCATGTCCTTGATGAATTTCAGCACCACCGAAGCGAAGGCTTCGTTGACTTCAAACAGGTCGATGTCTTCGACCCGCAGCCCGGCCTTGGCCAGTGCTTTGCGGGTGGCCGGCGCCGGGCCGGTGAGCATGATGGTCGGATCGGTGCTGGTAACGGCGGTGGCGACAATTCGCGCCCGTGGCTGCAAACCCAACGCCCGGCCTTTGGCCTCGGAGCCAATCAGCATCAGGGCGGCGCCATCGACGATGCCGGAGCTGTTGCCCGGGGTGTGAACGTGATTGATCCGCTCCACCTGGCTGTAAACGCGCAACGCGGTGGCGTCAAAACCCATCAGCCCCATCATCTCGAAACTTGGCTTGAGTTTGCCGAGGCCTTCCAGAGTCGATTCGGCGCGGATGAACTCATCGTGATCGAGCAGGATAATGCCGTTCTGATCCTGCACCGGCACCAGCGACTTGTTGAACGAGCCGTTCGCCCGCGCCCGCGCTGCCTTTTGCTGGGAATGCAATGCGTAGGCATCGACGTCTTGGCGGCTGAAGCCTTCAATCGTGGCGATCAGGTCGGCGCCGACGCCTTGCGGGGTGAAATGACTGTGCAGATTGGTTTCCGGGTCCAGCGCCCAAGCGCCGCCATCGCTGCCCATGGGCACGCGGGACATGGACTCGACGCCGCCGACCACCACCAGGTCTTCGAAGCCGGAGCGGACTTTCATCGCACCGAGGTTCACGGCTTCAAGCCCCGAGGCGCAGAATCGATTGATCTGCACGCCGGACACGCTGACGTCCCAATCGGCGACTTGTGCCGCGGTCTTGGCGATATCGGAGCCCTGATCACCGATCGGCGTGACACAGCCGAGCACCACGTCATCGACCTGACTGGTATCCAGCGACGTGCGCTGCTGCAACGCCGTGAACAACCCGGCCACCAGATTCACCGGTTTGACGCTGTGCAGGGCGCCATCGCCCTTGCCTTTGCCACGGGGCGTGCGTAACGCGTCGAAAATCAAAGCTTGGGTCATGACGTCCTCGAACCTGGGCGAAATACTGAGCTTCCACCTTAGGCCGAGCCGCCGTGGATTCAATGACCGCAGTGCTCACTGGCGTTGACGGACACGCTCAGACGGACGGTCGTTCGCGCCCGGATTAACCGTTTCACGTCACCAAGCTGTCTAGTCAACGGGCGCCCAAGAAGCTGGCAATAAGCCTCATGCCTTTTTAAAAGCTTTAAGTAAGCGAACCATACGAAATGGATCTAAACCAAGCGTGACGCGGGCTCTAAGGTGAAGATGTACGAAGTTGTCGTCGGGTTTTGCCGAGGCACTCGTCTTACAGGAAGTTCAACGCTCTGTCGTCATGGAGATATGCAGGCAGGCATCAGGAAATAACAAAAAAGGCGGTCAAGCCATGTTCAAGCATTCGAAAGTACGTCAAGCCGGGCTCATTCTTTTCGCCACTACGCTGTTGTTGATTTTGCCGAACCTGACCAAGGTGATCGGCTAGTCGGTCTTCAAATAAAACGGCGCCAGGTTTTTATATTGCCCTCTTAAAAATGTGACTGGCTCGCTACCCGGGCCAGCGTGGGTGTGCCAACCTTTGCGGCACTTCCACGACATGGACGGCGATCATTTGAAAACGCTCATTCTGTTCGGGGCCTTGCTGCTCAGCACGCCCCTGTATGCCGCACAGCTGAACCTCGAGTTGGGCGCGGGCAGTCGCACCTGGCAGACCGAGGAGTTGCTCAAGCACCCTCAGGTCCAGACCATCACCATCAGCGAGGACGTTTCCTACAAGCGGAGCATGAGTTATCGCGCAGTTCCGTTGGCGGCGTTGTTGACCGACATCAAGCCTGAAGATCATCTGCAAGCCGTGGCTTTGGACGGGTTTGCCGCGGAATTGTCGGCGGCGCCGTTGCTGAACGCCAAGGGCGCGCGCGCGTGGTTGGCGATTGAAGACCCGGCCAAACCGTGGCCCGCGTTATCGGAAGACAAACCAGGTGCCGGGCCGTTTTATCTGGTGTGGGTCGATCCGCAAGCCGGCAACATCAGCCCTGAGCAATGGCCGTTTCAAGTGGCGAGTATCAAGCGCATGGCGCCAGTCGCCGAGCGCTTCCCTGCACTGCTGCCCGATCCTGCCTTGAAGGCCGACGATCCGGTTAATAAAGGCTTTGCCTTGTTTCAGAAGAATTGCCTGGCCTGTCACCGACTCAATGGTGCCGGAGATGCGCAGTTCGGGCCGGATTTGAACATTCCATTTAATCCGACCGAGTACTTTGGGGCGGATTTCCTGAAGCGCTACATTCGAGATCCGCAGAGTTTGCGGCAATGGCCTCAGGCGAAGATGCCGGGGTTTACGGCGACGGTGTTGCCGGATGGGGAACTGGAAATGCTGGTGGGGTATTTGAAGCATATGGCGGGGCGCAAGGTTAAGCCCTGACCCCATTCCCCCTTGTAGGAGCGAGGCTTGCCCGCGAAGAAGGCGATGCGGTCTAACTGAAGGACCGCGTTATCGTTCTTCGCGGGCAAGCCTCGCTCCTACAGGGGGGATGTGGTGTTGCGGATTATTGTTGCTGGACGGAGATGACCGGTGCCGGCATCGGCGTTGGCGACACAAACACTTTCGCATGCATCTGCTCACACCCGCCGCCCCGACGTATCCCGCGAACCGGGCAGGCATCCAGGTAATCCAGGCCCACCGCCAATTTCAAATGTCGCTCCGGCCGGGCCAGTTCATTGGTCACATCGAAGCTGTACCACGCGTCATCGAGCCAGGCTTCGGCCCACGCATGACTGGCCAGGTGTTCGCTGTTTTCGCTGTACAAATACCCCGACACGTAACGCGACGGAATGCCGAGGCTGCGGGCACAGGCGAGGAACGCATGGGTGTGGTCCTGACAGACGCCGGAACGCCCGGCGAAGGCCTGGGCGGCGCTGGTATCCACCTCGGTGGAGCCCGGCGTGTAGGTCATGTGCGAATTCAGGCCATGCATCAAGTCGATCAACGCCGTACGATCCCGGCGTTTTTTGCATTCCTTCTCGGCGAACGCACGCAAAGCTTCGTCAGCTTCGGTCAGGCGCGTGAAGCGCAGGAACGGCAACGCCGACTGGCTCTCATGCTCGGCTTCGCGCAGTTCGTCGATGTCCACCTGGCCACGGGCGCCGATGATGATCGCCTCGTGCGGTTCGTCCATGGTCAGCACGTGCAGGATGTTGCCGAACGGATCGAGTTGCGCGCGCACCGGACGCGGCAGGTCGAGTTGCCAGCTGAGCACATGCTGACGCTCGCTGTCGTGGGGTGTCAGTCGCAAGTACTGGATGCTCGCCCGCACCTGATCTTCGTAGTGATAGGTGGTTTCGTGGCTAATGGAAAGTCTCATGCAGCCTCCAGGTAGGAACTGTGAATGGCGTTACCCAACTGGCGCACCAGCGGGATGAATTCGGTCAGCCAGGCGTGCAGGCCTTCGTCGAGAATTTCGTTGATGCCCGTGTAGCGCAGGCGCGCGTCCATCTCCGCCGCCAGACGTTGCGCAGGACGGCCATTGGCCCCTGGCAGTTGGGCAAGGATCTGGTCGATTTCTTCGGTGCAGGCACGCAGGGAACGTGGCACATCGGCGCGCAGCAACAGCAACTCGGCCACATGCCGGGCGCCGGGTGCGTCGCGGTAGATCTCGGTGTAGGCCTCGAAAGAGGACAACGCCCGAAGCAGAGCACTCCACTGGTAATACGCGTGAGCCGTGCCATCGCTGACCGCTTCGGCCTGATCGCCGGCCATTTCGTAGCGGGCGTCGAGCAGGCGCAACGTGTTGTCGGCCCGCTCGATAAACGTCCCCAGACGAATGAAGCGGAACGCATCGTTACGCATGATCGTGCCGTAGGACGCGCCACGAAACAGGTGGGAACGTTCCTTGATCCACTCGCAAAAACGGCTCATGCCGTAGCGACTCAAGCCCTGTTCGGCGATACCGCGAATTTCCAGCCACGTGGCGTTGATGTTTTCCCACATGTCGGCGGTGATTCGCCCACGCACCGCATGAGCACTGGCCCGCGCCGAGCCGAGGCAGCTGTAGATGCTCGCCGGGTTGGCCGCGTCCAGGGCAAAGAAATGCAGCAGCCGTTCGGCGTGCAAGTCACCATGGCGCTCCAGGTAATCGTCCAGAGTGCCGGTGATCAGCAGCGGCATGGCGAGTTCGTGCAGGCCGTCACCGCGACCATCCTGCGGCATCAGCGACAGCGAATAACTGATGTCGAGCATCCGTGCGAGGTTTTCCGCCCGCTCCAGGTAACGCGACATCCAATACAAATCCGAGGCAGTTCTACTTAACATGGCAAGCTTCCTTCAATCCTCGACCACCCAGGTGTCCTTGGTTCCGCCGCCCTGGGAGGAATTCACCACCAGGGAGCCTTCACGCAGGGCGACACGGGTCAAACCGCCGGGCACAACCCGGGTTTCGCGGCCAGACAATACAAACGGACGCAGGTCGATATGGCGTGGCGCGATGCCGTTTTCGACAAAGGTCGGACAGGTCGACAGGGACAACGTCGGTTGCGCGATGTACGCGTGAGGCTTGGCCTTGATTCGCGCGCGGAAAGACTCGATTTCCGCCGCCGTCGCCGCAGGCCCCACCAGCATTCCGTAACCGCCGGAGCCCTGGGTTTCCTTGACCACCAGGTCTGGAAGATTGGCCAGCACATGGGACAGTTCAGAAGGATTGCGACACTGGAACGTCGGCACATTCTTCAGGATCGGTTCTTCGTCCAGGTAGAAACGGATCATGTCCGTGACAAACGGATACACCGATTTGTCGTCCGCGACCCCGGTGCCGATGGCATTCGCCAGCACCACGTTGCCGGAGCGATAAGACGACAGCAGCCCTGGAACGCCAAGCATCGAGTCCGGGTTGAACGCCAGCGGATCGAGAAACGCATCGTCGAGGCGACGGTAGATCACGTCGACCGCTTTCGGCCCGTCCGTGGTGCGCATGAACACCTTGTCGTCACGCACGAACAGGTCCGCGCCCTCCACCAGCTCAACGCCCATCTCCCGCGCCAGAAAGGCATGCTCGAAAAACGCGCTGTTGAAGCGACCCGGCGTCAGCACCACCACGCTCGGGTTATCGATCGGGCTGGAGCTTTTCAGGGTGTCGAGCAGCAGGTTCGGATAGTGATCAATCGGTGCGATGCGCTGGGCCGAGAACAACTCGGGAAACAACCGCATCATCATCTTGCGGTCTTCGAGCATGTAGCTCACGCCGCTGGGTGTACGCAGGTTGTCTTCGAGCACGTAGTACGTGCCGTCGCCATCGCGCACCAGATCGACGCCGGAGATGTGCGAGTAGATTTCGCGGTGCAGATCGAGCCCTTGCATCGCCAATTGGTATTGCTCGTTGGCCAGCACTTGCTCGGCCGGGATGATGCCGGCCTTGATGATGCGCTGCTCGTGGTAGAGGTCGGCGAGGAACATGTTCAACGCCTTGACCCGCTGGATACAGCCACGCTCGACGATCCGCCATTCACTGGAGGGAATGCTGCGCGGGATGGTGTCGAAGGGAATCAGGCGCTCTGTCCCCTGCTCATCACCGTAGAGCGTGAAGGTAATCCCGGCGCGATGAAATAACAGATCGGCCTCGCGTCGCCGTTGTGCCAATAGCTCGTCAGGCGTCTCGGCCAGCCAACGGGCAAACTCCCGATAATGCGGGCGGACTTGGCCGCCGGCATCGTACATTTCATCAAAATAGGTGCGGATCATGCCGTACTCCTTGTCACCCGGACATCTAGGCTTCGCAAGGCCCGTGCCATCGGCAGAAACGCTTTGTTATCAATCAGTTGGATAATGAAGCCGTTTGCACCGCACCAATCCTGTGCAGCAAACGCCCCACGCTGATCGCCCCCGCTTCATTGCAAGGCGACGTTGTCGCCTATCACCAGCATAGTCAGAGTTGATTTCACTGCCCGGGGGTCGATGCGGATAATCCGCGCATCCGCTGCAAAACCTGACCGAACTTCCCTTTAGCCGCCTGCTCAGGCGGTTTTTTTTTGCGCCGGATTCTTGTTTCAGGGTTTTGCCGAGGGGGCTTTTCTGATCGCCACAAACGAAAACGGCCAACCCTAAGGTCAGCCGTTGCTGAGTGTTGTCACTGTTCATATGTTTATGCGAGTAGCCCTCGTACCTCCTGCTTGACGCCCCATCCTTCGATGATGCCGCCCAGAGGCTCGACCACCGCCTCGAAGTCTTGCTCGAAATCGCCGATATCATCATAGGTGGCGTACATGACTTTGCTCAGTTCAAGCGCCCATGCGCCGTCATCGCGCACACTGATTTGCGCGTTCAACGATTCACCTTTGTATTGCCCCGCAGCCCTGCGTGCCCGCTCCTCGTCCGGGAAAATGGCGTAGAACTCGATGGGATGGAATCGTGAAAAGTCGAAACCGCCTTCTTTCATGCGGCGCAGCACGCTGCTGCTGATGTCTTCTTGATAGGCTGTGCTCATGAAACGTCCCCCTCAAATTGATGGATAGACTTTCCGTATTCCCGGCGCTCGCAACCGATTGGTGCGAGCGATGCGGCAACAACATTGCCGGTGGGAAGCAAGCATGTAGCTGACAAGACCAGACCTTAGCGATCCGTTCGCTGATCTCGATTGCAGAGTAGCCCCAAGACAGAGGCGCTGCCAAGGCCTGGATAGGATTGAGACAGGAGATATTCAGATTGGCGTGATGCCGAGGATTTGTATGCTGTTCTGGGTCTTGAGACTTTTGACGGTCGCATCAGTGGTTCGCCCTTCCAGATCATTCAGATCCAGTTCGGCGGCGACAGGAAGGAGCCGGGCCTTGATGAGTTTTGCGGCCTGCTCGTTGTCCGGGCATTCATCGCTTTCGAACACCTCGTCAACTTGTTCACCGTGATCATCCACGAAAGTGATTTTCCACTTTTGCATCAGTGCCTCCTCGAACAAACCCGCAAATGGGCTTACAACCATCTGGACTTTTGGCCTGACTGATCGTTCCCACGGATTACGCCACACAAGCATGAAAAAAACACAGAAACCTGTAGGAGCGAAGCTTGCTCGCGAAAGCGGTGTATCTGTCGACATATGTATAGCCTGACACACCGCTTTCGTCGGAACGCCGCCCGGAGCAAGCTTCGCTCCTACAAGGGGGTTATGCGTACATCATTAGTTTAGTCGTTGCTTGGCTTGTTCACCGCTTGCAGCACGTATTGCGGCAAGGCGAAGGCGCCGATGTGGATTTCCGGGTTGTAGTAGCGGGTGATGATGCCGCTGCCGGCGAAGCGTTGCTGCAAGGTTTCACGGGACAACTTGCGATAGGCGGTGTTGGTCGCGCCCCAGGCAAAGGTCATCGAGCCACCGATGTAGGTTGGCACGGCGGCCTGATAGAAGTGCCAATCCGGGAACAGGCTGCGCAGGCGCCCGGCGGTGGTTTTGACTTCTTCGATCTGCATGAACGGGGTGCCATTCTGGGTCACCAGGATGCCGCCTTCGTTCAGGCAGCGACGGCAGGCCTGATAGAAGTTTTCCGAGAACAGCACTTCACCCGGACCGATCGGGTCGGTGGAGTCGGAAATGATCACGTCGAATTTTTCGGTGGTCGTGGCGACGAAACGCATGCCGTCGTCGATCACCAGGTTCAGGCGTGGATCATCGAACGCACCCTTGGAGTGGTTCGGCAGGAATTCCTTGCACATCTCGACCACGGTGCCGTCGATCTCGACCATGGTGATGTGCTCGATGCTGCGGTGCTTGGCCACTTCACGCAGCATGCCGCCGTCGCCGCCACCGATGATCAGCACGCGCTTTGCTGTGCCGTGCGCCAGGATCGGCACGTGGGTGAGCATCTCGTGGTAGATGAATTCGTCCGCTTCGGTGGTCTGGATCACGCCGTCCAGTGCCATGACCCGGCCCATGCGCGGGTTTTCAAAAATCACCAGATGCTGGTGTTCGGTGCGCACTTCGTGCAGCAGTTTTTCCATGCGAAAACGCTGGCCGTAGCCTTCGTAGAGGGTTTCCAGGTAGTCGCTGGTGGTGATGTTGCTCATGGGAAGTGCTCCGATAAATGCGGTGGCAACGGACGGTTACCCGCCCATGATGGCCAATCGAGCGGCTCGATTAACCGGGAAAGGCGCGCATTCTACGTTGCGGAAGATGACAGGTCGAACCTCACTTGATGAGTCGACACAATCCCTTGTAGGAGCGAGGCTTGCCCGCGAAGAACGATAACTCGATCTTTCTGTTAAACCGTGTAATCGTTCTTCGCGGGCAAGCCTCGCTCCTACAGAGGGCCGGTGTTGGTATCAGATTCGGACATTACCCCGTGGCCCGGCGATGGCCCAGATGATCAGGCCCAGGACCGGCAGCAGCAGGATCAGCAGCACCCAGATGATTTTCATCCCTGTACTGGCGCCACTTTTCAGCACGTTGATGATTGCCCAGATATCCAAGGCAAGAATAATCAGGCCAATCAGACCGTTGAACGTGGAACCCATGGTGTCGCTCCCTAAGAGTGGTGTGCACTCTTAGGATAGCCGGGCCTTGCGAGGGTTCCGCTTTTTAAACGTGGACTGCAATTTTGAGGGCTTCGAGCGATGGCGCGGCGGTGATACCCACCTCGGCGCACAACTCCAGCACGCGCGGTACGTCGTTGCCGTAGACCAGCACCACTTGCAGTTCGTCGTCGAGCAACTGGCTAAAGTTTATCAGCGTGTAACCGCCGTTTTCCTTGTTCATGCTGCCCATCTGCACCTGAATCCGATTGAGCGCAGTCAGGGCTTCGGTTTTGGCCAGTTGCTTGGGTTTGATGTTGAAATCAACGCCGGGGCCGAACGAGGCGACGATCTGGGCGAACAGGTCTACGTAAGTGTCGGCCTGGAACAGCACGGTTTCCGGCAGACTGCCGACCACGACCCACTCGCCCAGTGGAATCGGGAAGGAGTCGTCGTAGTTGATATCCGGATTGGCTGTCAGAAAAGCCTCGGGATCGGCGTAGGCCGCTGCCGCTTCATCAGCGACTTTCAGGATCTCGTCATCGCTCATGCACCCGGAGCTGATTTTACTGATGAGTTCGACGAGTGCGGCTTTCATGGGACGGATCCTGTAGCGAGTGAATTTTGAGGGCGCGAAGGATAGCGTAATTTGCCAAAAAAATTCTTTTTGTAGGAGCGAGGCTTGCCCGCGAAGGCGTAGTGTCAGTCAACATCAACGTGAATGACACTACGCCTTCGCGGGCAAGTCGGATCGCCGCACCGCTCGCTCCTACAGGGTTACGCCAGCAATTTCTCTAATTGCGCAGTGGTATCGACAGCGCCC
This sequence comes from Pseudomonas sp. BGI-2, assembly GCF_004310295.1. Lineage (GTDB taxonomy): Bacteria > Pseudomonadota > Gammaproteobacteria > Pseudomonadales > Pseudomonadaceae > Aquipseudomonas. The sequence goes on along the minus strand of NZ_SISB01000040.1, from coordinate 41,383 downwards.
AAGGTCTTCGCAGCATCCAGCGCGGTAACGCCATTGGCATCCTTGGCTTTCGGATCGGCGCCTTTGCTGATCAGGTAGTCGACGATTTCGACGCGGTTGAACATCGCCGCCATCATCAGCGCCGTACGACCATCGAAGGACGAACCTTCCACTTGCGCCCCACCTTCGACCAACGCCTGGACCACCGCCAGGTCGCCCTTGAACGCGGCGCCGGCAATCGGGCTCTGGCCGTTGTCGTTGCGGATTTCCGGGTCGGCCTTGTGTTCCAGCAGCACTTTTACCGTCTCCACATGGCCGTGGTAGGCAGCGAGCATCAGCAAGGTGTCGCCCTTGTGGTTACGCAGGTTCGGCGGCAGGCCTTTGGTCAGCAACGCAGCCATCATGGCCGCATCGCCCTCGCGCGCTTTGTTGAATACCTGTTCGGCAAATTCAGCGGCTTCTTCGGGGGTCATCTGGCGGCTTTGGTCTGACATCGGGAACTCCACTTTCTGTCATTCGGGAAAGCCGACAGTTTCCCGAGCAGCCCCGAGGCTGTCACTTCTTTTTTCTCAAGAGCCGCCATAGCCACATTCAATAGCGGTACTTGCCGCCGTGAATATCCGCCAAGACCTGATCGGTGACTTGCACGTAAGTCTGGGTGCCGGGCAGCCAGGCGTAGATCGGGTCGTCGCCAGTTTTGCCGGGGTCGAAGGCTTCGTCCTTGAGCCGGGTCTTCTGGTATTTGAAGGTCCCGGTGGTTTCCATTTTCACTTTTACCCGCAGGAAAAGCGGCACCGCATACGCGGGCATTTGCTGGCGAGCAAAGGCCAGTAACTCGCTGAAGTCCAGCGTCGCCAAGGATTCCGCCGGCGTGATCGCGGCCATGCCGGCACGCCCGTTGGTGTTCTGGATTTCGACGCCGTACGCCACGGCTTCAGAAATATTCGGGTGTTGCAGCAGAATGTTCTCTACCTCGGTGGTCGAGACGTTTTCACCCTTCCAGCGGTAGGTGTCACCCAATCGATCAACAAACTGGGCATGACCAAAACCAATGTTGCGCAGCAGATCGCCCGTATTGAAGTAACGGTCGCCCTTGGTGAACACGTCGTGGACCACGACTTTTTCGGTCTTCTGCGGATCGGTGTAACCGTCCAGTGGCGCCTTGTCGTCGATTCTCGCCAACAACAGGCCCTGCTCGCCCTTGGCGACTTTGCGCATGAAACCTTTGGCATCACGCATCGGCAGGCCGCTGTCGTGGTCGTAGGCCACCAGCTCCCAGGCCATCAGGGAAAAACCGATGGTGTTGTCGAAGTTGAGGATGTTGGTGAACCCGATGTTGCCGTCGCTGGCGGCGTACAGCTCGCAGATGTGATCAACCGCAAAGCGCGTCTTGAACTCGCGCCAGGCGCCGGGACGCAGGCCATTGCCGATCATCTTGGTCACGCGGTGTTTACTGTCGTCGGCCGTGGGCGGTTGATCCACCAGGTAGCGGCATAATTCGCCGACGTAGCCGAGGGTAGTCGCCTGGTATTTGCGCACGTCATTCCAGAACTGGCTGGCGCTGAACTTGCGGCGGATGGCGAATCCTGCGGCGCCGCTGATCGCCGACCCCCAACAAACGCAGAGCCCAGTGGCGTGGTAGAGCGGCAAGGTGCAATAGACGACATCCTGCGGCTGCATATTCAGGGCGATCTGGCCGAAACTCGCCGAGCTGCGCATCCAGCGACCGTGTTTGAAGACACCCGCCTTGGGCAATCCGGTGGTGCCTGAGGTGTAGATATAGAAACAAGGATCGTCGAAAAAAATCTGCTGGCTTCTGGCCGGATTCTCACTGGACGCTTGGGCGCTGGCGCTCATCAGGTTGATAAAACCGTCGGGCGCGTTGCCGGGACGAAGGTAAGTGTCTTGATCGGCAACGTACCAGGTGCGTGCCGGCTCGATCGACACCCGTTCGCGGACCGCGCTGAACGCCGGGACCAGTTCTTCGCCAACAATGATCCCCGCAGGCGCCACCAGGTTCAGGCTGTGGGCCAGGGTCTCGCGGGTTTGCGAGGTATTGAGCAAGGCGCTGATCGCGCCGACCTTGGCCACGGCCAATATCGTTACCAGCAGTTCCGGACGGTTCTCAAGAAAAACCGCCACCACATCACCCTTGCGGATGCCTTCGGCGATCAGGTGATGGGCAAGGCGATTGGCCCACTGGTTCACCTGTGAATAACTCAGCGCCACATCACCCTGCAGCAACGCCGGGCCATCGGGATTGCGCAAAGTCGCTTGTTCGAAGGTCCAGCCGAGGCCACACGCTTGAGTCGGATCCTTGACGTTGGCGACTTTCATGCCCTTCACCACGCGAGGAATGGCTTTGGCAATGGAAGGCAGTTTACGGAGCATCATGCCCCAGGTGATTGTGTCGCTCATGCTTGCTCCCGTTCGATCTTTTTATTGTCGGGCGGCGGTCTATGGGTCCGAAAATACGTCAGCGGTTCTTGAGCTGTACACGCGGTTTTTGAAATGTTTTGTATCCGCGCCCCGAGCGCTCGAGATCGCGATCCTCAGCGGGTGTGATTGGTTCAATCGAATCGTGGCCGACCACGCAAAATGCAGGATGCACGATGGCCATTCATGCAGATTGCACGAAATCGAAAAATCACCGTTAATATAACCTGCTGATTTATAACGACTTTAAAAAAACAAGGTACTGGCACAATCACTGCAACTACCTCTCCATGCTTGCCAATCAAGTGCTAACGGAGCTGATAGACATGAGCCTGATCCAAGAAAAATTTACCTCCCTGTTCTCCAACTTCGAAGTGAACACCCAATCGCGTCCTGACGGTGGCATTCTGCTGACCCTGCGCAGCACCGAAGGCAAAGTGTTCAAGCGTTCGATTTCCTACCAGCAATTGCATGCCGGCGATCAACTGTCGTGGGTCATCAGTGCGATTCGCCGTGACCTGGCCGAACAGGCCAGCGAACTGCCGCAGATCTCCATGCTGCAAAGCCAGCAACGGTTTGCCCTGCCGACCTATCATTCGGCGTGAACCTTGCGGTTGTGTAAGTAAATACGCTGCAAACCAAACAGGCCGTGAGAGCTTTCGCTCCACGGCCTGTTTTGTTTATGAGCCTTCACCGAGTCTTTGTAGGAGCGAAGCTTGCTCGCGAAGGCGGCGTGTCAATCAACATTTCTATCGTCTGACACGCCGCCTTCGCGAGCAAGCTTCGCTCCTACAGGGTATGGGCGTAGTAGCTTAGAAAGTGGAGGGATCAATCCGCGCAAAACTGTCGACAGTCACATGCCCCGCCAACTCCCCGCCCTCTCGGGCCAGGCCGCACGTTGCCATGCCGGCCGCGCGCGCCGCGTCCAGTTCTTCGACGATGTCGGACAGAAACACAATCTGCGCAGCCTCCACCCCGATGGCCTGTGCGATGCGCTCGTAAGACTGCGCTTCACGCTTGGGCCCCGACGTGGTGTCGAAGTAGCCGCTGAACAGCGGCGACAAATCCCCCGCCTCCGAGCAGCCGAAGATCAGTTTTTGTGCCTGGATCGAGCCCGAGGAATAAACAAACAGTTTGAAACCGTCCTGGTGCCAGCGCTTGAGCGCTTCAACGGCATCCGGGTAAACGTGGCCTTTCAACTGCCCGGCGTGATAGCCCTGCTCCCAGACCATGCCTTGTAACGCTTTCAACGGCGTGGCCTTGCGGTCTTCGGCGATCCAGCCCAGCAGGATCTCGATCACCCGCTCAACGTCAGCACCCGGCTCGTTGCTGTCGCGGCGCACGGCGGCCAGTTGCTCGGCCACATCCGCGCGCTCGGCGTGCTGGCGAACAAAGTCCGGCAGGTGTTTGGCGGCGTACGGGAACAGCACGTCGAACACAAAACTCACCGCGCTGGTGGTGCCTTCGATGTCGGTGAGAATCGCTTTGATTGGCATCGGGTCAGTCCTCAAGACGCGGGAAGCGGTTGGCGATGTCTTCGCCGGTGAACTTGGCCACCCAGCCTTCAGGGTTGTTGAACAGACGGATCGCGACGAAATGCGGATGCTCGCCCATGTCGAACCAATGCGGCGTGCCGGCCGGCACCGAGATCAGATCGTTCTTCTCGCACAGCACGGCGTAGACGTAATCGTCGATGTGAAGGGTGAACAGCCCACGGCCGGCGACGAAAAATCGTACTTCGTCTTCGCCATGACGGTGTTCGTCGAGGAACTTGGCGCGCAGTTCGGCCTTTTGCGGGTGGTCGCTGTTGAGGCTGATGACGTCGACGGTGATGTAGCCGCGTTCGGTCATCAGCTTGTCGATCTGCGCCTGGTACGCGGCGATCACTTCTTCCTGGCTGGCGCCGGGCTGAATTTTCGCCGTGGCTTGCCAGCGGTCGAAACGCACGCCCTGCTCGGCCAGGGTCGAGGCGATGTCTTCGAAATGGGTCAGCACCTTGTTCGGAATGTCAGGGCTTGAGACGTGGTAAACGGACAGGCTGCTCATCAGGGCAACTCCTTAACGGTTCATGCTTTATGGTTCAAGAGTGAGCGCATCTTCAACTCGCACTCGAACAAAAATTCAAACGCCTCGATCTGCCGTAGCGCGTCGCTCATCCGCGCGCCCCAAGTGTAGAGGCCGTGGCCGCGAATCAGGTAGCCGACGCAATCGGGATGGGCTTCAAGCCAAGGCTGCACCTTGGCGGCGAGACGCGCAATGTCCTGATCGTTGTCGAAAATCGGCACGCGCACCCGGGATTCGTGGGTCGAGACGCCAGTGAAGGCCTTTTGCAGTTCGTAGTCTTCGAACTCGATGAAATCTTCGGGCGTCAGGCGCGACAGCACCGTGGCGTTCACCGAATGGGTGTGCAGCACTGCGCCTATCTCCGGACGCCAACTGTAGAGCTGGGTGTGCAGCAGGGTTTCGGCGGACGGTTTTTTGCCCGGTTCCAGGCTGTTGCCCGACAAGTCGGTAGCCAGCACATCATCAAGACCCAACTGGCCTTTGTGCTTGCCGGACACGGTCAGCAGCGCTTCGGTCGGCGACAGGCGGGTCGAGTAATTGCTGCTGGTGGCCGGCGACCAGCCACGGCCATACAAAAAACGCCCGGCGTCGATGATTTCCTGGGCGAGGTGTTCGCGGGTGAGGCTCATGGCCTGTCCTCTTGCATACGTGTGGCAATGATAACGGCAGCCGCCAGGGCTGCGAGGCTTGCGATACTAAAGGTGAACGTGGCCCCGAGGGCGTTCCAGCTGTAGCCGGAATACAACGCGCCCAATGCGCCGCCGGTGCCGGCCAGTGCGGCGTAAAGCGCCTGGCCCTGCCCTTGCTGACGCGCACCGAAGCTACGTTGCACGAATTGGATGGCAGCGGCGTGAAAGCTGCCAAATGTTGCGGCGTGCAGCACCTGGGCAAACAGCAGCACCCAGAGGAACTCGGCCAACGAACCCAGCAGCAACCAGCGCACGGCTGCCAGCAGGAAACTCGCCAGCAGCACCCGACGCACCGAGAAGCGTGCGAGGATTTTGCTCATGGCCAGGAACATCAGGACTTCGGCGACCACGCCGACCGCCCAGAGCATGCCGATCACGCCTCGACTGTAACCGAGCCGCTCAAGGTGCAGCGTCAAGAAGGTGTAATAAGGCCCGTGGCTCACTTGCATCAGCGCCACGCAGCCGTAAAACGCCAACACCCCGGGATTGCGTAACTGCCTGAGAAATCCGTCTCCGGCAATTCGCTCACCCTGAACCGGTTGAGCGTTCGGCACCCACAGGCTGCTGACGACAATGCCGGCCATGATCAGTACAAGCGCCACCGGATAAATGTCGAGGCTCAGCCATTCGAACATCCGGCCGAGCGCGACCACCGTGATGATGAAACCGATGGAACCCCAGAGGCGGATCTGACTGTAGCGCGACGTCTGCCCTTTCAAGTGCGCCAGGGTAATGACTTCGAACTGCGGCAATACCGCATGCCAGAAGAACGCATGCAAGGCCATGACCATCGCCAGCCAGGCGTAGGTCTTGCTGACGAAAATCAGCGAAAACGTCAGCAACGTGCAGACGGCACCGAAGCGCACGATGGCCAGGCGTCGGCCGGTGTAGTCGCCGAGCCAGCCCCAGATGTTCGGCGCCACGCAACGCATCAGCATCGGGATCGCCACCAACTCGCCGATGCGCGCGCTGGAAAAGCCCAGGTGATCGAAGTACAGCGCCAGAAACGGCGCTGTCGAACCGAGCAAGGCGAAATAGAACAGATAGAAACTGGAAAGCCGCCAGTACGGGAGCGCCGCCACGTGGTCAGACCGCAGCGGCATTAAGGTCAGCCATTAAAGCTGACCCAGCACCGGCGTGCTCACGCGCACGTCGGCATTCTGCCCGCGATGACGCAACAGGTGATCCATCAGCACAATGGCCATCATCGCTTCGGCGATCGGCGTGGCGCGGATGCCGACACACGGGTCGTGACGGCCCTTGGTGACCACTTCCACCGGGTTGCCATGAATGTCGATGGAGCGCCCTGGCGTGGTAATGCTCGACGTTGGCTTGAGGGCCAGGTGCGCAACGATCGGCTGACCGGACGAGATGCCGCCCAAAATGCCGCCCGCATTGTTGCTGAGGAAGCCTTCCGGGGTCATTTCGTCGCGGTGTTCGGTGCCGCGCTGGGCGACACTGGCGAAACCGGCGCCGATTTCCACGCCTTTGACCGCGTTGATGCTCATCAGCGCATGGGCCAGTTCGGCGTCGAGGCGGTCGAAGATCGGCTCGCCGAGGCCTGGCATCACGCCTTCGGCGACGACGGTGATCTTCGCGCCGACCGAATCCTGATCACGGCGCAACTGGTCCATATAGGCTTCCAGCTCCGGCACCTTGTCCGGGTCAGGGCTGAAGAATGCATTCTCTTCCACCGAATCCCAGGTCTTGAACGGGATTTCGATCGGGCCGAGCTGGCTCATGTAGCCGCGAATGACGATGCCCTGGGTGGCCAGGTATTTCTTGGCAATCGCGCCGGCGGCCACGCGCATGGCGGTTTCACGGGCGGAACTGCGTCCGCCACCGCGGTAATCGCGCTCGCCGTATTTGTGGTGATAGGTGTAATCGGCGTGGGCCGGGCGGAACAGATCCTTGATCGCCGAGTAGTCCTTGGACTTCTGGTCGGTGTTGCGAATCAACAGGCCGATGGAGCAACCGGTGGTGCGACCTTCGAACACGCCGGAGAGGATTTCGACCTCGTCGGCTTCCTGGCGTTGCGTGGTGTGGCGGCTGGTACCGGGCTTGCGGCGGTCCAGATCGCGCTGCAGATCCTCCAGGGAAATCTCCAGCCCCGGCGGGCAGCCGTCGACAATGGCGACCAACGCCGGACCATGGCTTTCGCCCGCGGTGGTGACAGTGAACAGCTTGCCGTAGGTATTGCCGGACATGCAGGACGCTCCGTGAAATGAACCTGAATACGTAATGCGCGCCAGTATACGCAGGCTACCCAAGTAGTTCATCCTCGAACCTTATGGGTGCCTGCGAGTCCAACCGGCATCTTTGTGAATGATGGCGTGATGATGCTGCGAGTTATAGCCTTGAGCCTTACCCTGTTTACCGGCTTTGTACAGGCCACTGTCCTGCAACGCCCGATCACGTTGAATACCGGCACCGGGGAGCTTTTCGGCTCTTTACTGCTGCCAAAATCAGACAAACCCGTGCCGGTTGTCCTGATCATTTCCGGCTCCGGTCCTACGGATCGTGACGGAAACAACCCCGACGGCGGACGCAACGACAGCCTCAAGCGACTGGCGTGGGTGCTGGCCAAACACAACATCGCCAGCGTGCGTTATGACAAACGCGGTGTGGCGGCGAGCCTCGCGGCGACGCCGGACGAACGCAATCTGTCGGTGGAGGCCTATGTGTCCGACGTCGAGGCCTGGGGCCGCAAGCTCAAAAGCGATCCGCGTTTTGGCCCGCTGATCCTTTTGGGCCACAGCGAAGGCGCCTTGATCGCCAGCCTCGCGGCGCCCAGCGTCGATGCCGCAGCGGTCATCTCCATGTCCGGCAGCGCCCGGCCGATCGATGAGGTGTTGCGTCAACAATTGAGCAATCGCCTGCCACCGCCACTGATGCTGCGCAGCAATGAACTGCTCGACAGCCTCAAGGCCGGTCACACCGACGACAACGTGCCGCCACAGTTGCAGGTGATTTTCCGCCCGAGCGTGCAGCCTTACCTGATCTCGCTGTTCCGCCAGGACCCGGCGGCGGCGTTCGCCAAATTGAAGATGCCTGCGCTGATTATTCAGGGCAGCAACGATATCCAGGTCGGCGTCGGTGATGCCAGGATGCTCAAGGCGGCCAAACCGGACGCCGAACTGGCGCTGATCGAAGGCATGAACCACGTCCTGCGCATCGTGCCCAACGACGTGAAACGGCAAATGGCCTCTTATAAGGATCCGCAATTGCCACTTGCCGCCGAACTTGGCGCGCGAATCCTCGGATTTATTGACGGACTTCGCACCAGTTAAGAGGGGTTCCCCTCCAGTCTTGAAAAAAACGGCCGATAAGCCTTTGTCGCCAGCGCTATAGCTGGCGACGAGCAGAGCTTGGACAGGATCTCGCCGTTATGACTGATAACCAGACTTCACCCGACACGACCGCTGAAAAAGACGCACCGCCAGCGGTCGAGCTGCCGTGGGCGGACGTCCACGTCGAGCACCACAAGATGCTCCGTCTGGCGCCGCTGCAAACCGACCGCAATACCGGTGGGCGGCCACTGCGCTTTGTCGAATTCGGTTACGCCGACCGCAACAGCAAGGAACACAGCCTGATGCGCATGAGCATCAAGCTGCCCGGCCAGCGCGTGCGCAAAGAGCAGAATCATCTGGACGTGTGGGTCAATCACACCACCAAACGTGTGCATTTCGAGCCCGAAAGCGGCTTGCAGATTGAGCCGATGAACCGTGGCATCGGCCGGTTCATGGCCACCCAAGGGATCACCTGGGCGAAAAAGCGCTGGCCCGGCTACACCGTCGACGGCACCGATCTGAATAATAAAGATGCGTTGAACGAAGACACGCGCCTGCGTCGCGATCACTTTCTGAAGGCGCACGGTTTTGAGGTGGTCTACGCCGACGCCCAGCATTTGAAAGGCAGCGTCAAAGAAGTACGGGTCGAAGACCTGCTAGGTGACTGGAACACTGAAAAGCTGCAACTGGTGGAGATCCTCGAAGCGGCGCAGATGCTTCAGCAGGCCGAGCAGAATCTGGCCGAGCAGGAAGTGAAGCTGAAGAAGCACGAAGAGAAGGTCAGCAAGTACAAGCGTGAAGACGCCGGGCTGCGCTTTACCATTACGTGTCTGGTGGCGTTTGCGATGTTTCAGGCAGGGTTGTTGATCTGGATTGCTACGAACCGCTAATGGCTGATCGTTCCCACGCTCTGCGTGGGAATGCAGCCCGGGACGCTCCGCGTCCCCAAGAGCGGACGCAGAGCGTCCATTGAGGCATTCCCACGCAGAGCGTGGGAACGATCATTGCGGGTTAAACGCGAGAGGCGAACAGCGCCTGATGATCGCGGCACTGCTCCGCGGTCAGCATGAACACACCATGCCCGCCGCGCTCGAAATCGAGCCAGGCGAAGTCGACCTCCAGGTACAACGCCTCGACGTGGACCTGGCTGTTGCCCACCTCAACAATCAGCAAGCCCTTCTCGGTCAAATGATCCGCCGCTTCGGCGAGCATCCGTCGCACCAGATTCAAACCATCATCACCGCAAGCCAGACCCAGCTCGGGTTCGTGCTGATATTCATCCGGCATGTCGGCGAAATCTTCCGCATCGACGTAAGGCGGGTTCGACACGATCAGGTCGAAACGCTGCCCCGGCAGACCATCAAACCCATCCCCCTGAACGGTGTAGACCCGCTCATCAACGCCATGGCGCTCAATGTTCTGGTTGGCGACTTCCAGCGCTTCGAACGACAGATCCGCCAGCACCACTTCGGCGTTCTGGAATTCATAGGCGCAGGCAATACCAATGCAGCCGGAACCGGTGCACAGGTCGAGAATCCGCACAGGCTCGGAACCCAACCATGGCTCAAAACGTTTTTCGATCAACTCGCCAATCGGTGAACGCGGGATCAGCACACGCTCGTCGACGATGAACGACATACCACAAAACCACGCTTCGCCCAGCAGGTAAGCAGTCGGAATGCGTTCTTCGATGCGGCGCTTGAGCATGCGTTGCAATTTGACCAACTCGTCGTCTTCAAGATTGCAGTCGAGGTAGCTGTCGGCGATTTCCCACGGCAAGTGCAAGGCACCCAACACCAGTTGACGGGCTTCGTCCCAGGCGTTGTCGGTCCCATGGCCGAAAAACAGATCCTCCCCATGGAAGCGGCTGACGGCCCAACGGATATGGTCACGCAGGGTACGAAGGCGGGAAGTGATCACGGGGGTAAACTCCAGAAAAAACGACTGGCGATTCTAACAGCCAAAACGCGCCACGACGACGCAGGAAAACAGCGGATCAGATGTAGGACATATCCATTTTTGCTGTTGGCTATTGAACAAAACCTGCACCTTGACAAGGCTGCACGCCAACAACGACGGCGTCTACGATAGTAGCGATTCACAGAACCGCTCAGCCAGAGGACAATGTCGCAAAAGCCCCACTCCAAGGAGCCCCAGAATGTCCGTTCCAAAAACGATGTTTCAACTCAGCGGCCGCGGTTATGCAGCAGCCAATCTGGGTCATGCGACCCTTGTCATCATCGATGCCCAGAAAGAATACCTCAGCGGCCCGCTGGCCCTGAGCGGCATGGATGCTGCCGTCGCGAACATCAAGCAACTGGTGGCCGCTGCCCGTGCAGCCGGTCGTCCGATCGTGCATGTGCGTCATCTCGGCACCGTCGGCGGGCTGTTCGATCCCCAGGGCGAACGCGGTGAGTTCATCACGGGCCTGGAGCCACAGGCGGACGAAACCATCATCGGCAAACTGCTGCCGAGTGCGTTTCATGGCACCCAATTGTACGATCGGCTGCAAGAGCTCGGCTCCCTGGATCTGATCGTCTGCGGTTTCATGAGCCACTCCAGTGTCAGCACTACCGTGCGTGCGGCAAAGAACCTGGGCTTTCGCTGCACCCTGGTCGAAGACGCCTGCGCGACTCGCGATTTGCCCTACAAAGGTGGCGTACTCACTGCCGAGCACGTTCAACAGACCGAAATGGCGATCATGGCGGACAACTTCGCCACCCTCGCGCTCACTCATGAACTGATCTGATAGGCCTCGAGAGCGGCCAATACCGCCGTTCATCCGCTAAAGCCTCTCATTTGCTGCAATTGACTTAGCCTCAGGAACATCCCGGACAACTCCCGGTCGAAGGGCCGATACCCATTGAGGAAGGTCGGAATGAAGTTATCCGATGGTTTTGACGCTCGCCGCTTGCGGCCCAAGGGCCAACGCAATTGGCGTTTTCGATTCGGCGCAGCCTTTGCTGCCTTGCTGGCGACGTGCGGTGTGTTGCTGGCAATGGCCGGTGCCGCCAGCCTGCTGGGCCGTCCCCCGGCCTTGGGCGAGTTGAATGCCAGCCCGCTGGGCTCGGCGATCATTCTGGCGGTTGGCCTGTTCGTGCTCTACATCGGTGTGTGGTTGTGGCGTCGCTGCCGTCGCCGCTCGCGCCAGTCGCGAGAGCTGAACATGTCTCCGCACCTGATGAAAAAACACGATTGAATAAAGGCCCGGCATTTTGGCGGGCCTCAATTGTTATGGATAGCGCCTCGACTTGGGTAAACTGGCCGCCCTTCGCGGAGGCTGACATGCAAGACGACGATTTTTCCCTGTTCAAAAGTGCGATCCAAGGCGTCAAGCCGATCAAGCACGATCGCGCCGAAACCGGCAAACCCAAGGCCGACCGCGCGCAAATCGCCAAGCTGCGCCAAGCCGCGACCGTTCGCACCGATGCCACCACCGTTGATGGTCTGTCCGATCAGTTCGTCATCGACGTCGGCCCGGAAGACGAGTTGATGTGGGCACGTGACGGGGTTCAGGAAAGCCAGATGCGCAAGCTCAAGATCGGACAGATTCCGTTCGAAGGCAGCCTCGACCTGCATGGCATGACGGTGGAAAAAGCCCGGGAAACCCTCTGGGCGTTTCTGGCCGAAGCGACCAAATTCGAAATCCGCTGCGTGCGCGTCACCCACGGCAAAGCCGTGCGTCTGGACGGCAAGCGACCGATGATCAAAAGCCACGTCAACACGTGGTTGCGTCAGCACTCACAGGTACTCGGCTTCACTTCGTGCCAACCGAAACACGGCGGGGCTGGCGCGGTTTATGTGATGCTCAAACGGACCATGATGGAAGGCCGAGACGAGTAAACCTGTCGCATCACGCTTGCAGCGCCGTGTTTGCCACCGTACCCTTGCCCTTTGCGAAAATCCCCACAGGTAGTTTCATGTCCCTGGAACAGAATTACACGGCCATCCTTGGTCAACTTGGCGAGGACGTCTCCCGCGAGGGCCTGCTCGACACGCCAAAGCGTGCCGCCAAAGCCATGCAGTACCTTTGCCGCGGCTATGAACAGACACTGGAAGAAGTCACCAACGGTGCCTTGTTCAGCTCCGACAACAGCGAAATGGTGCTGGTCAAGGACATCGAGCTCTACTCGTTGTGCGAACACCACCTGCTGCCGTTTATCGGCAAGGCGCACGTCGCTTACATTCCGAGCGGCAAAGTGTTGGGCCTGTCGAAAGTCGCGCGAATCGTCGATATGTACGCTCGCCGCCTGCAGATCCAGGAAAACCTCAGCCGCCAGATCGCCGATGCGGTCCAGCAAGTTACCGGCGCCCTGGGCGTTGCGGTGGTGATCGAAGCCAAGCACATGTGCATGATGATGCGCGGTGTGGAGAAACAGAATTCGTCGATGATCACGTCGGTGATGCTGGGTGAGTTCCGCGAAAACGCCGCCACCCGGAGCGAGTTTCTCAGCCTGATCAAGTAATTTGCAGCACGAAGAAAACCGGCGTTCATCGCCGGTTTTTTTTCGCCTGTGAAAAATCAGGTAAGCTGCGCGCCTTCCGTTCGCCCTGTGAGGCTTATTCCGTGTTCGTAAAAGCGCTTCGTGTCGGCCTTGGCCAACTGATCATCTTCATCGATTTCCTTACCCGCCCCGGCAAAAAGCAGCGCCCTGCCGAGGTCCAGGCTCAGGTCAACACGGCTGCCAAGGACCTGACCCTGTATCAGTTCCACGCCTGCCCGTTCTGCGTGAAAACCCGCCGCACCCTGCGCCGCTTGAACGTACCGGTGGCGCTGCGCGATGCGAAGAACAACGAACAGGACCGCCAGGCCCTGCTGGAGCAAGGCGGCAAGATCAAGGTTCCGTGCCTGCGCATTGAAGAGAACGGGCAGACCACCTGGATGTATGAATCCAAGGTGATTATTGATTATCTGGATAAGCGGTTTGCGGCGGCCTGATACATTTGGGTTGTTTGAGCTGACGCCATCGCGAGCAAGCTCGCTCCCACATTTGGAATGCAATCAACTGTGGGAGCGAGCTTGCTCGCGATGAGGCCAGCGTCAACATTGCAAATCCCGAACAGAAAAAACCGGCCGTTCGCCGGTTTTTTTCGCCCGCACACCGGCGATAGACTGCTCGCGAAGGCATCCCTCCCGGCGATATATCCCTATTGCCAATCTTTTCGTCTACAAAACCAAAAACATTATTTGCTTTATTTGTATACAAAAGCATAATCCACTTCGTGCGAGTTCCTGACCAGCTGGTCAACAAACTCGCAAGTGCCTCAAAGGGCCGCTGCCACCCTCATGGGTCCGGCCCTGGAAATAACAATAAAACTCTTGAGGAGTATTCGCTGTGGAAAGCCGCAAATCCGAAGCCCCGACGCTGGAACTCTCGCCGCCGTTACGCAATGGCTTGCTTGAGCGCATTTTCAAACTCAGCTTGCATGGCACCACGGTGAAGACCGAGCTGATTGCCGGTCTGACAACCTTCATCACCATGGCCTACATCATCTTCGTCAACCCCAACATCATGGCCGATGCCGGGATCGATCATGGTGCCGCGTTCGTCGCGACCTGCATCGCTGCTGCGCTGGGTTGCCTGTTGATGGGCCTTTACGCGAACTGGCCGGTTGGCCTGGCGCCGGGCATGGGTTTGAACGCGTTCTTCACCTACACCGTGGTCGGCACCATGGGCTATAACTGGGAAACCGCCCTTGGCGCGGTGTTTGTTTCCGGTGTGTTGTTCATGTTCCTGACCTTTTCGCGGATTCGCGAATGGTTGCTCAACAGCATCCCAGTGAGTTTGCGTTATGCCATGGGCGCCGGAGTGGGTCTGTTTCTAGGGTTGATCGGCCTGAAAACCGCCGGCATCGTCGTCGATAGCCCGGCCACCCTGATCAAGCTCGGCTCCCTGCGCGAGCCCGGTCCACTGCTGGCCGCCATCTGCTTTTTGATGATCGCCGTGCTCAGCTACCACAAAGTGTTCGGTGCGATTCTCATCAGCATCATCACAGTGACTCTCGCGGGCTGGGGTCTGGGCCTTGTCCACTACGAAGGCATCATGTCTGCCCCGCCAAGTTTGGCGCCCACCTGGATGGCCATGAACGTTGCCGGCGTGTTCAACGTCAGCATGATCAGCGTAGTGCTGGCCTTCCTCTTTGTGCACATGTTCGACACCGCCGGCACCCTGATGGGCGTCGCCCAACGCGCCAACCTGGTGAACGCTGACGGCCGGATCGAAAACCTCTCTCGCGCCATGAAAGCCGACAGTGCTTCCAGTGTATTTGGTGCGGTGGTCGGCGTGCCTCCTGTAACGAGTTACGTGGAAAGTGCCGCTGGCGTAGCTGCGGGTGGTCGGACTGGTCTTACCGCCGTGACCGTAGGTGTGCTATTTATTGCCGCCATGTTCTTCGCCCCGCTGGCCGGCATGATTCCCGCTTACGCCACCGCCGGCGCACTGATTTACGTGGCAATGCTGATGATGGGCGGCATGGCGCACATCGAATGGGACGAAGCGACCGACAGCATTCCGGCGATCGTTACCGCGATCATGATGCCGCTGACCTTCTCGGTCGCCGATGGCATCGCGCTGGGTTTTATCACTTATGTGGTGCTGAAGGCCTTCACCGGTAAGCACAAGGACATTTCCGTCAGTCTGTGGGTGCTGTGCGCGATCTTCATCGCCAAGTTTATTTTCTTGTAAGCCGTCTACGTTTCAAAAACAGTGTTTCAAAACAGCCTCACCCCGTCGGGTGGGGCTTTTGCATAAATGGAGGAAAGTGATGAGTCTGGAAACCTGGCTGCTGTTCAGCGGCGCTGCGCTGGTGGTGATCCTGATCCCGGGCCCCCTGTCTTTGCTGATGATCAGCAACAGTCTGAATTACGGTTTGCGCCGTTCTTACCCGGCGTTCTTGGGTGGCGTGATTGCCTCGATTTGCTTGCTCAGTGCCTCGGCGCTGGGTCTGGGCGCCCTGCTGCTGGCATCGGAACAGCTGTTCAGCGCACTGAAAATCGTCGGCGCGCTGTACCTGTTCTACCTCGCCTGGCAGAGCTGGCAGCAATCGCGTCAGCCATCGGTGGGCGCTGAAGTGCCCCAAGCGGCGCCGGTGCCGCGTTTTCGTGCACTGTTCGGGCGGGCATTCGTACTAGGCGCGAGCAATCCGAAAGACATTTTGTTTTTTGCTGCTTTCCTGCCGCAGTTTTTGAGTGCCGAGCAACCGTTTCTGCCGCAGTTGCTGGTGATGATTGCGACCTGGACCGTGCTGGATCTACTGTGCAAGTTGGCTTATGGGCTGGGTGCTCATGGTGCGGCCAAGTATTGGCGCAGTGGCAAGGGACAAAGTTGGTTTAACCGGGTGAGCGCAGGACTCTTCAGTGGAGCAGGTGCTGCCTCCCTATTAAGCAATCACTAGTCGGATAACATCTAACCCCCAAGCCTCATCTCAATTAGGTTCTATTGACACCGCCACACTAAGAATTGTTTGCCAAGGACGGCAACAATTCAACCCTGCCTCGTAACAACCCGCAACACGCGATATAAATATATATATTTGCCGCTTCAGAACTCCCCCTAACATGGCGATGCGACTTCGCACACAACGCCTGGACAAGGAAGTTCTTATGGCAATCGTTTTCCAATCACCCAACACCGATCAATATAACGCCGTCGAAGTTACGGACATTGACCTGCACGCCAATGAATATACACCGTCCACCATCGATTTCGAAAAGGAAAGCGTCACCTCGGCCCCTAAAGATACAAATGCCAATAAAAGTCAGCTCCGTGTTGTAGATGAGCTTTTCGGTCCTATCAAGATTGGCACCCATTCGATCACCCGATGTGCACTGGATGCACTGGGTGCAACATCAAACGGTCAACGGCTGAACGGTAAAAATACGTTCTTCCGACATCCCAGGCGGTCTTTTGTCAATTCCTTGCAGTTTGATCCTTCGTCTATTGAAGCCCGTATGCGCTCTACCGGCACAAAAGACGATTACACACTGCCTTCATTACTTTTTGAGATGGCGACCCAGCGTCCGCTAACGGCTCCCGCCCTGATAAGCGCCAATACTGACACGCACGCCGATCCAGAACAGCATCGACATAAACTGGGTAAACTTCTGAAATCGGCACAGAAGCTTGATATACGCCACGCGCACTTGTCCAAAAGCACACCTCACTGGGTGAACCGGATCAAGAGTAGCAGCATGGTCAGTATGGGAGCCGGACTTCAAGCCTTTGGCATATATAGCGGCCTGCGTGGACTGCAAGACGCCATTGCCCGGAAAGATCAAGGCGAGATCGTATTCAATAGCCTCAGCATTTCAGCAGAAGTTACTTCGCTAGCCGTCGAAGTCGCTGTCACGAAACAAGCAAAATACATGATTGAGGCAGGGCAAAAAGCCTACAAGGATTTTGCCAAAACCAGCTTCGGCGTTCGTCTAGGCCGGGGTGCGGGTCTGATCACCAGCGCACTGACATTGCCCTTCGATGTCATCTCCGCGGTTAAATCCTTTAATAACGCAGCGGCAGCGACAGGCAAAGAATCCATGGATCACTACGTCAGCGCAGGCTTGAGCGTGACCAGCGCGGCAATGACATTAATTTTGGGGGCCGCTGCGTTGGCTGGCTTCTCCTTTATCGGGCCAGTGGGGTTGGCAGCCGGACTTCTTCTGGTCGCAGGTTCCCAGGTCTATGCGGCGGTACGCGTCGTCGACGATATCGATGATTACATCGAACTCACTACCCATGAACGCCTGCGTACAGGCTGGTTCGCCTTCTGGGGAATAAGTCCCGACGAAGACATTCAAACTCGCCACGCGATTGCCAAATCAACCGTTGAACATTCGAGGTTATTACAAGCGACTGCGCGAAAATTACTGGAAGGTAAGTTAAAGGACACCACGGAGATCATTGTAAATGGCAAGTTTCAGGTAGAGCTCAAGCCGACCCAAGTAACCAGCTTCGATTGGGATGCTCAGCAATACACTTATAAAACCGTCCCGAAACCGTATGTTATTGACAGTAACGACACTATTGATGCGCGCGACGGAGTGACCGCGGACATGCCAGGCGCGGAATTCGGAACGCCAGGAGAGAACAAAGGCGCGGTATGGTTTATTGGTGGCGGAAACGACACCATTAATGGCATTGAAAAAAAGCCCAACAGATTCTATTACGCCGCAGGCATCAAGCATCTGACCGGGGGTGAAAAAGATGATGAATTCATCTTCGAGGGCGCCGCAGACCTCCTCAAAAACGGCCCAAAGGACCCACTACCCACTACATTGAAAGGCGGCCTTGGCAACGACACGTTGACAATCACCGGTAACTACCCTGAGCGTAACAAGCAACGATTCGGATATGTCATCGATTTGAACGATGGGCGGCTGTCTATCATCACCCACGACCAGACCAACGACAGCCGCTTTAATTATCGACACACGCTTTTAGAGGGCATTGAAAACGCAGAAACCTTGGCCGGCGCGGAAAACAAGGTCATAGGTACAGACGGACCGAACATAATCAAGTCTCGGGGTCGCGATACCATTGAGGCGGGCGCCGGGGATGATCAAATCTACCTTCTGAACAATCATGGTTCCGCATCCGGCGGCCCCGGAAAGGATCACTATGCTGTTGCGCATAAACCCGGCAACGTATTTATTACTGAGGATGGTGTAGACGAGAGTGTCATTGCGCTTGACTGGAGAATGGACCTGATAAAAAGCTGGAAGATAGAAAAACAGTCGCTGGTCATCACCTCAGGATTTGATCTCAACGACCTCAGCGAACGGGATATCTACATCAAGGGTGTCTACAAAATTGTCAACAACCAACGGCAACTACAGAATGGAAAACTGACTTTCATTACAAAGGACGGATTTCATTTGATGCCTGAATTCCCTGAAACCATTAACACCGATGACCCGCGTGACATTGCAGCCGTGGTCACTCAACAAGGCATCATTCAAAATCCGATCATTCTCTACAATGGTGAATCCACGATCGCGCACGACAAAGACAAGAACTACTGTATTTCGCGAATCAATGAACATACCACGCTTAGAGTAAAGCAACGAAGCACAAACACGTTGACCACCGTTTATATTGATTACGCCAATCATGAACTGACACGAATCGAGGCATACTACAACGTAGACCTGATGCGTCAACGTGATTTCGACCGCATCCTGTATAAGGAATGCGGCCTGACTTTTCACTTTGACCGTAAGCGGTTGACTATCAAGAACCTGGCCAGTTCTATCTGGAGTGGAGACCAAAGAATCACGAGCCGACTAACGCGCCCCGACAAGACGTTGAACCAACATTTCATTCTGATCATGAACGATGGCGTTTCTTATCGGGTCAACCAACCCTCCTTACCCGATACAGCATTTTCAAACGATCAGTTTGAGATAAACGGCCCGATGGAGCGAACCAGGGAGGTGCCATTGCCGTTAGAGGCCAGAGATGGAAAGCATGTCTACCATCAACCCTTCGATAATGACGCTCATCAGCTGGGCAACCAAGAGAAATGCGTCAAACTTATCTCTTACCCCGAGCAAACGGCTATCGAGAACCTGGTCGGAGACGGCTCGACGTACCTTGTTCACCTCGGTTCCGAAATGACGTTACGCATTTCAACGCCAGGTGCACGCGCGAACGCAACCATCAAATCACAGTCGGCGTCTACCTGGGAATTCGACGCAACGGGCCTCGCCTACACCAGGATCAAACTGGTGGACAACCACTTGCTGATTGGACACGCCGTAATTCATCTACCGCAATACAACGACCCTCAAGATCTGACAGATCAAATACGTGTGATCACTCCAAACGGCGCTATTTACAAAGTCGATCTTGATTTTGACGAGGTGTACATTGACTCACTCGACGGCAGGTACTTTAAAAACCACCTTCCGAACGAAGCAGCAATAGCGGCAGAAATGACATCACTAAAAATGGAAGACATCGCTGTTCGACATATAGCAATGAAAGACAGCACGGTCGGCACGCTGTCTTACAATCTGTCGAAACGTCACTGGATACTTGATTCAGACAAATCCCGTACTGTCCATTACGCCGACCTGGTGCCTCTGAACCGGTGCGCGCACCAACTGCAACATTGCTACGAATTGATGGAGTCCGGCACCACTTCCTCCCCTCCTGTAAGCGCCGCCAACCTGCGAATTCTTTTAGACGCCTGCAAAACCTTTTAGAACATACCCAAAAAATCATCACCATTAGTCCAACTTTTGAGCAGAAGTCTTTTGTTGCAAATACCGTTTCAACCCATACATATTTATTGCACTTCAAAATCCAAATTCACCAAAACTTGAGACTGTGATGTCTGGGGCCGTACACGTTCACGCGCCCTACTGACAGCCAACAACTTCCTCGTCATCTTCAGGTGCACTTCCTGACTAGGACATTCAGCAGAATATTTATCGGAACCATTGTCATGGCCAGACCACCAAAAAGGACCTCAACCTCCAATACACCTGACACTTCAGCGACACCTCCAAGATCTTCGTCAGGAGATAATCGGGTACGAGGTGGCAGGCCTCTGGGCGACGGAGGGCCTGTTTCCGACACGAATGTATCAAGTACGTCACCCGATATCGTCTCTCGTCAGCCTATCGTCATCACCGACATGCCGGTTAACGCTGCAAGCGCCGCCGAGACCGCTACCAACATGATTTCCTGGCCTCGAAACCAGGTTGATCAACTATTCAGGATCGACGAAACCGGGCTTTTCATGAGTAGCCGGCAACAGCTTTACGCTGATATTGGACCGGAAGGCATTTTTCTGATCAGAGCAAACGCAAAAGGTGATTACCAAGTCCCCTTCCCTTTTGCGCCTGGCCAGGCAGGGCCGATTCTCAGGAAAATTCCTGGCCAGCCACAGTGGAGAATAGTCCGAGAGGGCCGGGTTCCGATGGCAATTGCACCGACGAGGCCAGAGACGCTGGAGATCATTCCCCGGCATTTAGCCGACAAGCTGTCAAAACCAGATACAGACGGGATCCGCTACGACAAGTTGAAGAGAACCTATGTTGACCTTGCGGACGGAGGCACCGTCATGATCCGCAAAAATGCCGGCGGGGATTATCAGGCGACCTCAGCGATCGAATTGATTCCTTCTGGCCCGGTACTCGAAAGCATTGAAGGGATGACACTTTGGCAACGTAAAGCCCCCATCACCGCAGCTTTAGGCGAAAGCCCCCAAATGGCCGGCCATCAGCTGCTACCAGACGCCGAAGATGCCGGTCCGGGCCCGAGCAAGCGCCCTCGCCTGGATGAAAATGTCGATGCGTACCATGCGGAAGCAGGCGCCAACCATAATGCTTCAACCTTGAATAGAAACCCGTACTTGTGGGCATCCTGGGGAAAAACAACCAAACCTGAATCGGTGGAATCCGTACAGATTGGTCAGCTCCATTACCACATCGTACCAAAGGGGCCACTGGCCGATCGGCTACCCATCGTTTTCCTTCAACACCCGGAATTTGCGCCATCCCGCTTCGAGGTATTCGAACGCATGTTGCACGAAGCACCCTCATTGCAGCCTGTAGCCACTAGCCACCACGCAGGCACAAATACTCGAAAAGTTGACGGCGCTGTTCGTCTCTTCGAGAAAACACTCACACACCATGTCGCGGATGCATTCAAGGGTTTCACCGAACCCACATCGCGCGCCGTTGCAAAGCGATTATTTGAGCTTTCCAGTGGATCGGAGGAAATCAACGGCGGCGGGTTGGCCTCCATGATGCAAACATTCCGCTACTGGGAGGGGAAATCGACCATCGGCGTCAAAGGACTCGGCGATCCGCTGGATATATTGCCTGTCGCTTCCGGCAGTGACGGCCCGCGGAGGATAGTCCCTTTGCACTCTCCGGAATCCGTGGTGCACTTGCAGCAGTTGAACTTCAAACCCGAGAGCGCCCCTGCCTGGAGGGATTACACAGAGCGGCCCACCGAACCGGGCCAACTGCCGTTATTGCTCGCCTCGATACTGGGCCGCAGCAATTACAAGGTCTTCCTTCCTGCAAACGTGGACAACGTCAAGCTCCCCCCGCCAACGCTGGTATTTAACAGACCCAATCACAACAAGGTCTATTTTTTGAAACTGGGACGTGTGGAGACTAACGCGATTGAAATCACACCGCCGCGCGCGCCAGAGCTTGCAGACCCTATGCTGAGCGCGCGAATTGGCGTCGAAGCCCACCAGTTGCTGCTTGCCGCTGATGCGCGTGGTGATGTGGTATGGCTAATAGGCGGCGTCCAGCACCTACCCGCTGGAAGTCCTTCAGTTTTCATCATCAAGGAACGCTGATTGAGAAACGCGTGCACCTCGCAGTCGGCTCACGAGGTGCAACCCAATGTACTTGCTCAAACAACAAGCAAAAAAAAGCCCGCAGTGTGGGCGGGCGAAAGACCAAAGAAGCTATATGCGCAGTCGCTTCCAGGTTGAGGCAGCTGCTTGGGGGATCAGCTGCCGCGGTACGTGGAATAGCTGTACGGCGAAATCAGCAACGGCACGTGATAGTGATCCTGTTCCGCAGAGATGCCAAAGCGCAGCACCACCACATCCAGGAACGCAGGCGTAGGCAGCTGAACGCCACGGGCGCGGTAGTAATCGCCCGCATGAAACTGAACCTGATAGACCCCGGAACGGTAGTCATCGCCTTGCAGCAGCGGTGCATCGACACGGCCGTCGCTGTTGGTGATCGCGCTGGCGACCAATTCCAGCTGCGAGCCTTCAACGCGGTACAACTCGACCTTGATCGAGCTGCCCGGGCAACCGTGTGCAGCGTCCAAAACGTGTGTAGTCAAACGTCCCATTGATTCTGCGCGTCTGCCTGCGTGGAGCAGTCAGACCTCGCGCCTCCCGAAGTCAGTTGAAAAGGAGACCGCACCGATTCGGAGCACGAAACGCTGCGGCGAGCGACTGATTAAGACACTTTTCAAAAAAATTGTACACAATAAAAACGACATTTTTCCAGTAAGCACTGCCATTCAAGGATTCCCGGCGAATCTGACGCCAAACCATACTATCAGAGGACCTTCCATCCATTAGCTGACCAATTGGGCAGGTTTCTTGCAATAACATGTGAAGATGACAGTTCATCAAAAATGCAAAAATTCAGGCTTACAAAGTGGATATAAAGTTGTATACAATCAGCCCATCGCTGTGACGCCAGCCTGTCTTCCCACTTCCAGGCACGCCACACAATCTGTCAACGAATAAGAAGGAAGACTGCAGTGAGCGCTGACTACCCACGCGACCTGATCGGTTACGGCAGTAACCCTCCTCACCCACACTGGCCGGGCAATGCCCGCATCGCCTTGTCCTTCGTGCTCAATTACGAAGAAGGCGGCGAGCGCAACATCCTGCACGGCGATAAAGAATCCGAAGCCTTCCTTTCGGAGATGGTCTCGGCGCAGCCGCTGCAAGGCGCGCGTAACATGAGCATGGAATCCCTTTACGAGTATGGCAGCCGTGTCGGCGTCTGGCGGATTCTGAAACTGTTCAAGGAATTCGACATTCCGCTGACTATCTTCGCCGTGGCCATGGCCGCCCAGCGTCACCCGGACGTGATCCGCGCGATGGTCGAGGCCGGCCACGAGATCTGCAGCCACGGTTATCGCTGGATCGACTACCAGTACATGGACGAAGCGCAGGAACGCGAGCACATGCTCGAAGCGATCCGCGTGCTGACCGAAATCACCGGTGAACGCCCGCTGGGCTGGTACACCGGCCGCACCGGCCCGAATACCCGCCGGCTGGTGATGGAAGAAGGCGGTTTCCTCTACGACTGCGACACCTACGACGACGACCTGCCCTACTGGGAACCGAACAACCCGACCGGCAAACCGCACCTGGTGATCCCGTACACGCTGGACACCAACGACATGCGCTTCACCCAGGTCCAGGGTTTCAACAAGGGCGACGATTTCTTTGAATACCTCAAAGACGCATTCGACGTGCTTTACGCTGAAGGCGCCGAAGCACCGAAGATGCTGTCGATCGGCCTGCACTGCCGCCTGATCGGCCGTCCGGCGCGTCTGGCCTCACTCAAGCGCTTTATCGAATACGCTAAAAGTCATGAACAGGTGTGGTTCAGCCGTCGCGTCGACATCGCTCGCCACTGGCACGAAACCCATCCGTACCAAGGGGCCGCAAAATGAGCCGCTTTCAAACCCTGCAACCGTCGACCCTGAGCCGCGACGCTTTCGTCAAAGCCTTCGCCGACATCTACGAACATTCGCCATGGGTGGCCGAGAAGGCCTTCGACCTGGGCCAGGACGCGTCGATCGACGAGATCGAAACCCTGCACCAGCGCATGAGCGATATCCTGTTGAGCGCCGATCACGAAAGCCAACTGGCCCTGATCAACGCTCACCCGGACCTGGCCGGCAAAGCCGCCGTCCAGGGCCAACTGACCGAAGCCAGCACCCATGAACAGGCTGGCGCCGGTATTCACCAATGCACGGCCGAAGAGTTTTCTCGCTTCACCGAGCTGAACGACGCCTACAAGGCCAAGTTCAAGTTTCCCTTCATCATGGCGGTAAAAGGCAGCAACCGGCATCAGATCCTCGCGGCGTTCGAAACGCGCATTCACAATTCGGCGGACATCGAATTCAAATGCGCGCTGGCGCAGATCAACAAGATCGCCCTGTTCCGATTACTGACCCTATAGCGAGCCTTGCCCGAGTGTTCTTAAACGCGAAAAGCACCCAGGGCACTGCAAGCATCCCAAGCCAACTAATTAAAGGCAGACAAGAAGAATGAAAGCTTACGCCGTACCTTTCGAGAAGTTCGTCAACCTGGCCGACGCCCGTCTGGGCACCAAAATCATCTCGGTCACCGATGACTGGTTCGCTGATGCCAACCGCCTGTTCCAGCCGACCCCGGCTGTGTGGAAGGAGGGCGTGTTCGATGACAACGGCAAGTGGATGGACGGCTGGGAGTCGCGCCGCAAGCGCTTCGAAGGTTACGACAGCGCCGTGATCCGCCTGGGCGTACCGGGTTCGATCAAAGGCGTGGACATCGACACTTCATTCTTCACCGGCAACTTCCCGCCATCGGCCTCCCTGGAAGCGTGCTTCCTGGCCTCGGGCGAGCCGGACGAAAGCACCCAGTGGACTGAAGTGCTGTCGGCCGTCGAGCTGCAAGGCAACAGCCACCACTTCCACGAAATCAACAACGACCAGGCGTTCAGTCACCTGCGCTTCAACATCTACCCGGATGGTGGCGTGGCCCGTCTGCGTGTTTACGGTATTCCGTTCCGCGACTGGTCCGCGGTTGGCGACAACGAACAGGTTGACCTGGCTGCAGCGCTGAACGGCGGCCGCGCCCTCGCCTGCTCCGACGAACACTTCGGGCGCATGAGCAACATCCTCAACCCGGGCCGTGGCATCAACATGGGCGACGGCTGGGAAACGGCACGTCGTCGCACGCCAGGCAATGACTGGGTCATTGTCGCGCTGGGTCACGCCGGCGAGATCGAAAAAGTCATCGTCGACACCCTGCATTTCAAGGGCAACTACCCAGACACTTGCTCGATCCAGGGTGCGTTCGTGAAGGGCGGCACCGACAGCCAGATCGAAACCCAATCGCTGTTCTGGCGCGAATTGCTGCCGGCGCAGAAACTGGAAATGCACGCCGAACACACCTTCGCCGAGCAGATCAAGGCCCTGGGGCCGATCACCCACATCCGCCTCAATGTGTTCCCGGATGGTGGTGTGAGCCGCTTGCGCGTTTTGGGCAAGGTCGCTAAATAAGCGCCGAACCCTTCGCGGGCAAGCCTCGCTCCTACAAGGATGACGCTAACCCTGTAGGAGCGAGGCTTGCCCGCGAAGGCGTCAGAACAAACAACATAGAATTCGGATAAGAACCAGCATGCGCACATTGAAGATTGAACCGCTGACCAAAGAAGCCTTCGCCCCTTTCGGTGACGTGATCGAAACCGACGGTAGCGATCACTTCATGATCAACAACGGTTCGACCATGCGCTTTCACAAACTGGCGACGGTTGAAACCGCCACGCCAGAGGACAACGCGATCATCAGCATATTCCGCGCCGACGCGCAGGACATGCCGCTGACCGTTTGTATGCTGGAGCGTCACCCGCTGGGCAGCCAGGCTTTCATCCCGCTGCTCGGCAACTCCTTTCTGATCGTGGTCGCGCCACTTGGCGATGAACCTGTATCAGGCTTGGTCCGCGCCTTCGTCACCAACGGCAGGCAGGGCATTAATTACCATCGCGGCGTTTGGCACCATCCGGTGCTGACGATCGAAAAGCGGGATGACTTCCTGGTGGTTGATCGCAGTGGCACAGGCAATAACTGCGATGAGCATTTTTTCAAAGAGGATGAGCGGTTGATCCTTGCCCCCCACCAATAAGAGAAGGTCTGATCACTCGACGACAGAGTGACAGGCGAGAGGTAAAGACTGTGGAAGCACATCTGTTGGAATGGCTGAACCTGAGCGTGCGCTGGGTTCACATGATTACTGGCGTGGCCTGGATCGGTGCGTCGTTCTATTTCGTCTGGCTGGAAAACAACCTCAATCGGGTCAACCCGAAAAGTGGCTTGGCGGGCGATTTGTGGGCGATCCACGGCGGCGGTATCTATCACCTGGAAAAATACAAACTGGCCCCACCGACCATGCCGGACAACCTGCACTGGTTCAAATGGGAAGCCTATTTCACCTGGCTGTCGGGGATTGCGCTGCTGTGCGTGGTGTTCTACTCCAACCCGACGCTGTACCTGCTGGCACCGGGCAGCAGCCTGACCGGCCCTGAAGGGGTCGCACTGGGCATTGCCTCGTTGTTCGTCGGCTGGTTCGTCTACTCCTTCCTTTGCGACTCGGCCCTGGGCAAACGCCCTGCCCTGCTAGGCGGAATCCTGTTCGTGCTGATCATTGGCGCCGCTTACGGCTTCAGCAAAGTGTTCAGCGGGCGGGGTGCGTACCTGCACGTCGGCGCGATCATCGGCACCATCATGGTCGGCAACGTGTTCCGCATCATCATGCCGGCCCAGCGTGCGCTGGTGGCGGCGATTGCCGAGAACCGCACGCCGGATCCGGCGCTGCCGGCCAAAGGCTTGCTGCGTTCGCGTCACAACAACTACTTCACCTTGCCGGTGCTGTTCATCATGATCAGCAACCACTTCCCGAGCACTTACGGCAGCCAATACAACTGGCTGATCCTGGCCGGGATCGCGGTATTGGCGGTGTTGGTGCGTCATTACTTCAACACCCGTCATGACAGCCACAAGTTCGCCTGGACCATGCCCGTCGCAGCAGTGGGCATGATCTGCCTGGCGTACGTGACTGGCCCGGCGCAGATGTCCAGTGCACCTGAAGTAGCCAAGGCACCTGGCACCATCGAGTACCAGCCGCTGCCGGAAACCGCCCTCGGTGGAGGTGCCAAACCTGCCGCCGCGAAGCCTGCTGAAGCGCCGGTTCAGGCTGCGAACGCCGGGCCGAGTTACGACAAGGTGCACAGCGTGATTCAGGAACGTTGCTCGGTTTGCCATTCCGCCAAACCGACCAGCCCGCTGTTCAGCGCTGCACCGGGCGGTGTGATGTTCGACACCCCCGAGCAGATCCGCCAGAACGCGGCGCGGATCCAGGCGCAAGCCGTCACCAGCCAGATCATGCCACTGGGCAACATCACCCAGATGACCCAGCAGGAACGTGACCTGATCGGCGCGTGGATTGTTCAGGGAGCTCCCACCAACTAACCGCTAAAAGCTTCGCGGGCAAGCCTCGCTCCTACAGATTCGAGTCGTTCACAAATGATGCAATCGACCCTAAACCTGTAGGAGCGAGGCTTGCCCGCGAATGGCCGCGACGCGGTCCCCCTGATGCACAAAATCACAAGAATAAAAAAGATCCGAGGTGTTGCATGTCCGAGCTATCCGAAGCGCGCATCCCCGACGCACCCGCAATTCAGCGTTTGCCCCTTTTGCAACTGATCCTGGTGGGATTGCAACACGTTCTGCTGATGTACGGCGGAGCCATCGCGGTGCCGCTGATCATCGGGCAGGCCGCCGGCCTGAGTCGTGAAGAAATCGCCTTCCTGATCAACGCCGACCTGCTGGTGGCCGGGATCGCCACCATCGTGCAATCGCTCGGTATCGGTCCGATGGGCATCCGTATGCCGGTGATGATGGGCGCCAGTTTCGCCGCCGTCGGCAGCATGGTCGCCATGGCGGGCATGCCGGGCATCGGTCTGCAAGGGATCTTCGGCGCAACCATCGCTGCCGGTTTCTTCGGCATGATCATCGCCCCGTTCATGTCCAAAGTCGTACGCTTCTTCCCGCCTCTGGTGACCGGCACAGTCATCACCTCAATCGGTTTGTCGCTGTTCCCCGTGGCCGTGAATTGGGCCGGCGGCGGTGCGGGTGCCACGCAATTCGGCTCACCGATTTACCTGGCCATCGCCGCGCTGGTGCTGGCAACCATCCTGTTGGTCCATCGCTTCATGCGCGGTTTCTGGGTCAACATTTCCGTGCTGATCGGCATGTGCCTCGGCTACGTGATCTGCGGGCTGATCGGCATGGTCGACCTCAGCGGCATGGCTCAGGCGCCCTGGGTGCAGATCGTCACCCCGCTGCATTTCGGCATGCCCAAATTTGAACTCGCACCGATCCTTTCCATGTGCCTGGTGGTCGTGATTATCTTTGTCGAGTCCACCGGAATGTTCCTCGCGCTCGGCAAAATCACCGGCCAGGAAGTCTGCCCGCGCATGCTGCGCCGCGGTTTGCTGTGTGATGCCGGCGCCTCGTTCTTCGCCGGTTTCTTCAACACCTTCACCCACTCTTCGTTCGCGCAGAACATCGGCCTGGTGCAGATGACCGGCGTGCGTTGTCGCTCGGTGACCATCGTCGCTGGCGGTTTGCTGGTGATGCTGAGCCTGTTGCCGAAAGCGGCATTCCTGGTGGCATCGATTCCGCCAGCGGTACTGGGCGGCGCGGCGATTGCGATGTTCGGCATGGTGGCCGCGACCGGGATCAAGATTCTTCAAGAAGCCGACATCGGTGACCGTCGCAATCAGCTGCTGGTGGCGGTGAGCATCGGCATGGGGCTGATTCCGGTGGTACGTCCGGAGTTCTTCGCGCACTTGCCGTTGTGGATGAGTCCGATCACCCACAGCGGCATTGCGATGGCGACGTTGAGTGCGCTGTCGCTGAATTTGCTGTTCAACATTCTTGGCGGCCGCGAACGCGCGGCGATCAACGACTGCCACGCTCACCCGCACTAATCAAACCTCTGTGGCGAGGGGATTTAGCGAAACGTCGCACCGCCCCGTTGGGGCGCGAAGCGGCCCCAGCATTCTCTCAAGCAAACCGCATTCGCCTGTTTTACGACTGCTGCGCAGCCGAACGGGGATAAATCCCCTCGCCACGAACAATAAAAACAAGAGGGAGCAACAGATGATCCGGACACAGACAAACATGCTGTTGGGCGGTGGCCTGTTGGCCGCGAGCCAAGCCATGGCCGGCGATTTATTGCTGTGGCAGACCAACAGCCTGAGCTATTTGTACGGCAAGGATTTCGCGGTCAATCCGTCGATCCAGCAGACAATAACCTTTGAGCATGCCGACCGCTGGAAGTACGGCGACAATTTTCTGTTCGTCGACAGCACTTACTACAACGGCGAGAAGGACCGGAACAAAGGCGTTCACGCCTATTACGGCGAGTTCAGTTCGCGTCTCTCCTTCGGCAAAATCCTCGACCGCCGTTTCGAATTCGGCCCGATCAAGGACGTGTTGCTGGCCATGACCTACGAGAATGGCGAAGACGACACCGAGGCCTATCTGATTGGCCCCGGTTTCGACCTCAAGGTTGCGGGCTTCAACTTTTTCACCTTGAACTTCTACTATCGCCAGACCGAAGGCTCGCGCCCCGGCGATGATGTCTGGCAGATCACGCCGGCTTGGTCCTATACCCTGCCATTGGGCAACTCGAGCCTGTTGATCGACGGCTACATCGACTGGGTCGTGGATAACGACCAGAACTCACACGGCACCTACCACGCCAACCTGCATATCAACCCGCAGATAAAGTACGACCTGGGCAAGGCCCTGGGCTGGCGGGAGAAACAGGTGTACGTCGGCGTCGAGTACAGCTACTGGAAAGACAAGTACGGCATTGAAAACAACGGCAACTTCGACACCAATGAAAACACCACCAGCCTGCTGGTAAAGGTG
This sequence comes from Pseudomonas sp. BGI-2, assembly GCF_004310295.1. Classification (GTDB taxonomy): domain Bacteria; phylum Pseudomonadota; class Gammaproteobacteria; order Pseudomonadales; family Pseudomonadaceae; genus Aquipseudomonas. The sequence goes on along the minus strand of NZ_SISB01000040.1, from coordinate 11,716 downwards.
CACTTTTAAGATGGCCCGCAACCGTGCTCTACACCTGTCGTCGGTGCGCTGTTGGGGGGCACTTGAGACCTGGCCAAGGAGTCAGTATTCTCCGCGGCCGCCTGAATCCGCTTTAAAAAAAAGCCCGGATTTAATTCCTGACCAGAAAGCCAACTTATCCCGGCTCTGCACGGTACCAAGGCACTCCAAAACCCCTCTCAATCGACTGTTCTTGAGCAGCCGAGCGGGAGTTTTTGGCTTTTCGAAAGCCTTGGCTCAGCTCTTGCTAACAGCACTAAAGCTGACCGGATGGATGATTTTTTACAGCTACAGAAAAAGGCGCCACACCAGAGCGTCGACCTTAGAAAAATAACGTGGAACACCTACTTTTTGGGAGCAACCGAATGAAACGTACGTGCACTAGCCTGATGCTGGCGGGATCGTTACTGGCCGGGGGCCAGGCAATGGCCGGCGACTTGCTGCAATGGCAGAACAACAGCCTGACCTACTTGTATGGCAAGGACTTCCAGGTCAACCCGCGCATTCAGCAGACAGTGACCTTCGAACACGCCGATGGCTGGAAATACGGCGACAACTTCTTCTTCATCGACAAGATCTTCTACAACGGCAAGGAAGACGCCTTCGCCGGTGAGAACACCTACTACGGCGAATTCAGTCCGCGCCTGTCGTTCGGCAAGATCTTCGACCAGAAACTCGAATTCGGCCCGATCAAAGACGTGCTGCTGGCCATGACGTATGAGTTCGGTGAAGACGATACCGAGTCCTACCTGATCGGTCCTGGTTTCGACCTGGCAATTCCAGGTTTCGACTACTTCCAGCTGAACTTCTACAACCGTCACACCGAAGGCGACCGTCCGGGTGATGATATCTGGCAGATCACCCCGGTATGGTCCTACACCATTCCCGTTGGCGATTCGAACATCCTGATCGACGGTTTCATGGACTGGGTGGTCGACAACGACGTCAACAAAAAAGGCGAATATCACGCCAACCTGCACTTCAATCCGCAGGTCAAATACGACCTGGGCAAGGCGCTGAATTTGGGCGAAAAGCAGTTGTACGTCGGCGTCGAGTATGACTACTGGAAAAACAAGTACGGCATCGAAGACAGCCAGGGTTTCAAGACTGATCAGAGCGTGACCAGCTTCCTGGTCAAGGTTCACTTCTGATCCGGCGGCGTCTGTAAGGGCGCCTTCGCGGGCAAGCCTCTCTCCTAAAGTTGATCTTTGTTGTGCTGAAGATCCCCTGTAGGAGCGAGGCTTGCCCGCGAAGGCCGCACCGCCGATCTCAAACCGGAACAACAGACTCCGACAACCCAAGAAACCGACACAACTCCTCGCGCTTGGCCAACGCATCACGCCGCCCCAGATCAATCAATTCACTGCAATACCCCGCCTCGAACAGCAGGTAACTCAACACCCCCGCACCACTTGTCTTGGTCGCCCCCGGCCCGCGCAGAAACAGGCGCAACGCCGCCGGCAATTCCTGCCGATGCCGCGCCGCAATCTCATCGATCGGCTGACTCGGCGAAATCACCAACACTTCCACCGGTGCCACACCCAACGCGCGCGCCGGCGTGCCATCGGGCAGCAAGTGACTGAACTGATTCAGACGCTGCAACAACTCGATGTCACTTTCCAGGCTGTCAATGAACGTGCTGTTGAGCATGTGCCCGCCGATCTGCGCCAGGGTTGGCTGCTGACCGGTGTAGGCCCGTTGCAGCGGCTGCTCCGGGTCGACCCCGCGCGGGTTGCCGCTGACGCCCACCACCAGCACTCGGCTCGCGCCCAGGTGCAGGGCCGGGCTGATCGGTGCTGATTGGCGCACCGCGCCGTCGCCGAAATACTCCTCGCCGATTTTCACCGGCGCGAACAACAGCGGAATCGCTGAACTGGCCAGCAAGTGATCGACGGTCAATTGCGTCGGGACGCCGATCCGCCGATGGCGCAACCAGGCATCGATGGTGCCGCCGCCCTGGTAGAACGTGACAGCCTGCCCGGACTCGTAACCGAACGCCGTGACCGCCACCGCCTGCAATTGCTTCTGGGCGATGGCTTCGGCGATGCCGGTCATGTGCAATTTGTCGTTGAGCAATCCGCGAAGGGGCGAACTGTTGAGCAAGGCCACCGGAACCTGCGCACCGATGCCCAGCAAACTGTGGCTGACAAAGCGGCTGGCCTGGCTGATCACGCCAGGCCAATCGCTGCGTAACACCAGATGACTGCGAAAGCCCTGCCAGAACGCGGTCAGGCGCTCGATCGCGCCACGAAAGTCCATCGCCCCACTGGCGAGGCTGACCGCGTTGATCGCCCCGGCCGAGGTGCCGACAATCACCGGAAACGGATTCGCCGCGCCCACCGGCAGCAACTCGGCAATCGCCGCCAGCACGCCCACCTGATACGCCGCCCGAGCCCCGCCGCCGGAAAGAATCAACCCTGTAACCGGTTCAGCAGGACTCATCGCAACACTCCATGGTGCTTTAAAGGGATCAGGGGCTCAGCCGCGTTTCTTGTACAACTTCGGCTCGCCCGGTGGACGGCTTTTGAAGCGTCGATGTGCCCAGAGGTATTGCTCCGGACACTCGCGCAGGGCGCCTTCGACCCACTGATTGATCCGCAGGCAATCTGCTTCTTCGGTTTCGCCGGGGAAACCTTCAAGCGGCGGGTGGATCATCAACCGATAGCCGCTGCCGTCAGCCAGGCGCTCCTGGGTGAACGGCACCACCAGCGCCTTGCCCAGCCGGGCAAACTTGCTGGTGGCCGTGACCGTTGCAGCCTGAATCCCGAACAGCGGCACAAAAATACTTTGCTTGGCGCCATAGTCCTGATCCGGTGCGTACCAGATCGCGCGGCCTGCCCGCAGCAGTTTGAGCATGCCACGCACGTCGTCGCGTTCCACGGCCAGCGAATCGAGGTTGTGCCGCTCGCGACCCCGACGCTGGATGTAATCGAACAGCGGGTTTTTGTGTTCGCGGTACATGCCGTCGATGGTGTGCTGCTGCCCCAACAGCGCCGCGCCGATTTCCAGCGTGGTGAAATGCACCGCCATCAGGATCACGCCCTTGCCTTCGCGCTGGGCCTTTTTCAAATGCTCCAGACCTTCGACATGGGCCAGCTTCGCCAGACGCTGACGCGACCACCACCAGCTCATGGCCATTTCAAAGAAAGCGATACCGGTAGAGGCGAAGTTTTCCTTGAGCAGGCGCTTGCGCTCGGCAGCGGTTTTTTCAGGGAAACACAGTTCCAGATTGCGCTTGGCAATGCGCCGTCGGTCGCCGGCCAGCCGATACATCAGTGAACCGAGCAGGCGACCGATATACAGCAACACCGGATACGGCAACTGAACAATCAGCCACAACAGCCCCAAGCCACACCACAGCGGCCAGAAACGCGGCATAAGAAATGTTTTTCGAAAACGCGGGCGATCCATTAAAGGTTCCGGAAAGACAATGGCCGCGCATTCTACATCGTTCGACCCGGCTTGCGGCTTGCGGGCGTTCTCGTTATAAGTCTCGGCACTTTTAGTGACAAGCCGTTGTATGCCGACCATGAGCCAAACCGAATCGCAAGACCAGTATCCCGTGTTCCAGTTGAAGGGCAGCATGCTCGCCATTACGGTGCTGGAACTGGCCCGCAACGACCTCGAGAACCTTGATCGGCAACTGGCCGCCAAGGTCGCCCAGGCGCCTAATTTCTTCAGCAACGCGCCGCTGGTGCTGGCCCTGGACAAACTCCCGGCCAGTGAAGGCGCCGTCGATCTGCCGGGCCTGATGCGTGTGTGCCGCCAGCATGGCCTGCGCACCCTGGCGATCCGTGCCAGCCGCATCGAAGACATCGCGGCAGCCATCGCGGTCGATTTGCCGGTGCTGCCGCCGTCCGGCGCCCGCGAGCGTCCTCTGGACCCGCTCGAAGGCGTCATCAAGAAAAAGCCGGAAAAACCGCCCGAGCCGACCATCAAACCGACAAAAATCATCACGTCGCCAGTACGGGGTGGCCAGCAGATTTATGCCCAGGGCTGCGATCTGGTGGTGATCTCATCGGTCAGCCCGGGTGCGGAACTTCTCGCCGATGGGAACATCCATGTATACGGCCCGATGCGCGGTCGCGTGTTGGCCGGGGTCAAAGGCGACACGAAAGCCAGGATTTTCTGTCAGCAAATGAGCGCTGAACTGGTTTCCATCGCCGGTCACTACAAGGTTTCCGAGGATTTGCGTCGCGACCCTTTGTGGGGTGCAGGCGTGCAAGTCAGCCTGTCAGGCGACGTGTTGAACATCATTCGGCTTTAACGGATACTGCCGCATTTTCCAAGCATCTCTAAAACGTAGCGAAAACGGCTCAAACGAAGTAGGAAAAAGGCCAAACGCAGTGTTTACCGCTGTTCTGGACCGGATTCCAGCCAAGGCTGTCCGACTGCAGTAGTTTTTCAAGAGATGTTTTTCAGGGGCTAAATGTCCTTTTTCCTTAGGGGTGAAACACCTTGGCCAAGATTCTAGTGGTTACATCCGGCAAGGGTGGTGTGGGTAAGACCACCACCAGCGCCGCTATCGGTACCGGCCTCGCACTGCGTGGCCACAAAACAGTTATCGTCGACTTCGACGTCGGTTTGCGTAACCTCGACCTGATCATGGGTTGCGAGCGTCGCGTGGTGTATGACTTCGTCAACGTGGTCAACGGCGAAGCCAACCTGCAACAAGCCCTGATCAAAGACAAACGCCTGGAAAACCTCTACGTCCTGGCCGCCAGTCAGACCCGCGATAAAGACGCGCTGACCGTGGAAGGCGTTGAAAAAGTCCTGATGGCTTTGAAAGAAGACTTCGAATACGTGGTCTGCGACTCCCCGGCCGGCATCGAGAAAGGCGCCCACCTGGCCATGTACTTCGCTGATGAAGCGATTATCGTGACCAACCCGGAAGTGTCCTCGGTACGTGACTCGGACCGCATGCTGGGCTTGCTGGCCAGCAAATCGCGCCGCGCTGAAAAAGGCGAAGAAGCGATCAAGGAACACCTGCTGCTGACCCGCTACAACCCGCAACGTGTCAGTGATGGCGAGATGCTGGGCGTCGAAGACGTCAAGGAAATCCTGGCTGTCGCCCTGTTGGGTGTCATTCCGGAATCCCAAGCGGTACTCAAGGCTTCCAACTCGGGCGTGCCCGTGATTCTCGATGACCAGAGCGACGCCGGTCAGGCGTACAGCGATGCGGTCGATCGTCTGTTGGGCAAAACCGTGGAACATCGTTTTCTCGATGTGACGAAGAAAGGCTTCTTCGAGCGCCTGTTTGGAGGTAGATAATGAATCTTTTTGACTTCTTTCGTGCCAGCAAAAAGGTCAGCACCGCGTCGGTAGCGAAAGAGCGTCTACAGATCATCGTGGCGCATGAACGCGGCCAGCGCAGTACGCCGGACTACTTGCCAGCCTTGCAGAAGGAACTGGTGGAAGTGATCCGCAAGTACGTCAATATCGGGTCCGACGATGTGCACGTCGCGCTGGAAAACCAGGGCAGTTGCTCGATTCTGGAACTCAATATCACCCTGCCGGATCGCTAGTCGATCCAGCGGGAGCCACGGCGGCTCAGGCTCTTACGCTTCTGTAGGAGCGAAGCTTGCTCGCGAAGCAGGCAACCCGGTTTATCTCATAGACCGGAGTAATGCGTTCGCGAGCAAGCTTCGCTCCTACGGGCGCAGGGGCCTGAGCCGCCGTTGGCGTTTGTTACGAGGCTGTTTTAATGCCGTTGTCCAACATCCGCATCATCCATCAGGACGCCGCCGTACTGGTGGTGGATAAACCGACCCTGCTGCTCTCTGTCCCTGGCCGGGCCGATGACAACAAGGATTGCCTGATCACCCGCCTGCAGGAAAACGGCTACCCGGAAGCGCGAATCGTCCATCGCCTGGATTGGGAAACGTCCGGCATCATTCTGTTGGCCCGTGACCCGGACACTCATCGCGAGTTGTCTCGGCAATTTCACGACCGCGAAACCGAAAAAGCCTACACCGCCCTGTGCTGGGGACAACCGGAACTGGACAGCGGCAGCATCGACCTGCCCTTGCGCTACGATCCGCCGACCAAGCCACGTCATGTGGTGGACCACGAGTTCGGCAAACACGCCCTGACCTTCTGGCGAGTGCTGGAACGTTGTGGCAACTGGTGCCGCGTCGAACTGACGCCGATCACCGGCCGCTCCCACCAGTTGCGCGTGCACATGCTTTCCATCGGCCACCCACTATTGGGTGATGGGCTCTACGCCCATGAGCAAGCCCTGGCCGCCTGGCCACGACTGTGCCTGCACGCCAGCATGCTCAGCTTCACCCACCCGCAAACCGGTGAACGCTTGCGCTTCGAATGCCCCGCACCGTTTTAAGCACTGCCTGACACGCAGTCGCCTGCTTTAGCAAAAGGATACCCATCCCGATGAGTAGTACCGAATTCCTGGCAACACCCGTCAAGAAAACCCGACACCAATTGCTTTACCTGATCTATGGCAACCAGGACGTTTATCGGCGCGAAGCCAAATTCAGTATTTTGACCGCGCTGTCCCATGCGAAGAATGGCAAGCTCCCGAGCATCAGAATCCTCACGGATCGTCCTCAGGACTACGCCGGCTGGCCGGTCGAGACGGTCACGCTGACCCAGGAAACCCTGACCCTGTGGCAAGGCGAAAATGGCTATCACCATCGCCGCAAAGCCTGCGCGATTGCCGCCGGTCTCACGCTCGCTGAAAAAACCCTGTTCGTCGATACCGACACGCTGTTTACCAGCGACCCGAACCTGATCTTCAAACAGATTCAGCCGCAGCACTACTTGATGGACCGCTTCGAGTACGACTGGCAGGACGTGTGTGAACGTTCCGAGTATGTGAAGCTCGGCGGTTGCCTGCACGCTCACGGCGTCACTGCGCAGAATGGTTTCAAGCTGTACAACAGCGGACTGTGTGGCGTGACCGACCGCGACACCGCGCTGTTCGAAGAGTCGATCAAATTCATCGACGAATGGACCCGGGACGGCTTCGATATCCACACCATCGAGCAGATCGCCCTGTCGTTCGCGATGCGCGACAAACCGGTTTATGAAGCCAAAAAATTCATCTATCACTACTTCGCGGAAAAACGCTTTTTCCATGCGATGCAGGCGTATTTCTTCTCTCAACATGGTGAGCAGTTCAGCCAAGAGTTAGTCGAACTGTGCCGGGACGTGCCCCGCGTCAAACCCTTACCTTCGGCCTGGCAGCGGCTGAAAATCAAATGGAAGCTGCGCAACCAGAGTGGCGCCCTGCGAAAGGTCGGCCGCGATCTGCTTTACGGCAGCGCAGCGCCTGATCACCCGTACTACACGGCCTGCCGACACGAATGGTGGGAATGTGCCTCGCGGGAGATTCTTCGTTGGGACCAGTCTCGTCAGAAAAAGCTGCTGGAGACTCATCAGAACGCCTGGCCCCGGCAACTGCCCAAGCCTGAAAAGCCTGAAGATGAGCAGATCATCATGAAGTACCTGAAAAAGCGGGTAGCGGCTGCCAGCTGACGTGACCGGTTCACGTCATGCCCAAAGGCTCCAGCCAATACGTTAAACTTCCGCCCATTGCTGTCTGGAGCTTCTTATGCGCGAAGAGTTGAACCAAGGCCTGATCGACTTCCTCAAGGCCTCCCCTACCCCGTTCCATGCCACTGCCAGCCTTGTTCAGCGTCTGGAAGCGGCGGGTTTTGTGCGCCTCGACGAGCGCGAGCCCTGGACCACCGAAGCCAACGGTCGTTACTACGTCACCCGTAACGACTCGTCCATTGTCGCGGTCAAGATGGGGCGTCATTCGCCGCTGCATGGCGGTATTCGCCTGGTCGGCGCCCATACCGACAGCCCGTGCCTGCGGGTCAAACCCCAGCCGGAACTGCAACGCCAGGGTTTCTGGCAACTGGGCGTCGAAGTCTACGGCGGTGCGCTGCTGGCGCCGTGGTTCGACCGCGACTTGTCCCTGGCCGGCCGCGTGACATTCCGCCGCGACGGCAAGGTCGAGAGCCAGTTGATCGATTTCAAGGCGCCGATCGCCACCATCCCGAACCTGGCGATCCACCTCAATCGTGAAGCCAATATGGGCTGGGCCATCAACGCGCAGACCGAACTGCCGCCGATCCTGGCGCAATTTGCCGGTGACGAGCGCGTGGACTTCCGCGCCGTGCTCACCAATCAGCTTGCGCTCGAGCATGGTTTGAATGCCGACGTGGTGCTCGATTACGAGCTGAGCTTCTACGACACCCAAAGCGCTGCCGTTATCGGCCTGCATGGCGACTTCATCGCTGGCGCGCGCCTGGACAACTTGCTGTCCTGCTATGCCGGCCTGCAAGCCTTGCTGACCGCTGAAACCGACGAAACCTGCGTGTTGGTCTGCAACGACCACGAAGAAGTCGGTTCCTGCTCGGCCTGCGGCGCCGATGGCCCGATGCTTGAGCAAACCTTGCGTCGCCTGCTGCCTGAAGGTGACGAGTTCGTGCGCACCATTCAGAAGTCCTTGCTGGTCTCCGCCGACAACGCCCACGGCGTGCACCCCAACTATGCGGAAAAGCACGACGCCAACCACGGCCCGAAACTCAATGCCGGCCCGGTGATCAAGGTCAACAGCAACCAGCGCTACGCCACCAACAGCGAAACCGCCGGGTTCTTCCGCCATCTGTGCATGGCCGAAGAAGTGCCGGTGCAAAGCTTCGTGGTGCGCAGCGACATGGGCTGCGGCTCGACCATCGGTCCGATCACCGCCAGCCATCTGGGCGTGCGCACCGTGGACATCGGCCTGCCGACGTTCGCCATGCACTCGATCCGCGAGCTGTGCGGCAGTCATGACCTGGCACACCTGGTCAAAGTGCTGAGCGCGTTCTACGCCTGCCAGGAATTGCCGTAGTCCCTGACCCAACGACCAACCTGTGGCGAGGGGATTTATCCCCGTTCGACCGCGCAGCGGTCGCAAAGCCAGCGAATGCGGTCTGTCTGAAAGATCGCGGTGCTGGTTTTGGGGCCGCTGCGCAGCCCAACGGGGATAAATCCCCTCGCCACAAAAAGCTTTCTCGCCACACATCCTGCGTTTTATGTGTGGTTCATCTCTGACCCACATCACCACCGGTCGCCCAAAAGCCGCCTAGACTTAATCTATCCCCTTCGACAAGGCAGTCGCCCATGATCTCGATGTCTGCATTCCACGCCATGCTGATCCCCATTCTTGCCGGGATGATCCTGCTGGCAATCGGCTTCAATTTTCGCGACAAAAACGCCGGCGTGTTCGCCATGTGGATCGGCATGCTGACGATCCTCGCCACCGTGGTGTTCAAGATCCTCGCCAAACTCAACGAATAAATCCTCCCCCTTGGCTCGCATTGATTTTGACGGGCTCGTACACTCGGCCGATCTGTTCATCCCAAGGTTGACCGCCTAGTGTTCGCTCGTCTTTTCGCCCTGCCGTGTTTTTTCCTTGTCTGCCTGATGGCGCTGCTGCCGATGGCGCCAGCCCAGGCGGTCGGTTTGCCGGGCTTGCTCAACAGCTCGGCAAAACAGCCCGAGGCGCAAGAACCGCTGGGGCAGTCGCTGGACGAAGTCATCAAGTCGCTGGAGAACGATCAGCAGCGCAGCAAACTGCTGGCGGACCTGAAGAAGCTGCGCGACGTCACCAAAAAGGCCCAGCCGGCCACCGAACAAGGTGTACTCGGCTTGATCGGCGGTACGCTGGCCAACTTCGAAAAACAATTCTCCGGAGCCGGCAGTCCGCTTACGCGCTGGTCGGAGGAGTTTGAACTGGCCCAGGACGAACTCGTGGCGCTGATGCTGCCGGCCAACGAGTGGCTGCCGATCATCTTTGCCTTCGCCATGATTCTGATGGTCTGGAGCCTGTTGGCCGCTGCGCTGATCTGGGTCGGTCACCGGGTGCGCATGCGTTTCGGCCTGACCGAAGAACTGCCGCAACACCCCAAGGCCCTCGACATGCTGCGCTTCGCCCTGCGCAAACTCGGGCCGTGGCTGATTGCTTTGGTCATTACGGTCTACATGAGCTACGCCCTGCCCTCGTCACTGGGCAAAAGCCTGGCCATGGTGCTGGCCTATGCGTTGATGGTCGGCACCTGTTTCTCGGCGATCTGCGTGATCGCGTTTTCCCTGCTCGACGGCCCGCATCGCCACCGCGCCTTGTACATCCTGCGGCATCAAGCCTTTCGGCCGTTGTGGCTGATCGGTAGTTTCGCCGCGTTCGGTGAAGCGCTGAGCGATCCGCGTCTGGTCGCCAGCCTTGGCAGTCATCTGGCTCACACCGCCGCCACCGTCGCCAACGTGCTGGCCGCGCTGTCCACCGGGTTGTTCATCCTGCGCTTCCGTCGGCCGATCGCTCACCTGATCCGCAACCAGCCGTTGTCCCGACGCCTGACGCGCCGCGCGCTCAGCGACACCCTCTCGATTCTCGGCACCTTCTGGTACGTGCCGGCCTTGGTATTGGTGGCCATCTCGCTGTTCGCCACGTTTGTCTCAGCCGGCGACACCAGCACCGCACTGCGCCAGGCGCTGATTTGCACCGTGTTGCTGGTGTTGTGCATGGTCATCAACGGCCTGGTTCACCGTCATTCGCTGAAACCGCAACGCGGTGTTAAGCGTCATGCGCTGTATTCGGAGCGCCTGAAAAGCTTCTTCTATACCCTCGCCCACCTCGTGGTGTGGCTGGTCTTCATCGAGCTGGGCCTGCGCGTCTGGGGTATGTCGCTGATCGCGTTCACCGAAGGCGAAGGCCACGAAGTCAGCGTCAAACTGTTCAGCCTCGCCGGCACGCTGATTTTTGCCTGGCTGATCTGGATCCTCAGCGACACGGCGGTGCACCACGCCCTCACCCGCTCGCGCAAAGGCCTGGCCAACGCCCGTGCGCAGACCATGATGCCGCTGATCCGTAACGTGCTATTCGTAGCGATTTTCATCATTGCGCTGATCGTCGCGCTGGCGAACATGGGCATGAACGTCACGCCACTGCTGGCCGGTGCCGGTGTGATCGGCCTGGCCATCGGTTTCGGTGCGCAGTCGCTGGTCGCGGACTTGATCACCGGCCTGTTCATCATCATCGAAGACTCCCTGGCCATCGACGACTACGTGGACGTCGGCGGCCATCTGGGCACGGTTGAAGGCCTGACCATCCGCACCGTTCGCCTGCGGGACATCGACGGTATCGTGCATACCATTCCGTTCAGCGAAATCAAAAGCATCAAGAACTACTCCCGGGAATTTGGCTACGCGATCTTCCGGGTGGCGGTGCCCGCCAGCATGGACATCGACGAGACGATCAAACTGATGCGCGAAGTCGGCCAGAAGATGCGCACCGACCCGCTGCAACGGCGCAACATCTGGTCGCCGCTGGAGATCCAGGGCGTCGAAAGCTTCGAGTCTGGCAATGCGATTCTGCGTGCCCGGTTCAAGACCGCGCCGATCAAGCAATGGGAAGTTTCACGGGCATTCAATTTGTCGCTGAAGCGGCATCTGGATGAGGCCGGGATGGACCTGGCGACGCCGCGGATGAGTGTGCAGGTGATTACTGCGTATGGTGGGCCGCAGAAGGAGTAAAAGCCCTTGTAGGAGCGAGGCTTGCCCTAATGCCAGTCAGTTAAGCCCTCCAGCCCTCTTTTTGGGGTATTTGACTGGTCTAGGCTTGACCACTCTTGGGTAACTTCGCTCTCGTCTGGCTGGCAGTATGAAGTGCTGAGCCTGGATTCTCAGT